>CAVGRL010000001.1:0-85 GCA_963631715.1 Bacteroidaceae bacterium
ACATCCTCGTGGTCCTCCTGGTCCTCTTTTGGTCCAGGATTTCCACCGCAGTCCCAAATGGCTGTTTTTACGTTAGCGCTAACAC
>CAVGRL010000001.1:95-148676 GCA_963631715.1 Bacteroidaceae bacterium
TCTGCGCTGTACATCCTCGTGGTCCTCCTGGTCCTCTTTTGGTCCAGGATTTCCGCCGCAGTCCCATCGCGCTGGGTGAATAGACAACGTGCCTGCGCGTATCATTCGGCAATTGAGGCGGGGCAAACATGGGTGTATGGGGAAAGCGTTTGGCGACGGTGCTCGCGTGCGCGGTCGCGTGTTTCGCATTGGCGGCGTGCGCGCATTCCGATAACGCGGCCGAAGAAGCCAAGGACAACCTTCCTGAAATCCGCATCGGCGTCGACGCGCTTGAACCTTTCTTTTATATGGGGCGCGACGGCAACTATACGGGCATCGATGCCGATATCGCGACCGAAGCATGCAAACGTGCAGGCCTGAAGCCCGTGTTCGTGCCTATCAGCTGGGGCGATAGGGATACGTATCTTGCCGACGGCTCTGTCGACTGCCTGTGGACGGCGTTCGCGAAGGACGGCCGTGAAGACGAATACGCTTGGACCGATTCCTATTTGCAAAGCAACCTCGCGGTGCTGGTTTCGACGCGCTCGCCCGCAACGTCGCTCGATGATTTCTCTGGGCCAGGCGGGATAGCCGTGCGCGCCAATTCGCTTGCCGAGAAAATCGTGTTCGGGTATGCGGCGAGCGACGAGAGCGCCATCGACCGCGTGCATTCCTACAGCACCTATTCCATGGCCGAGGCTTCGTTCATCAAATCGTACAGCGATGCGCTCGTGAGCCATGAATTCGCTTTGCAGGGGCTCATCGACAAATATCCGGGTGCCTATCGTTTTCTCGACCGCAGTATAGCGCGGGTCGACCTTGCGGTTGCGTTCCCGAAAGAGTATTCGGGAACGAACTTGACTGCGCTCGACGATGCGCTCGCTTCGATGAAGGCCGACGGGACGATTGCTGCAATCGCATCGTCGTACGGGCTCGACGAGTCGTCGAACGAAGGTGAAGCCGATGGAGAATAAACGCGCCCTGGATCAACGGAGTTCCCAGCTGTCAAAAGGCATCGGCGGCATCGTCGTCGCGATGGTCGTGGCATCGATCGCGGTGCTCGCCGTGGTGAATTTCATCGTTGAGCGGCAGGAAATCGATTATGCCTATTCGCTTTCGACCAAGGTGTCCTCGTTTCTCGAGGAGAACTGCAAGAAATACGACATGTACGAAAGCGGAAATCTTGCGGATGCGCAGCAGAGCCTGCTTGATACGGTCAACGGGCTTGAGGAATTCATTGCGCCCGAGCAGATTAACGACGGCGAGTTCCTTTCGCGCTTCATTCGCGCCGAGCATATTGGCGGCTTGCTTGTGCTCGATGCAACGGGCAACGAGGTGTCGCATGCGGATATGGACGACAAAGACTCGCATGCGATGTGGGCCGATGTGCTGAGTATGCGTGCCGTATCGAACATCGCCGAGAATCCCGATAAAACCTATGCCGCGTCGGCTGTCATCGACGATGTGCCGTATAACTACGTGATTGCCGCGTACAACGGCGGGCTGATTCTCTGCTACGAGTCGTCGGTGAAGATCGTCGACGATCCCTACGATTACACGGTCGCGGGCCTGCTCGAGAACGTTTCCTTCAATGAGGACCCGGTTATTGCCATTGCCGACGGCGATTTGGTGCTCTCGTCGAACGATTCGACGATTCAAGGTGCCCAGGTGTCGGAAGTGCCGCTTCTGCAGGCAGCGGGCGCATGGACCGACGACAAGCTCACGCGTACGACGGCAAACGGCGGCGTCTGGTTCGGCACGCGCAGCGCCTACAAGAACTATACGTTCTATATCGCGTATCCCGCGGCCGAGGTGTTCACCGACCGCGCGGGCGTGCTTGCGACGTGCTTTGCGGTATGCTTGGCGATTTCGCTCGTGTTGCTGCTTATTCGCCGCAATCACGACAAGGAGCGCATCGCTTACATGCAAGAACAGCTTCGTGCGGCCGAGGAAGTGAAGCGCGCGCAGGAGCTCACCTATAAGGACCGCCTCACAGGGCTGTACAACCGCAATTACATGGAGTCGCGCGACGGTGATTTCGCGCGTGCGGGCGATTATCCGGTGAGCCTCATTATGGCCGACTGCAATTACCTCAAGCGCACGAACGACACGCTCGGCCACGAATTCGGCGACCTGTTGCTGCAGCGCGTGGCGAAGGTGATTTCCGAGAGCTTGCCGAACGAATGTTTCGCGATGCGCGTCGGCGGTGACGAATTCCTCATCGTGTGCCCGCATACGCCGAAGAAGGCGGCCGACGAGCTTGTGGAGGCAATCAGGCAAGGCCTCGCCGACGCGAGCGACGACCAACTGACGCTGAGCGTGTCGTTCGGCTCGTGCACCGTCTATGGCGGCGAGCTTTCCTTCCGTCGCGCCT
The DNA here is from genome assembly GCA_963631715.1 of Bacteroidaceae bacterium. GTDB lineage: Bacteria > Actinomycetota > Coriobacteriia > Coriobacteriales > Eggerthellaceae > Slackia. The sequence continues at coordinate 2,449 of CAVGRL010000001.1, forward strand.
ACGAGCTCGCCGACAAAGCGATGTACCAAGAAAAGCGCAAAGCCCACGGCGAATGAGGTTGCGCCGTTCTAACGAACGACGCTCACCGCCGACGCTGTGCGGCAATCTGGCGGCGCATTTCGGGTTTGCGCTGCGGCTTGCATACCGAAGTACGCGTCGCCTTGCGCGCGCCCGAACTGCACTCGCCAGATTGCCGCTCGCTGACTTTGGTGCGAATGTGACATCTCTCTGTCTGGTCCTGGGCCAAGGTGGGTCAAAGGGACAGTCCCCTTGACCCACCTTGTCGAAAGATATCGGGAACCGGTAGTCAACTCGCAAACTGGGTCAAGGGGGCTGTCCCTTTGACCCACCTACCCTACAGCGAGAGAAACTTTTTCCGTTGTTGCATCAGGCCGTAATGGAATGCGTTCGACTCGTTCATGTAGCGCGTGTCGCGCGGCGAGATTTTCGCATCGCGGCGATAGAGGAACCCGATTGAGAACGACGTGTCGGGTGCATCGAGAAGCGAAAACCGCAGTTTGCGCATCTCGTCGGGTTTGGCGTAGAGCAGGATATCGAGCATATAGGTGTCGATGATCCCGCACATGACGCCCGAAAGCGCGCCATCGAAGATGGCCAGAAGGTTGCTCGTTCGCAGGCGGATATTCTCGAGCGGGAATCGCGCGAACGCGTTTTCGTAGAGCTTCGTCATCGATCTGATCGAGCTTGTGGACAGCGGCACGTCCGAAAGAGCCTCGGCGGACACCTCGGGGTGGAAATTGAACGCATCGGGGTTCCAAAGCACGCCGACGCTCGCATGCGAGAAAGGCTTGAAAATAAGGTCGCGCTCCTGCACCTCGCGCATGCTTTCCGGAAAAATCTCGCATCCGAAGATGCCTGTCTCATCGGTGTTTTCGAGCCTTTTGATGATAGACGTGAAGGGGAGCTCTTCGAGCCTCGTTGAGCTCAGGACACCCGTGGCGTTTTGGGCGATGGCGGTCGCCTGCATGATATAGGGCGTCGAGACGATGCAATGCTGCGAGGCCGTTTTTGCTTTCGGCGAGGGAAATGACAGCACGCCTTGGTCGAACGTGTCGATGATGCGGCTCGCCACGCCGAAGAAGTGCTTTCCCTGTTCGGTGAACGCGATCCCGGCATGGGAGCGTTCCAGAAGCGAGACGCCGAGTTCCTCTTCGAGCGCGGTCATCGCCTTTCCGAGGCCCTGCTTACTGATGAAACATCGCTGGGCCGCCTTCGACAGCGACGGGCTGTCGTGGAGCGCCACAAAATATCGAAGGGTTTCAATTTCCATGGCGGCTCCTTTGGCGGCGCGTTGGTGTAATCCAACGCTTTACGCATTGGCAAATTGTTGATTATTCCCCCAGATTATCGCGGATTTTACAGTGGTTATGCAAGGTTCGCGCGCGAGGCCCTCCCAACCAATCCCCCCGCGCCGCGTCCTTGCGGCAACGCGAAAGGGGAGATATGAACACTTCAGGGAAAACGATTACCCGCAGGTCGTTTCTGAAAACAAGCTCGCTGGCGGCGGGCGCATTGGCGGTGGCACCGGCAATGTCGTCGTGCGCGCCGCGTTCAAAGAAAGACGAAGAGAGCAATTCGGCCGCGGTCGAAGAGCAAATCGTGTACAGCGCCTGCCGAGGCAATTGCGGCGGATCGTCGTGCCGCCTTGAAACCACGGTGCGCGATGGCAGGGTCGTCAAAACGGTTCCCGTGACGCACGCGAAAAGCGAGCGCGGCGTCCAGGGCGGATGCGTGCGAGGGCTCGCCAATCCCGCGCGCATTTACGGGCAGCACCGCGTGCGTTATCCCATGCTGCAAAAAGGGGAGCGCGGAAGCGACAATTGGGAACGCATCTCGTGGGACGAGGCGTTCAAGCTTATCGGCGAGAAATTCACACAGACCATCGAGAAAGACGGCCCGCAGTCGCTCGCCGTATGCAACGGATCGGGTTGCCATGGGCGCTGGCTGAGCGGCTACACGTGCCAGATGAGTAACCAGCCCCTGTTCTCGTCGGGCGTCGGCTTCACGCGTTTCATGAAGAAGACGGGCGCCACGCTGCTCTCGACGGGCAACGACATGGCGGGCATTTACTTTATGTGGACGCTCATGGCGTTTCCTTCGGCGACTTCGGAAGACTTGGCGAACTCGAAGACCATCGTCTTGTGGGGGCACAACCCCGTCGATGCGGGCAACAGCAAGGGTACGTGGGACTATATCTGCGAGGCGAAATCGAAGGGCGCCAAGCTCGTCGTGATCGACCCCCTCTACACGGCGCCCGCCGCGAAGTCGGACATGTGGCTTCCCGTGCGCGTCGGAACCGATGCGGCGCTCATGTGCGCCATGGTGAACTATATCGTCGACAACGGCCTCGAGAATACCGAATACCTGAAGACGAAGTCGGTCGCGCCGTTTCTGCTGAAAGACGACGGAATGTACCTGAGGCAGAGCGACCTCGGCGAAGAGCCGGGCGAAGACGGAATCGACCAGCCGGTCGTGTGGGATGAAGACGCGAACGGGTTTGTCGCGCACACGATGGCGACGAACCCCGCGATTCATGGCACGCGCGAGCATGATGGCGCATCGTTGAAAACGGTTTACGATGCGGCCCTCGAGAACATCAAGCCCTTCACGGTCGAATTCGCGGCCGCCGAATGCGGTATCGAGGCGAGCCAGATCGAAAAGCTTGCGACAATGTGCGCCACGGTGGGCCCCGTGTATTTCGCCATGGACTGGGGCATCGAGCACACATACACATCGTGGCACGTGTATACGGCCATGCCGCTGTTGGCGTCGGTCACCGGAAACGTCGGCATCGCCGGGGCGGGCTACAATGCGCCGCAGGCTGCCGCCTCGTCGATCTACGCGATGCCCGTCAAAGAGAACCTCGAAGACCTCGAGGTCGAAGATGCCAAAACGAACGATTTGTTCCCGGGCGAATACCTCATCGACATTTTCAAAAATGGCGGCGAGTGGCACGGCAAGAACTACAAGATCAATTGCCTGTACAACATGGGCGTGAACCAGCTCGACAACGCATGCGACCCGAACGGCATGGTTGAGGCGTGGAAGAACATCGATTTCATCGTGACGGCCGAGCAGTTCATGACGACGACCGCGCACTACAGCGACCTCGTGCTGCCCGTGACGATGACCTTCGAGATGACCGATTTCGCGATGGGCTTCCTGCTGAAGAAGGCCGTCGAGCCGCTCGGCGAGGCCAAGCCCGACATAGACATCTTCAGGGGCATAGCGAAGGCGATGGGCTACGACGATTTGTACCCGAAAAGCGATGAGGAATACCTGCGCGCGTATCTCGATACCCCCGAGAATATTGCGGCGGGCGTGTCGTACGACGACTATAACGAAAAGGGCCTCATCATGAGGGACTACATGCCCGCATCGCTGTCGACGATGGAGATGAATAAATTCGCGCGCACCGAGTTCTATATCGAAAACCTCGTGCCTCGCTTCGACTACGGCCAAACGTTCACGGTCGCCCAAAAGCTGCCGACGTACGAGCGCAATGCCGAAAGCTATGCCGACAATCCGCTGCGCGAGAAGTACCCGCTTTACGGGTTCTCGAGCCACGACATGTACCACGGCCAGACGCACCATGCGCACAACCCCTGGCTCGATGAGCTGCGAACCGTCGACGGCAAGCCGTTCTGCCGCATCCATGAAGAGGCCGCGGCGGCGCGCGGCATCAAGACGGGCGACACCGTGAAAATCTACAACGACCACGGGTTCGCCGTTATGAAGGCGGTCGTCACCAAGGGCATCCAGCGGGAATCGGTGTGGACGCCGCACGGCTTCCTTTGGGACGAGTACATCGACGGGTACGCGCAAAGCCTCACCGGCCATTATCTGGACGAGCCGTCGTCGAACGCGAATTTCAACGACTGGCTGTGCGAGGTTGAGCTGTATAAGGAAGGCGAGTAACTATGACCAGGTATGCGATGGCCATCGACCTTGCTCGATGCGTTTCGTGCAACCGCTGCGCGATGGCGTGCAAGCAGGAGCACAATCTGCCCGACACCGTTTGGTGGAACAAATGCAAAACCACGGGCGGGGAGCACTTCTATACGCCGGGCGGCGTGTATCCCAACGAGCTGGACATGTCGTTCTACACGATGTCGTGTCAGCACTGCAAGCGGCCGCTGTGCATGGCGGCCTGCCCGACGGGCGCCACGACCCAACGCGAAGACGGCATCGTCGAGGTCGACTACGAATCGTGCATCGGGTGCGAGAGCTGCATGCAGGCCTGCCCGTACGAAGGTGTGCGCACGCATGTGCAAAACCCCACGTGGGCGCTCGATTTCGAGGTGGGCGACGCGCGCGTGCGCAAGCATATCGACGACGCCGTTGAGAAGTGCACGTTCTGCGTCGAGCGAATTGACCGCGGCGAGCGCCCGGCGTGCGTCGACATATGCTTCGCCTATGCGCGCTACTTCGGCGATGTGGACGACCCCGACTCCGAAATCTCGAAGGTGCTTGCCGAACGCGAATACCAGCAGTTCAACACCGACGTGGGCACGGAGCCGTGCGTGTACTACCTCGTATAGATTTCTGGAACGTGGCTGGCGCGGGGGGTGCCTCGCGCCAGCCGGAAGGGGCGATGATGACAGTCGAACGCGATGAACGCCTGATGGCCCTCGCATCTGCGTGGGAGCTTCTTTCTGTGGCGTTTTTGCCGCCCGCGAAAAGCGCGGTCGAGGCGCTGTGCTCGGGCGAGTTCGCCGACGAGCTTGCGCGCCAGTGCGACGCCCTTGGTCTTGATGAGCCGGAGGCGTGCGAAGTTGTCGAGACGATCGGGGCATATGCCGGTTGTGAGCCAGAGGCGCTTTACCACGAGATTTTGCAAGAGCATACGCGGCTTTTCGTGGGGGAACACGGCCCGGCGATCACTCCTTTTGTGGGCGTGCGCGAATCGGAGCGGAAGGGTTCGGTGGGCGTGCTGTTTTTGGGGCGCACGTCGGTCGAGATGGAGCGGTTCATGAAGTCGCGCGGCATCGGCAAAGACGTGGCGGGCGGCCAGGCGAACGACCCGCTCGACCATATCGGCTCGGTCTGCGAATTCATGGAATACCTCTGCCTGGCGAACGCACGCGCCATCAAGGTGCCCGAGGGATTTTCCGTTCGTCCCGACGACTGCGGTTGCTTTGCTCGGTCGTTCGTCAGGGACTACGCCCGCTGGCTTTCCGATGAGCTCGCCGCGCAAAGCCGCTGTGCCTTCCTTCGTGCTATGGGCCGCTATCTCGTGATGGTGTGCAGCGCGTTGAAGTAACCATGGCAAGTGGGGTGGGTCAAAGGGACTGTCCCTTTGACCCACCCACAGTGCCCTCATATCCCCCATATACGAGAAGAGGCCGCCCAGGGGAAGGGCGGCCTCTTTGGGTTTGTCCCATGGGTGGGACAGATGGCGACTCGCCGCACGACAGGGTAGAAACGTGGGCGATACGAGTAAGCGGTTTGCCAGCTGGCTTACGCGCCGACCATGACCTGAATCACGAGCAGGGCTCCGCCGAACACGAACAGGAATCCAACCATGGGCAAGACGAACTTCACCCAGTGTGAATACTTCATATCCAACATGGTGAGCGTTGCCATAACGAGTCCAGTGGGAGCGAGATAGAGCATCGCGTACTGGCCCCAGTTGTAGGCGGAAACCACGATGGAGCGGTCGATTCCGACGGTGTCGGCGAGTGGCGCTAGAATCGGCATAGCCAAAACGGCCAGGCCAGAAGACGACGGTACGATGAAGCCGAGCAGGAAGAATATCACCATCATCATGAGGATGAACAGCGGACCCGACATGCCCGACACAAGGTTGGTGGCCCAATACAGCAGCGTGTCGGAGATAAGGCCGTTTTCCATGATCATGTTTACGCCACGGGCCAAACCGATGATCAGCGAGACGCCAACCAGGCTCGATGCGCCGCTGATGAAGGCATCGGTGACGGTTTTCTCATCGAGCCCGCACAGGAACATGCACACAATGGCCACGGCAAGAAACGATGCGGCCATCTGCGGGAACCACCAGCCCTGGCTCACAACGCCCCAAACCATGATGAAGAATGCCGAGACGAAGAGGATAAGGATGAGCTTGCGCTTCCAGTCGAAAGGCTTGATATCGCTAGAATCGGGGTCGTGCGTTGCGTAGAGCTTCGCGAATTTCTCGCGGTCTTCGTAGGTGTAGCTGAACTCGGGGTTCGCCTTGATTTTCTTGCAATACCAATACAGATATCCAACGACCACGCAGCAGCCCACGACGCAGCCGATGATACGCCACGTGATGCCTTCGGTCCAAATGACACCTGCGGCGTTCGACGCGATGACGACCGAGAATGGGTTGATGGTCGAAAACGTGGTGCCCATAGATCCTGCGAGGAAGATCGCGCCAACGCTTACGATGGAGTCGTATCCGAGCGCCAAGAAGATAGGCACGAGGATGGGGTAGAAGGCAACAGCTTCCTCTTCAAGGCCGCATGTCGTTCCGCCTAAAACCATGAGTACGCTTACCAGGAAAACGAGTGCGAATTCTCGCCCTTTGGTTTTCTTCGTGAGCGCGACAAGGCCGCTTTCGAAAGCGCCGGAAGCGTTCACCACTCCGATGAGGCCTCCAAGAACCAAAATGAACACCATGATATCGACGCCATTGATGGTTCCGTTGACCATGGAGGTGAACACGTCGGTCACGCCCATGGGCTGCGATTCAAGCTCGGTATAGGTTCCGGGCACCGAGATGGCTTTCGTGATGGCCCCGTTGAGGAACTGATTGACATCGATTTTCATGTCGGCGAGCTCAGGGTCTGCGCGAAACGCCTCTTCGGTTCCCTCTATGGTGCGCACATCGCCGTTTGGCTCGGTGATTTGGAATACTCCGGAATCGGCCACGTAGGCGACTTTGGAATACGCGCCCGCCGGAATGAACCAAGTTGCAATGACGGCCAGGATGGTGATTACGAACAGGATGGTGAATGCAGTGGGAAAGCTTAGCTTGAATTTCTTTTTCGGCGGAGCGCTTGTCCCCTTGGGCTTCGCCATAGTTGCTTCGGCCATAATTTCCTCCTTGCGACGCGGGGTCGGTGCTTTATCGCCCAACGCCCCTCTCTCTTGGGATATGCCGATCGGTTGTCTGCCTGCGCGTGGAATGTTTGGGTTCGTTTGCCCGCCAAGCAAAATGCGCTCAGTCGCCATTTTTTGCGCTGCCGCGCGCGTTGGCCGTGACGTTTCGTTCGGCATCCTCTGACTGAAGAATAAGGCCGCATACGCGCGACGGGCGATGTCTAATCACGGTTAAGCGAGGGTGTATCTTGGGTGTAGTCGCCCGTTTGCCGTTATGGGGATGCGGTTGTTGGCAAGCGAGGCAGCTGCAGTGGCCGAATGCCTTACAATGGAATCGATCGAGGACGTCGCTGATCGCCAAGGGGAGCGTCATGGGACTGGTTGTTTTGTTCTACTACACGTTGATCATCTTGCTGGTAAGCATCATGGCTTCCGCGCTTTGCTTGTCGACGTATTTGGTGAGCCATCGCCGTCCGCTTATGTTCGCTTGCATCGGTTTCCTCTTTTATTTTTTTGACGTCACGCTTGTTTTTCTCGACGACTTCATGGTCAGCGTTGCTATCGAGGTTCCCGAATCGGTTTACTTCATCGGCTCGCAGCCCGTTTCCATCGTGACGGGTTGCGGCTTGTTCACGGCGTTTTGGCTCATGGTTTGCGAGTCGTTTCGCGAGCGCCGCCGCCTTTTGACGCTCGGACCCGCAGTGGCTTTCGTGGTGGCGAGTTTCTTCATTTGGCTGCTGGTCCCTTCGGGAAATATGCACCTGTTTGTCTTCTATGGCATGCGCAGCCTGTATTTGGCCTGGATTTTAGGGTATATCGCCGTTCATTATGTAAGGCAGAGCTCGGAGTGGCGAGAGCGTATGTGGCGCCATCGGGGTTGTTATTTCGGCGCATGGGCGCTTGGTATTGGCGTGCTTGTGGAAAATATCATCTTCTTGTTCTATATAGATCCGGTTTTGGTCGAGACGGGCGCGCTGCCGTTTTTCCCGGAGCGCAATTTTGCGGAAAATGCGCTCATGCTTCTCATGGCGGCATTCATCGCGCCGTATTGCTGGAAGCTGTTGTCGCTTCATTTCGAGAAGCCGCCAGCGCAGGCCGAGGGCGCTGTAGGCGAGTTCATCAACGCGGGGCTTGCGGGCTATGCGCAACGCTACGGGTTGTCTGCGAGGGAAAGCGAAGTGCTCAGGCTCGTGCTTGAAGGCAAGGATAATCAAAACATAGCCACCGAGTTGAATTTGGCTGCTTCTACGGTAAAGGTGCACGTGCACAATATTTTGAGGAAAACGGGGCAGGCGAACCGGCGGGAGCTCATGCGCGATTTCAGAATGGTGTCGTAAACGTCGAATTCCATAGGTCCTGCGCCCCTTGCGCAAGCTTGGTCGCTATGATAAAACTATCGTATTAAAAGCGTTCATTTGTTCGTAATTTTACGGAAGGGGTAGGGCTGCATGGCTTTTGTCCACCTGCATAACCATACCGAATATTCCATGCTCGATGGCGCCACCAAAATCAAGGATATGGTGCGCCGTGCAGCCGATTTGGACATGTCGGCCGTGGCCATCACCGACCACGGCGTCATGTGCGGCGTGCCCGAGCTGTGCGATGCGTGCGATGCCGTCGAGAAAGAGACAGGCAAGAAGGTCAAACCTATTTATGGATGCGAGATTTATTTCACCGAAGACCCCGAAATCGGAACGAAAGTAAAATCGCGTCTGTATCACATGGTGTTGCTCGCGAAAAACAACGTAGGCTACCACAACTTGCTTCATCTGGTGAGTGAATCGCATTGCGACAACTTCTATTACAAGCCGCGAACCACCTTCGACATGCTGAAGCGGTATTCCGAGGGCGTTATTGCGTCGAGCGCGTGCATTGCGGGCATTATTCCGCGCTGTATCGACGCGCGCGATTTCGAGGGGGCTGAGGCGTGGGCCCGCAAGCTTTCGTCGCTGTATGCGCCGGGCGATTTCTATATTGAACTGCAGGACCAGGGAATCACGACCAACGGCGGCATGACTCAGCGCGAGATGAACGGCCATTTGAGCGATATCGCGAAAAAGCTCGGCCTGAAGACCATCGCCACGAACGATTTCCACTATCTGCGCCAAGAAGACGCTCGCGCTCAAGACATCATGCTATGCATTGGAACCGGCTCTCTCATGGACGACGAGAACCGCATGAGGTTCGCGAACGACCAGTTCTACATGAAGACCGAGGAAGAGATGCGCGAGGCTTTGCGCGATTTTCCTGAGGCGTGCGACACCACGGTGGAGGTTGCCGAGAAGTGCAACGTGGAACTTGAGCGCGACTCCATTCTGCCGCGCTTTCCTTTGCCCGATGGCTATACCGAAGAGACCTTGTTTCGCAAGGAATGCGAAGACGGCTTGAAACGCCGTTACGGCGAGCCCATCCCGAAAGACGCGTGGGATCGCTATATGTACGAGGCAGGCGTTATCATCCAGCAAGGTTTTCCGGCATACTTCCTTATTGTGCAGGAATACATTCGCTGGGCGCGTGAAAACGGCATCGCTGTAGGCCCGGGTCGTGGTTCGGCTGCAGGCGCCATTTGCACCTATGCCATGGGCATTACCGACCTCGACCCTTTGCCGAACGGCTTGCTGTTCGAGCGCTTCTTGTCGCCCGAGCGCGTGGAGATGCCCGATATCGACGTCGACTTCGAAGACGAGCGGCGCCAGGAAGTCATTGAGCATATCAAAGACTTCTATGGCGAAGACCATGTGTCGGGCGTTATCACGTTCGGCAAGCTCCAGGCGAAAAATGCCATCCGCGATGCCGCTCGCGTGCTGGGACACCCCTATAGCGTGGGCGATCGCTTGTGCAAGATGGTCGGCGACGAGCTTGGCATAACGATTGATAAGGCGCTTGAAGCAAACCCCGATTTCAAGAAGGCGTATAACGAAGAGCCCGAAACCAAAGAGGTCGTCGATGCGGCACGCTCCATCGAAGGCAATGTTCGAGGCGAGGGCGTCCATGCATGCGCTACTATCATTTGCCGAGACCCTATGGCCGATCACGTCCCCATGAAGCGCGACACCAAGGGTGGCGGCATTATCACGCAATACGACGGCCATTACACGCCCGATCTGGGTTTGCTGAAAATGGACTTCCTTGGCCTGCGCACGCTTGGCGTGCTTTCGAGGGCATGCCGGAATGTGAAAGAGCGTTACGGCATCGATATCGTGCCTGAAGAAATTCCTACGGAAGACCCAAAGGCTTTCGAACTTATGCGTTCGGGCAATATGGACGGCTTGTTTCAGGTCGAAGGCGCGTTGTACGTGAGCTTGTTCGGCCGTCTGCCACCGCACCGGTTCTCTGACATCGTCGCGTCCATCGCTCTGAATCGCCCGGGCCCGCTTGAGTCCGGTATGGTTGACGACTACATCAAGGTTGCAAGCGGCAAAACCGCCGTGCATTATTACGACGATCGCCTTCGCCCTGTTCTGGAAGAGACCTATGGCACCATGGTCTACCAGGAGCAGATCATGCAGGTGTCCATGGTGATGAGTGGCTTTTCGGCAGGAAAGGCCGATAAGTTGCGCAAGGCCATGGGCAAAAAGAAACTCGACGTGATGATGAAGCTGAAAGACGACTGGTGCAATGGCGCGGTCGAGAACGGCTATTCGCTCGAGATTGCTAACCAGATTTGGTCCGACGCCGAGAAGTTCGCGAAGTACGCTTTCAATAAATCGCATTCGGCTGCATATGCCATCTTGGTTATGCGCACGGCGTATCTAAAGGCGTATTACCCGCACGAATACATGGCTGCGGTGTTGTCAAGCTATATGGGCAATGCCGATAAGCTCATCAAATATATCGCGAGCTGCACGCATTCTGGCATTCCCGTTTTGCCGCCCGACGTGAATTCGTCGAATTTGGAATTCACTCCGCTCGACGAGGGGATTCGCTTCGGCCTTGCCGGCGTTCGTGGCGTGGGCGAGTCGGTCGCCGAGGCGATTATTGCCGAACGCGAGCGCGGTGGGGCGTTTTCGAGCTTGCACGATTTCGTGAATCGCCTCGATGCCAAGTGTTACAACCGCAAGACGCTTGAAGCTCTCATCAAATCGGGAGCCTTTGATTCGACGGGCTATACGCGCAAGCAGCTCATGTACTTTATTGAGGAAACGCCGCTTTTGGAGGGCGCCTCGAAACGGCAGAAAGACCGCGACGCCGGACAAGTCAGCATGTTCGACATGTTTTCGGACGATAGCGACGCGGGTTTTGCTGAAGATGTTCCCGCTCCCGATGGGGTTGAGTGGGAAAAGCGCACGCTTTTGGCCTATGAAAAAGAGATTCTGAAGATTTACGTTTCCGATCATCCGTTGCGCCAATACGAGGCGGCGTTGCGGCGTATCACGAAATTCCGTTTGGGGGATTTGGCCGATCACGAGGGCGATATCAACTCCGCGACGTTCGCGGGCCTTATCACGAGCGTTCAAGTGAAGCTCACGAGAAAAGGCAAGAAGATGGCTAATTTCGTGCTCGAGGATACGACGGGGCATTGCGAGGGAGTCTGTTTCAAGTACGACGATTTCGCCGACGCCTTGGAGCAAGACGCCATCGTGAAAGTTCGCGGCAAGTTCGAGCATTCTGATCGTGGCGACCAGATTATGGCGTTCGAGGTTGAGCGGCTTGCCTTCGACGCGTCGCAGATGGGGCCAAGCCAGCTTGAAATCCATCTGCATGCGTGTGAGATGAACGCGCTTCGCTCGCAGCAGCTGCAGCAGATTCTTCGCAGTCATCCGGGCAAAGATGCGGTCGTGCTTTTCATCAAGCAATCCGATGGGCGCAAGTTCCGGGCTGAGCTTCCGATTAAGGTCGATTTGACCAAGAACATCATCTATTCCGAACTGCTCGATTTGTTCGGAAGGAAAGTATGGGGTTCAAGCGCCGCATAAAACAAGAAGCGGGAGACAGTTCATATTGCCTCCCGCTTTTCGGTTCCGACTGCATGCGAGCTTCGCCAGGGCCACGGCTCGCTACCGTTCGCTGTGGCCCTGGGCGGGCCGAATCCCGGCGGCCATGGGGATTGACGACTACAGCGTGCCGTTGCGACGCGCTTCTTCTACTTCGGCGATTGCATCGGCGGGGGAGTATTCGCAGGTCCCGTTGCCAACCTTAAGTACCTCGATGATATCGCCCGGCTTTACGGTGCCTCCGTTGAGCACAACGCCGAAGATGCCTTCGCGCGGGAAGATGCAATCGCCCGCCAGGTAATAGATGGCGCATCGCGTGTGACAGACTTTGCCTATCTGTGAGATTTCGACAATCACGTCATCGCCAATTTTTACCTGTGTGCCCATGGGCATATGCATCACGTCGATGCCTTCGGTGCAGAAGTTCTCGGCGAAATCGCCCTCTTTTACGTCGAGGCCCATGGCTTGCGCACGTTCGATCGATTCCCAAGCAAGCAGTGAAACCTGGCGATGCCAATCGCCCGACGCATGGGCGTCGTCTTTCGCGCCGAAGTGGGCAACGATTTCGATCCCCTCGGGCACAGGCTCTTTGCGCGTTCCTTTGCGCTTCGAGATACAGGTGGCGCGAATAATGCCTTTCTGGCCGATTTCGGTTTTGATATTGGGCTCGGGCACGAATCCCTTGCCGTCGATGTATTCATGGATATCGATTGAACCCTCGTGCGCGTTCTCGCGTGCGCGGGCTTTGTTCGTCTCGTTGGCGTCAGCCATGTGTACCCCCTTGCGTATATGCTGAAACCAGTATAAAAGTCTGAAACCCACTTAAGCAATAGGGTTGATAGATTGCGTTGCACTTTCGTACCGTTACGTGTTGTTTCGTGCCTCGTGCACGCTATTCGCGAAGTAGCGCTGTTTGGACGTTGCTCGCGAGCGTCGTTCGGTTTCGCTATACTTCTCGGCGCCATGCTAAGAGAGGAGCCTTTGTGCCTGGTTTTGCTTGCGATTTTCCGGAAGAGCCCGTCTCGACGGGCGCACCATCTGCGACTGCTCGCGCCGAGATGCGTGCCAAACGTGCTGAAGAGGCGCTTTCCGCGGGGTTTTCGCATACAGTGTCGCTGACATTGGGTTATGAAGGGTCTGGTTTTGCCGGCTTTGCCCGCCAAGCGGAAACGCACATCAAAACGGTTCAGGGCGAACTCGAGCAGGCATTAGCCATGCTGTATAAGCGTCCGGTTTCCATTGTGTGCTCTGGACGCACCGATGCCGGCGTGCATGCGCGTGCCCAGGTCGTGAGTTTTGATCTGGCCGATGACGAATTTCAAGCGCGTTCGTTTCGCGGGCTTCAGCGCTCGCTGAACGCTTTGGTTGACGAGGGGATTTCAATATCGCGAATCGACGAGCGGCCGCTCGGCTTTTCTGCGCGCTTCGATGCGCTGTGGCGCGAATACCATTACCATATCTGCACGGATTCGCCCCGTCCTGTGCTCATTGCGCCCCTTGCGTGGCATTTGGGCGGCGGTGCGCTCGATATCGATGTGATGAACGAGGCTGCGACGCATCTTCTGGGCGAGCATGATTTCAAGAGCTTCTGCACGGCGGCTTCGGCTGTAGGCAAGCCCACGCATCGCAACGTCATGGAGCTTTCCGTTTATCCCGAAACCATTGCGGGCGCAGAGGTGACAACCATTTGCGTGGTGGGCAATGCGTTTCTCCATTCCATGGTGCGTACGATGGTTGGCACGCTTGTCGAAGTGGGCCGTGGCCGAAGGGGGGCCGATTGGGTTGCTGACGTTCTTGCCGCATGCGACCGTCGTGCGGCGGGGCAGAATGCGCCGGCAGCGGGCCTTGTTTTTTGGCATGTCGAATACCCCGACGAAATGGCGCCGCTGCTTGCGTAAGGCCGCGTTCCGAATTGCGCGTTTTGACCTCCGTGAAGCCAGCTATCTTTCGGTCAAAATGCCGTCAGATTGACACTCGGCCGGGCCAATGTGCCGCCTGTGGGGAAAATGGGTTGGAGCGCTGCATTTTGCCGTAACATATTCGCTCAAGTTTTTCGGTTCCGTATGCCGCCACGCGTCGGGGCCGTTGTTTTCCAAGAGAGAATCGTGGGTGGCATTCGCCGCCTGCGCGCCGCGCTGCGCGGCGGGAGGATCAAATCATGACAAATGCCGCGAAACCACGCGCGACGTGGTCGGGGAAGCTTGCGTTCGTGCTGTCTGCGGCCGCATCGGCGGTGGGCTTGGGTAGCATGTGGCGCTTCCCCTATTTGGCCGCGAAATATGGCGGCGGCACGTTTCTGCTGACGTACCTTCTGTTCGTGTTTACCATCGGCTTGGCTTTGCTGTTGCTCGAAACGTCGCTTGGCCGCAAAACCGGGCAAAGCTCCATCGGTGCGTTTAAGGCGTTTGGCAAAAAATATGCGTTCATCGGCATCTTCATGTCGGCTGTGCCGTTCATCATTGTGCCGTATTACTGCGTCATCGGTGGCTGGGTGACGAAGTATTTGCTCGGCTACTTCACTACGTCGCCCGATGTGCTGGCCGATGGCGGTGCGTATTTCTCCAATTTCATCGCGAATGGCCCCGAAAGTATCGTTTGCATGCTGGTGTTCATGGCGCTGACGTATTTCATCGTGGCGCTGGGCGTGAACAAGGGCATCGAGAAAGCGAACCTCGTCATGATGCCGGCGCTTATCGTAATGGCTGCGGCGGTTGCGATTTATGCGCTAACGTTGCCGGGCGCTATGGATGGCTTGTCGTATTACCTGGTGCCCGACGTGAGCAAGTTCTCGCCGGAGCTCGTTATCTCGGCACTGGGCCAGACCTTCTTCACCCTGTCGCTCGCTATGGGCATCATGGTGACGTATGGTTCCTATTTGCAGAAGTCCACGAAGCTCACCTCGTCAGTGTCGCAAATCGCGGGCACCACGTTCGGCGTCTCGCTGCTCGCGGGTCTCATGATCGTTCCTGCTACGTTTGCCGCACTTGGTTCGGGCGATGCGGTGGCTCAGAATTCTGGCCCGTCGCTCATGTTCATCATTTTGCCGCAGGTGTTTCAAAATCTCGGCGGCGCGGCGACGATTATCGGCATTGCGTTCTTCGTGCTGGTACTGTTCGCGGCGCTCACCAGCTCGCTTTCGCTTGTTGAGACGTGCGTGTCGATCATCGTCGATGGCGCTGGCTGTTCGCGCAAGCGCGCGCTCGTCATTGCCATCGCGTATATCACGGCGGTGGGCGTCGTGGTGAATTTGGGCTACAGTTCGCTTTCGTTTGTGCAGCCGATGGGCGATGGTTCAAGCATCCTCGACTTCCTCGATTTTATTTCGAATTCGGTAATGATGCCTATCTCGGCGCTGATGACCTGCGTTTTCGTGGGCTGGATTATTAAGCCGAAAACGCTTGTCGATGAGGTTCGCGTGTCGGCGAACTTCCGCCTGGCGAATGTGTGGTCGGTCGTCATCAAATACATCGCGCCGGTGGTTCTCGTGGTGATTTTGATTGCCTATGTCGCGCAAACGATGGGGTTGTTCAGCATGTAGCTGAGGCTTTTTGTTTCGCTTGACGGCTGTTGGATGCGAACGTGCTTTCTGCGCTCGCTCGCGCTCGATGGGTTGCACGCCGTTCGGCGTTGGCGGGTGGCGAGGTGTGCATCCATGCAGTCTGCATGCTGCGCTTTGGGCGAATTTGCAAGCCGGCCTGCTGCTTCTGTCGTGTTCCCTGCGGGAGAATTGCCGAAGATGGCGCAGGCTTGGTCGCATTTTGCTATCATTGATGAGTTTTATCGCCGCAAGTAAGTATGAAAGGGATGCGCATGTCGCTTTCTATCGGTATCGTTGGACTGCCCAACGTGGGCAAGTCGTCGCTGTTTACCGCCCTTACCAAAAAGACGGGTTTTGCCGCGAACTATCCATTCGCCACCATTGAGCCGAACACGGGTATGGTTCCCGTTCCCGATTACCGCCTGGATGAGCTGGCGAAAATCGACCACCCGGCGAAGATTGTTCCCGCCACGGTCGAGTTCGTCGATATCGCAGGCCTGGTGGCTGGAGCAAGCCAGGGCGAGGGTTTGGGCAACAAATTTCTCGCGAACATTCGCGAGACTGACGCCATTTGCGAAGTCGTGCGCTTCTTCAGCGATCCGAACGTTGAACACGTTTCTAAGAAGGTCGACCCGCAAAGCGACGTGGAGACCATCAAGACCGAGCTTGTTTTGGCTGACATCGCCACAGTCGACAAAGCTTTGCCGCGTTTGGAAAAAGAAGCCAAGCGCGACAAGTCGCTCATGTTTAAGTTCGAGACGGCGAAAAAGGTGCTTGAGGGTCTTAACGAGGGCCATCGTGTACTTACCTTGGGCCTAACCGACGAGGAGCTCGCCGCGATCAAAGACCTGTGCCTGCTTACCTGCAAGCCGATGCTCTACATTGCCAATGTTGACGAAGACCAGTTGAACGCCGAACTTCCCGAAATCGATGGTCAGATTCCCGTTCCCATTTGCGCGAAGACCGAGGCCGACTTGGCCGAGCTCGACTCAGAAGACGCGAAGATGTTCATGGAGGAGTTGGGCCTTTCCGAAAGCGGTCTTGCTCGCCTGATTCGCAGCGCATACGCATTGCTTGGCTTGCAGAGCTATTTCACGAGCGGCGAGACCGAAACGCGCGCTTGGACGATTCCCGTGGGTGCGAAAGCCCCGCAAGCAGCCGGCGTGATCCATTCCGATTTCGAGCGCGGATTCATCAAGGCGGAAACGGCGAGCTTCGAGGATTATGTCTCCCTTGGCGGTGAGAAAGGTTGCCGCGATGCCGGCAAATTGCGCCAAGAAGGCAAAGAATACGTCGTGCAAGATGGCGATGTGATGCACTTCAAGTTCAACGTGTAAGGTGCCACAATCATATTGAGCAATGCCGATGGCCGGCCTCGTCAAGAGGCGGGCCATCGTGCTTTTTAGACATCATGTCGAATATCGCGATTCCTTTTTAAGGCGAGGTTGGAAACGGGTGGATTCATGCGTCGTCTTCCGATTCTTCCGTTCGATCCACCTTCTTTCTTCTTTTCGTATGCCTCGACATTGCCCGCGTGCGTGACGAAATAGTGTTCGCGCCGCGAGCCTGATAGAATATCGCTTCGGCGGCGCTGCCTTGCGCTGCATGAGCGCATACGACGAAGAACAGGAGTCTGCCTGTGGCGGAATTCATCTACACCATGTATAAAGCGCGCAAAGCGCACGGCGACAAAGTCATTCTTGACGACGTTACGCTGTCTTTCTACCCCGGCGCGAAGATCGGCGTGGTTGGCCCCAATGGAATGGGGAAGTCGACCCTGCTTAAGATCATGGCGGGAATCGAAGAGGTCTCGAACGGCGAAGCCCGCTTGTCGCCTGGCTATTCGGTCGGGATCCTTCAGCAGGAGCCGCCGCTCGATGAAGAGAAGACCGTGCTCGAAAACGTTCAGATGGCCTTCGACGATGTGCTTGCGAAGATAGATCGCTTCAATGCGATTTCTGCGGAAATGGCCAACCCCGATGCCGATTTCGATGCGCTTATGGACGAGATGGGCAAACTGCAAGAGGCTATCGATGCCGCCAACGGTTGGGATCTTGACAGCCAGCTTTCCCAGGCCATGGATGCGTTGCAATGCCCCGATCCCGATATGCCGGTGAATGTGCTTTCGGGCGGCGAGCGTCGCCGCGTGGCGCTGTGCCGATTGCTGCTCGAGGCTCCCGATTTGTTGCTGCTCGACGAGCCGACCAACCACCTCGATGCCGAATCGGTGCTGTGGCTTGAGCAATTCCTCCATCGTTACCAGGGTGCGGTGCTCGCTGTGACCCACGATCGCTACTTCCTCGACAATGTTGCCGAATGGATCTGCGAGGTCGATCGCGGCAGCTTGTATCCTTACAAGGGCAACTACTCTACGTATCTGGAAACGAAGGCCGCCCGCATGGCCGCCCAGGGACAGCGCGATGCGAAGCTCGCCAAACGTATGCAAAACGAGCTCGAATGGGTGCGCAGCTCCCCGAAGGCGCGCCAGGCCAAAAACAAGGCCCGTCTCGAGAACTACGACCGCATGGTCGCCGAGGCCGCGCAATCCAAGAAGGTCGACTTCACCGACATCCATATCCCCGTTGGCCCGCGTTTGGGTGCCGAGGTGCTCAATGTTGAGCACCTGCATAAGGAATTCGACGGTCGCGTGCTCATCGACGATTTGTCTTTCAGCCTGCCGCGCAACGGCATCGTAGGCGTGATCGGCCCGAATGGTGTGGGTAAATCGACCCTGTTCAAGATGATTGTCGGCAAAGAACAGCCAACTTCGGGCGAATTGAAGCTCGGCGAAACCGTGCAGATTTCCTACGTCGATCAGAATCGCGAGGGAATCGACGCGAGCAAAACGCTGTGGGAGGTCGTTTCCGACGGACTGGACTATATGCAGGTCGGCGAGACCGAGGTGCCGAGCCGCGCATATGTGTCGGCGTTTGGCTTCAAGGGGTCCGACCAGCAAAAGCCCGCTGGCGTGCTTTCCGGTGGCGAACGCAACCGCCTCAATCTCGCGCTCACGTTGAAGCAGGGCGGCAACCTGCTGCTGCTCGACGAACCCACCAACGATCTTGACGTTGAAACGCTCGAGAGCCTTGAAGAGGCGTTGATGGAGTTCCCGGGATGCGCTGTTGTTACCAGCCACGATCGTATGTTCCTCGACCGCATTGCCACGCATATCTTGGCCTGGGAGGGCACCGACGAGAATCCTGGCAATTGGTTCTGGTTCGAGGGCAACTTCGACAGCTATCAGAAAAACCGTGTTGAGCGCCTGGGTGAAGAGGCCGCTAAGCCTCATCGCATCCATCGCAAGCTCACGCGCGACTAAGCGTTGTGCCGTTTTTGAGAGCGGCATTGTTTTCTCGCAGTTAGAAAGCCGCAGCCGGAAGTCTTCGCCTTCTGGCTGCGGTTTGCGCATTTCGGGGGTATGGATCGAATCGAAAAGCCCATCCATGGCTTCGCTATAATGAAACGGTTCTGTAATTGCGTTTGTAAGGGCCGATATGCGCAACGAATCTCTTTCGACCGATGAAACCCAAATCACACTCACGCTGCCCGAAAGCGTCGGCATGGAGCAAATCGTGGGGCCCGCAGATGCTGTTTTGCGTGAAATAAGTCGGTCGTTTTCGGCGCGCATCACTGTGCGGGGCGACACCATCGCACTTGCTGGCGACGCGGCCGAAGTGCAAAGCCTCACGGCGCTGTTCGGCGATTTCATCAAAATGGCGGCTTCGGGAAGCGATCCGACGATTGACGACGCCCGGCGTGCGGTTGAGCTTTTGCGCCAGGGCGAATTTGCCCCCTCGATTTTGCGTGAAGATATTCTGCTCACCTACCGAGGCCGAGCGATTCGTCCGAAAACTGCAGGCCAGAAGCGCTATGTTGACGCAATCCGCGAAAACACGGTGACGTTTGGCATTGGTCCTGCTGGCACAGGCAAAACGTACCTCGCCATGGCTATGGCTGTGGCGGCACTCAAGCGCAAAGAGGTCAATCGCATCATTCTCACGCGTCCGGTGGTCGAGGCGGGCGAGAATCTTGGTTTTTTGCCGGGCACGCTCACCGAGAAAGTCGACCCCTACATTCGCCCGCTTTACGACGCGCTGTTCGACATGACCGATATGGAACGTGCTCGCGAGCTCATCGAGGGCGGCGTGATTGAAATCGCACCGCTTGCCTTCATGCGCGGGCGTACGTTCAACGACAGCTTCATCATCCTCGACGAAGCGCAAAACACCACGCCCGAGCAGATGAAGATGTTCCTTACACGTTTGGGATTCAATTCGAAAATGGTCGTCACGGGCGATGTGACCCAGGTCGATTTGCCTCACGGCTATTCGGGGTTGAAAGGCGTGCGGCGCATTCTCGATGGGGTGGAAGACATCGCATTTCGCGACCTTACCGGCCGCGACGTGGTGCGGCACAATTTGGTTGCAAGAATCGTTGAGGCTTATGAGCGAGCTGCGGAGGCTCGCTAGTCTTTGGTTGTGCGCGGGGCCGTACGAAATCCGTATTAAGCGCCTTTCGGTTCGTGTGAGAGAAATTCCCTGTGATATATCGATGCTCTTCGCGGGTAACGGTGCATCTCGGGTTCATATCTTGCACGGGCCTTCGCTTCTCTCTCGGGAATCCGCGCGATTGATGCGCCCTCGACAAGTCTTTTGCCTGAATCGAAGTCGTCGGTGGCGCTTTTGTGTGAGCTGGGGACTTGTTGCAGAAGATGCGCCCAGCGCGCAAATTCCCCAGTACAATGTGCATGATTGAAAGCCGCGAACCAAAAGGGTTCGTCGATGAGGGAAAGAGAATCTTCATGTCAGAGGAATTTCGCAGCGGGTTTGTTACCTTGGTAGGTCGTCCGAACGCTGGCAAGTCCACATTGATCAACGCCGTGGTGGGCCACAAGGTCGCTATCACGTCGAACACCGCGCAAACAACGCGGCACCGTTTCCGTGCCATCGTTACGCGCGAAGACATGCAAATGATCATGGTCGACACGCCGGGGCTGCATAAGCCCCACGATGCGCTTGGCGAGGAATTGAATACCTCGGCCATCAAGGCCATGGACGATGTCGACGTGGTGGCGTTTCTCGTTGATGCCAGCAAGCCGGTTGGCACGGGCGACGAATGGGTGGCGCGCCAAGTGCGCGAAGTGCGCGGCGCCAAAAAAATCCTGGTTATCACCAAGGCAGACCTGGTAGGCAAAGAGGTTGCCATTCAACAGCTCGAAGCGGCGCGCGAGCTGGGCAAATGGGACGACGAAGTCGTATTGTCGTCGAAGAGCGGCTTCAATGTCGAGGGTTTTGTGCAGGCGGTGGCTGCCTGGCTGCCCGAAGGCCCGAAGTGGTTTCCTGAAGACATGGACACCGATCAGCCGTTCGAGGTGCTGGTTGCCGAGTTCATACGCGAGAAAATCCTGCGGAGCTATCGCGACGAGGTGCCGCACTCCATCGGCGTGGTGGCCGACCAAATGACATACGATCGCAAGAAGGATATGTATCGCATCTTCGCGAATATCTATGTCGAGCGCGACAGCCAGAAAGGCATCATTATCGGCAAGGGCGGCGAGGCCATCAAGAAGGTCGGTATCGAGGCCCGCCACGATTTGGAGCAGATGCTCGGCTGCAAAGTATTTCTCGATATGCAGGTGAAAGTGAAAAAGAATTGGCGCCGCGATTTGAACCAAATTCGCCGTTTTGGCTACGGAGAGGGCATGTAGGCCATGGCGAGGTTTTGTTCTTGGTGCGGTGAAGCGCTTGAGCCCGGTGCGCGATATTGCCCGGAATGCGGCGCTCGCGTGCTGGAAAGCGTGAAAGTCGACGGGTCGGGCGCAAGCGACCCCATGAGGGGCCTCGACATTGTGGGAGGAAATCCCATTCCGGCCGAAAAAACAAGCCGACTCGATCGTGGCGCTATCGCTGCGATTGAGCTTCATGACGATTTGCCTTCCGATGCCTCGGATGGCTCCGATGGCATCGTGGTCGTCGATGCGTTAAAAGATGGCAAGGCATCGAGCGGGCATATTGGTGCCGAGGACGTCGATGCTCTTGACGATGGCGACCTTTCGGGGGAGCTTGAGCCGCTGGACGATTTCGACGTTGCGCCAAACAAGAAACCCGGCAAAGAAAGCGCTTCGGTGGCCGAGGCTCCCATCGACGAGCGCGAGGCCGCACCGGTAATTCCTCGAGCGGCTCAGCCTTCGGTATCGAAGCCCGAGCCCATGGCTTTCGATGGAACGGACACGCTGGTACTGCCGAGCGATGCAGAACCGAAGCGTTTTGGCCTCGATCGCCCCGACTTGGCGGCGCGCAAGCGCAAGCGCATGCTTATTGTGCTGTGCTTTGTCATCGTTTTGCTTGCTGCGGCTACTGCCGTGCTTGCCTACTATCGTTTCGGCGACGCAGGCCTTGGGGGCAAAGCTGCTTCAACCGAAGAGACCCAGTCGCAGCAAAGCGAGCAAAAGCAAAGCGAACAGGAGCCCGCGAACGAGAACGCGCAGCAGGAATCAGAGAAAGATACCCTTGCCAAAGAGGAATCTGCCCCTACCGACGAACAGGTTTTCCAAACCCTGAGCAGCGCTTACGACGCACTCGATGGCTACTCTGATCGAATCGTCGATTGTGTGGACGACTTCAACGGCCTTTATATGGCCCGCTCTTTGGATGAAAGGAACGTGGCGAAGAATACGGCCGATAAGGTGAAGAGCGATCTTGAGGCGGCCCTTGCCGAGATTGAGGATTTGAAAGTTTCGGCAAGCTCTTCCTATGCGAAAGACGCGGCGAATATCGTCGAGCTTTACGAATGTCAAATCGGCCGAATAACCTCGCTTACCGATGCATGGGCGGTAAGCGTCCAATACGATATTCCCTCGCAGCATCAAGACGAGATACTTGCGGCCCTATCGGCGAATTACGTCGATGGCAACAATCCTTATCTCTCGCGCTACGACGAGCTGTATCCATACTCAAGGCCGGTTGAGCAGTAAAGGGCATTCGTTCGTTAATTTATACAGGTTATCTGAATAGCAGGTATCCAACCATCGATAATTGCAAGAATCGCTCGCCGATAAAGCGGGCGATTCATATTGACGGCCGCGAATCGTCAGGTAGTATACGCTGGTATGAACCTGATTTCCGCACATATCATGCCCGAAAGCGCGATGTCCATGCCCAAGCCTGGGTGCTGCTGCTCTCGCTTTGGCGCTCAGGCGTAAAGCCTTTTCATCTTCTGCGGATTTTCTTAGACCCCTTATGAGGCATCATGATTGTTTTAGACCACGTATCGAAAACGTATACCGGATCGTCCGGCGAACACGAGGCGCTTGTCGATGTGAACCTGCATGTTGAGGCGGGCGACATCTTCGGCATTATTGGCCAATCGGGCGCCGGCAAATCGACGCTCGTTCGGTGCATCAACTTGCTTGAGCGCCCGACGTCGGGGCGCTTGTTCATCGATGGCGCCGATGTGAGCGACTATTCGGGAAAGCAGCTCATCGGCTTGCGAGAGTCCATCGGCATGATTTTCCAGAATTTCAGCCTCTTCGCGCAGCGAACGGTCTTGCGCAACGTGACATTTCCCTTGGAACTGCATGGCGTTTCGAAAAAACAGGCGGAGGCCCGCGCGCTCGAATTGCTCGAATTGGTGGGGCTGTCGGGTAAGGCGGGCAATTACCCCAGCCAGCTTTCCGGCGGCCAGCAGCAGCGCGTCGCCATTGCCCGCGCATTGGCCTCGAATCCGAAGATCATGCTGTGCGACGAGGCAACAAGCGCGCTCGACACGCTTACCACGCACTCCATTCTCGGCCTTTTGCGCGATATCAATAAAGAGCTCGGCGTGACCATGGTCGTTATCACGCATTCGCTTTCGGTCGCGCAGCAAATTTGCAACAAGGTGGCCGTTTTGGAAGCGGGCTGCATAGTGGAGCAAGGGCCCACTGCCGAGGTGTTCGGCAATCCGAAGAGCGCTGCAACGCGTTTGCTTATCGAGGCCGACCATGGATTTTTCGGCGCGGAAGGGGGCAACTAATGGATATCGTCAATTCGTTTGTCGCTCAGTACGGCGCCCTTCTCGCCCAAGGCACGTGGGACTCTATCGTTATGACGGTTCTCTCCACGGCGTTCGCTTACGTTATCGGCATTCCCGTGGGCGTGCTGCTCGTTCTTACGTCCCCGGGCGGCCTTCATCCTCACCGCGCATTCAACAGCGTTCTTGGGTGGATTGTGAACGTTATGCGCTCCATTCCGTTCATCATCCTCATCGTGTTCATGATCCCGTTCACGAGGGCCATTGTGGGAACGTCGCTCGGCGTTGGTGCGGCCATTGTGCCTTTGACCGTGTCGGCCGCTCCGTTTGTTGCTCGCATGGTTGAGCAAAGCCTCGCCGAAATCGACGGTGGTCTCATCGAGGCGGCGCAGAGCTTCGGCGCGAACACCTGGCAGATTATTCGCAAGGTGTTTTTGCCTGAAAGCATGCCGTCGCTTGTTCGCGGATTGTCTATCACATTCATCACGCTGTTCGGCTTCGTTGCTATGGCAGGCACGGTTGGCGCGGGCGGCATTGGCGACATCGCCATTCGATATGGCTATCAGCGCTACCAAGACGATGTGATGATCGTTGCCATCGTGCTGTGCGTGATCATCGTTCAAATAGCCCAAAGCATCTGTTCGGCCGTTGCTCGCAAAATAGACCACCGCGTCCGTTAATCACGTTAGACTCATAGTTTTACCAGGTCGTACAAAGGCCTTGGATGCGTGCGCCCAAAAGCGGTTCAAGGCGCAAGCTTTGGACTAGGCGCATCGAAGTTGTTTTCATTTCCTTCGGGAATGGAATAGGGAAGGGAAGCGCGAAAGCGCTTCGAAGGTGCGAATCGTTTGATTCGCGAGAAGGAAAGGGTTTCGTCATGAACCTGAAAAATATTGGGCGCATCGCCGTATGCGCCGCCGCCACAGGCGTGCTCGCTTTGGCTCTTGCTGGCTGCGGGTCATCCTCGTCGTCGAGCCACAAGATCGCTGTTCCGTCCGATGCGACCAACGAAGCTCGCGCTTTGCTGTTGCTGCAGGACGAGGGCCTGCTGACGCTCAACGATGGCGCTGGCCTTACTGCCACCACGAACGACATCAAGGAAAACCCCTACAACATTGAGTTCGTCGAGACCGAGGCCGCAAGCGTTTCTCGCACGCTTTCCGATGTCGATGCCGCGGTGATCAATGGCAACTACGCTTTGAGTGCAGACCTCGATCCGTCGAGCGCATTTGCCGCTGAAGGCGCCGATTCCCAGGCCGCCTCTGAGTACGGCAATGTTGTGGCCGTGCGTTCGGGCGATGAGAAATCCGCCAAGATCGAGGCTTTGTTGGCGGCTTTGCAAAGCCAGGAAGTCTACGATTTCATTGACGCCACCTATTCCGGAACTGTTGTGCCGGTCTTTTCCGTGGTGAGCAACATTCCCCAGGCGAGCGGCAGCGATACCACCATCAAGGTCGGTGCTTCGCCCACCCCGCATGCCGAGATCTTGGCTGCTGCCAAAGATCTGTTGGCCGCTAAGGGCTGGACGCTTGAGGTCGTTGAATTCACCGACTACGTGCAGCCCAACGTTGCCTTGTCTGATGGCAGCCTCGATGCCAACTACTTCCAGCATCAGCCCTACCTCGACAACTACAACGAGGAAAACGGCACGAGCTTGGTCGGCGTCGCCAAGATTCACTTCGAAGCCATGGCTCTCTACGGCGGCAAGGCCGCAAGCCTCGACGATCTGAAGAAATAATCACGGCCAAATAATGCTAGAACCAAAAGCGCCGCTCGTCCGAGCGGCGCTTTTTATGTAAGGTCGTAAGCGCGCCCGCTTACTTTCCGAATAAATTCTCGTGCTGCACGATTGCCAAATCGGACAAGGCTTCGACAGTGTTGCTATCGTCATCGCCATTCCAGTGCCAAGTATGTGAGCCGTCCATGTATCCGTTCAAATTGACGGCGGGCAGCGTTTGGCGCGTTGCGAACAGAAACGCGAAATACTCGTCGAGCGGCAGGCCGGCCGCCTTTATCGTGGTTGCTGCCAGGTAGTTCAGGCTTGTGTCACCGCCGCGTACCACATGGCGTGCGAGCTGGTCGCTGTTCGTCCACAGCATGTATGGGGTGGTGTAGTGCAGTTGGGTTTCGTCAATTGAAGGGCCCTCGTCGGATTCGTCGGTCTTGAAACTCGCGAGCGTTTCTACGAAACCGGGTTGGTGGTCGCCGAACAGCACGACGACGATGGGCTGTTCGCGTTTTGAAAGCTCATCGAGGAAGACGGCTAAATCGGCATCGGCGCGCGCGATGGCGCTCACGTATTCATCGACTTCCGCCGAGCTTTCCTCGCCCAGATCGACGTGGAGCATATCCTCTTCGGGAATCGTGCCCGTTTCATATCCGCCGTGGTTGGCGATGGTCACGTCGAAGATGAACTGCGGTCCTTCGCTTTCGTCGATCAGCTGCAGCACTTTGTCGTACGTGGCGGAATCGGCAACCATGTCGCGGAATTGATCGGCTTGCTGGAAGCTCGATATATCGTAGAACTCGTCGAATCCGAGCTGCTCGTAGACGCGGTCGCGCCGCCAGTTCTGAGCATCGGCAGGATGGATGGCACTCGTCGCATAGCCAATCGATCGCAAATACGAGGCGATATTGTCGGCGCTTTCTAGGTTGTAGAGCATGTATGGATACACGCCCGCGCCCAGAAGCCCCATACTTGAACCGGTGAGGAATTCGAATTCGCTGTTGCAGGTGCCTCCGCCCATGGCGGATACGTATGCGTTGCCGGTGGCGATGGTTCCCGCATAGCTCGAGAAAGAAAAGGGTCCCTCATATGCGGAGGCCACATGCGGATACAGCGTTAAATCGGAATAAGTTTCGTTCATGATGGCCACGATGGTGGGCTGGATCTCGGGATCGGTCGCCTCGGCGGCGCGTATAACTCGTGGCGCGTCGAGCAACTCGTCGAGGGTCTCTTCGCTCGCTTTTTGGGTGCGCAGTTCGGCTGCCCGCTGATCGGAATAACCCGCAGGCTCGGTAGGCGAGAGCTTCTGCGCGCGTTGGGCGAAACATAGAAGCGAGCCTTGCTGCTGATAAGAATCCAGGCTGCTCCATACATCTACGCGAACGCCGATGTCATCTTCGATGTTGACGGTCGAAACCCATACGCAGCATGCCGCAAGGGCGATGGCGCCAAAAGACGTGTTCGCGATGGCGATCGTGCGGGTGTGTTTGGCGGGTGGTATTGCCGCAATGGCCGCAAGCATGGCAAACAAGGCCGCAAGAGCAAAGGCCAGCGTATTGTCGATGGCGTACTCGTATCCGCCACTTACCGATGCAGCCGTTTGGGCGGCAAGCACGTCTGAGGGCAAAATGGGTTGCCCTTTGAATTGGGCTACGTAGTGGTTTGCCACCCCGCACGCCAGACACGCGACCAAAAATGCCGCCATGGCGCCTTTCGTGCGCTGCCCCAGGAAATACACGATGGCATAAAGTACCGCGAGCGCTAGGGTTCCCGCGCCCACCCATTGGCTTTCCATTTGCGAAAGCGCGGTGTTGTAGGGAAATTCCATTAGCCAAAACCCCACGGGGATACAGGCGAGCGCTACCCAGGGTCGCACTGCCGCAAGCTGATTGCCGAAACGCTCGCGCAGAGGAGCACGAAAAGCGATCGAGCTGGCCAGAATGGCGGTGGACGCGAGCAACGCCAATGCGGCGCTAGCCGATATGCGCAAAGCGAGCATGCGAGGCTCCGTTCTATTGCGCCGAAAGCCCGCAGCCCATTTCTGCGGGTTGTCGGTGCATCTTCGAATTTCGTCGTCGGCTCAGGCTATACTTCCACAAAAGAAATCAGCCGAAATCGGTCGAAGGACGTATTATGCCAAAGAAGATCGCCGTCATCGACGGCAATTCGCTCATGCACCGAGCCTATCATGCCGTACCGCCGACCATGAACGCCCCCGATGGAACGCCCACCAATGCGGCATTCGGCTTTTTGTCCATGTTCCTGAAATTTTACGAAATGGCTCGTCCCGACGCCGTGGTGTGCGCTTTCGACGCCGGTCGCCCTGCATTTCGCATGGAGGCGCTCGAGCAATACAAGGCCCAGCGCCCGCCGATGGACGACGATTTGAAGGCTCAATTTCCCGTAATCGAAGCTTTGCTGGAATCCATGAACGTGCCCGTGGTGCGCGTGAAGGGCTGGGAGGGCGACGATGTGTTGGGCACGGTGGCGGCCCGCGATGAAGAGCTGGGATACGAGACCTTGCTTGTGAGCGGCGATAAAGACGTCTACCAGCTCGTCACCGATCGCACGCACGTCGTTACAACGAAAAAAGGCATCACCGACGTGGCCATCTATGGCCCGGCCGAGGTAGAGGAGCGCTATGGCGTGACGCCGGCGCAGTTTCCCGATTTCTTGGGCCTAAAAGGCGATTCTTCCGACAATATCCCCGGCGTGCCCGGCATTGGGGATAAGACGGCGGCTAAGCTCCTGCAGAGCTATGGCAGCATAGATGGCATCTACGACAATCTCGACAAGCTTAAAGGTAAACAACTTCAGAACCTGACCGAGCACAAAGACGATGCTTACACCAGCAAAAACGTGGCGACCATTGTCCGCGACTTGGAATTCGATCTCGATTTGCAGGCGGTGAAGTTCCCCGACTTCGACGAAGGAAAAGTGGCGGAGGCGTTCGGTGCCGTTCGGTTCAACGCCCATCTTGCCAAGGTTTTGGCCATTGCCGGGGCCGATGCGACGCTTGCCGCGCCGTCTAAGCTCGAACTCCCTAGTTCGGCACCCGTGGTGGGCGATTATGCACGCGACGCGTTGAAGGCTGCCATCGAGCAAGATATATGCATGGGCGTTGAGTTTCTCATCGAAGCTCAAGAAAGTTTATTTGCGGAACCCCATCGATTGTTCGTCGGCCTGCCCGATTCGGTGCTCATGTTTGAAGGCGACGATGCTCGCGAGGCTTTCGTGGATATTGTGCGCGAAGGCCATTTCTGCGCGCTCGATTGCAAGCGTGCCTTGCAGGAAGTCTATCCGGTCGATTCTGCGGACGCTGCGCTTATCGGCGATTCCGATCTCCACGAAGCGCGCTTTTTCGACATCGGGCTTGCGGCTTACTTGCTGAATTCCAATATGACGAAATATGAATATGGGACGCTGTGTGACGCCTATCTAAGCGCTGCTTTGCCTGAAAGCGAAGACGAGCGCGCCCAGGCGGCGATGCATACTTTGGTGGCCCATCGCTTGGCAGAGGCTTTGCGCGAGGCTCTTAGGAAAGACGGCTCCCTTGATGTGTACGAGCGCATCGATCTGCCCCTTGTGGCCACGCTGGTTCAGATGGAGCGCGTGGGAGCTCGAATCGATGCCGACGAGCTTGCTCGAATTGCCGCGGAAACCGCCTCGGAACTCGATGGCTTGCGCGACGAAATCCATGAATTGGCGGGGGAGGAGTTCAATGTCGATTCCCCCAAGCAGCTCGGCCATATTTTGTTTGAGGTTCTTGAACTTCCCGCGGGCAAAAAGAACTCGCGCGGTTATTCGACCGACGCAAAAACGCTCGCCAAACTGGTGGATGTGCACCCTATCGCCGCGAAGGTGCTTCGTTATCGTGAATTGGCGAAGATGAAATCGACTTATCTCGATGCGTTGCCGCGAATGCGCCGTGGTGACGGATTGGTGCATACGAGCTTCAATCAGACAGTCACCACTACAGGGCGCCTGTCGTCGAGCGATCCGAACCTGCAGAACATTCCCGTGCGAACCGAATTCGGGCGACATGTGCGCGCCTGTTTTGTTCCGCTGCAAGAGGGCGATGTGTTCGTGGGCGCTGACTACTCTCAGATTGAGCTTCGCCTGCTTGCGCACCTGTCAGGTGACGAGCATTTGATTGATGCGTTTTGCTCGGGCGCCGATTTCCACGCGAATACGGCCGCGCGCGTGTTCGGCCTGCCCGTGCAGGATGTGACCCCACAGCTGCGCAGCCGCGCGAAAGCCGTCAATTTTGGCATTGTGTACGGTCAGCAGGCGTTTGGCCTCGCACAAAGCCTCGGCATCGGTTTCAAAGAGGCGCAAGAAATGATCGATCGCTACTTCGAGGCCTACCCGCGCGTGCGCGCTTATCTCGACGAAACAGTTGCTTCGGCGAAAGAGGCCGGCTATGCGGTAACGATGTTCGGCCGCAAGCGCCATATTCCCGAGTTGCGCGCATCGAACAAGATGCAGCGTAGTTTCGGCGAGCGCACGGCGATGAACCACCCCATGCAGGGCAGCGCCGCAGATATCATCAAACTGGCGATGAACGAGGTGCAGCGTCGCTTGGTGGCCGATGGCTTTAAAGCGAAGCTTATGCTGCAGGTACACGACGAACTTGATTTCAGCGTGCCCGCCGACGAGGTTGAACGCTTGTCGGAAATGGTCGCCGACGTGATGGGTTCGGTTGTGGAGCTGAAGGTACCGCTGATCGCTGAAGTGAGCACTGGTGCGAACTGGGCGGAAGCGCACTAGGCAAGGGAGGGCGCCCTCGATTGGCGAAGGCGTCACTTGAGGCGCCTTCGCCGGCAAGGCCGCAGGATTGCGCGCATCGCGATATCATGCCGAAAGGACAAAACGCCCCTTGTCAAAACTTTTTGATGGCGTATAATAGCGGAGTTTGCTGTATTGGCGCGACATGGCGGTAACCGTTTCCCACCGCTCACGTGCGCTGCATAAGGCGGCAAGCGAAGTAGACGTAGGAACTTTTCAGGTTCCGCAAAATCAAGGAGAAACATACATGTACGCTATCGTTAAAACTGGTGGCAAGCAGTACAAAGTTGCTGCTGGCGACATCCTCGTCACCGAAAAGCTCGAAGGCGAAATCGGTGCCAAGGTTGAGTTGCAGGCCATCGCCGTCGTCGACGGCGCGAAGGTCGTTGCCGACCCCGCCGAGGCTGCCAAGACCAAGGTCGTGGCTACCATCGTCGATCAGTTCAAGGGCGACAAGGTTCTCGTCTTCAAATTCAAGAAGCGCAAGAACTACAAGAAGCTTCGCGGTCATCGCCAGCTTCACACTCGCTTGAAGATCGAGAGCATCGGCTAGTTAACTCAGAAGGTAGGTAGATACTCATGGCTCATAAAAAAGGTCTTGGCTCCACCCGTAATGGTCGCGATTCTCATTCTCAGCGACTTGGCGTGAAACGCTATGGTGGCGAGCACGTTATCGCCGGCAACATCATTGTTCGCCAGCGTGGCACCCACTTCCATCCCGGCGAGAACGTTGGCCGCGGCAAAGACGACACCCTGTTCGCTCTGTGCGAGGGCACCGTGGAGTTCACGAAGAGCACCCGTCGCACCAAGGGCTGCCGCCGATTTGTGCATGTTCGTCCTCTAACGGTCGAGAACGCTGAATAGCCTCACGCGACCAGAGGGGTTTATAAGGGGAGGAGAAAGCTCGCCGCGTATGCGGCGGGCTTTTTCCGTATTTAGGATGGCCCCCGTTCTTTTTCGTTGGCGAAGCTCGTTGCTGCGTGTAATCTCGGCATTGCATAAATGTTCACCGAAGCGTCGGCTTGCCGGCTCTCTTCTAGATAAAGGAACGCTATGTTCGTAGACAAAGTACGTATTTTCGTAAAAGGCGGCGACGGCGGTGCTGGCTGCATGAGCTTTCGTCGCGAGGCCCATGTTCCCAAGGGCGGTCCCGATGGCGGCGACGGCGGCCATGGCGGCGACGTTGTTCTTGAGGCCGACCAATCGGTTTCCTCGCTGCTCGATTATCGCTTCAAGCACCATTTCAAGGCAACGCGAGGAACCCACGGCATGGGCAAGCGCATGCATGGCGCCAGCGGCGAGGATCTTATTCTGAAGGTCCCCGTTGGCACCGTCGTCCATGAGTATTTCGAGGATAGCAAAGAAACAGGCGAACTCATTGCCGATCTCACGCATGATGGCGAGCGCGTTGTTGTCGCCGAAGGTGGCCATGGCGGTCGTGGGAACATCCATTTTGTGACATCGACCCGCCGCGCGCCGGCTTTCGCAGAGCTCGGCGAGCCTGCGCAAGAATGCTGGATTGAGCTTGAGATGAAGCTCATGGCAGATGCCGCGCTCGTCGGTGTTCCCTCGGCGGGAAAAAGCTCGCTTATCTCTCGAATGAGCGCCGCTCGCCCCAAGATTGCCGATTATCCGTTTACCACCTTGGTGCCGAATTTGGGAGTCGTGCAGGGCGACGAGCACAATTTCGTCGTGGCAGATATTCCGGGCTTGATTGAGGGCGCCCATGAAGGCAAGGGGCTCGGGCATGAATTCCTCCGCCACATTGAGCGTACGGCTCTTATCGTGCATGTGGTCGATATGACGGGGGGCTACGAAGGGCGCGACCCCGTGGAAGATTACCGCATCATCAATCGCGAGCTTGCCATGTATGCCGACGAGCTTGCCGCGCGTCCGCGCATCGTCGTCGCGAACAAGGTCGACGTTGCCGGTACCGAAGATGCCGTCAAGCGGCTGAAGGAAGAAGTTCGCCGCGATGCCATCGCCGCGTTCGATGGCAACGAATTTGCCGATGGCGTTGACGAGGCTTCGCGCGTGTTCGAAATCTCGGCTCTTACGGGCAAAGGCGTCGACTCTCTTATCCATGCGATTGCTGGCAAGGTGTTCGAATTGCGCACTGCCGCCAAAAAAGAGCAGAACGCCGAAATTCAATACGACCAGGTGTGGCAGCACAAGCGCGAACAGCGTGATCGAAAATACACCGTCCGCAAGCTTTCCGATGGCATTTTCCGCGTTGAGGGCATTCAAATCGAGCGCATGGTCGTTCAAACCGACTGGGAAAACGATGAGGCTCTTTCGTTTTTGCAGCATCGGTTCAATCGATTGGGCCTGGAAAAAGAGCTCATCAAAGCCGGCGCCGTCAACGGAGACGAGATTCGAATCGTTGGACGCTCGTTTGAGTTCGAAACGGCTGAAACGCGCGAGGATATTTTCGCTGAACTTGATGACTAGTTCGAAAAAGAGGAGGCGTTTGGCATGACGGCTGGTACCCAGGCTGCCGCCAAAACATATCG
Source organism: Bacteroidaceae bacterium (assembly GCA_963631715.1). Classification (GTDB taxonomy): domain Bacteria; phylum Actinomycetota; class Coriobacteriia; order Coriobacteriales; family Eggerthellaceae; genus Slackia. The sequence continues at coordinate 35,023 of CAVGRL010000001.1, forward strand.
CACGGCCGTTGTGAAGATCGGCTCGAACACGCTGACGGACGACGAGGGTCGATGCGACAGGGCCTATCTTGCCGATTTGGCTCATCAGGTAGCCCGCGTGCGTCGCGACGGTTGGCGCGTGATCATCGTGAGCTCGGGAGCGATTCCCTGCGGGCTTGAGGCGTTGGGGTTGCCTCTTCGCCGGCCCGATGACATGCCAACAGTTCAGGCGGCTGCGAGCGTGGGGCAGCGGGCGCTTCTTGCAGCATATGACCAGGTGTTTTCCCCATACGGCATGCTCACGTCGCTCGTGTTGCTCACGCGCCGCGATACCGCTGATCGCAATGCGTATCTGCATGCGCGCGATACGTTTCGCCGATTGGTTGAGCTTGACGCCGTGCCTATCGTGAACGAAAACGACACCGTGTCGGTGGAGCAAATCAAATTCGGCGACAACGATACGCTGGCGGCGCTCGTCGCATGCCTGTCGAATGCCGACCGCGTTGTGATTCTGAGCGATATCGACGGGCTGTATACGTCGAACCCGAAAACCGACCCTTCGGCGCAGCTCATCAAGCGCGTCGATCGCATCACGCCGGAAATCCTCGCGGGCGCATCGGGGGCGGGCAGCGCTGTGGGCTCGGGCGGAATGGTGACGAAGCTCACGAGTGCTCGCGTTTTGGCAGCTGCGGGAATTCCGCTCGTTATTTGCAGCGGCCGCGCGGAAGATGCCGTGGTGCGCTCTTTGGCCGACGACCCGATAGGAACGCTGTTCACTGGCGCCGAGGTGCCGCATGAAATAACGCCCCGCAAGCTGTGGATTGCTCTGGGCGATTCGGTGAAAGGCGCATTGCATGTCGATGACGGCGCCGCCCGTGCCATCGTCGAGGGCGGCAATTCGTTGCTCGCCGTGGGCATTACGCGCATCGAAGGCGATTTCGACGCCGAAGATGTCGTTGACGTGGTAGATGCCGATGGATTCGTCATCGGGCGGGGATTGGCCCGCTGCTCGTCGGAATTGATGGGTTCGGGAGATGCGGACGTCGCGATTCATCGTGATGAATTAATCTTGTTCGAATAAGGCACTGCGGTTGTGGCTTGGCATGCGATTCGGCTTTGGTTGAACCCTGGTTTGCGAAACGGCATTCGATGGCTGTTCGCCGCGAACGGGATTTGATAAAAACGGAGCCGCGCATCCCGTGCGAAACGATGTTGGGAGCAAACATGTCTCAGGTCGAAGAAACAGTTCGAGAAATTGCGCTTGCCGCGCAGGATGCTTCCCGCGTTGTGGGGTGCGCTTCGCAAGAGGTTCGCAATCGGGCTCTTTTTGCCATGGCGAATGCTTTGCGCGCGCATGCCTCCGAGATCCTTGAGGGCAATGGCGCCGATATGGAGGCGGGCAAGGCCGCCGGCATGTCGGCCGGCATGCTTGACAGGCTTCGGTTGGACGAAGGCCGCATCGAGGCGATGGCTTCGGCGCTTGAATCGCTCGCCGAGCTTCCCGATTCGGTGGGTCGTGTGCTTGAGCGCCGCGAAATGGATGGCGGTATGCAGATGCGGCGCGTCAGCGTGCCGTTGGGCGTGGTCGCCATGGTGTATGAAGCGCGCCCGAATGTGACGGCCGATGCCGCTGGTATCAGCTTGAAATCGGGCAACGCATGCATTTTACGCGGCGGTTCGCAAGCTCTGCGCTCCAATGAGGCTATTGTGGTGGCGCTGCGCGAAGCTCTCGTTGAGTCGGGGCTGCCCGCCGATGCTATTTCATTCGTCGATACTCCCGATAGGGCCGCAACCGATGCGCTTATGTGCATGCGCGGCATCGTCGATGTGCTTATTCCGCGCGGCGGGTCTGGTCTTATTCGCCATTGCGTTGAGCACGCCACGGTGCCCGTCATCGAGACGGGTACGGGCAATTGTCATATTTACGTCCACGAGACGGCCGATTTCAATCGGGCGATAACCATTTTGCTGAATGCGAAAACGCAGCGCGTCGGCGTGTGCAATGCATGCGAATCGCTGCTGGTTGATAAGTCGATCGCACTTGATTTCCTCCCCAAGGCGATTGCGGCGCTCGTTGATGCGGGGGTTTTCGTTCATGGCGACGGCGATGCTCGCGAGGCTGCCGAGAAAGCCGGCGTGTCGACCTCTTTTGCCGATGCGACCTGCGACGATTGGGGGCGTGAATATCTGGCGCTTGAGATAAGCGTGAAAGTCGTCAGCGGCGTTTCCGAGGCTATAGAGCATATCAATCGCTATGGCACGGGGCATTCCGAATGCATTGTGGCCGATGAGGCAAGCGAATGCGGGGCGGCTGCCATCGAGGAGTTTTTCTCGCGCGTCGACGCGGCAGCGGTATACGCCAATGTCTCGACCCGTTTTACCGATGGCGGCTGTTTCGGCCTGGGTGCAGAAATCGGCATTTCAACCCAGAAGTTGCACGTGCGTGGCCCCTTCGCGCTAGAAGCGCTCACCACCTACAAATACCTTGTGAGCGGAACGGGGCAGGTTCGCCCGTAGCATGGAAGCAAGCGAAAGAGAAGCAATCGCATCGGCGGGGCCTTCGGTATTCACTCGTCTTAATGCCGTAGGCCTTGATGGGAAATCTTGCCGACTGGGAATCATGGGCGGTACATTCGACCCCGTTCATAAAGGGCACATCGCCATAGCCGAATGTGCGATGCGCTCGTTGGATTTGGCGGGCGTGTTGTTCGTGGTTGCGGGCGATCCGTGGATGAAGCACGGCAAGCCTCTTTCTTCGGCAGACGATCGTTTGGCCATGGTGTGTTCCGCTATTGAAGCCATGCCGCAGTTTGCTGCGAGCCGTATTGAAATCGATCGCGCGGGGGAGACCTATGCAGTCGATACCCTGCGCGAACTGCGCGATTTTTACCCCGATAACGTTGAACTCGTGTTCCTTATGGGCCTCGATGCCGCCCTGCATCTTCCCGAGTGGCACGATGCTGAATCTTTGGGGAGCTTGGCGCGCTTCGCTGTGGTTTCGCATCGTCCTGGTTTTTTGCTTTCGCCCGGGGCGTTGCAAAGCATCGCGCATGCCATCGGAGCTTCCGAGATTTTCGAAGTCGACATGCCCGCGATGGACGTATCTTCTACCGATTTGAGGGAGAAAGCGAAAGCGGGTCTCTCCATTGCCGATTCGGTGCCATCCGTTGTGGCAGACTATATTCACACGCATGGGCTTTATCGGCGTTGACGTTGCTTGATTTGCGAGGAGCGGTAAGCATGGCAAAAGGCAAGAAAAACAAGAAAAAGAAGCAGGGCAAGCCGTGTGGGTCGGTTGACGCGCAGATGACAATCATCACGCCCGACCGTTTCGACGAGATGCGAGAAGCCTTGCGGAATCGCGTGAAGTCGTCTCGCTACCGCCATTCGCTTGGCGTTTCCCAGACCGCCGAGCAGTTGGCGCGAATTTACGGCGTCGATCAGACTGAAGCAGCCGTTGCCGGTCTTTTGCACGATTGGGATAAATCGCTTACCTCCGACGAGCTGAAACGCAAGGCGAAAAAGCTGAAGCTTGCCAATCGCGAGGTGCGCGAGCACGCTACGGGCGTGCTCCATTCCTGGACGGCGGAAGCTACGCTCGCCGATGAGTTCCCCGAGCTTTCCGGGGCGGTGTTGCAGGCTATCGGGCGTCATACCTGCGGTGCGGTTGGCATGACCGATCTTGACATGGTCGTGTTCGTGGCCGATATCATTGAGCCTGGGCGCGATTTTCCCGATATCGCCGGATTGCGCGAGGCGGTCGGCGAAGTGTGTCTGGAAGAGCTGTTCTATCGCACGTATAAAGCGAATTTCATGTACCTCCTTTCGGCCGACATGGTGGTGGCGCCGCCTTCGCTCGATGTGTACAATTCTTTGGTCGTTGCCCGAAAGGAGCGTCTGGCGCAAGAAGAGGCTGCAAAAGCCGAATCGGATATCGAGGCATCCAAGCAATCGCTTGCCGATGAAATTGAGCGTCGTGAATTGCTTGCGCGCCAGGCCGAGCAACAGATGATGCTTGCTCGCAAGGCGGCCGAGGAACGCGCGCGCGTTCGAGATGAAAAACGCGTCCACATGCAAGAGGAACATGCCGATCGCTACGCAGAGCCACAGCAGGTTGCCGTATCGGGCGATCGGGCGGACGCAAACGTGTCTGCAGAGATAGTCCAAGCTTGCCCACATACAGAAAGCGATGATTTGTGCGCCGAAGCGCCAGATGCCGAGGGCTTTGTCGCGAAGCGTGCCGAAGTAGAGCGCACGCCAAGCGGTGCGCGCATCATACCGATTGAGTAATTGCCGGGCATGCGCCTGGCCGTGAAGAAAGGATAAGCCGAATGGCGAAAGATAAGGGATTGTCAGCTCTCGATAAAGTCATGATCGCAGCTCGTGCGGCCGATTCGAAGAAGGCTACCGACATCGTGATACAAGACGTTCGCGAGCTTATGAGCGCAACCGATTATTTCGTGATTGTCACCGCGCAAAACAATCGACAGGTCTCTGCGGTTCTTGACGCAATCGAAGAAGCCGAGGTCAAAGAGGCCGGCGTGAAACCTTTTGGCATCGAAGGTGCCGACGAGGGCTTTTGGGCGCTGCTCGATTTTGGCGATTTCGTCGTTCATTGCTTCCAACCAGAGGGACGCGATTACTATCGCCTCGAGGAAGTGTGGAACGATGCTCCCACGATCGATTTCGAGCCCGATGAGCCGAAGGCCGAAAAAAGCGAATAATTAGCTCGGCGCGACGGACTTTGCTTCGTCTATAATAGTTCGCTGCATATGCCCCCGTGGCTCAACGGATAGAGCACCGGACTTCTAATCCGATGGTTGTGGGTTCGATTCCCGCCGGGGGCACCATTGCTTGATAGGAAAACTCTTGCCGGCGGAATCGAACCGATGAGGTGGAATTCCGTCAAGAAAACTGCCCAGTGGGCAGTTTTTAGGAATTCGCCCGAGGGCGCGAGCCCGAGGGGCTAGGGCGCGCGCAGCGCGACCGGGATTCCCGCCGGGGGCACCATTGCTTGATGAAAAAAGCTTCGTCGAAATTTTCAAATTTCCTCTTGCGTAACGGCGCATACATCTGTATAGTATTCGCTTGCCGCTTGGCCATGTGCTTGGCGGTTCTTGAAAAAGAAACATGGTGGGTGTGGCCTAGTTGGTTAGGGCGCAAGATTGTGGCTCTTGAGGTCGTCGGTTCGAATCCGATCACCCACCCCAGTTTCTTCTTTAGGATGCAAGGCGTCGCATGCAAAGAAAGCTTGCATGGGGCGGCGCGGGAAACCGCGAACCTTTACATAGGCTTTCTTTTCGGATCGTTAGCTTAGTTGGTAGAGCAGGGGACTCTTAATCCCAAGGTCCGGGGTTCGAGTCCCCGACGATCCACCAGCACTTACAAAGGCCAGGTTACCTGGCCTTTCTTTTTGTTCTAGGTGTTTTTGTTTGCGGAAAAATAGTCGAATGCGGCGAAATTTTATTGCTCGGTCTTCCGCTTGTGGCGTTCGGCGAGTATGATAATCCCTCAGTTTTTTTTGAGAACGCTTGGCGTTCACATACGAAGTGCAGAAGAAAGGCGGTGGTTTTGGGCATGAGCGATATGATGAGATACCGTGGCAAGCGCGCGCTTGTTACGGGCTTGAGCCTTGAGCCGGGTCTCGTATATCGAATCGATCCACTCGATCGTAAATATGGACGCGAGGGTTTCTGGGTTGAAATCAGCGACGGCGATGATCGCTGCACTCGTCCTTACGACAATGCCGATGAGTTCCTTGCCAGCTGGGAAATGGCAGAGCCGCCCCTCAAGTAAGGGTTGGTCACAGCATATGCTCGTCGCAAAAGCCGCTTAGCGGCTTTTCTTTTTTCTCCCGTGCTTGGCCGCCTTTGCTGCTCGCTCTCGTCGATATAATGTCGAATTGCGTTATTCGCGCACAAGATTGCTTAAAGAAGGGGACCAACATGGTCAATATGGGCAAAGTGCTTGCCATCGTGAACCCAGCAGCCCGAAACGGCGATGGCGCTCGGGCGGCCGCCTTCCTGCGCTATGCGGCGGGTGGCGCCGAATCTCCCTTTGAATTTCTCGATATAGAGACCACGAAACAATCCGGCCACGCCACCGAGATAGCCGCCCATGCCGGCGACTACGATTGTGTTCTTGCATGCGGCGGCGACGGCGTCGTGCATGAAATCGTCGCGGGGCTGATGTCGTTGCCGCGCTCGCTTCGCCCGGCGCTCGCCTTGATTCCCTGCGGAAACGGAAACGATTACGCTCGCACGCTCGGCATGGATTTTTCCATGGAGAACGCTTTCGGCCAATTTGCCTCGGTGCAGCTTCGAAGCGTTGATGTGGGGGTATGCAACGGCGAATATTTCATCGAGACGCTTTCGTTTGGGCTCGATGCCGCCATCGCCTTGGGAACGCATGAGCGGCGCCAGCGTACGGGACGGTCTGGGACGCGTTTGTTTGTGGAAGAAGGCGTGAGCCAGCTTGCGTTTCACAGGGATGCCTATGCCTATCGGGCCATGGTCGATGGCATCCAGGTAAAAGAAGGTTCGATGCACCTGCTCGCAGCCCAAATCGGCCCGACATACGGTGGGGGTTTTCGCATATGTCCCGAAGCCGACCCGTCTGATGGCGTGATCGATTGCTGCATTGCCAAAGCCCCGCTTTCCATGGTGAGGGCCGCATATCTTTTCGCGAAGGCTAAAGATGGCAAGCACGTAAAGTGTGCCGGCGCCTTCGACTTCTTTGGCGCCAAATCGCTCTCGCTTGAATTCGACAGGGAACCGCCCGCTCAGATCGATGGAGAGGTGATGCGGGGCAAGAGTTTCGACATCTCTGTTATTCCATCTGCCCTCGACGTGTATTTCTCTGCTTCGGCGCTTTCTTAAGGGCGGTTTGCCGGGACGCTCCCCGCTGCTCTTGTGTATTCCGAAGCCTTGCGTTACAACCTGCGGCTTTTTTGATATAGTGCACTGTTGCGTGTCCATGCGGGCATGCGTGCGCTTGCGAACGTGCGGGCGTGGCGGAATTGGCAGACGCGCCAGATTTAGGTTCTGGTGGGTAATACCCGTGAAGGTTCAAGTCCTTTCGCCCGCACCAAATCGCCGCGACGCTGACGTGCCCGAATGCGCGTCTCGGTCAGTTTTGCTCGCGTGGGCGAGCTTTGAGCGAAGATCCAGATGGAGGAAAAGTTGAAAACGAACGTTGAGGTTCTCGAGTCCGGCGCCACTAAGCTCACGGTGACCATTGAAGCCGCCGATGTCGACGCCCGAATCAAGAAGACCTACAAAGATTTTGGCAAGAAATACCGTTTCCCGGGCTTTCGCCCCGGCCATGTTCCGCGCCAAATCATCGATGCCAATATCGGCAAGGAATCCATCATAGCTTCGGTTGCCGAGGATCTTCTCAACGAAACCTTCCCCTTGGCTGTCGACGAAGCCGACCTCGTCATGATTTCGCAGCCTAAGTTCTCTGAGGGCCAGGGTGTTGTCGAAGAGGGCAAAGACTACGTCTATTCCGTCGAATTCGAAGTCAAGCCCGCCTTGGAGCTTTCCGATTATTCGCCTGTGCATGTCGAAATTCCCTTCAAGACTGCCAGCGAAACCGAAATCGACGAGCAGATCGCTGCTTTGGGCAACTACTACTACGATTACAAAAACGCCCCGGCCAACACCAAGGTCAAGGCCGATTCCGCCGTCGAGCTTGCCATCAAGGCCGTCGACGACAAGGGCGAAGATATCGCATCGCTTTCTACCGACGAGCGCCTCTATGAGCTCGGGCAGAATCTTTTCCCTGCCGCTTTCGATGCCGAGCTCGTGGGCTGCAAAAAGGGCGAGTCCAAGCACTTCGAAATCGAAGTCGACTCCAACCCCTGCATGCTGACCAGCATTTTGAAGGGCAAGACCGAGAAAGTCGTGTTCGACGTTGAGGTCAAGGCTGTCAAGAAGAAGATCACTCCCGAATTCACCGACGAGTGGGTCAAGGAAAACCTCGGCTTTGCCGACGTTGCCGAGCTCCGCTCCAAGATGGGCGAGCAGATTGAGGCTCAAAAAGGCGATATGATTCCCCGCATCATGGAGAACAACGCCCTTTACGAGCTCCAGAAGCGCCTTCAGGGCGAGGCTCCCGCTGCCATGTGCGAAGACGCCGAGCGCGATTTGCTCCAGAGCTTCTTCGAGCAGCTTCAGCGCCAGGGCGCTACGCTTGACGCCTACCTTGCTGCCCAGAACCTGACCGCCGACCAGTTCAAAGAAGATGTGAAGCTTCAGGCCGCCGACACGGTGAAGCAGAATCTCGCTTTGGACGCCTATGCTCGTCACCATGGCATCGAAGTGAGCGATGAAGAGGTCGTTAACGAATTCAAGACCTCTGGTGCCAAAGACGCCGACAAGCTCTATGAGGACTGGAAGAAGCAGGGTCGCCTGCATATTGTTCGCGAAGGCATCCTGCGCGGCAAGGCCCTCGAAGCGCTTCTGAAAGAGGCCGATATCGAAGAGGTTGAAGCCCCCAAGCAGGAGGAAGAGGAAAAGAAACCCGCCAAGAAGGCGTCTTCTAAGAAATCTTCCAAGAAAAAGGAAGCTGCTGAAGAAGAGGCTCCGGCTGCGTCTGACGCCGAATAAACAGCTGCCGGGCGTTTCACGAACAAACCGTGGAACGTGCGTGACGGCTTGGGTGCGAAGCGGCTGTCTCTGCAACCTCGCTCCATAGACGTGCTACAGTAACAAGGCTCGCGTCCGTTTTTCGGATGCGAGCCTTGGTCGTATTCTGATTCAATCCCGATCAAACTCGAAGGGGCATCATTCATGCAAAACGGTTACACGATTCCCTATGTTATCGAGCAATCCCCTCGTGGCGAGCGCTCCTACGATATCTATTCGCGCCTGCTTAACGATCGCATTGTGTTTTTGGGCAGCGCGATTGACGACGATGTCGCCAATGTGGTTATTGCGCAGCTTTTGCACCTCGAAAGCGCCGATCCCGAAAAGGACATCTCGCTTTACATCAATTCTCCCGGCGGCAGCGTGACGGCCGGTTTGGCGATTTACGACGCCATGCAGTTCATCCGCTGCGACGTTTCCACGGTGTGCCTCGGCATGGCGGCCTCGATGGCTTCGGTGCTCACTGCTGCCGGTACTCCGGGCAAGCGATTCATCACGCCCAATTCTCAAATCATGATCCATCAGCCGATGGGCGGCGCTGAAAGCCGCACCCAGCAGACCGACTTCGAAATCGCCGCGAAAGAAATGCGCAAATGCAGGGAGCGCTTGGAGGGCATTCTTGCAAAGCACACCGGTCAGCCGATCGAGGTCATTCATAAGGATTCCGAGCGTGACCACTGGCTTACGGCCGACGAGTCTAAGGCGTATGGCCTGGTAGACGAAATCATTACGTCGCGTGCCGCATCCAAGAAGGAAGCCTAAGGCCTTATGCAGACCAAAGATTCAAAGACTATCGATCCGAAAGACGCGCGTTGCGTTTTCTGCGGGAAAACGGCCGATGAAGTCGCAGGCATGATCCAAAGCCCCGACGGCACGTGCATTTGCGATGAGTGCATTCTGTATTGCACCGATGTGCTCTCGAGCGGGGGCTATCTCGATCGCTCCCGACTTGGCGGATCGCATTTCGACGAGCAGGACGCTTCTGCTGCCGCCGAGCAGCCCGGTTTTGCCGAAGGAGAGCTGCCTTCCGCCTCGGAGATTCTGGCGGCTTTGCCTACGCCTCACGAACTCTATGAGCGTCTTGGCCAACATGTCGTCGGTCAAGACGCCGCCAAGCGTGCGCTTGCCGTTGCCGTGTATAACCACTACAAGAGGATAAGCCTCGGTGCCGATTCTTCGGATGACGATGTCGAGCTTGCCAAGAGCAACATCATGCTTTTGGGACCGACCGGTTCTGGCAAAACGCTCCTCGCTCAAACGTTGGCTCGAACGCTTCAAGTTCCTTTCGCCATCGCCGATGCCACGACGCTTACCGAGGCCGGTTATGTTGGCGAAGATGTCGAGAATATCCTTTTGAAGCTCATCACCGCCGCCGATTTCGATATCGATCGCGCGCAGATCGGCATCATTTATATCGATGAGATTGACAAGATTGCCCGCAAGGCGGAAAACCTCTCGATTACGCGCGACGTTTCGGGCGAGGGCGTTCAGCAGGCGCTTTTGAAAATCGTCGAAGGCACCGAGGCAAGCGTTCCGCCGCAGGGCGGGCGCAAGCACCCTCAGCAGGAGCTCATTCATATCGACACCACGAACATCCTGTTCATTTTGGGCGGTGCCTTTGTGGGCTTGGCCGATATCGTTGGACAGCGCGTCGGCAAAACGGGAATCGGTTTTACCAGCGATATGCCCGAATCGAAAAAGCATGCCGAGGCCGAGCTTTTGGCAAAGGTTTTGCCCGAAGATTTGAACAAATTCGGAATGATTCCCGAGTTCGTCGGTCGTATCCCCGTTATCTGCTCGCTTGATGAGCTTACCGAAGACGACCTCGTGCATATCCTTATCGATCCCAAGAATGCGCTCGTGAAGCAGTATCGGCGCATGTTCGATTTCGAGGATTCGGAGCTTGTTTTCGAGGATGCGGCGCTGCGTGCCATCGCTCACGAGGCGGTCGAGCACGGAACGGGCGCTCGCGGTTTGCGTTCGATTTGCGAGCGCGTTTTGCAGGACGTCATGTTCGATTTGCCTGAGCATTCGGGCCCGACGCGCGTTGTGATTCGCCCGAGCGATATCGAGGGCACAACGAAGCCGGAAATCGAGCACATCGCCGATTTCGATAAATAGTACTGTGCGGCTTGAGCTTGGCGTTTCAGCTTCAAGTCGCATTTTCTTGCATGTCTTTATCTGATGAATGGAGCCACGAGTGGAAGAGCTTTCCAAAAACTACAATCCCGAGGAGCTTGAGCCTCGCATTTTGGAAAAATGGCTTGACGGGGCCTTTTACGCCCGTCGTCCGGGTGTCGGGGATTGCACCATTACCATTCCTCCTCCGAATGTGACGGGCGTCTTGCACATGGGGCACGCGATGGATGACACGATTCAAGACACCATCGTCCGCTTCAATCGTATGCGCGGCGTTTCGACCCGATGGATTCTGGGCACCGACCATGCCGGTATTGCGACTCAGACGAAGGTGGATAAAAAGCTCGCGGCCCAGGGAATCTCTCGCCGCGAAATTGGCCGCGAAAACTTCATCGACGCTTGCTGGGATTGGACGCATGAATACGGCGGACATATCGTTGAGCAAATCAAGCGCATGGGCTGCTCCGCCGATTTCGATGACCCCCATTTCACCATGGATCCCGATTATGCCGATGCCGTGCGCAAGGTTTTCTGCGACTGGTACCATGATGGGCTGATTTACCGCGGCAAGCGCATCGTTAATTGGTGCCCGACTTGCGGAACGGCCATTTCCGACGACGAGGCCGAATATCAGGAAGAAGATGGCCATCTGTGGCATTTGCGCTACCCGCTCGTCGAGCCCATCGACGGGGTCGATTATATCGTGGTTGCCACTACACGCCCCGAAACCATGCTCGGTGATACCGGCGTTGCCGTGTCGCCCAAAGACCATTCGAAGGATAAGTTCGTGGGCGCGAAGGTGAAACTTCCCATCGTCGACCGCGAAATCCCTATTTTCAGCGACTTTTACGTCGATGCCGATTTCGGATCGGGTTTCGTGAAGGTTACCCCTGCTCACGACCCGAACGACTTCGCGATGGGAGAGCGCCACGACCTCGAGAAAATCAATATCTTCGACGAAACTGCGCATGTGGTAGAAGGGTATGGGGAGTTCAGCGGAATGAGCCGCGAGCAATGCCGCGAGGCCGTTGTGTCGTGGTTCGACGAGCATGACCTGCTCGACCACGTGGAAGACCACCATCACTCAGTTATGCATTGCTATCGTTGCCCGAGCGCGCTTGAGCCGTGGCTTTCCGAGCAGTGGTTCGTCGCCGTTGAAAAGCTCAAAGGCCCTGCGACCGAGGCCGTTACGAGCGGGGCTATCACGTTTCATCCCGACCGCTGGACGCAAACATACCTTACCTGGATGGAAAACCTCAAAGATTGGTGCATCTCTCGCCAATTGTGGTGGGGCCATCGTATTCCGGTGTTCTATTGCGAGGATTGCGGTTGGGAAGATGCGTGCCTCGAGGATGTCGACGTGTGCCCGAAGTGCGGCTCGAAGCATGTTCATCAAGACGAAGATGTGCTCGATACGTGGTTCTCGAGCCAACTGTGGACATTCGCCACGCAGGGATGGCCGAACCACCCCGAGCGCCTTGAGGGGCACCATCCCACGACGGCGCTTGTCACGGCGCGCGACATCATTGCCTTGTGGGTTGCCCGCATGATTATGTCTTCGACGTATTTCCTCGACGAGATTCCGTTCAGCGATGTGGTCATTTACGCGACGATTCTCGCCAAGGATGGCAGCCGCATGTCCAAATCGAAGGGCAACGGCGTCGATCCGATGGATCTTATTGCCAAGTACGGCGCCGATGCCATGCGCTTCAACCTGCTTACGCTTGTCACGAACAATCAAGACGTGCGCTTCGATGCCGATATCGATACGGAAACCCATGAACTCATCGGCTCGCCGCGTACCGAGCAGGCTCGCGCTTTCGTGACGAAAATCTGGAATGCAAGCCGCTTCGTTTTGGGCAACCTCGATGGCTTTGCGCCTGGTGAACCGGTTGCTGCGACTCCCGCTGATGCATGGATCCTTTCTCGTTTGGCCGACTTGTCCGAGCGCGTGACCAAGGGGATTTCTGAGTATAAATTCGGTGAAGTCGCGAACGATTTGCATACGTTTTTCTGGAACGAATTCTGCGACTGGTATATCGAGTTCTCAAAAGCAAGCTTGCGCGAAGGCGCCGACCCCGCGCAGCGTTTGCAGACGCAGCGCAACCTCGTGTTCGTTCTCGATTCGGCTCTGCGTTTGCTTCATCCGGCCATGCCGTTTGTGACCGAGGCTTTGTGGGAACAGCTCCCGCATGCTGAAAGCGAAGAAGCTGAGGCGCTCATCGTGGCGAAATGGCCTGAGCCCGAGACTCTTTCCCGCTTCAAGAATGCCGAAGCCGAGCAGTCTATAGAGCTTGTGTGCGGCATCGTTTCTGCCGTGCGCTCGACCCGTGCTCGCTATGGGATTTCTCCGAAGCAGCAGATTGATATCGTTGTGAAGGCTCCACTTGAGCTTTCTGGTGTGATTGCTGCGCAAAAGTCCCTGATAGAGACCCTTGCTCGCACGGCTGGCTTTGAGGTTTCCCCCGATGCCGAAAAGCCTTCCCAGGCGAATGCGACGCTCGTTTCGGGATGCGAGGTGTACTGCAACCTTTCCGGTCTCGTCGATTTCGAAGCCGAACGGGCCAGACTCATTAAAGAGCAGGACAAGCTTGCCAAAGACGTTGCGAAGCTTGACAAAAAGCTCTCGAACCAGGGGTATCTCGCTAAGGCCAAGCCTGAAATCGTCGAGAAAGACAAAGCCAAGCATGCCGAACTTTCGGCCAAACTTGAACTCGTAAAGCAGCAGATCGCCGAACTGTAGCGATTGCCTCGAGGGGCTCGCAGAAACCCTGTGAGCCATCGTGGGCTGCAACTTAGATTTAGGCACGTCCAGATAAACTACGCCGAAGGGGCCGGCCCGGAACATTTTCGGGCCGGCCCCTTTGATTTGTTGACGGTCGATGCAAGGCCAGATTTATCGAGAAGAAAGCGTGCCGGCCATGCGGTTCAGTGCTGCTGCTAGATGAGCACGATGACGAGCAGCCACCCGGTGGCAAGTCCGAAGAACACGAACGCGATCACGAGCACTTTAAGCGAAGTGACGATGACGCGGCGCACTTTTGCTGCTTTGAGGGCGTCTTTCTCCTGCAAATCGAGAATGAACTTTTCGTAAGCGGCTAGGCAGGCCAAAATGGCCAACAGCGCGGCGCTCAATGCTAAAGTCAAGTTCAGGACGGCATCCATGCGAAACCTCTCGGAAGCGTGCTATACAAAGAGATTATACGATGGGGGAGGGGCTTTGGGAAACTTGGGCACTCTTGCGATCGGTGCGGACGAGGCCACTCCCGTGAATCGGCTTGCGCCATGGACAGATTCGTTCACTGATTGCACAGCGGTTTGGAGCGTCGGGTTTCTTTCGTATGAGGAAGCGGCTGATTGCGCGCGACGCCTCCTTTTCTTTGCTACAATGCGTGATTAGCGTATCAACGTTCGAGAAGGATTTTCAATGAGCGATATTCTCTCGCAGCTCTGGACTCCGGAATTGCAAATGGCCGTCACAGCAATCATTGTTTTGCTCGTGGCTGTGTACGTTCTCTCTATCATTTGGGTTGTTCGTGATGCCTACCAGCGCGGAACCGTGTGGTATATCTGGGCCATCGTGGCTCTCGTGCCCATTCTGGGCGTTATCGCGTATTGCCTGCTTCGTCCGCCGCTGCTGCAGATCGATCGCGATGAGCAAGAGCTCGAAGTTGCTCTGAAGCAGCGTCAGCTCATGCAGTATGGCGAGTGCGCCAACTGCGGTTACCCCGTCGAGTCCGATTACATCCTTTGCCCGAACTGCCATCAGCGCCTGAAGAACCAGTGTCAAAAATGCGGCCATGCGCTCGATCCTTCATGGACGGTGTGCCCGTATTGCGCAACGCAGCTCCCTGGCCTGAGCGCTCGCCGAAACGGTCGTGCGGCTGCGTCGTCGAGGCAGGCTGCGCCGCAGCAAGATATCTCGTCGCGCACGACTGCGACGCGCTAGGAAGCTTGCCCGGAATGAGCGAAGGCCAGCTTTAAGAACAAGCCGCCACGCGCGGCTTTTCTTATGCGACAAAGGTTTTTCGAGGGCGTATTTGTCAGATTTTCGCAGGCGGCCCCTAGTGTCTTGTAAGGCGGCGCCGGCATTCTATAATGTGAATTCGATTCAGGACTCATGCGCTTTGCGCATTCGAGAGGAGATATCCCCATGAAGGCTCTATACAACGACGGAACCGTCGCCGAGCTGGCCGAAGAAGAGGTCACCCATGTTGTTCGCCATTCGGCCGCCCATATTATGGCGCAGGCCATAAAGCGACTGTATCCTCAGGCAGATTTCGCCTACGGTCCTGCGACCGACAACGGCTTTTATTACGATGTCGATTTGGGCGATACCAAACTGGGCGAAGAAGATTTGCCGGCGATCGAAGCCGAGATGAAGAAGATCGTGAAAGAGAACCTCAAATTCACGACCTTCGAGCTTCCTCGCGAGCAAGCCGTTGCTCTTATGGAGGAACGTGGGGAGAAGTACAAGGTTGAGCATATAGGCGACCTTGCCGAAGACGCGCGAATCACGTTCTATCAGCAGGGCGACTATATCGATATGTGCGTTGGCCCGCATATCTGCTATACCAAAGCTTTGAAGGCGTTTACCCTGACGGCAGTTTCGGGTGCATATTGGAAGGGCGACAAGGCCAATAAGATGCTTACGCGCATCAATGGCACGGCGTTTGCCACCAAAGAAGAGCTCGACGAGCATCTTCGCGTTCTTGAAGAGGCGAAAAAGCGCGACCATCGCAAAATCGGCCGCGATATGGACCTCTTCATGATGCGCGATGAGGCTCCGGGCTTCCCATTCTTCTTGCCAAACGGCATGATTTTGAAAAACACCCTTATCGATTACTGGCGCGAGATTCACAACAAGGCCGGTTACGTCGAGATTTCCACGCCGCTTATCATGAACAAGCAGCTCTGGAAGACTTCGGGGCACTGGGACCACTACAAAGACAACATGTATTCGACCCTCATTGACGAGGAAGAATATTGCGTTAAGCCCATGAACTGCCCTGGCGGCGTGCTCGTGTACGCCTCAAAGCCCCACAGCTATCGCGATTTGCCCATTCGCGCTGGTGAGCTTGGAATCGTGCATCGCCACGAGATGCGCGGCGCGTTGCATGGGCTGTTCCGTGTGCGCTGCTTTACCCAAGACGACGCGCATCTTTTCGTGCGTCCCGACCAACTTACCGATGAAATCATCGGTGTTGTCAATCTGATCGATTCGGTGTACCAGAAGTTCGGATTCAAATACCATGTGGAGCTCTCAACGCGCCCCGATGACTCTATGGGTTCTGATGAAGACTGGGCAGCCGCGGAAGGCGGCTTGAAAGCTGCGCTTGAAAAACTGGGCATGCCTTACGAGGTAAACGAAGGCGACGGCGCTTTCTATGGCCCGAAGATTGATTTCCATTTGGAGGATTCTCTCGGCCGAACCTGGCAATGCGGCACCGTGCAGCTTGATTTCCAGATGCCTTTGAACTTCGATTTGGAATACACCGATCACGACGGGTCTAAGAAGCGCCCGATTATGCTCCATCGCGTGTGCTACGGTTCCATTGAGCGCTTTATTGGCATTTTGATTGAACATTATGCCGGCAAGTTCCCCACGTGGCTTTCTCCCATGCAGGTGAAGGTGCTTCCTGTTTCCGAGAAATCGCGCGATTATGCCCACCAGGTTTCTGCGAAGCTCGAGGAAGCCGGCGTCCGCGTGGTGGTAGATGATCGCGACGAGAAGATTGGCTACAAGATTCGCGAGGCCCGCGGCATCGATCGCGTTCCCTACATGCTTATTTTGGGCGAGAAGGAAGCGGAAGAAGGCAATATTTCCGTGCGCGACCGCTCGAACGAGACGGTTCAGAAATCGGTCGATGAATTCATCGCCGAAATCACGAAGGAAATCGCCGACCGCGCTTAGTCGCGGCAGCGCGTTCGATCGCAATGAAAGCCGCTCGAAAGGGCGGCTTTTTATATGGAAGGAGCGCCGTGGCCTCGGATAGTTATTCGCTTCGGGCTTTGGTCTTGCGCAAGACGAAACTCGGAGAGACAGACCTTATTGTTACGCTTCTTGCTAGCGATGGTCGTCAGGTTAGGGCTGTTGCAAAAGGCGCGCGCAAGCCGTCGTCTTCGTTTGCCTCGAGGCTCGAGATTTTCTCGGAGGTCGATCTTTTGCTTATATGCGGCAAAAGCCTCGATATTGTGAAAGAAGCGCGCTTGGTCGATGCCCATCTGGGAATTCGCGAAAGCATGGAGCGCGCCGCCGCTAGTGCCCCTATCGTCGATTTGCTCGTGCGTTTGTCTCAACCGGATTTGGAAGCCCCTCGCATATACGATTTGGCCTCATCGGCGCTTTCCCATTCCGAGAAAGCCGACCCGAATGGATGCCTTGCCGTATGCGCGGCATTCATGCTGAAGGCGTTTGCGTTTTCGGGCTTTCGTCCGAGCCTTAACCGCTGCGTGATGTGCGGAAAGCCGTTTGCAAGCGGGGAAACGCGAGTTCAAGTATCGTTTTCGGCGGCGGAGGGCGGTGCCGTTTGCGGAACCTGCCTTATGTTTTCCGACACGATTAAAGTGGGCAGCGACGTTCTTTCGTGGGCACACTGGCTCATGATGTCGACGCTCGACGACATTGTTGGGCGAGAGGTTCCGCGCAGCATATCTTTCGAGGTCTTGCGCCTGTGCCAGGCCTGGGTGCGTGAGCATGTGGGAACCAAACTGAAAAGCCTCGAATTCCTTTCCAATTGCGGGCTGTTCTAAGGGCGCCAATCGAAAAGATCTCGCGGGCACCCGTCTAAGGAATGCCAACTGCGTTTGTGATGGGTTCCCATAAAAAATGCCCCGAATATACTTCGGGGCATGTGCGTTTCGGCGCTGTTTCGATGCGAACCGCGCTTTAATGCGATTGGCGGTTACGAGCGGGGGAGTTCGAGCATCTTCTGCTTGAGTTCTTCTTCCATGCGTCGAAGCTCTGCCTCTGCTTCTGCTCGCTTCTGGCGTCCTTCGGTTTGAATCTGAACCACTTCATCGAGGGTTTTGATGAGGGTCTCGTTGGTGTTCTTCAGCGTTTCAATGTCGACGATGCCTCGCTCCGATTCTTTCGCAATTTCGACGGTCGAGGTGTGCAGCATCTCGGCATTCTTCTTCAACAAATCGTTCGTCATGTTCGTGACGGCGTTTTGCGCGCGAACGGCCGCTTCGGAATTCGCGATTCCCAATGCGAGTACCATCTGGCTTTTCCATAGCGGAATGGTATTGACGAGCGTGGTTTGGATTTTCTCCACCATGGTGATTTCGTTATTCTGGACCATACGGATTTGCGGTGCCGTTTGCATGGCTATGGTTCGCGTGAGATCGAGATCAGAGAGCTTTTTCTCGAAACGCGTGCACATGGCCTCGAAATCTTGCGCTGCTTGCGCGTCTTCGGGGCGGCCCGAGGCGACCGCTTTATCGGTGAGCTCTTTGAGCTCGACCTCGCGTGCTTCTTCGAGCTTCTTCTTGCCTGCGAGGATATACATGGTGAGCTCTTTGTAATACGACAAGTTAAGGTCGTACATCTTATCGAGCATGGCCGCGTCTTTCATGAGCGTCATTTGGCGCTCCTGCAGGTTTTTGGCAATCTTGTCGACGTTTGCTTCGGCCTTGTCGTAGCGCGTGCGAAGGGCGTCTATTTTGTTGGCGCCCTTCTTGAAGAAGCCGAAAAGCCCCTTTTCCTCGGTTGCGTCGAAGCTTCGCAACTCGCCGACAACCCCCGTGATGAGGTCGCCAACTTCGCCGAGGTCTTTCGTCTTGACGCTTTCAAGCGCCGATTCCGAGAAATCGGCCATTTTTTTCTGGGCTCCGGCCCCGTATTGCAAAATCATGGCCGAATCGCGCACATCAATCTGCTGCGAGAAGGTTTCGACCAGTTGTTTTTCTTCATCGCTCAGTATGCTGTCGTCGATTTTCGCAGGAACGCTCTCGGGGGTTATGGTCGCAATCTCCGTCGTTTTCACCTGCGGTGCCGCGGGCGTCCCATCGAGGCTTGGCGTAAGAGTGAGCTGGGGAAGCTCTGTTTTGGCGTTGGTTGCGTCGGTCATGGCGTGCCTTTCTTCGCGGTGTTGCGGATGCTTGTCTTGGCGGCTGTGCCTTATCTGCTAGCCTTTTTTGAGCTCTTTTTCGAAGGGCGTTTCAACGAGTCCCTCTTGGGCGAGGATGGTATGAAGTACCGACACGTCGGAGGAAACGTCGATTGCCATGTCGCTGAAAATCGAGTCGAGCAGTTTTTCGAAGGCGGTCTCTAGGCTTGCGAGGGCCCCTTCGATTTCTTTTTTGGATTGCGCTATGTTTTCGCCCTGGATGGGCTGGCGCTCAAGTTCCTCGTAGGATTCGAGCAGCTTGACGGTCGTTGGCAGATAATAGTTCGCGAAATGGTCCAAATCGTCTATCGCTTCGGGGGATTCGGTGGCGCGGGAAATGATGGTTCGAACGACGTTCTCGATTCTTTCGACGGTTTGCGATACCTCCGCGTTGGGGATTGCATCGCAGGCCGCATGGATTTGGTCGGCGCACGATTCGCACGCTTCCAATACCTTTCGATCTTCATCGGAAAGCGCTTTTTCCGATGCTTTGGGAAGGCTGGATTTCCTCGATTGGCCTTGCAGGGCTTCATCCCTCGCCGCGCGATATTGTCGGTAGGCGTTCGACGTCATGGCGAGAAACGTTTCGTCGTCGCCGAGCGCCGCTTGCTTGAACATGCCTTGCGCCAGCATGGTTTTCACGTTCTTGAGGACGTTTTTGGGCGAATCGGCGGTGGTTGCCGCAATCTCGCTTATATAGCAATACTCGCGAAGGCCGATGATCTCGCGATAGCGCTCGAATCGGTTCGCCAAATTGAGGCGCCCAACTCCGCGTCCAAGCAATATCGCGCCGGCGACGACGCCGAGCGAGCAAAGCAAAGCGGCGAGAGAGAAGCTGGCCAAGGCGAGGCCGAGCGCGAGTGATGCCATGCCCACAATAAGCAAGACCCCCCAACCCACAAGCGCGATTCCCGAAGATCGCTGAGAGCTTGGCTTGGCATAGATGAGGTCCATCTGCTCTTCGAGGCGCCGTTTTTGCTGGGCTTGCTCGTAGCGCTCTTGGCTTCGCCGGGCGTTTTCCGAAACGCTCGCCAATCCGGTTCCAATTCCTGCAGCGATCACGGAAATCGATTTCTCTATATTCGATTGCAGATTGCTGAAATCTTGGGAATTCACGGCATCGTATACCGCGTCGAAAACTTGATCTCCGATGTTTTTCGAGGAAGTCATAGCCGCCTTCCTGGCGCACGCACGTGCGCTTCGTTTCGTCGTATCTGGTGCGTCCATTTTATCGCAAGCGCGTTACGAAAGCGTGACGGCTTGCGGCGGCGGGGTGGCGCACATGCCGTTTAGCCGCCGAACACGCCTGCGAGGTCGGGGTTCATGAAAAGGTTGTAGTAGGTTGCCGCCGCAATCGCGATTCCGCCCACTATAACGCCTGCGATCGCCCATGCTTTTTGACGCTTGAGGTAACGTTCTTTCGAAACTCCCATTTCAAGGGCTCTGTGCAAGGCGAATGGTTGGGATACGATTGCGAATGCAACGGTCGCTGCGCTCAAGAGCACGAAAACGGCGACGCCCGCGATGATCGCCAGGGCACTGCGATAGACGATGGCGTTCACGAAGCACGTATCGGCGACAATCCACAGCGGATAGAACACGATGGTCGCCCATATTCCGTGGGCCGGCCCCCAAATGGGCGGCATGAGCAATGCTCCCACATTCACGCGCGGAACCCCTTCGAGCAAACGCGATTCGGCCGCGTACTGCTCGTCGGTGATCGCCGCCTGCGTTTCGCTTCGCTTATTGCCGCTATTCATGGCCCATCCTTTGCGCAGAGAGTTCGAAATCATTTTCCTTGGCCGTCTCGGTTGCCTCTATGATGGGACTTTCCGAATGCGCGATAGGGGGCTTAAAGGGGCTTCCGTCAGCATTGCGAAACTTCACGCCGAGCGAGACGAGCTCGGCGAGCACGGAATCGACGAGAAGGTCGACCGCGGCGTGGACCTTCGGCGTGAGCCCTTCTATGAAGGCCGCCGGGCTCATGTTTTCGACCTGGACTCCGAAGCATACGCCATGGGCGTCATGTCCGAGCAATGAAGCAGAGGCGAGCAAATCGGAAAGGCTCATATCGTGCAGCGACTGCATGGCGCCGTGGCCAGCGATGTCGTTCGGCAGGAATCTGAATACGGTCCCAGGTTCCTCTTCTGTTCCGTCGACCGCGTCTACGACGATGACGTAATCGGCTTTGCATACGTTCGGCAGCAGATCCATCGTCATGCAGCCGGCGTCATAAAGCGCGACGTCGTCTTCGAAGCGGTAGCATTCGTTGAGCTTGTCATAGACCGCGGGTCCGACCCCGTCGTCGAGCATCAGCCTGTTGCCTATGCAGAGAATCGCGATGTTCATGGTGTTTTCCTAGCCTTCGAACTCGCTCGGCGCGATACGCGTGGAGCGCGACGGGTCGATTGTCATGCTTTGAAACCTGTTCGACATGAAGTCGTCCCCGTAATAATCGGCGAAGAACTGCTCCATGGCGTTCGCTGGCGCGATATTGGCTTCCCGCTGGTACCAGCAGTCGAATGCGAGCATCGTCATCACGGCGTTGACGAGCATGAGGGCGGCGCAGGCGCTCGTGAGTCCGTATCGCCATTTCCAAGGAATCATGTTGACGAGTTTGAGCATGCGCGGCAAAAGAAGCTTGATCCATATGCACCCCAAAATGCCCCACATAGCCATGAACATGCCGTTGGTGCGTCCCCCGATAGATAAAAACGTTCCCGTATAATCCCAGGCCATGATGCCGAACGCGAATTGGAAAAACCAACTGACGAGGTATTCGAACGCACCCCCGATAATCGCGCTCACGAAAAAGATGATGATGACGTTTGCCTTATGGAAGCGGTTCAGCGCAATAGTCATGAGCGCGGCCCCAATGCCATAAATGGGCGAGAAGGGCCCATAGAGCATGCCGGCGCGGTCTTGGTAGACTCCCGGATCAACGACGATCATGTGGTAGGCGACCTCTATGATCAGGCCTAATATGCAGCAAACGACGAAAATCCAGAACAGATTGAAGAAGTTGAGCTCGATGTAGCCTTTGCCCGTCTCGTCGCGGCCAAGCGTTCCTTCTTCGGCCCGCTCGCGCACTTCAAGATCGGCAAGCTTGCGTTGAAGCTTGCGTTCTTCGGAGAGTGATGGGTCGAGATAAACCATAAGGGCGAGGAGAAACGCCAGATGCAAAATCTCGTACATGCTCGGGCCCTGCAACCCCGAAATCATGATTTCGCATATCATCGTGGCGACATTGACGCCAATGAGCGCCTCCATGACGACGCGGGCTCCGCGGCGTTTGTCTTTCAGCATTCGGATGCCGAGCACGATCGACATGAAGCAGGCGACGATGGAAAGCAGAATCTGCACGGCTGCGATTATAATCGTCGTGGAATCGCCGGAAATGAGGGATGCGCTCGTCGCGCGGGGCAAATACAAGCCAAGGAGCACTGCTACGGCAATGGAGAGCGCGGATGTCACGATGAGGACGACCGCATAGATTTTAAGAAGGAGCGGGAGCTTTCTTTTTGGCGGTGTTGCAAGCGAGGTTGCCGTGGACATGTGAAAGACGCCTTTCCGATAGTTTGATTGCTCTCGGGTAACCTCCATATCATAACGTTTGGCGCCCTATTCCTGCTTTTCGTTGCTTCATCTTGACTTAAAGAGAACCTTTTTGGGGTCTCTGTGACCGATTTGGCGAATTCGGCGGAAGGGGTTTCGTTGCGGTCTTGCCGCGTGTATACTGAACGCGTCCTTTAAGGCGGTACAGAGAGACCGGCAAGGCACGCGAACGGCGCCACTCATCGCGTTACAAAATACTGGCGCCCACGGAAGCCTTAGCCAGCCTTGGCCGAGGCATTTTTTATGCCCTGGCAAGGCGGCGACGACCTCGACTGTACGCACTCAAACAACCAGAGAGGAGAGTGTGTATGAAAGACGCCTACCAGGTGAAATCGGTCGTGATGGACGCGACCGAGATTGAGCGGTCGCTCACGCGCATCGCCCACCAAATATTGGAGGCGAACCACGGCGCGCAAGGCATCGTGCTTGTGGGCATCGTCACGCGCGGCGATATCTTGGCCAAACGCCTGGCCGACAAAATCGCCCAGATTGAAGGCGAGGTCCCTCCTTTGGGAAGCCTCGACATCAGCTTTTATCGGGATGATTTTCTTACATACCTTTCTCCCGAGGTACATGCCACCCACATACCATTTTCGCTCGACGGAAAAACGGTTGTTCTCGTCGATGACGTGCTTTACACGGGACGCACGATTCGCGCGGCCCTTGACGCCGTCATGGACCTAGGGCGACCTTCGTCTATTCAGCTTGCGGTACTCGTCGATAGGGGGCATCGCGAACTTCCCATCCGCGCCGATTACGTGGGCAAGAACGTGCCTTCTTCGCATGAGGAAAACGTCCGCCTCTTCCTTGAAGAGGTTGACGGAACGTCTTCGGTCGAGATTTTGGAAATGAAGCCGGGCGATCGCGCACACGCGGCCCCTCTGGGAGGTGAATAATCAAGATGGCCTTCGAGCACAAGCATCTCATCGACATCAACGAGTATTCCGATTCGGATATCATGACGATTCTTCAGACCGCGAAAACGCTGTCCGAGGTCAATCAAAGGAAAATCAAGAAAGTCCCCACGCTTAAGGGCTTGACGGTCGTGAACATGTTCAACGAGCCCTCCACGCGCACCCGCTCATCGTTCGAACTGGCGGAAAAGCGCCTTTCGTGCGACAGTCTGAATTTTGGCGGGTCGTCCACAAGCTCGGTGAAAGGCGAAAGCCTCATCGATACGGTGGAAACGCTGAACGCGTACAAGATCGATATGATCATCGTGCGCGACAAACATGCCGGCGCTCCTCGCATTATTTCCGAGCACACTCCCGCGTGCGTCGTTGATGCGGGCGACGGAAAGCATCAGCATCCGACCCAGGCGCTGCTCGATTTGTACACCATATGGGAGCACAAGCACGATTTCTCTGGCCTGAAGGTTGGAATCGTCGGCGATATTGGGCACTCGCGCGTGTGCGGCTCGCTTATCCCTGCTTTGAAAATCATGGGTGCCGAAGTGACCGTGGTGGGGCCGGCGACGTTGATGCCGGCATGCCCCGAAGTGCTTGGGGCCGATCATGTGAGCCCGTATCTCGACGATGTGCTTCCCGATCTTGACGTCGTATACATGCTTCGCATCCAGCGTGAACGCCTTGAAGGTGCGCCGTTCCCGAGCCTGCGCGAGTACCACGAGCTGTTCGGCCTCACAAAGAAGCGCGAGCACCTTATGAAACCCGATGCCATTGTGTGCCATCCCGGCCCAATAAACCGAGGCGTCGAATTCGACAGCTATATGGCCGACCATCCGGAGCGTTCGGTCATCCTTGAGCAAGTGTATGCCGGGATTTGCGTGCGCATGGCTGTTCTCTATCTGCTTTTGGGAGGTGCCGACAATGGCAATGCTGCTTAAAAACGCCCACGTCGTCGATCCGCAGGTCTCTCTCGACGCGGTGCTCGATGTGCTGATTGAAGACGGAAAAATCTCCCAAGTGGGCCACGAGCTCGCCGCCGCTGGCGCCGAAGAGGTCGACCTGTCGGGCAAAGTGTTGGTGCCGGGCCTCGTCGATATGCATGTGCATCTGCGCGAACCTGGCTTCGAGCATAAAGAAGATATTGCGAGCGGCACGCGAGCTGCCGTTCGCGGCGGGTTCACCGGCGTGTGCTCTATGCCGAACACCGATCCCGTTGCCGATGACGGCACGGTGATTGAATACGTGAAAAGCCGTGCCGCCGAGGTAGGGAAGTGCCGCGTGTATCCGGCGGGCGCCATTACCCGTGGGCTGAAGGGCGAAATCATCGCCGAAATGGGCGATATGGTTGCCCATGGAGCCGTCGCTTTCACCGACGACGGCAAAGGCGTTCAGGATGCCGGCATGATGCGTCGCGCGATGGATTACGGCAAGATGTTCGGCAAAACCTTCATGGTCCATTGCCAGGACGAAAGCCTTGTGGGCGAAGGCCAGGTGAATGAGGGCGTCGTCTCTACGCGCCTTGGCATGCTTGGATGGCCGGCAGCTGGTGAAGAGCTTGAAATCGCACGCGATATCCAGCTGTGCGAGCTTACGGGCTGCCCTGTGCATATCCAGCACGTCACGACGGCGAAGGGCCTCGATATGATTCGCAGTGCGAAAGAGCACGGCCTGCCGGTCACCTGCGAAGTTACGCCCCATCACCTCTTCCTTGCCGAAGACGCCATCACCGACGCCTACGAAACGAGCCTGAAGGTGAACCCGCCGCTGCGCACGGCGGCCGATTGTGCCGCTCTTGTCGAAGGCGTGAAAGACGGAACGGTGGATGCCATCGCGACCGACCATGCGCCGCATGCGGCATGGGAAAAGTCGCGAGAGTTCGAGCTTGCGCCGTTCGGCATGACGGGCTTGGAAACGAGCCTGGGCCTGGTTTTGACGAATCTTGTGGCGACGGGCGCCATCGATTACGCCGACATGGTTGACCTCATGGCGGTAGGTCCGCGCGAGATTCTTGGATTAGAGCCGGTGAAAATCGCCGAAGGAAGCGTGGCCGACATCACGGTGTTCGACCCTGCCGCGCAATGGAAGGTCGTCGAAGACGAATTCTGCTCGAAGGCTCATAATTCCGGGTTCATCGGGGCCGAGATCACGGGCAGGGCGACCGATGTCTTCGTTGGGGGAGAGGCGGCGCTTCGCGACGGCGAAATCGTCGAATAGCGCTTGCCGGGCGTTCGCGCAATCGTGGCTCGCGAATGCTTTGTGGCTAGCTCATTTTGTGCTTGCCGATGTGGTTTTATGGGGGCGAAGGCCAAGGCGGCCTCGCCCTGGAGAAGTGCCGAGGGAAGCCGCCCGTGCCATGCGTCTTCGCGGATGCTGTGGGACTGGCGGAATCATCGGCGCTTCTCGCCGTTTTGAATGGTAAGGATTTGCGTATGTGTGAAAGCGGATCGCATAAAGGCGCGCGCACATTTGAGGAACGTGCGCGTGTTGTTTCGAACGAATGCGTGGGGCCTCGCCTGTATAGGGTTTCGCTTGAGGCGCCAAAGACTGCGGCGGCAATCGAGCCAGGCCAATTCGTTCATATGCTGCTGCCTGGTTTTGGGGCGCATATCTTGCGCCGCCCGTTTTCGGTTTACGATGCCCATGAGGATGGAGCAATCGAGATCATCTATCAGACGGTGGGGCAAGGCAGCGCCTATTTGAGCGAAGTCGAGCCGGGTGCCGAGTGTTCAATTATCGCGCCCCTCGGTTGCGGTTGGCAGGCGAGCGAAGGCAAGAGCCTTATTGTCGGCGGCGGCGTTGGCGCTGCGCCTTTGTTCATGTTCGCGAAAAAGCTCGTTGCCGAAGGCCGCGAGCTCGATGTGGTGCTCGGTGCCCAAAGCGCCGACATGCTGGTGACGCGCGCCGATTACGCGAAGCTTTTGGAGCGCGACCCCCTTATTGCGACCGACGACGGCTCCCTTGGGCATAAGGGCTTTTGCACCGAACCTGTGCGCGAGGCCCTCGAATCGGGCGAATATGCGAGCGTGTATTGCTGCGGTCCCGTGCCGCTTATGCATGCCGTGGCAAACGTCGCCGACGAGCTGGGCGTGGCGTGCTGGGTCTCCATGGAAAAGCGCATGGCGTGCGGCGTGGGGGCATGCCTGTCGTGTGTGGTTGAAACCCAGTCGGGCAAGCGTCGCTCGTGCGTGGACGGCCCGGTCTTCAATGTGAAGGAGCTGGTGTGGTAATGGCCGTGAATATGCAGGTGAATCTGGGTGGCCTTCTTATGGCCAACCCTGTGACCGACGCCAGCGGCACATTTGCCGCTGGTCGGGAATATTCCGATTTCGTTGATGTGGCGCGCATGGGCGCGGTCACCACGAAAGGCGTTTCGTTGAACGGCTGGGAGGGTAACGATTCGCCTCGCATCGCCGAGACGCCTTCAGGCATGCTGAATTCCATCGGGCTTCAAAATCCCGGCGTGAAGCACCTGTGCGAAGTTGACCTTCCGTGGCTGAAATCCCTTGGGGTTCCGGCTATCGTGAACGTTTCGGGGCACAGCCTTGAGGAGTACGTGGCTGTGGTTGAGGCGCTTGAGGAAGACGGGCAGGCCGATGCCTATGAAATTAATATCTCGTGCCCGAACGTCGATGCGGGCGGCCTTACCTTCGGCACCCATGTGCCCAGCGTGGAAAAGGTCGTTTCGGCGTGTCGCGCGGCGGCGACGAAACCCATGATCGTGAAGCTTACCCCGAACGTGACCGACATTACCGAGATAGCCAAAGCCGCTGAAGCATCTGGCGCCGATGCCATCTCTTTGATTAATACGCTTTTGGGAATGGCGATTGATGTGCGAACCCGAAAGCCCGTGCTCGCCCGCGTGGTGGGCGGCCTTTCCGGCCCGGCCGTCAAGCCCGTTGCTTTGCGCATGGTGTGGCAATGCCACAACGCCGTGAGCGTTCCCATTCTTGGAATGGGTGGAATCTCGAATGGCTCCGATGCCGTCGAATTCATGCTCGCGGGTGCGACCGCCGTTGCTGTGGGCACGGCGAATTTCACCAATCCCCATGCGGTGGACGATGTGATTGACGGGATTCAGTCATATTGCGAAGAACAAGGCGTCGATGACGTGAACGACCTTATTGGAGGGCTGCAATGCTAGCAACGTTTGAAAACATTCCCCGAGCGCACCGTGTGATCGTCGCGCTCGACTGCCCGCGCGCTCAGGCGCTCGATCTTGCCGTCGCTTTGCAGGGCAAGGCGAAATGGCTCAAGATCGGCATGACGCTGTACTACTCCGAGGGTCCCGCGATTGTCGAAATCTTCAAGCTTTTGGGCTACAAGGTTTTTCTCGATTTGAAGTGCCACGATATTCCCCACCAGGTCGCGGGCGCTGCGGCCTCGGCGGTTGAGGCGGGCGCTGACATGATTACGATGCATGCCGTCGGCGGCGTTCCCATGATGCAGGCCGCCCAGGCGGCGGTGGACGCCTCCGAAAAGGACACGGCAACGCTTGCCATCACCGTGCTCACAAGCATGAATGCCGAAACACTTGCCGCGACGGGCGTGACGCGCGAGCTCACCGATCAGGTGAAGACGCTTGCGAAGTGCGCTTCCGAAGCCGGTCTTTCAGGCGTGGTCGCATCTCCCCAAGAAGCCGCGATGCTGCGAGAGGTGCTCGGTCCCGATGCATTCATCGTGACTCCAGGCGTTCGTCCGGCCGGCGCCGATTTGGGCGACCAGAGCCGCGTCGCCACGCCGAAAGCCGCCTTCGATGCGGGCGCTTCCCATATTGTCGTGGGACGTCCCATCACGCAGGCAAGCGACCCTGTTGCCGCTTTCGATGCGATTGCCCGCGATTTGTAAAGATCGGGTGACCTGTCTGTGACACGCCATCAAATTGAAATCGCGCGAAATACACAGGTCAGAGCGGAAATGTTGCCATTTCAAGGAGAAATTGACACGAATCACGGCTGCGGCTTGCTCTTTCTTGAAACAGCCGATTGATATGCTATTATCCCGAATCGCCGTCATCGGAGACGGGCTTTTATTGAAGGAGTGAACAAGGTATGGCTATCCCTGAATTGAGCGCTGAAGAGCGCCAGGCCGCACTTGAAAAGGCGAAGGCCGCCCGCATTAAACGTGCACAGGTTCGTGGCGACCTCAAAAGCGGCAAACTCTCGCTGCAAGACGTTCTTGGCATGAAAGACGATCCCATCGTCGGTCGCATGAAGGTTTCTACCCTCATCGAGACCCTGCCTGGCTATGGCAAGGCGAAGGCCGAAAAGATTATGGCCGAGCTCAAGATCGCCGAAAGCCGCCGTTTGAAGGGCCTTGGCGAGCGTCAGGAAGCCGCTCTTCTCGAGCGCCTCGCTTAATCGAGTTCCGTAAGGTCTGGGGCATGCAGCGAAAAGGGAATCTCTTCGTTTTGTCGGGACCTTCTGGCGCGGGAAAAGGCACGCTCGTGAAAATGATTCTCGAGCGTGTTCCCGATGCGTGGCTGTCGATTTCCGATACCACGCGCGCCCCGCGCAAGGGCGAGGTTGATGGCGTTCATTACTATTTCGTCGATGATGCCGAATTCGACAGGCTCGTCGAAACGGGCGGTCTGCTTGAGTGGGCGCAGGTTCACGAGAATCGCTATGGAACGCCCCGGGCGCGAGTAGAGGAGCATATGGCCAAAGGAGGCCAGGTGCTCCTTGAAATCGATGTGCAGGGAGGCTTTCAGATTCGTGAGCAAATCCCCGAGGCCCATCTTGTTTTCATCGAGCCTCCGTCTTTGGAGGAGCTTGAAAACAGGCTTCGCGGGCGCGGCACCGATTCCGACGAAAGCATTGCCGTGCGCATGAAGAACGCCCAGCTGGAGCTTTCTCGCAAAATGGAGTATGATAAGCAATTCGTGAACGATAATCTCGAAGTATGCGCCGATGAATTGGTCGCTTATATCGAGAGTCAAGCAAAGATGAGCGAGGAATAGTACATGAGCATTATCGAACCGGAAATTGACGTTCTGCTCGACGAAACCGACAACGACCGTTTTCTGTTGTGCTCTCTGGCGTCTAAGCGCGCCCATGACATCAACGATATGATGCGTGGCCAGCGCGATCGCGCCATTCAGCTTTCGAGTGCTGTTGAGATTGCCAAGGCGAATCACGTGAAGCCGCTTTCCATGGCCTTCGCCGAAATCGCCCGTGGCGAGGTCTCTTACGACCCCGAGACGATTGACATCAAGCAGCATTAAACGCGAGCACTATGCTGATTGAGGGCCCCCTTCGTTTCGGAGGGGGCCCTTTGTTTGCCCTGATGGCCTTACCGCAAGAAGAAAGATGCGACGTATGCAATTCCAAAGAATCACCCTTGTCCATTATCACGAATTGGGTTTGAAGGGGCACAATCGTGCGACCTTTGAGAAGAGGCTCATGCATAACGTCGAAGCCCTTCTTGGTGATGTCGACGTGCACGAAGTCACGCGCATATCGGGACGCGTGCTTGTTTCCTATGAGTCGACGTGCGATGCGGCCGTTTTGGATACTGTCGCACAACGCATCGCCCGGATTCCCGGTGTTGCTCGCGTGAGCTGCGGGTTTTCTTGCGAGCGGAATATGGATGCCATATGCGAGGCAGCGCATCAGGCGCTTGGCGAGGCGGGCGACTTCTTTACCTGGAAGGTAGTTGGCAGGCGCAACCATACCGATTTCCCTATCGATTCCATGCAAATCAACCAGCTTGTTGGGGAGCACTTGTGCGGTTTATTCCCCGATAAAAAGGTGAAGATGAAAGGCGCCGATGTCGAGGTGCACGTGGAAATCGTGCAGGGAATGGCTTACGTATACGCCCAAAGCATTCGCGGAGTGGGCGGGCTGCCCGTTGGCACGGCTGGCAAGGTTGTGTGCCTGCTTTCTTCGGGAATCGATTCGCCTGTGGCAATGTGGCGCATGGCTCGTCGTGGAGCAACCTGTATTGCGGTGCATTTTTCTGGCCGCCCGCAAACATCTTCGACGTCGGAATACCTTGCCGATGATATTTGCCATGTGCTCGAAGAATTCGGCGGCGTAGCTCGCATGTATGTGGTTGCTTTCGGCGATTATCAGCGAGAGATCGCCCTGCGCGTTCCGCCGGCGTTGCGCATCATAATTTATCGCCGCTTCATGATGCGCGTCGCCGAAAGGATCGCTCGCCGCGAAGGCGCGAAGGCGCTTGTTACCGGCGAGAGCCTCGGACAGGTTGCTTCGCAGACGCTCGACAATCTTGCGGCGACGAGCGATGCTGCGAACATGCAAATCTTCAGGCCTCTTATCGGCTGCGATAAGCTTGAGATTATCGAAGACGCCAAGAAGCTGGGAACTTTCGAAATCTCGAGCCAAGACGCGGCGGATTGCTGCACGCTGTTCATGCCGCGCTCGCCTGAAACGCATGCGAAACTGCAGGCGGTCATCGAGGCCGAAGCCGAGCTGCCTTTCGACGAGTGGTCCGATGAAATCATGGACGCATTGGAAGTGCACGAATATCGGTGCCCGTCTTCCTACGCTTCTGCGAAAAACGATTCGAAACGCTAGTGCGTCAGCCTGATTCATTTTCTGGGAGAAATTCTCCGGCTTTTGAAACGGCTCGAGTTCCTTGAGGAATTCGAGCCGTTTTTTATTCAAAAAGAAGGCTTTTCGTAGAAAAAAATCGCCAAAAAGGAGGGAAAACCGAGGACTTTCGGCAAGGTTTCGGCAAGGTTTGCGTGGCATGCTCCATGGGACCTCTCGATAGGAGTGCGCCATGAGAAACGATGATGTTCCTTTTTCGACTCGCGATAAGAAAAACGGCCTGCGCGGCCTTGTGGAAAAAGTGGCGCCTTCGGGCGCGTCGAGGGTCGGTGCCGCTGTACTCGTCTTGCTGGTGGTCGCTCTTGTCGCTTGGTATTTCTACAACCAGGGAAAATCCCCCACATTCGAGGTAAAGGCTGCGGAAAGCTCCATCGCCGCTCAAGAGGGAGATGCGGCGTCGAGCGAGGAAGAGCCTCGGGTTGTTGTGTATATCTCGGGCGCCGTGGCATCGCCTGGAGTGTATTCGCTCAGCGAGGGCTCGCGCGTGAATGATGTCGTTGAATTGGCGGGCGGTTTTCTTGAAAATGCTGAGCCCTCCTCGGTGAATTTGGCTCGTGTGATCAGCGACGGCGAGCAGATTTCCATTCCCACGGTTGAGCAAATCGAGGAATCCCGCGCTTCGCAATCGAGTGCTTCGACAGCTGCCGTCTCCGGATTGGTGAATATCAATACCGCGGACATCACAGCCTTGCAGACGCTTTCTGGAATCGGAGAGGCGACAGCTCAGGCCATCGTCGACGATCGTGAGAAGAATGGGCCTTTTGCGAGTCTTGAAGACCTTATGCGCGTCGATGGGATAGGCGAGAAGAAGTTCGCCAAGATACGAGATTCGATTTGCTTATGATCGCGCCTTCATGTGGGCTCGCTCGGCGCGTGAAACGTTTGCTTTCCAATCGAAATCGCAGTCGGCGCCTCGTTTCTTTTCCGCGTCGGCCCAGGCCTCCTGTGGCATTTTTGCTGGCATGCGTCCTGTGGGTTGTGCTTGCGCTGTGGCAGGCTGCGTCGATTTCATTCGGGCTTATCGATTCGAAGATTCCCGATGGCCTTGTTTCCGGGGAGTACGAGATTGAGGTTTTGGAAGATGCCAAGCTTGGGTCGTATGGATACACGGCAAAAATATCGCTTCTTGATGCCTTCGGGGTTCGCCGTGAGGTTATGGCGAGTTTTTCGGATGGCGATGTGGATGGCGACGCCCGGTTGCTGGCTCGCCAGGCAATCAAAGCCAAAGTCTCTTTCTCTGAATTTTCAGAATCGGCCTTTCCCCAATATGCGGCGAAAGGTCTCGTCGCCCGCGCGAAGCTGACGAACGTTCGCTTCGCCGAGGATTCAAGTGCCTTGGCCGTTGTGGTTGGGGCAAGGCGATGGGCTCGCGAGATTTTCGACTGCTTCGATGGCAAGGGAGCGGCGCTTCTTCGGGCGATTGTTATCGGGGATAGATGCAAACTCGACGAGGACGGTCTTTACGATGATGTGAAGACGGTCGGCCTTGCCCATATGGTGGCCGTTTCTGGCGCGCATCTCGCTGTTGTTTCCGCTTTGGTCGCGGCGGTTTTAAGCCGATTGCGGGTCGGTCGATGTGCGCTTTCCTTGGCGCTGTGCCTGTTCTATCTTGCGTATGCGGCATTTACTGGGTTTGCAGCGCCCGTATTGCGGGCGGGGCTTATGGCGTCGATTGCGGTTGGGTCTATATGGAGTGCGCGGCGGGCGTCTTCGCTTGCCGCTTTAGGCGTGTGCGTTTGCCTTATGCTCGCCTATCGCCCGAGCAATGCGCTTTCGCTCTCGTTTTTTCTCTCGGCGGCATCTACGGCGGGCATCATCGCGATATCCCCCTTGCTTCAAGCGTGGTTCTCGTTCGTTTTCGATGGGGGCATGAAGCCGCTTGCCGAGGCATTCTCGCTTACGACGGCCGCGAACATCCCTATTTTTCCCGTGACGGCGTGCGTATTTGCCCGAATCCCCGTCCTTTCACCTTTCGTTAACGCGCTGGCGGCGCCCGTGATGGCTCTTCTTATCGGCCTCGGTCTTGCTTGCCTGCTCGTGGCGAGGGTGGTTCCGCCTGTCGGTTTCGCGATGCTTTCGTTGGCGTGCGCTGTCGCTGACGCGTTTTGCGCTTCGCTGTCGTTTGCGGCGCATATCCCATTTGCATCGCTGCCCTGTTCCATGGGAATGGCTTTTTCGACATGCGCGACAATAGCGCTCTTTGGATTCTTGTGGATAGCGTGGCCGAAGCCGTCGCGCATTGCGGTGCGTGCGGCGGGCGCGTCTTTGGCGATCGTTTTTCTGGCGGCCTTTTTCATCGTTCCATCTTTGTCGCCCGACAAGATCGTTGTCCTTGATGTGGGGCAAGGCGATGCCATACTCGTGAAAAGCCAGGGCCGCGCTCTTCTGGTGGATACGGGAAACCAAGACTCCCTTCTTGCTTCCGCGCTCGGCCGTCAGGGGGTTGCCCATCTCGATGGCGTCGTTATCACCCACCACGACGATGACCATTGCGCATCGCTCGACTCGCTTTCGGCGAATATCGCCGCATCGAGGGTGTATGTATCGGCCCCAACGCTGAATTGCGAATGCTTCGGCTGCGCATCGCTCGTTCAGCAGGCTAGCGATGTGTCGGGTGCCGATGCCGTGGGTCTTTCGGTTGGGGATGAGATTCACGTGGGGGCATTTACGTGTCGGGTGGTGTGGCCTCGAAGTTTTTCGGACGCTGGCGGCAATGTGGACAGCCTGTGCCTCCTTATTTCTCACGAGAGCACTTCGGGGCAATGGCAAATCCTGTTGACGGGCGATGCCGAAACGGAGCAATTGAAATCCATTGCGCAAGACATTGGCCGCATCGACGTATTGAAGGCGGCCCATCATGGGAGCAAAACGGGGATGGACGACGATGTTGCCGCCGCATTGCTACCGCGGGTTGCATTGATAAGCTGCGGGAAAAACAATCGGTATGGACACCCCTCCCAAAGCACGCTTTCGGCGCTTGAGGGCATTGGCTCGGAAATCTTTCGCACCGATGGCGATGGCGATATTTCATGCGTGTTTTCCCTTGAGGGAATGAGGGTGGAAACGCAACGCGAGCGCGAAGTTGTCCTAGAATAACCGAACCGATATGGAAACGAGGAGGGCCAATCATGGGTGATTTGGCATTGTTGCCGGCGTATCTCATCAATGGCGAAGACCAGCTCAAACGCGAGACGGTGCTCAAACGGCTTCGTGCCCGCCTTGAAAAGCTCGGCGACCTCGATTTCAATTCGGATGCTTTCGACGGGAAAGAATCGTGTGGAAGCGACATCGTCGCCGCATGCAACACAATGCCTTTCGGCATAGAAAAGCGCCTCGTCGTCGTTGAAAACGCCGATGCTATGAAAAAGGCCGATGCCGAAGCATTGATTGAGTACCTTGCCTCGCCGGCTGATTTTACGGTGCTCGCGCTTGTTTCTACCAAGCTGGCAAAAAATACCCGTCTGTATAAGGCCGTTGCCGCGGTCGGGGCGAAAGCCGTTATCGATTGCGCACCGAAAAAAGCCTACGAGCTTCCTTCCCAAGTGCGCTCGATGGCTACTTCCCATGGCGTGGTCATAAGCGATGCGGCAGCCAAGGTGCTTATCGACCTCGTGGGCGAAGATACGGTACACCTCGATGCCGAGCTCAAAAAGCTCGCGCTGGCCCATGCGGGCACTCAACCGATTTCGCCCGATGAGGTCTCTCGGTTTGTCGCTCGCACGTCTAAGGCGAAGCCTTGGGATTTCACGACGCCGTTCATGCAGCGAAATGTTGTCGAATGCGTAAGCGTGAGGGGTAAGCTCGAGGATGTCTCCCCGTATGCCCTTATTGGGTTTTGCGTGTCGTCTTTGCGCGAGATGCTTACATGCCATGCGCTTGCTGCTCGCGGGCAAAGCGGCGCTGCGCCTTTGGCGAAGCAGCTGAAGATTCCCGATTGGCGTGCGAAAAGAATCGCATCGGCGGCAAGGCTGTGGACGGCTCAGGAATTGCGCTCGGCGCTTTCTGGCGCCCGCGACTGCGAACGCGCCATGAAAAGTGGAGCCGATGCGGAAGGGGCGTTTCTCGACTGGGCCATCTCGACCTGCGCGAAGAAATAAGAGCGCCGGGCCCGGGTCGTTCGCGAGCATGGGCCGAGCATGAACCTAGAGGTCCTGCTCGATTCGCTGGTATGCAATTATCGACGGTTTTCCCTGCGCATAAGGCGCAATGGCCGAAAACTTCGCTCGGAATGCGATTCGTTGCGGTTTATTCGGCGTTGTATTCTTTAATGCGCCGTTCGAGGGCCGCTTTCAAATCGTCGATACCCGTGCCGTCGGCTGAGGAAATCGCTACGATCTCAACTTCATCTTTGGAAAAGCCGAGTTGGCGACGCAACGCTGCGATGGATTGTGCGCATTTGTTCTTCGAGAGCTTATCGGCTTTCGTGCACACGATCATAAATGGCAGTTCGGCAGCGATGAGGAATTCAATCATATTCACGTCGAGCGCGGTTGCGGGATGGCGAATATCGATGAGCGAAACCACGCAGCAGAATTCTCGATCCTGGTTGTAATAGCCTTCGATCATCTCCCGCCAGCGCGCTTTTTCCGATTTCGATACCTGCGCGAAGCCGTATCCAGGCAAGTCGACGAAATCGGCCCATTCAGCTTCGAAGAAATTGATGGTCGATGTTTTGCCTGGCGTGGACGAAACCTTCGCGAGTTTCTTGCGGTTGAAGAGTTTGTTGAGAAGCGACGACTTGCCCACGTTCGAACGGCCGACGAACGACACCTCGGCGCGTGTGGAAGGCGGCAGCTGCTTGGACGTGCCATAGGCGGCTGCAAATTTCACGTTATGGTAATTCATCGTCTTTGACATGGCTTCCTTCGGGTGTCGAATCGCGTTTTTGATAAGGGAATGGTAGCACAGCGTTGTGGGCGCTGGCTTCGATTCACCACGCGATGAGCGAAGGATTGTCTGCCGCCTTTGTTCGCGCCCGATGCCTTGTCCATCGCCTTTCCTTTGGGTGCGCCTATCTCTTTGGTGCGTCAATCAAGCCAATTGCCCTCCGTTTTCGGTTCAGTCCGGTTACGGTATGGAAAAAAACAGATGTTTCTAAAAGATAATTATAAATTAGTACTAATATACCTTTTCGCACAGACGTCGAAGCGCGCCGAGGCGACGCTTCGGGCCCTTGCTGTGCAGGGGCTTTAAGGCTCTGGCCATCTTGAAAAGAAAGGAACACTATATGGGCATTACTCGAAAACAGTTAGTCATCGTTATCGTGCTGATTGCCGGCGCAACTATTGCCGTGCTGAATCAGACGCTGCTTTCGCCGGCATTTCCCTCAATCATGGCGGATCTTTCGGTGGACGCTTCTACCGTTCAATGGCTCACCTCGGCATATTCCTTGGTAGAGGCTATTGTTATTCCTCTTTCCGCATACCTTGTTGGACGGTTTCCCACAAGAAGGCTTTTCATATTCGGCCTTTCGCTGTTTGCGGTAGGGTCGCTTTGCGCCGCTTTGGCTCCCGTTTTCGGCGTGCTGCTGTTGGGGCGTGTGCTTCAGGCTGCGGCATGTGGCGTGGTCATGCCTATGGTGTTTACCGTGGTCCTCGTAATCTTTCCTCGCGAAAGGCGTGGCCAAGCGATGGGCATCGTTTCTTTGGTCATCGGCTTTGCGCCGGCGGTTGGTCCTTCTATTTCGGGCTTGCTGGTCGATTCCGTCGGTTGGCGCTTCTTGTTCGTGATGGTATTCGTGCTCGCTGCGATAATCGTGATTTGCGCGTGCATCTTCTTGGAGAGCTATGGCGAATTCGAGCCAACGTCGTTCGACAAGATTTCGGTGGTCTTGGTTTTGCTCGGTCTGCTTTCGCTGCTCTACGGCCTTTCCACCATCACCTCGACGTCCAACGTGCTCATATCGATTGGACTTATCGTTATAGGCATCGTCTTGCTGGCGTTGTTCGTGCGCAGGCAGCTCAAGCTTGAGGTTCCCCTGCTGAAGGTGACCGTTCTTTCGGCGCGCAATTATCGATGCGCCGTCATCATCGTGGCGATGCTTCAGGCGGCCCTCGTTGGTATCGGCGTGCTTCTGCCTATCTATCTGCA
This sequence comes from Bacteroidaceae bacterium, assembly GCA_963631715.1. Taxonomy (GTDB): domain Bacteria; phylum Actinomycetota; class Coriobacteriia; order Coriobacteriales; family Eggerthellaceae; genus Slackia. The sequence goes on from CAVGRL010000001.1 coordinate 72,084, forward strand.
GAATCTGCTTGGGATTTCGGCTTTGGGTACCGGCCTCATCATGCTGCCGGGTGCCGTGCTCGGCGCAATCGTCGGCTATGTGGCCGGCAGGATGTTCGACAAAATGGGACCGCGTCGCGTTATCGTGCCTGCCGCCCTTCTTGCTGCCATTGGCGGCTGCGGTTTGGTTGGCTTTTCGCTTGATTCATCCATCGTCTACATCGTTGTTGTGTACACCATTTTGGGCGTTGGCATGCAGGCCATCATGACTCCTTTGAACACATGGGGACTCAACTCGCTTGACAATCGCGTTATCCAGCATGCCAATTCGCTGCAGAATACGACAAACCAAGTAGGTGCCTCTTTGGGTACGGCCATCTTGGTTTCGCTTTCTGCCACCTCGGCGTTTTTGTTCCCCGATATGACTGCGGCGGAGCAAACCATGGCGGGCGATCGCATCGCATTCGCCTTCACCGCGATTCTGATGATCATCGTGTTCCTCATTGTGCTCTTCGTCGTTCGCGACAAGCGCGGCGCGGGCGAGGAATCTTCTTCCCAAGGGGACTTTTCTGCCGAGGTCGAGACGAACGGGCCGGTATCCGTTGGCGCGGCCATGAATCGCGAGCCCTACTTTGTGAGCAGCACCGACACCATTCGCGACGTCGCTCAGATTCTCGTAAGCAAAAAGACTGGCGGCATGCCGGTTGTCGATGGAGCGAACAAAGTTGTGGGGTTCATTTCCGACGGCGACATCATGAAATACATAGGCCGCAACGATGCTTCGGTGCTCGATGCGACGCTTATGCTCTACCGGGTTGCCGATAACGAGAACTTCGCCCAGCGTGTGACCGACCTCATCGATTTGAACGTCATGCGAATTGCCACGAAAGATGTCGTATCGGTTCGCTTAGATACCGAAATCGACGAAGCCTGCCGCTTGATGGCGGAAAAGCGCATCAAGAAGATGCCGGTTGTGAGCGCCGATGGGACGCTCGTCGGTTCGCTTTCGCGCTCCGATATCATTCGGACGACGATGGCGCATCTCGCCGATATCGAAACGCTCGCCCAAAAGGGTACGGCCGCTAAAAACTAGGCGCCGGGAAACGCAAGGCAAAGCCGATTTGCCGCAGGTATATCTGGTTGAGGCCAGCGGAATTGATCGGGTTATTTGCCAGACGCGCTAGCAAGATTGCACAAAACGGGGATCCGTTCGTACAAGAACGGATCCCCGTGTCGTTTCGCCGTCGGTTGGTTTTTCGCGTGCTTTGCGCGCGATGCTTGCGGCGTGTTTCGGCCAATCGTCATCTGAGGCCGCCCGTGTCGCGCGTTTGCCGCGAGTAGATGAGGCCGCCTGTGCCGATTGCGATTGGTGATTATCTAGATTCCCGCCGTCTTTCGTTGTAACGAGTAGGGTGGTTATCGGGCTTGACCGAATCGCTTATCTCGGCAAGCTCGCGGAAGGCTTCGAATCCGGCAAGGATTTGCCCCTGCAACTCGCTTGCTCGCGGGCTTTCCCCGCCGAAGAGTAGCGCGAAATCTTTGTCGATCGACTCTGTTTTCTCGCGCCCTTTTTCCGTGAGGTAGATGCGATACGAACGCTTGTCGCATTCGTCTTGCTTGCGTTCAATGAGGCCAGCTTCCTCAAGGGAATGGAGAAGCGGGGTGAAATTGGATGGTTTGACGCTAATCCGGTTTGCCAACTGTTTTATGGGCTGGCCGTCTTCGGAACTCAGCTCTCCGAGTAGATGCGCTTGGAAACCGTTGAGGTCGTAGCGCTGTATGATGCGGTCAAGCGTTCCCTTGATCGTCATGTTCATATATCGCGCCTCTTCGAACATCATGCGGCAAAATGCGAATCTATCCATATCTCGTTTGTCTCCGATCTGCACAAGGGGCGAAGGAAAAACGATTGGCCCCGCGATTTCTGAATTGCAGTCAGCATGTAGAATCAATGTATTAAATTATATTTCAGAACTTATTGTTTTGTTGGATTTTGATAAATGCCCCACGTCTTGCATAGATGCACAACGGGCGCTTTATGGCTTGCGGAAACTCCAGCCGAAGACGGTTCGCCTTGCGCATTCGCGATCGACGAAACCGGTTGGCATTCCCTCGATGGAGAAAGCGACGCTTGGCGATAATCGATTTTATGCCCGATTCGTTCCAGCCGGGCCTTTCGCGCTTTTTCGCCCACATTCGGCATAAAACCTTTGACGGGGGCTTGACGAGCGCTTATAGTGTCACATTGCCTTGTTGCATGGGCCAGGTTGCAGACCACCGACCGAAGCGCCTCTAAAGGCTTCCAGCATATTTGAAGCTGGCGCGGGTTTTTATGCACGGGGTAGCGAATGCGGCGCAATCGCCGCAGGTCGGCAAGCATGCATGCTGGTTTGCTTGCGGCTTCGCTGGTACGGGACCATTTCAATCAACCGGAGGAAACAGTGGCTAACATCAAATCGCAGAAGAAGCGCATCATCACCGCCGAGAAGGCTCGTCAGCGCAATCGTGCTATCAAGTCTGAGCTGAAGACCGCCGTTCGTGCGGTGCGCGAGGCTGTCGCTGCCGGCAATGGCGTCGAGGCTTACACCAAGGCTCAGTACGCTTGCCGTTTGCTCGACAAGGCCGCTTCCAAGGGCATCATCCACAAAAACCAGGCCGCCAACCGCAAATCTGGCGTTATGACCCTGGCCAACACCGTGGTGACCGCGGAAGACATCGCTGCTGCGCCGAAGCGCGAGAAGAAGGTTGCGGCTCCTAAGGGCGGCACCAAGAAGGCTGCCAAGAAGGCTGCCAAGAAAGAGGCCTACAAGGCTGCCGATGCCGAAAAGGCTAAGCGTCGCGAGGCCACGCTGAAGGCCGAGAAGAAGGCCGCCGAGGCCAAAGCCAAGGCAGCAGCTGAAGCTGCGGCCGCCGAGGCTGCTGAGGCAACCGAGGAGTAAAACCCTCGAAATATCGCGCGTCGCCGCAAGCGGCGCAGGTAAGGAGAAGGGCCCGCGGAAGTGGGCCCTTTCCGCTATAGAGACCAGGAGCGTTGCAGCCATATGAGCACCGATCCCACAACCATTCGCAATTTCAGCATCATCGCGCATATCGACCATGGGAAGTCGACGCTTTCCGATCGCATTCTCGAACTTACGGGCACGGTTGCCGCCCGCGATATGGAAGAGCAATTGCTCGACACCATGGATATCGAACGCGAGCGCGGCATTACGATCAAAAGCCAGGCCGTGCGTGTTTCCTACGTTGCCGACGATGGCCAAGAATACCAATTCAACCTCATCGACACGCCGGGCCATGTCGACTTCACCTATGAGGTAAGTCGCAGTTTAGCCGCATGCGAAGGCGCCGTTTTAGTCGTCGATGCAACGCAGGGCGTAGAGGCGCAAACGGTCGCAAACGCCATGATGGCCATGAACGCGAACCTGGAAATCATACCGCTCATTAACAAGATCGACCTTCCTTCGGCCGATCCTCAAAGGGTTAAGGCGGAAATCGAGGACGGCTTGGCAATCGTGGCTGACGACGCCATTTTGGCGAGCGGAAAAACGGGCGAGGGCGTGAAAGACCTCCTTGAAGCGGTCGTTCACCTCATACCGGCTCCCGAAGGGGACGATTCGGCGCCTTTGCGAGCGCTTATCTTCGATTCGTATTTCGATCCCTATCGCGGCGTGGTTGCCCTTGTGCGCGTCGTGGATGGTTCCATCAGGAAAGGCGACGAGATTCGCCTCGTGAATGCCGGCACCCAGATTCTTGTTGAAGAGGTTGGCGCGCGCCACCCCAAAGAAGTCGCCTTGCCCGAGCTTTCCGTGGGGGAAGTCGGCTATTTGGTTACGGGTCTTAAAGACGTCTCGCAGGTTCGCGTGGGCGACACCATAACCTCGCGCGCGAATGGCGTAAACGAGCCTTTGCCTGGCTATCGCGAGGCAAAGCCCATGGTCTATACGGGCTTGTTCCCCATCGAGAGCGATCAATTCGAGTCATTGAAAGAAGCGCTCGAGAAGCTTTCCCTCAACGATCCGGCGCTTGAATGGGAAATGGAAAACAGCCATGCGTTGGGGTTCGGCTTTCGTGTCGGCTTTTTGGGCTTGCTGCATATGGAGGTCATCAAGGAGCGCCTTGAGCGCGAATTCGGCCTCGATCTTATCGCTACGGCCCCGAGCGTGGAATACCACGTGTTCAGGACGAATAAGGAAATGCTGAGCGTGCATTCGCCCCAAGATATGCCTGATCCTTCGGAAATCGACCATATAGAAGAGCCCTATTTGCGCGCAACCATCATGATTCCGCCCGATTACGTAGGCGCCGTGATGGAGCTGACGGTAGCGCATCGCGGAACATTCAAAACGATGAACTACATTTCGCCCACTACGGTGGAACAAATTTGGGAGATTCCATCGAGCGAGCTCATTCTGGATTATTTCGATCAGCTTAAAAGCCGAACGAAGGGATATGCGAGCCTCGATTACGAATTCGATGGGTATAAGCCTGGGGCGCTGCAAAAGCTCGACATTTTGCTTTCGGGCAAGCCCATCGACGCGTTGTCGTTCATCGTGCATAAAGACAAGGCCTACGACCGGGGTCGGGTTTTGTGCGAGAAGCTCAAGGAAATCATTCCCCAGCAGATGTTCGAGGTTCCCATTCAGGCGGCAGTCGGCGGGCGCGTGCTTTCGCGCCAAACGGTGCGAGCCAAGCGCAAAGACGTGCTTGCGAAGTGCTACGGCGGCGACATATCGCGAAAGCGCAAGCTTCTCGAGAAGCAAAAAGCCGGCAAGAAACGCATGAAGGCCATCGGCAACGTGGAGGTTCCGCAGGAAGCGTTCATGGCCATCTTGAAGGTCGACGAATAGGCTGCGGCAGGTTTGCTGCGCCTCGCGCACTTTTGGCGAGCGGCTTGGCTTATCGCGTGTCACGTGCTTAAGCCCTGTTTCGCGACGGCCGTCTAAGGCAGGCCCCTCGCCGAAAATCCGCTTGTTGGCTTTTGCTCGACCTGCGTTTCTGGATTTTTACCTGTATCTTTTTGATTTGGCCTGGTGGTTTGAATGAAGAAGAACAACGAAGAATACGACTTTATGGAAGAGGCGTTTCGCGACGAGGTGCCTGCCGCCGCGCCGCGCTCGGCAACCGGGGGCGACGAGGGGGATTGGCTCGATGCCGCGTTTCGCGACGAAGCTCCCATTCGCCGGAAGATGTCGGGCAAAGCGAAGGCTGCCATTGTGGTGGCTGTTATCGTTGCGCTTGTGCTCGTGGCGCTGTTGTTCGTCGAATCGGTCAATGCGCTCGGTGCGTTCATTGACGTAGTCGTTTCGAACTAGGAGGCTTCCGTGCCGCACGATCCGTATAAGGCGCTTTACCTGCATTTGCCGTTTTGCAAGCATCGTTGCGCGTATTGCGACTTCACCACGCGCGCAATCGATCGCGATTCGGTCGAAATCGACGAGTATATCGATGGCCTCATCTTGGAAATTCGGCGCAAGGCGAAAGAAGGCGAACTCTCGGCCATAGAAACCGTGTACCTCGGCGGCGGCACGCCGAGCTATGTGGGCCAGAAGCGCCTCTCGAAGCTTCTCTATGCGCTTGGCGTTTCCATGAACCTCACGCCCGAGGTCGAATGCTCAATGGAGGCGAACCCCGAATCGCTTACGCCCGAACTCATTCGAGATGTCTATGCGCTCGGTGTGAATCGCCTATCCATTGGGGTGCAGAGTTTCGATGACGGGCTGCTTGGGGTGCTTGATCGCGTGCACGATTCCAATCGGGCCAAGCAGGCGATAACCGATGCCCTTGAGCGCTTCAGCAATGTGTCGGTCGACCTTATGTGCGGCGTGCCGGGACAAACCCCTGACATGTTCCAAGCAGACGTTCAGACGGCGGTCGATTTGGGTGTGAAGCATGTGAGCATCTACCCGCTTACCGTTGAAGACCATACGCCGTTTCGTCGCATGGTCGATGCGGGCGAGATAGAAGACGTGAACCAAGACCACGAAGCGCTCATGATGTCCATGGCCCCGAATGTGCTGAAGCCCGCCGGCTTTCACCGCTATGAAGTGGCGAGCTATGCGCTCGATGGTTACGAATGCAGACACAATATCGCCTATTGGACCGGCGTGCCGTACTTGGGAATCGGGGTATCGGCCGTTACTATGACGCAAAACGAAGCTCGCCGAATGCGCGTTCAAGATGGGCAGGTGCAAGATGATCTTGATCGCCGGCAGATGTGTGCCGAGGATCTTATGATGAAAATGCGCATGACCAGGGGAATTTCCGATGAAGAGCTGTTCTCGTCCTGCGCGCTTATCCCCGAGGCGGTCGATACGTTCAATTCCCTTGTGCGTGACAATTTGGTCAAACACGAAGATGGGCGCTGGATGCCCACATTCGGCGGTTGGCTTTTGGGCAATGAACTCTATGGGAGAATCTATGAACTGGCTCCGTAATGTGGCGTCTCTCGATGCCGGCGACATTCCGGTTCTGCTTGCCCCGATGGCCGGCGTGAACGATATCGCCTTTCGCCAGATTTGCCTCGAGCATGGCTGCGATATCACGTATACCGAGATGGTTTCAAGCAAGGCGCTTTCTTTTGCCAACGAAAAAACGCGCCAGCTGCTCGATAGAGCCCCAAACGAATCGATGGTGGCCGTCCAGCTGTTCGGTCACGAGCCCGATACCATGGCGCGCGAAGCGGCATGGGTGGAATCGGAAATGGGCGACTCTCTTGCCTATATCGATATCAACATGGGTTGCCCGGCCCGTAAAATCGTGAAGAAAGGCGATGGCTCGGCGCTTATGACCACGCCCGACCTGGCTGCTGAAATCGTGAAGAAGGTCTCCCGTGCGGTCGAATGTCCAACCACGGTGAAATTTCGCAAAGGCTATGCCGCCGAAGAAGACGTCGCGGTTGAATTCGCCCTCCGGATGGAAGATGCCGGCGCGGCCGCATTGACCGTGCACGGCCGCACGGCCGCGCAATTCTACTCGGGACGCGCCGATTGGGATGTGATTGCGCGAGTGAAGGATGCGGTGAGTGTGCCGGTCGTTGGCAATGGGGACGTGACGTGCGCTCGCGATGCGCTGATGCTTCGTGGCAAAACGGGTTGTGATGCCATCATGATCGGCCGTGCTGCGCAGGGAAACCCCTGGATATTCGAGCAAGTTCGTGCTGCTTTGTCGGGTGGCGATGAACCAGTGGCGCCCAATTGCGGTGAGCGTGTCGATATGGCGCGCCGTCATGCGGAGATACTCTCGCATCGGATGGGGAACAACCTGGTCTATATGCGCAAGCACGTCATGTGGTACCTGCGCGGTATCCCCGGCGCGGCGCGGGCGAGGGGTGAGCTGAACCAATGCGTGACGCTTGCCGATTTCAACAGAGTGCTTGATCAGCTGCTCGTCTCGGCGGAGCGCATCGAGGCCGAAGAGCAGCGGTATATGAACGGGCTTGCGGCCGTTTGCCAATAGTCGGATAAAATCTCCGAGCTGTCCCAAAAAACCAGGGTTTCTGTCGTGTAAATAACGTCGTTTTATGCAATAGATGGCGATTTAAACGCTATCTTTATGCAATTCGACGGATTTTTATGCGATTTAAGGAGTTAGCTTCCATGGCAGAAGCGGGAATGAAGGGCCGGGATTATTTCAGCCTGGCATTTGGCAGCATGATCGGCATCGGCTGGGTTGTTTCGGCTCCGCTGTGGATTTCGAACGCGGGAACCATCGGCGCGATGATCGCCATGGTCGTCACGGCGCTCATCGTGATTCCCGTAGGTTTCGCGTATGCGGAGATGAGCACGTCGGTGCGCATGAAGGGTGGCGAATTCGCGTTTGCCCACGCTTTTATTGGCCGCAAATCGGGATTTGCATGCGGATGGTTTTTGATCCTTGGGTATCTCACCATTTTACCTTGGGTCGCGGTGTCGGTCGCAGCGATGATCGCCTACGTATTCCCCCAGATCGAGACGCTTCCCCTGTATACCGTGCTCGGAAGCACGATTTATGCGCCCGAGCTTCTCGTCGGCCTCGTGATGGTATGGGGGCTTGCGGCACTTAACCTGCGAGGCGTGAAGGCGTCGAAAGCGTTTCAGAACGTCGCCACGGCATTGCTCCTCATCACTTTCGTGATCTTTTTCATCGGCTGCTTTGTATGCGGACGATTCGAGAACCTCCAACCTTACTTTGCCGAGGGCAATCCCGTGGCTGGTATCCTTGCCGGTGTCGCGAGCATGCTCTTTTTCATGAACGGCTTCGATACGATTCCGAAAGCCGCCGACGAGGCTGCTCCGGGAATCAACGCCAAGAACATGGCGAAAGCCTTGGTGGGTACCATTTTGCTGGGCAGCGCGATTTATCTTTTCGTGATTCTGTCGGCCAGCCTCGTGATGGTTCCTGGCGAGAGCGTGAATCTGGGAAGCCTGCCGCTTATCAAGGCCTATGAGCTTTCAACTGGCACGAAGATTCTTGCCTACATCATGATTTTCGGGACCATCATGGGCGTGACCACGACCTTCAATGGCTTTTTGCTCGCCGGAAGCAAGCTCGTCGCCTCGTTTGCCCAGGCTGGCTTCATGGGCCGCTCGCTTGGCGAAACCTCGGGCGATGGCATTCCGAAGCGTGCCATCGTCGCTTTGGCGCTGCTTGCGACCTGCGGTCTGTTTGCGGGCAAGGGACTGCTTACGCCGCTGATCACCATGGGCGGCATCGCGTTTCTCGTTGCGTGGTTCTTCGTCGCTGTGGGCGTGTTGAAATTCCGCGAGAAAGAACCCCAGACCGAGCGTCCTTTCAAAGTGCCCGGTGGCAGGCCCATGATTTGGATCGCCATCGTGATCTGCGCCGCCCTTACGCTTATGATGGTCGTGCCGGGCACGCTTATCTCTTTGGGAATCGTCGAGAATTCTTTGCTTGCGGCTTGGATACTCGTAGGCATCGTCGTTTACGTCGCGTATCGCAAGCAAGAGATAACAATCGAGCGCCTGTAGGCGAGCGCAGGGTCAATATCTAAGAGAAACGGGGATTTCGCTATGGCAGACAGTAAACCTACTCATTTTGGCATCTTGGGCTTTCCGTGGGACGGCGGCGCATCGCTTGGCCGCCCCGGCGCGCGAGATGCTCCCCGCGAGGTGCGCAACGCATTCGGTTGGTTTAAGGGCCGCATTCAAGACGAGCAGGTGTATCACGTTGAATCGCGCAAGAACTACAACGTGAGCGCCGAGGCTATCGTCGATTACGGTGACATCGATATCGTTGCCTACGATGAGCAACAGACCCTTGCCAATGCCACGGCCTCAACCGCAAAGATCATTGAAGCGGGCGGCTTTCCCTTTATCATCGGCGGCGATCATTCCATTTCCTATCCTATTATTCGCGCGTTGCACGACAGCTGCGAAGGGGAGGTTGGCATCATCCATTTCGATGCCCATCTCGACTTGGTAGACGAAAACCATTTGCAGGGCAGGTATTCCCAGTCGAGTGAAATTCGCCGTGCGCTCGAGCTTGAGCGCGTCAACCCCGAACATGTGGTGCAAATCGGCCTTCGCGGCTTCAATTACCCTTGGTATTGCGACTACCTGAAGAACTTGGGCGTGAAGCAGTACACCGCTTGGGATGTGCAGGAAGGCGACCCTCGCCAGATTGCCGTCGAGACGCTTGCGCAGCTTGCCGATTGCGACAAGATTTACCTGACCTTCGATATTGATGTGCTCGATCCGGCGTTCGCGCCTGGTACGGGGGCGGATGAGCCCTTCGGCCTTACGCCATACCAGTGCCAGGTGATGCTCAACGAATTCTATTCGCACGTGGATTGCTTTGATATCGCCGAAGTGAACCCGACGTTCGACTTCCATGGCATCACGACTGCCATTGCGGCGCGCATCATGTTCGAGTGCTTCATCCATAAGTTCGGCGCGTAGCCTATCGCTCGAGGTTCGTTTTCAAGCCCGTCGTTTTCGGCGGGCTTTTTTGCCGCCTATGTGCGATTCTTGGTGTCGCCACCGTGACAGAACGGTGTCGTTTCTTCGCATTGTCAGCACTCGCGGGGCTTCACTGCTAAAATCCTCTCTCATCAAACATGCATGCTCGGGTTCGGCCTGTTTGCTATGCGAATTTCGGTTTTATCATCTTGGAAAGGGGTCGGCAGTCGTTGCTCTCTGATCGTCGACAGAAGGTTTTGCGGGCGCTTATCGAGGAATACATCGCCAACGCGCAGCCCGTCGGTTCTCGCACCTTGGTCGATCGATATGGCCTTGGCGTTTCTTCGGCGACCGTGAGAAACGAGCTGTCCGTTCTTGAAGACGAGGGGTATCTCACTTCGCCACATACCTCTGCCGGTCGCGTTCCTACCGACGCGGGTTATCGGGCTTTCGTCGACGATTTGCTTTCCCAGGAATACGGCGAAGATGCCCAAGGGAGCGCCTTCGACGAGTTGCGTGACGCCGCCGTGAAGATGGACGATCTCATGGAGCAAACCTCCAAGGCGCTTTCGCGCTTGACCGATTGCCTTTCGGTCGTGATCGCCCCTTCGCTTCTTGCGTCTTCCGTGAAGCAGATTTCGCTTGTCTCCATGTCGCCGCGGCGTATGCTCATGGTTGTCGTTACCGACGATGGGCAGGTGTTCAACCGCTCCGTCGATTTCGCCGACGATGTTTCTTCCGACGATTTGGCCGATGTTCAAAATGCGTTGAACGCGGCGCTTTCCGGCCATTCCATTTCGGAGGTTCGAAAAACGAAGGGTGTGCGTCTAGAGGCGCTTTCGAGCCCGCTTGCCCGCGTGGTGATCGACGAGCTCGTGGCGTGCATGGCGAAGGCGGACGAGGGCCGAGCTCGCAGCTTGGGCATGTCGGCCCTTTTGAGCAAGCCGGAATTCAGTCGAACGTCGGCGGTGCTGCCTGTGTTGCAGGTCTTAGAGGACGATACGGTGCTCATGCATCTGTTCGATGACGTGGGTTCTTTTTCCGACGAGTCGCCCGATTCTCTCGAGGTTCGCATTGGAAAAGAGAATTCCGCAAGCGAGCTTTCGGGCGTTTCTGTTGTGGCGGCGCAATACGGCTCGGCTGACGCGCGCGGTGTTGTGGCGGTTATAGGGCCCACGCGCATGGATTATTCGAAGGTTATCAATGTTGTGCGCTCGGCGAAAAGCGCGTTGAAGGACTTATAGGCAGGAAGGCTTTACTACACCATGGCAAAAGACCTCTACGCTATTTTGGGCGTATCGAAAGACGCAACCGACGCCGAAATCAAAAAGGCATTTCGCCGCAAGGCGCGCGAGCTTCATCCAGACGTCAACAAGGCCCCCGATGCCGAAGAGCGCTTCAAAGAGCTCAACGAGGCCTATGACGTGCTTTCCGATTCAAACAAGCGCGCGCAATACGACCGCTTCGGCACCATTCCCGGTGCTGCGGGTGGTGCTGCGGGCGGCTACAGCGTCGATTTCGAAGACCTTTTCGGCGGCGGCTTCGGCGGTATGGGGGATATTTTCTCGAGCTTTTTCGGCGGCGCCGCGGGCGGGCGTGCGAACGTGCGCAAAGAAGGGCGCGACATGGGCGTTGGCTTGCGCCTGACGCTTGAAGAGGTTGCTGCTGGCGCGAAAAAGGAAATCGTATATGACCGCTTGGCTCCCTGCGAAGTGTGCGGGGGTTCGGGCAAGGCGGAAGGCGGCAAAGAGGTAGACTGCCCCGATTGCCATGGGCGCGGGCGCGTCGTTACGGTGCAGCACACGTTTTTGGGCGACATGCAAACCGCGACGACATGCTCCACGTGCGGCGGCACCGGCAAGATTATCGACAAGCCGTGTGACGAATGCGAAGGCCAGGGGCGTATTCCTGATCGCCAGCACGTTACGGTCGAGGTTCCCGCTGGCATTCGCGAGGGCCAGCAGCTTCGGGTCACGGGGTTTGGCGAGGCAGGCATGCACGGCGCGCGTCCTGGCGACCTTATCGTGACCTGCCGCATTCAGCCGCATGAGTTTTTCGAGCGCGAGGGCGACAACCTGCATGCGCGCGCAAACGTGAGCTTCATCCAGGCAACCTTGGGCGCAGAGATTGAAATAGATGGCATTTTCCCAGATGAAAAGGTGAGCGTGCGCATTCCTGAGGGGTGTCAAAACGAGCAAATCGTTCGCGTGAAGGGCATGGGTATGCCTCGCTTGCGCTCAAGCGACCGCGGCGACATGTATGTGCATATCACCGTGCTCATTCCCAAGAAAGTTACGAAGAAGCAGCGCGAATTGCTTGAGCGCGTCGCCGAGGAATTCGGCGAAGAAGTCGCCGCTCCCCGCAGCCCTTTGCAGAAGCTGCGCGACGCCTTTAACTAACGGATCGTCCGAGGCTTGTTCGTGGGCACGAATCCGAGAGCAAAGCCGCATTGGGCCAATTTGGGTTTTGCAAAGGCGCAATCTCGGCTGAATTGAGCTTTTTCGAGCGAGGAACCGCGCCTGCTCGGTGTGCCCAATTGCTGGTTTGTAGTCGAACGCAAGGAATGCTTTTGCTGGAACAAAGAAAAGACCGCCTTCCCGTTTCTTTTCACGTAGTGAATCTTGGCTGCAAGGTGAATCGTGTGGAAAGCGACGATTTTGCCGCATCGCTTATCGCGAAGGGCGGATCCGAAGCGCCCATCGAGGCTGCCGATCTTATCGTGGTGAATACCTGCACGGTTACGGGCGAGGCCGAGAAAAAAACGCGCAAGGCCGTGCGCCATGCATTGCGTGCGAACGATTTCGCCCGCGTTGTGGTGACGGGCTGCGCTGCTGCAATCGATCCCGATGTCTATCGAGCGATGGATTCCAGAATCGAGATAGTCCCGAAGGTCGAAATGCCATCGCTTCTTGGTTCGCCGTCAGACGAATCTCCTATTTTGGCGCGCATTCGTTCCGGCGAGGGGTTTCCTACGCGTGCGGGCGTGAAGGTTCAAGACGGTTGCAACAACGCATGCTCATTTTGCATTGTGCATGTGGCTCGCGGCAGGGCCACCTCGCGTCCTTTTGACGAAATCGCGGCGGAGGTTCGCGAGCTTTCGCGGGCCGGCGTGCGCGAGATTGTGCTAACAGGCATTAATTTGGGTTCATATCGGCAGGGCGACATGCGCCTCGCCGATGTTTTGCGTGGGCTTATGGCGGTCGTCGACGAGGAATTTCCTGCCGATTCGGGGCTAGGGGTTGTGCCTCGCGTTCGTTTCCGGGTCTCTTCGATTGAGCCGCGCGATGTCGACGACGATTTGATTGAGCTTATGGCCGCCGCGAACGGCCGTATTTGCAGACATCTGCATTTGCCGTTGCAATCGGGCGCATCGAAGGTGCTGCGCGAAATGCGTCGCCCCTATAGCGCCGAGCAGTTTTTGGCGCTCGTCGATAAGCTGTATGCGGCCATGCCGACGCTTTCGCTATCGACCGACGTTATTGTTGGATTCCCCGGCGAAACTGAAGGAGATTTCCTCGAGACGTGCAGGGTTGCCGAGGCGTGCCGGTTCTCGAAGATGCATATCTTCCGTTACTCGAAGCGCTTGGGAACGCCGGCGGCCGAGCGCGCCGATCAAATTCCTCCCGAGGCGAAGGCGGCTCGCGCCAAGCGGCTTGAGGCTATCGAGAAGCAGCTTCGAGAGCAAGATTTCGAGCGTCGGCGCGGGTCGAGCGAGCTCGTATTGGTAGAATCTGCCGGTCTTGCCACGACGGAAAGCTATCATTGCGTGCAAGCCCCCGAGGGCTCTTGCGTGGGCGACCTTGTGGAGTGCGGGCTATGACGAACGAAGAAAACCGCGAGATGAGCGCTTCGGAGCGCCTTAAGAGTTCAAACACGCTCTTGAAATCGTTCGGTTATGCGGCCTGTGGCGTGGCAGAGGCCTCAAGCGAACGCAATTTCAAAGTCGATGTCGTAGCGGCGATCGTCGCGGTGGCTCTTTGCGCGATTCTGCGCGTGCCACTTTGGGGATGGATCGCAGTTTGTTTGTGCGTGGGCATTCAGCTTGCTGCGGAAACGATGAACACTGCCATCGAAGCCGTCGTCGATTTGGCGTCTCCCGACATGCATCCGCTTGCGAAACGGGCGAAGGATTGCGCGGCGGGCGCGGCTCTCATTACTGCCGTGATGAGCGTGGTCGTTGGCGCTCTTGTGTATATTCCCGCCTTGCTGACGCTCGTATCATAGGAGGGGCAGTGTCGCTGCATCATTTCTTTTTGGATGACCAAATCATCTCTCGCGAAGAATCGCCCGAGTTCGCGTTGCATTTGGCGCCCGACGATGCCAAGCATGCGCGGGTCTTGCGCCTTGCGCCTGGTGAGCATATCGCTGTTGTGGACGCTTCGAAGGACTATTTCGAGTGCGAGGTTGTTTCTGCTTCGAGCGGCATAGTGGTTCGCGTAGCGCAAAAAATCGTTCCCCCCGATTCATGCGTGCCCCAGGTGGTTCTTGTTCAAGGGATTGCCAAAGGCGACAAGATGGACGATATCGTGCGCCATGCTACCGAGCTCGGCATCACGGAATTTCTGCCGCTCGCGAGCTCCCGCTGCATCGTGAAGCTCGATGCGAAAAAGATGGCATCCCGAACGCAGAGATGGCGTTCCATTGCTCGTTCTGCCTGCATGCAGTGCGGTCGCCTCGATATGCCCGAAGTTCACAGCCCCGCAAGCGTCAAAGAGGCGGTTGGTTTGCTGGCCGATGCGACGGCGGTTTTGGTGTGCTGGGAAGAATGCCCGTCGACATCGACCATCGCGCAGGCCCTGCAACAGGCCTTCGATGAATCTTCGATCGCTGCGAAAAACGCTCGCATCGCCGTTGTCGTGGGACCCGAAGGCGGCCTTGCCGCCGACGAGGTGCGAGCTTTCACGGAGGGCTGCAAGCGGGCGTGGCCCGTGACGCTTGGTCCTACGATTTTGCGAACGGAAACGGCGGGCGTTGTGGCTCCCGCTTTGGTTCTTTATGAATGTGGTGGCATGGGCGCTTCGCGAAAGGCGGAAAAATGAATATCCAAATAGAAATAGAGCACGGCGAAGCGATCGCCGAAGGGGTCGATATCGAGGGTATTGCCCGCTATGTTTTGGAACAAGAAGGATGTCCCGCTTCGACCGAGGTGTCCATCACGCTCGCAAACGACGAAGAAGTTCGTCGGCTCAACAAGGAATACCGTGGCATCGATAAAACGACCGACGTGTTGAGTTTCGAGTGCGACGGCCTCGACGATGCCTTCGACGAGGGCGATGTCTACGAGGATTCCGGCATGCCGGATGATGAGCCGTTCATGCTTGGCGACATCGTGGTTGCTTCCGATTATGCGTGCGCCCAAACGGCCCAGTTCGGAACGACTCCTCAACAGGAGCTTGCTGTTTTGCTGGTGCATGGCCTTTTGCATTTGTGCGGCTGGGACCATGTCCATTCCGACGAGGAGGCCGAAGAGATGGAAGCGCGTGAGCGCGAATTGCTCGCGGGCGTGGGTTTCGCTGGAATTCGTTAGGTAAGCGTTGGTTAAGGCGCCGGCGGGCAACCGCGAGCGTCGGAACTGTTGGTTTTAGGGACGATGGCTGTCTTGCCGTGTTCGGTGATTTCGTCCTTCGCGTTCTTGCCGTCTGCGGAGCGTTGCGATTTCGTGAGGTTGCTGTGAGCTTCAAAGCTTAAGATTGTCTAATCAGTTATTTCTCGCGTTAAGGAGTCGTTGTGCAGAATTCCGATATTTCCACCGTGCGAGGCCTCTCGATTGCCTCCATCGTGCTTTCCGCTTTGGCTTTGGTGGGCTCGCTTTTATTTTTGGTCCTTATCGCGTGGTGCGGCCAATTCGTCGGCGATCCTGTGGTTTATGCCGAGCTCGTCTCTTCGGGCGATGTGTTCTCGAGCGATTTCGCGAGCTTGTCGGAAGCCGAATATGTCCAAGCCATGACGCTTGGCGTCGGTCTCGTGTGCGCGATATGCGGCGTGGGTGCTGTATTTTCCGGTGTGGGGCTCGTTTGCGGTATCGTTGGCGTTAAAAATTGCGGAAACCCCCAGAAATGGGGATCGGTTTTCGGCTGGTCGATTGCGGGGGCCGTGTGCGCGCTGCTCATGGGCCGCTTCATTTCTGCAGTGATTATGTTTGTGAATATGGCGATAGCCAACCGATTGCGCCGAAATGCTTCCGTCTGCTATAATCCACCGTCGGCTTCTTAAGCGCTCCATTTCATGTCGGAACGAGCAACCTTCGGGTCGCGTTCGTTTCCATCCGACCTCTGCTGTGGTTGCGGGGTTGTCCAGAACCCTTAAAGGGAAGAGCTGTTGCGGCATTGCTTGCGATGCCCGCGCGAATGCGCAAAGGCGAATCCCGAAATCGGCGTTTTAAGCAGCAAGGTCGAAAGAAAAGACTAGCAGAAGGAAACGAAATGGATATCATCCGCGCTATCGAGCAGCAGCAGATCAAGGAAGTCACCCCGTTCAACGTTGGCGACACGGTGAAAGTTCACTACCGCATCACCGAGGGCAACCGCGAGCGTATTCAGGTCTTCCAGGGCGATGTGATTCGTCGTCATGGCCACACGTGCCGCGAGACCTTTACCGTCCGCAAGATCAGCTTCGGCGTTGGCGTTGAGCGTACCTTCCCCGTGCATTCCCCCAAGATCGAAAAGATCGAGGTCGTGCGCTTCGGCAAGGTTCGTCGTGCCAAGCTGTACTATCTGCGCGACAAGGTTGGTAAAGCTGCCAAGATCAAAGAGAAGGCATTCTAGGCCTTTATTGATTGGTGCTTTGAAAGGGGTCCATTCGGGCCCCTTTCTTTTTGACGCTCGCAGAAGGGAAATGCCATGGCTCAAACGCTTGCCGAGATCCGATCGGCGCTCAAGGGCGCTGACCGCACGAAATTCAACGAGCTTGCCAGAGTTCTTGCCGCTGACGAGCGCAAGGGCGTTAAGGCTGCTTTGAAAAGCGCCGAGCGACGGCTTGCTGCCGAAGAGGCGGAAGAAGCGCGGCTTCATGCGATGTATTCTTTTCAGGAAGAGATTGCGCACGGCGGCATTGCGGTGGGTCTTGATGAAGTTGGCCGGGGTCCCGTTGCCGGGCCGCTTACGGTTGCGGGCGTGGTTCTTCCGCGAAATCCCTTGGTGGAAGGCGTGAACGATTCGAAGCAGCTTTCGCCTGAGCGCCGCGAGGAAATCGCCGGCGTTGTTAGAAACGTTGCCATCGCGTGGCACATTGAGCACATCCAGCCCGATGACATCGACGGAAACGGCATGTCGTGGGCATTGAGGGAGGCGTTCTCCCTCACCATTGCGAAGATTGAAGCAAAGCTTGAAAAGCTCGGTCTGCCGCTTGATTGCGTGCTTCTCGATGGCAACGCCCAGCATCTCGATGTCCGCGAGGTCAATATCGTGAAAGGCGATGGTCGGTGCGCGAGCATCGCGGCGGCATCGATTGTCGCGAAGGTGGAGCGCGATGCGATCATGGTCGACTACGCGCGGAAATTCCCCGAATACGGCTTCGATTCGAACAAAGGTTATGCGAGCGCCGATCATATCGAGGCAATAAAGAGGCATGGGCTCACACCCATCCACCGTGCGTCGTTTTGTCGGGCATGGACGCAAGAATCGTTGTTTTAGCCCACCTTTCTCCAGATAGTGAATGTCGCGTTTTTTGAGAAAAAACGAAGGAAAACGGAAAGGTTTCGCGGGCTTTCGAGCAAGGTTTCGGCAAGGTTTGCACTTTAGGCTTGCCCCTATACATGAAAGGGGTAGCTATGGCGTGCGAAACCAACCTCCAAGAGCCGTGCGGGGTTTTCTCGGATGCGAGCGAGGAAAACGAGCCGGGATTTTGGGGCGATGACGAGGCGGAATTCGACTTTGTTGCAAAGCGGGGCATCACGGCGCGCGAGTTAGGCGCAATGGGCGAAGAGACCGCCTGCAGGGCTTTAAAGGCAAAAGGCTACATCATTCTCGAGCGGAATTGGAAATGCTCGGCTGGCGAGGCCGATATCGTGGCGATCGACGACGGGTGCATTGTGTTCGTCGAGGTAAAGACCCGAGCAGGCTCGAGCAGGGGGTTTCCCCAAGAGGCGGTCACGGCGCAAAAGCGTGCTCGCTACGAGCGAATCGCGTATCACTTCCTTTCCACCTACGATGGCTGCGATGCCCGGGTTCGCTTTGATGTCATGGCGATTCTCGCCATGCCGAACGGCAAGGGCTTCATCAAGCATATTGTGAACGCTTTCGGTTCGGGCGAGTGAAGCCATGCAACTTCGGTGCTCACTCTATTCGGCCGCCATCGTCGGCGTTCGCGCCATTCCCGTATCGGTTGAGGTTGTTGTCTCGAATGGATTGCCCGGTTTCTCTATTGTCGGCATGCCCGATGCGGCTGTGAGGGAATCCCAGGAACGGGTGAGGGCGGCAATAAAGGCATGCGGTTTCACCATGCCCGGCGATAAAGTGGTGGTCAACCTTGCCCCGAGCGCCATGAGAAAAGCCGGGTCGGGGTTTGACCTGCCTATTGCTGCGGCTATTTTGGCGTCTACGGGCCAAATAGACGCCGATGCCCTTCGTCCGTTTTTGCTTGTGGGAGAACTTGGACTCGATGGCACCGTACGTCCCGTGGCGGGAACCCTGGCCTTTTCGGCGTGTGCTCGCGAGGTTGGTTGCAAGCTTTGCGTAAGCTCGAAAGCGAACGATGGAGCTCCTTTGCTCGGGGCCGACCAATTCTGCATATCGTCTCTTTCCCATTTGCGCGACATGCGGTTGCTTCCGCTTGATTCCCCTCACGCTGAACCGCAGGATCCCTCTGTCGATTTTGGGGACATTCGCGGCCAGGCGTGCGCCAAAAGGGCGATGCAAATTGCCGCGGCGGGCGCCCATGGAATTTTGCTCATGGGGCCTCCTGGCTCGGGAAAAACGATGCTCGCCCGCGCTTTGCCTTCTATTCTTCCGCCGCTTGAAGGCGAAGAACTCCTCGAGGCGGCGGTCGTCCATTCGGTTGCTGGCGAGCCGGTAGATTCCATTCTTTTGGGGAGCAGACCGTTTCGCAGGGTTCATCACAGCGCGACGATCGCGGGCCTCGTAGGGGGCGGCTCGCCCGTGCGGCCGGGCGAAATCTCGCTTGCACACACCGGCGTGCTCTTTCTTGATGAGCTCCCCGAGTTTTCTCCGAAGTCGCTTCAGGCGCTTCGACAACCCATGGAGATGGGGCAGATCTCGATAACGAGGGCCGATGGAACGGTCGTTTTGCCGGCGCGGTTTTCGTTGGTTGCAGCTGCAAACCCTTGCCCATGCGGTTATTTTGGCGACAAGCAAAAGGCGTGCACATGCCCGCCGTGGAAAATCGAGAACTACCAAGGTCGCATTGGCGGGCCGCTGCTCGATCGCATCGATATGCACGTCGATGTATGGCGAAGCGATCCGAAAGAGATTATCGAAGGATCGGCAGCGCGCGACCCGATTGACTCGAGATCTCTTCGCGACGGCGTTATGCGAGCTCGCGAGTTCTCTTCGTGGAGACGTTCGGCGCTCGGCGATGGGGAAGCGAACGACATAGGAGCCCTTATGTCGCGCTGTCGAATGGCGAAGCGAACGACGGATCTGCTCGAATCGGTTTCGCGCGCCCAATTGCTTTCGGGGCGCGGCATTTCGAAAACGCTGAGCATCGCGCGAAGCATTGCCGATATAGCCGAGTCGAAAAGCGTCTGCGAGGAACATCTTATGGAGGCTTTGGGTCTTCGC
Source organism: Bacteroidaceae bacterium (assembly GCA_963631715.1). Classification (GTDB taxonomy): domain Bacteria; phylum Actinomycetota; class Coriobacteriia; order Coriobacteriales; family Eggerthellaceae; genus Slackia. The sequence goes on from CAVGRL010000001.1 coordinate 91,696, forward strand.
CTAAGGAAGGGGGTATAGCTTGTGGAAGATGCGCGCTACAAAATCGAAGGCCCTCGTTTCGAATTGTCGATTGGAAGCGAAGGCTATCCAGCTGTTTTCGAAGAGCTTCCAGAGCCCCCAAAGCGTCTGTATGTCATCGGCAATCCTTCAGCGCTTAAAGAAGGCCTCGCCGTCGTTGGCGCGCGCAAGGCGACGCCGTATGGTCTCAATGCCACAAAGCTTCTTGCTGGCCGCGCGGCAGAACTTGGCATCGTGATTATTTCGGGTGGCGCGCGCGGGTGCGATTGCTCGGCCCACGAGGCGGCAATTGCGGCTGGCGGGCAAACCGTGGCTTTTCTTGGTGGCGGCTGCGATGAACCGTATCCGAAAAGCAATATAGGCACCTTTCGAAAAATCGTGGAAGGCGGCGGTGCGGTTGTTTCGGAGTACCCTTGGCACTACCAGCCCAAGCCGTTTATGTTTCGCCGTCGCAATCGACTCATAGCGGGGCTTGCGCGCGCAACGCTCGTTGTGGAAGCGGGGCTTCCGAGTGGCACGTTTTCGACGGCGGATGAAGCGCTTGCGGCCAACAGGGATGTTCTTGCCGTTCCTGGGTCGATATTTTCTCCCAATTCGGCGGGATCGAATACGCTGCTTGCGCAAGGGGCCATGCCCGTTACGGGCAAAGAGTCGCTCGATGCTGTCCTCATGTCGCTTTTTCCCGAAACGGTCGGGGGAGGCTATGGCGCTGAGCAATTAGCTCTGTTCGAAAACGGGCCAGAGAATTCTTTTGCCGACGATCCGGTGCTTGCCGCCCTTGCTGCAGACCCCATGAGGATAGAGGACATCATTGCTTCGTTCGGCGACAAAGATGACCCCATGGCCGCCGCCGCACGAATCATGGCGCATGTCTCACTCTTAGAGGGGGCGGGGGCGTTGGCTCGTTTTCCCGATGGCCGTTTCGGCGTTGTTGGATAGCTTGCGGGCTTTCGTTCGCCGGGCTTTTCCTGTGCTATCCTCGCTGCATGGAAAATACAGTGAACATCATTGGCGCGGGCTTGGCAGGAAGCGAAGCCGCGCTTCAGCTCGCCTCGCGCGGCGTGCATGTGCGTCTTTTCGAGATGCGCCCCCACACCACGACCGATGTGCATCGTGGCGGCGATTGCGCCGAACTCGTGTGTTCGAACTCGCTGAAAAGCATGAAGCCCGAAAGTGCGGCAGGCATGCTGAAGTCGGAACTTGCTGCGCTCGGGTCTCGCCTGATCGAAGCGGCTCAGCGCGCCCGGGTCGATGCGGGCGGCGCCCTTGCCGTCGACAGGGACAAGTTTTCAGCCGACATCACGTCGATGATCCACGCGAATGAGCTCATCGATTACCAGGTCGCTTGCATCGACGACCCCTTTGCGCCCTCGCTCGGCCATGCCGATGCGACTATTCTGGCGACCGGTCCGCTTACGACAGATGCCCTCGCCTCATGGATTGCCGGGCTGACGGGTTCGGAGAATCTTGCTTTCTTCGATGCCGCAGCGCCGATCGTGATGGCTGATTCGCTTGATATGGACGTCCTTTTCCGACAATCGAGATACGAGCAGGACGCTCCTGGCGATTACCTCAATGCGCCTTTCGGCAAAGAGAACTACGAAGCCTTTATCGCCCAGCTCGTTTCCGCCGAGCGCGTGATTCGTCGCGATTTCGAGACGAAAGATTTGTTTCAGGCATGCCAGCCTATTGAAGAAATTGCGCGCAAGGGCGCAGATGCGCCGCGTTTTGGAACCTGCAAGCCCGTGGGGCTTATCGACCCTGCAACGGGGCGCCGTCCTTGGGCTGCCGTGCAGCTTCGTGCCGAAAACGAACAAAAGACGGCATACAACCTCGTCGGGTTCCAAACGAATCTCACGTTTGGCGAGCAGAAACGCGTGTTTCGCATGATTCCCGGTTTGCAGCATGCGGAATTTGCGCGCTTTGGCGTGATGCATCGCAACACATTCATCCAGGCGCCGCGCTTGCTTTCCGAAGACCTGCGATTGAAGTGCTCGGAAAAGCCCCTGTATGTGGCTGGCCAGCTTTCGGGGACGGAAGGCTATTGCGAAGCCATCGCTTCGGGGCTTGTGTGCGCCTTGTTCGTTTCGGCGCATCTTAAAGGAATGCCGGCGCCGCTTCTGCCGGCCGAGACGGCATTCGGCTCTTTGCTTCGCTATGCGACCGACCCAACGGTTGTCGATTATCAGCCCATGCATGTCAATTTCGGCATCATGGCGCCTCTCGAGGAGCGTATTCGTAACAAGGGACAGCGTTATGCCGCCTATGCTAAGCGCGGCAGCGATGCTCTTTGCGAATATGTTGGAACATTGCGTTCAATGGGTCTTTTGTAATTATGACCAACAAAGAAGAGGAAGGTGCCGAAATCGCTCCCGTAATCGATGGCCTCTATCTTGATTACGTCGGGCGTTTCTGCGATATGCTTAAAACTGAGCGAAATGCTTCGATTCATACGATTCGCAATTATCGCCTTGATTTGCTCGATTTCGGTCGTTGGTCTGCTCGGCTTTCGCTCGATCCGCTTTGCTCGACGCGCCGCGATATGAGGTCGTATTTGGGAGAGCTCGATCGTGCGCAGTATTCCCGCCGCACATTGAACAGGCGCTTGTCGTCGCTGCGGTCGTTTTTCAAGTGGATGTTGGCGTCTGGCTTCATCGAGTCCGACCCGACCGACGTGGTAACGGGGCCGAAGCTTTCCCGGAATCTCCCCCGGGTTATCCCCGCGGCTGATATGGCCCGCTTGCTTTCCGTATGGCGAGAAGGGTCCCGCCCGGTTGATCTGCGCAACAGGGCGATTCTCGAATTTCTGTATGCTTGCGGCGCTCGCGTTTCAGAGACTTCGGGCCTGCTTCTTGAAAACGTGGATTTCGATGGGTGCCAGGTGCTTGTTTTGGGCAAAGGGTCGAAAGAGCGCATCGTCCCGCTTCATTCGATGGCCATTTCTTCGATGAGGGAATATCTCTATCACGCGCGCGGCGAATTGCTCGACGGGAAACAATGCCCGTATTTTTTCGTGAGCACGCGGGGAAATGCCATGTCTCCCGATGCTTTGCGCAAGCTTTTCAAGCAAAGCCTCGCCCTTGCGGGGCTCGATGCGTCGCTTACTCCGCATGATATGCGCCACACCTTTGCCACCGATCTTCTTGAGGGAGGGGCCGACCTGCGCAGCGTTCAAGAAATGCTTGGGCATGCGAGCCTTTCCACAACGCAGATTTATACGCATGTCTCGATAGCGCACTTGAAAGAGGAGCATCGTCGAGCGCTTCCTCGAGGCTAGTGCGTCCGATTTTGGGAATTTGCTCTGCATTACGCCGTTGGCGGTATGGCCGAAACGCCTCGCATGCCATAGGATAGCTTCATGCAACAAAAGGGCGAACATACCGAAAACAATGCGGGGAAAGCTGCGGGTAAAGCTTCCTCGGGGGGCGATTTCGCTGGCTTTCTGAAGCGCGACATCGCCGCGAGCGGCATTTTCGGTGACCGGGCCGACGAGGCTGAGGCCCGGGCTTCGCGCACGGCCGCCGACTGGGGGCTCGACATCTCTATCGCAATCGTCGCCTTCGCTTTCGGGTGCGCCCAAATGGTCATTACCGCCTCTTCGGTCGTTCATGTTTCGAGCGGCCCTTACGGGGCGAGCATGATAAATTACGTGCCGAATCTGTATGCCTACCTTGCTGTTGCCCTCACGACCGCGCCGCTCGTGCTTCGCCGAGAGGCTCCGTGGTTCGTGCTGGCGCTGACGCTTGCCTGCTATGCGTTCTTGTCGAATTCGATGGGCGGCGCGGTTTCGATTTCGCCCATTGGCCCCATCGTTGCCGTGTATACGGTTGCAAGCGAGCGCACTCGTGCGGAAGCTCTTGCCGCCGCCGCTATCGTGGGGGTATGTGCCATCGTGGTGCCGACGGGTGCGGCAAGCGCGACTTTGGCGTTGGTGATGCGCATCGAGAATGTGGCATTCGTCGCTTTGGCGGCCATTGGCGGCTTCGGTGTGCGCATGTATCATGCGTATCTCGAAGAAACGCGAGGTCGCTTGGCTGAAGCGGAGCGAACTCGCGAAGAGCTTGCCGCCCGCCGTGTTGCCGATGAGCGCGTGCGCATCGCCCGCGAGGTGCACGACATCACGGCGCATTCCCTTTCGGCTGTAACGATTCAGGCCGCCGCTGCCGAGCGACTCATCGACTTGAATCCCCAGGCGGCCAAAGAGGCGATTGCCGATATTCGGTCGGTTTCGAAATCGTCACTCGAAGAGATTCGCTCGCTTATCGGCGTCTTGCGCGGCGACGAGGCGGCGGAGCATGCTCCCGCCGAGGGAACGGAGCGCATGGTCGACGTCGTGTCATTTTTGCAGCGTGCGGGGATCGAGGTCGATTACGATTGCTCCAATTACGATAAAGACGAGGTTCCGGCTTTTGTCGACATGGCGTTGTTCTCGTTGGCTCGCGAGGCGGCGACCAATGTCGTGCGCCATGCGCAGGCGTCTCATGTTCAAATATGCCTTGCTGCCACGCTCCAGGAGGCAAGCCTGAAATTCGTGGATGATGGCGTGGGAATGGATGCGAAGACGCGAGAAGGCGCTGCCGGCCACGGACTTGAGGGCATGGGCGAGCGCATGGGCGCGTTGAATGGAAGGTTCACGATAGAAAGCGAGCCTGGTCGCGGCTGCGCGATTCGGGCTGCGGTTCCCTTGGAGGTGGTTCATGATGGCGGACGCCAATGATGCGCAGAAATCGGAAATCATTCGGGTTGCGATTGCCGATGACCAAGAGCTGGTGCGCAAAGGTTTCAGGCTTATCCTCTCATCGTTTCCCGACATAGAAGTCATTGGTGAGGCGGTCGACGGCTCCGATGCGGTTTCCCTTGCGCGCCGAATGCACCCCGATGTGCTGCTCATGGATATTCGCATGCCGCGAAAAGATGGGATCGAAGCTTGCAGGGCTTTGGTGGCCGATCCCGATACGGCCGATATTTCTATCCTCATTCTTACGACGTTCGATATCGATGAGTATGTCTACGATGCGCTTGCCGCTGGAGCAAGCGGCTTTCTTTTGAAGGACGTCGACCCCGATGATCTTGCCCATGCCATTCGCGTGGTTCATGGCGGTGATGCCCTGATCCAGCCCTCCATCACGAGAAGGCTGATCGAGACGTATGCGGCCTCGCGCAGCAAGACGCGTTTCGATGGCACGCGCATATCCGAGCTCACCGAGCGCGAGAGGGAAATTCTGGCGATGGTCGGCAAGGGGCTGTCGAATGATGATATCGCCGCAGAGCTGGTGATATCGCCTGCAACGGTGCGCACACACGTGGGTCGTGTCATGGTGAAGCTCGATGCTCACGATCGAGCCCAGCTTGTTGTGGCCGCTTACGAAAGCGGCCTGGTGAAACCGGGGCTTTAAGGGGATCAACTGGTTCTGCCATCCTGAGTTCAAAGCTATTTTCGAGGTTGGGGCGATTCGCGCTGGGCGTTTTCGGCAACGGCGATCGTCGTCGCATGCTTTATGTAGAATATCGGACGTTTGTTCTATTTCTGATATTATTGCGAGGTTGCAATTTCCGGGCAGAAAGGTCGAAATCGTGGCCAGCGATTCTATCGTCATCAAGGGCGCGCGCGAGCATAATCTCAAGAACGTCGATGTCGTCATTCCTCGCGACAAGCTTGTTGTTATCACGGGGCTGTCCGGTTCGGGCAAGTCGTCGCTTGCATTCGACACGATTTATGCCGAAGGGCAGCGTCGCTATGTGGAAAGCCTTTCCGCATACGCTCGCCAATTCCTGGGACAAATGAACAAGCCCGACCTCGATTCCATCGACGGGCTTTCGCCGGCTGTCGCAATCGATCAAAAGACCACGTCAAAAAACCCGCGTTCGACCGTCGGCACAACGACCGAAATCTACGACTACCTGCGTCTTTTGTTCGCGCGGGTAGGAGTTGCGCATTGTCCCGAATGCGGGTGCGAGATCAAAAAGCGTACGACCGATCAGGTTACCGACGAAATATTGGAGCTCGGCGATGGGAAGCGGGCGCTCATTTTGGCCCCGGTGGTTGTCGGTCGCAAGGGCGAGCATGCCAAGCTCCTCGCCGATTTGCAGCGCGAGGGATTTGCGCGCGTTCGCATTGACGGGGAAGTGCGACGCCTAGAGGGCGAGCCCATCAAGCTCGATAAGAAATTCAAGCACACCATCGATGTCGTAGTCGATCGTGTGGTGCTGAAGGTTTCCGCTGCAAGCCGCATAGCCGAAGCGGTGGAGCTCGCTACAAAGCTTTCGGATGGCCGTGTGGTATGCCATGTAATTGACGAAGAGCTGCCAAGCGGCGGCGACCAGAAATCGACTCCCGGGTTTTCGAGCGTGCTTCCGGGCGATCATTTCTTCTCGCTCGCGCTTGCGTGTCCCGAGCATGGTCACTCGATGGACGAGCTTCAGCCGCGCGACTTCAGCTTCAATGCGCCGTATGGCGCCTGTCCCGATTGCGCGGGCTTGGGCAGCAGAGAGGAAGTCGACCCGAGCCTTATTGTTCCCGACCCGTCGCTTTCCCTTTTCGAGGGGTGCATCGCCCCGTTTTCGACGGGCAACTATTACCCTCAAGTTCTGCGTGCCGTTTGCCGGCATATGGGGGAAGACCCGGCGACCCCGTGGGAAGATTTGAAGAAGAAGACGCGCGACGCTCTGCTTTTTGGCATAGAGGGCGACAAAGTCGATGTCGACTATGTGACGGTCGATGGGCGAAACACCAGCTGGAGCATCGAGTGGGAGGGCGCTTGCGAGGCCGTTATGGCTCGCTATAAGGAATCGACGAGCGATGGTCAGCGCGAAAAATACGCGAAGTATTTCGCCACCATCCCGTGCGCTACGTGCGGCGGAAAACGCTTGAAGCCAGAAATTCTTTCGGTGACCGTCGGCGGCAAAAACATTCACGAGGTTTGCGATATGTCGGCTGCGGAAGCCCTCGATTTCTTCAAGGGCTTGGAACTTTCCGAGCGCCAGGCCTTTATCGCCTCGGCCATCGTGAAAGAAGTGCGGGCGCGTTTGCAATTCCTGGTTGACGTCGGCCTCGATTATCTCACGCTTGAGCGGGCCACGGCCTCGCTTTCCGGCGGTGAAGCGCAGCGCATTCGCCTTGCCACGCAGATAGGCGCAGGGCTCATGGGCGTGCTGTACATTCTCGACGAGCCATCCATTGGTCTTCACCAGCGCGACAATGAACGCCTTATCGCGACGCTTGAGCGCCTGCGCGATTTGGGCAATACCGTCATTGTGGTGGAGCATGACGAAGACACCATTCGCCACGCCGATTATGTTATCGACATGGGTCCGGGTGCGGGCGAGAAAGGCGGTTGCGTCGTTGCGGCCGGAACGCCCGCGGAAGTGGCCGCAGCTGAAGGCGGCTATACGGCCGATTATCTTTCGGGGCGCAGAAAAATCGAAGTTCCCCAAGCGCGGCGCTCGCCCAAGCGCGGCGCGGTGAAGCTCCTTGGAGCGAAAGAGAACAACCTGAAAAACGTTTCGATATCGGTCGAGATTGGTACGCTGACGGTCGTTACGGGTGTTTCCGGTTCAGGGAAAAGCTCGCTTATCACCGATACGCTCGCTCCTGCTCTTGCGAATCGCATTAACCACGCCCACCAGCGAACGGGCGAATATCGCAAGCTTTCGGGCTATGAAGGCCTCGACAAGGTTGTCGACATCGATCAAAGCCCCATCGGGCGCACGCCGCGCTCGAATCCCGCGACTTATATCGGCCTTTGGGACGATATCCGCGCTTTGTTTGCGAGCACGCAGGAATCGAAGGCTCGCGGCTATTCTCCGGGGCGCTTCAGCTTCAATGTGAGCGGCGGACGCTGCGAGGCCTGCAAGGGCGATGGCCAAATCAAAATAGAGATGCATTTTTTGCCCGACGTGTACGTACCATGCGAGGTGTGCGGCGGAAAGCGCTACAACCGTGAAACGCTCCAGGTGACGTACCGGGGCAAAAATGTGTATGACGTGCTCGATATGACTGTCGATGAAGCCCTTGAGTTCTTCAAGAACATTCCCGGCGTGGCGCGCAAGCTGCAAACGCTGCACGATGTGGGGCTTGGCTATATTCGTCTTGGGCAGCCGGCGACGACGCTTTCCGGCGGCGAGGCCCAGCGCGTGAAGCTTGCAAGTGAGCTTCAGCGCCGCCAAACGGGCAAGACGTTCTACATCTTAGACGAACCCACGACAGGCTTGCATATCGAGGATGTGCGTCAACTGCTTGAAGTTTTGCAGCGCCTGGTCGATGCGGGCAACACGGTGCTCGTTATCGAACACAACCTCGATGTTATCAAGAGTGCCGATCGGCTGATTGATTTAGGGCCCGAGGGCGGCGCCCGTGGCGGCACTATCGTCGCTTCGGGAACTCCCGAGCAGGTAGCGCGGGTTCCCGAGAGCCATACCGGGCGATTCCTGCGCGGTATTTTGGGCATGGAACAATAATGGCGCCGCCCCTGCCGGATGATTGATCGAGGGGATGCATCCGGCAGGGGCGTCCGTTGGCAATTTGGGCGCTTGGCAGCCGCCCGGCTGCCAAAGTCAAGCGCCGAGCAAGAAAAGCCGAAACACGGGGCGGGAAACGTTCACGCGTGAACGGGCCTATTTGCAGATAAATCCGTAGCTTCGAACAATTTCGCGCAGCGATTCCATTTCTTGTTCGCTTGGGGTGTGGCTGCTAAAGGGCTCGATGCCTGTTTCGAGCTGCACGCGCTTGCCTTCTCCAAGATTGTGATACGGCAAAAGATTCACCTCGCGAACGCGGATGGCGTTTTCCTTCAGGAACGATCCCAGCGCATGCAAATGCTCGGGCGAATTGTTGCACGGTGGAATGATAGGGCAGCGCACGATAATGTCGCAGTCCGTTTCGTCGGATATGTGACGGAGGTTTTCAAGGCTGCTGTCTATGAAGAGATTCGCTATCTTATGGCTATGGCCAACGAGCGAATCAATGTCGAGCTCATTGCTGAGCGCGACCTGTTCCCCGACGTATTCCGCAGCTCGCTCATGCGCGATGGAGTGAAAACGGGCAAAGATATGTACAACCGTCGCTTCAAGTTCGAAAACGGCGCGGTCCTCGGCGCCGCGGGAGGCGTGGACATAATTTGAATGTTGCTAAACGGACGATTCTCTTCGCGGTCATGGAATGCGAAGTTTCGGCGCGCGGTGGTACCATAGTTGGCGGTATTGGGCTTCGTGGGCCGCGGAAACGTTCGGCTTTGCGGGGCTTGTTTCGTCATGTGATTGCGTCTGCGCCGCTATTGGCGGCTGCGGCGCTGAAGGGGGAGTCGATGCAGCAGTCGCGACCGCATTTCGTGCGTGGCGTGCTTTTTGCCCTTATCGGCGGCGTGAGCTGGGCTCTTTCTGGAACGTGCGCAGAATTTCTTTTCGAGTCCCAACATCTTTCGCCGGCATGGATCACCTCTGTCCGTTGCCTTGTTGCGGGCATCATCTTTTTGCTTGTAGCGCTCGTCTTCGATCGTGAGCGTCTTGCGCAGGCGGCGCGTTGCAAGCGGGCATGGGCTTCTTTTGCGGTCAATGGGCTTTTCGGCATCGTTTTTTGCCAGTTCACCTACCTCACCGCCATCAGTTATACCAATTCGGGCACCACAACGGTGCTTTCCATGGTTGGCCTCGCGCTCGTTATGGGGTATAGCTGCCGCGCGAGCCATAGGCTTCCGCGAAAGCGTGAGCTTTTCGGATTGTTGCTCACGTTGGTCGGCGTGGTGCTCATCGCTACCCATGGCGACGTGTCGCGTCTTGCTATGCCTTTGCCCGGGCTCGTTTGGGGCTTGCTTTCTGCGCTCGGCCTTGCTGCTTACAATATTTTGCCCATAAAACTCATAGGGCGCTACGGCAGCCTTGTGACCATGGGGGCATCGATGCTCATTGCGGGCGTATGCATGTGTTTTATCGAGCAGCCTTGGACAATCCCTGTGGATTTCAACGTCGAGGTTCTTTCGGGCCTTGCCGCCATCATTGTGGTGGGCACGGTTGTGGCCGCTTGGGTCTATATGCAGGCGATTGCCGACATCGGTCCGGTGAAAGCTTCGATGATTGCCGCCGTTGAGCCCGTTGCGGCTACGGTATTCACGGTCGCTTTCCTTGGTACGCGCTTCGAACCCGTCGATCTTCTGGGGTTCGCCTGCATTATCGTCATGGTTCTGCTTGTGAGCTCCAAGCCCGATGATGAGCAAAAGCTCGCCGAAGAGTTGGCGGGAAAAACGGGGGTCGAAGACGTCGTCGCCCCACGCACGCCTTCGCGGGCCAGCGATGGTACGCCTTCGGCTGCGCGCGGCGCCGAAGGGGCTGCTTCAGATTCCGCTCTTGCATGCGACGCTTCGCCAAGCGATGAGCCTGTTGTGTTGTGGGATCCAGCCGTTTCGAAAAAAGCGCAAGAGAGGGCGAACAACGGCGAGCTTACGCTCGAAGAGATGATTTGCTCCCCCGAAGCGGCGCACCTCGTTGATGTGAAGTCGAACACGAAAGACACCGTTGCCCACGGCACGCGCGAGCGCATCGCCTTAGCGACATTCGCCGTGCTCATTGTGGCTGGCTTTGCGGCTCTCACTACCTATATTTCAGCTGGCCACAGCCTGAATTACGCCTCAACGAGCATCGACGACATAACGGGCGACATGTCGGGCTATGGCGTCGTTTTGTTCGAGGGAACTGTCGAGACGACTTCTTCGCAGTCGTTGGAAGACGATGTGCAGGATGCTTCGGGCTCGAATTCCGAACTTCAAAGCAGCGAGGTCGCCGATGCCGTCGATGTGTTGGAAAGCGAAGAGGCGTCCGATTCCGAAAGTCAAAGCGACCAGGACTCTTCTGCTGGTCAAACAGTCAAAAGCTTCGTCAAAAAGGCGCTTGGGCTCGATGCTTTGGCATCCCTCGAAGCATCGTCGAGCGAATCGAGCGCAACGTCGGCGTCGAAGGCGGCGAGCGAGGCGTCTGGTGTGACGCGCGAAGCCATGACAATCGATGCGGCCAAGGCGACATACGAGGCGAAAAGCGCATCGGTCGTGACGCTCGACGTGGAAGACATCGACCAGTACAAATTCGGGCGCATCGTAATGAAGGGTGGCCACACGTATGGCATCGTGAGTCTGGCAAGCGACGAGATAGCTGGGCTCCATTTGCCCCTAGAGGCGCTCAGCACGAAAACGACCATTACCAAAGAGAGGGAATCGGTAGGCAGCGCGAATTCGTCCACGACGAAGACCAAGACGAAAGATGCGTATGCGAGCGTTTCCGAGCTGCTTGCCAGCGTCGATCCCGACGAGATTGATGAAGAACTCGTCGACCGTGTTGAAGATGTTATCGACCATTTTCGCACGGCCGGCGTCGATATCGTAATCGTGCTTACGACCGATACGCGTCCTTTGGCAGCGATCGAGGGCGCCGATGTTGTTATCACCGTTCGAAGTGATGCCCGCTTCGCGCAAAGCCAGATGGTGGGCAAGACGCTTTACGTCGACACCCCCGAGACCGATTCCGTGGGTGCCCTGCTCGTTGCTCCTGGCAATGTGGTTTCTAGCCGCGTGCTTACAGGGGAGGCGACAAGCTCTGCCTCGGGTGACGCATCGTCTCAATAACAGAACCGTGGTTCCGTATTGGAAGGAATGGACACAATGAATCCTAAAGAGGGAAAAGCGCCAAGCGAAGAAGAACTTGAGCTTGCTCGCGGGCTTGCCGAGTTCATAGAGCGTTGCCCGAGCATGTTTCATACGGTCGCAGAGATCACGGACCGCCTTCTTTCGGCGGGCTTTACGTACTTGCCAGAAGGGGACCATTGGGACGTGTGCCGCGGCGGGTCATATTTCACGACCCGAAATGCCTCTACAATCATTGCTTTCAAGGTCGGTTCCGACTTTGATCGCCTTCATTTCCAAGTTACGGCAGCGCATGGTGATTCACCGACATTCAAGGTGAAGGCTGCAGGCGAGCTTGTCGGCCCGCAAGGCTACCTGCGATTGAACACGGAGGCGTATGGCGGCGCCATCGATTACACCTGGTTCGACAAGCCTCTCGATTTGGCAGGACGCGTGCTCGTGCGCGACGGCGCTCGCATCGAAAGCAGGCTTTATGAATCGTCGCAAGGTCTCGCCCTTATCCCGAGCCTTGCTATCCATATGAATCGCCAGGTCAACGATTCGTTTTCGCCAAACCGGCAGATTGACCTCATGCCGCTTGCCTCGGTTGGGGCTCTGGCGACGGGCTCGCTTGACGAATTCATAGCTGGAGAATTGGGAGTGAGCGCGGAAGACGTTGTCGCGCGCGATGTTTTCCTCGTGAATCGTCAGCCTCCGCAGATCTGGGGCATTGCAGATGAGTTTTTGTCCGCGCCGAAGCTCGACGACCTTGCGTGCGCGTATGTTTCACTCGAGGCGTTTTTGAAAAGCGACAACCAGCGCGACGTATCGGTTTTTTGCTGTTTCGACAACGAAGAGGTTGGTTCTGGAAGCAAGCAAGGCGCGCTGTCGAGCGTGCTTGCCGATGCGCTTTGTCGCGTGAATGCGGCGCTTGGCGGAAGCGAGGAAGACTACTATCGCGCCATAGCGGCATCGATGCTTGTGAGCTGCGACAATGCTCATGCCTTGCATCCTAATCATCCCGAGTGCGCCGATAGCGAGAACCGTCCCGTGCTCGGCGGCGGCATTGTGGTGAAAGAGGCCGCAAACCAGAAATACTGCACCGACGCGTTTTCTCGCGCGGCGTTTTCGGCTCTTTGCGCCGATGCCGGGGTGCCCGTTCAGATATTCGCGAATCGAAGCGATATGGCGGGCGGCTCAACGCTTGGCAACCTCTTGAATACCAAGGTCGGCATGCATTCGATCGACGTTGGTCTGCCTCAGCTTGCCATGCATTCGAGCTTCGAAACATGCGCGGTGCGCGACGTGTCTCTTTCGATTGCGGCGCTCAAGGCGTTTTTCGATGCGAACGTTTTGATTGATGGCGCTTCCGCTATCGAACTGGCATAGAATCACCTCATTTGTCTAACGTTCCACAAACCGAACCGGAGGTTTCTCGATGGCGGAATTGCTTCATTTCGCATGCGATTACATGGAAGGCGCTCACCCGAGCATTATCGATCGCTTGGCGAAGACGAACATGGACCACACTGTTGGGTATGGCTGCGACGAGCATTGCGAACATGCGCGCTCGCTTATTCGCGAGGCTTGCGCGTGCCCCGAAGCCGATGTGTTCTTCCTCGTTGGGGGAACGCAGGCTAACGCGACAGTCATCGATTCGGTGCTTCGTCCCTGGCAGGGCGTGATTGCGGCCCATACGGGCCACGTGAGCGTGCACGAGGCCGGCGCCATCGAAGCAGGCGGGCATAAGGTCATGGAGCTTCCGGGCGAGCTTGGAAAGCTCTCGGCGAGCCAGGTCGATGAATTCGTGAGCTCCTTTGAAGCCGATGGAAATCGCGACCATATGGTTGCCCCCGGTATGTGCTATATTTCCCAGCCAACCGAATACGGGACGCTGTATTCGAAAGAGGAACTCGAGGCGATTTCAAGCGTATGCCGCGCCCACGACCTGAAGCTTTACGTCGACGGTGCTCGTTTGGCTTATGCGCTTGCCGCCCCCGAAAACGACGTGACGCTCGCCGACCTCGCTCGTCTTTGCGACGTGTTCTATATCGGCGGAACGAAGTGCGGAACCCTCTTCGGCGAGGCCGTCGTTATTCCTCAATCGGGAAGCATTCCCCATTTCTTCACGCTCATCAAGCAGCACGGCGCGCTGTTTGCCAAAGGGCGCATTTTAGGCATTCAGTTCGAGTGCTTGTTCGAAGATGGTCTGTATAACCGCATTGGGGCGCCCGCGATTGAGGCCGCCGAAATCATCAAGCGCGGTTTGCTCGAAGGGGGAGAGCGCTTCTATTTCGACTCCCCGACGAACCAGATTTTTCTGGTTGTTGAAGATGCGCGCCTCGGCTATCTCGATTCGGTGGTCGAATATAGCTTCTGGGAGAAATACGACGATGGGCATACCGTCATTCGCGTGGCGACGAGCTGGGCAACGGATCTCGAAGATGCCAAGAAGCTCGTCGAGGCCTTCAAAGGCGACGCCGAATAGCCCATTGAAAAAGCGCCTGCAAAGCCGTTTTGCCCATGCGCGGGCTTGGCGGAATTGCAGGCGCTTTTGTATTCTGCATGGACTGCCGCGCGAATGATAGGGGGTTCGCCCGGCTTTGATCGGGCGAGCGCCATCGAGCGGTTCTGGTGAGCGCTAATGAAGCGCCAGCTTCGCTTCGGGCGACAACGGCAGAAAGGCGCTATTTGTGCTCGCCGACGAAGAACAGCGCGAGGGTTCCCGGTCCAGAATGAGCCCCAATTACGGGGTCGACGTAGTTCACCACGAATTTCGTGCAGCCAAGCCGCTTCGTGATTTCTTCTTTCAGCACCTCGACGTCTTCAATGCAGTCGCCGTGCGTGATGAAGATGGTCTGGCTTTCGGGGTCGATGGCGGTTTGCTCCATATGGTCGACGAGGGCTTTGATCGATTTGCGGCGTCCTTGAACTTTTTCCATGGGAATGAGGCGCCCCTCATTATCGACATGCAGCACGGGCTTGATATTGAGCAAGGTGCCCGCCCACGCGCTTGTGCGGCTCACTCGGCCGCCGCGGAACAAAAACATGAGGTCGTCGACCGTGAACCAGTGGCACAGATGATCGCGCGTATCGCGCACGAATTGGGCGACTTCTTCCATGTTTGCCCCGCTCGCTTTTTTCTCGCAGGCAAGGTAGACCAGCATCCCCTCGCCACCCGAGGCCGCATTCGTTTCGACGGCGGTAAGGTTGCATTCGGGGTATTCGTCCGCGAGCTGTTTCATTAAAAGGTCGGTCGCTTCGAACGTCCCCGAAAGTGCGCTTGAAAAGCCGAGGTACAGCACGTCGTTGCCCTGTTCGAGAATCTCGCGCAGCGTGTCTTCAGTTTCTTGCATGTTTGGCAGCGAGGTGGTGATGACCTTGCCTTCGCGCATCATGGTGTAAAACTGCCGAAGGTCGGTCTTTTCGCCCTTCAGGTAGCTGCGGTGCTGAACGCCATCGACCATGAACGTGAGGGGAAGAATCTCTAGTCCGAACGCGTCAATCATCTCTTCGGTGAGATTGCACGCCGAATCGGTGACGATCTGATATGCCATGGCTGCTTCCTTCCGCTCGCCGCGTAGCATTTCCCCGCGGAAAACGCCGCTAGGTCTGTCTGTGCATGGCCCAAGGTTGTCTCATGCTTTCCTCGGAAATAGTAGGATTATAGGTCAACACGCGCGCTTGTTCAGGACGGTTTGAGAATGGTTCGTGAGTTTTGCGGCGTTATCCAGCTTCACAGCCAATTCGCTTCGCGCGTTGCGAGAGGCCCCCATACGTTTTCCCTGTTTGCTCCGGAGTTTTTGCTCGTCGCGCTCCTGCGTGTTCGGATGAGCTTGCGAATCAACCCATCGAGGCTTTGCGTGTGAACCCTATAGTTTGTCTTTTTGCGCGCACCTGCGGGCTTCCGCTTTGCTTTATACTCGGAAAACTTGCGCATCATCCCGCGGTATGACGCGCGAATCGCACTGCTCAGGGCGCTGAAAGCGTCCCCAACACGCACCGAAGAAAGGAATCGGAGTACACGATGGGAAACGATTACAAGCAGACGATGAATCTGCCGAAGACCGACTTCTCGATGAGGGCGAATCTTCCGCAAAACGAGCCGAAGCGCCTCGAGAAATGGCGCGAGGAAGACATCTATCATCGCGTTCTTGAAAAGAACAAAGACGGCGAGCCGTTCATCTTGCACGACGGCCCTCCGTATGCGAACGGCCCCATTCATATTGGGCACGCCTTCAATAAGATCCTGAAGGATTTCGTTATCAAATCGCATGCTCAGCGCGGCTACTACACCCCTTACATTCCCGGTTGGGATTGCCATGGTCAGCCGATCGAGCATGAGGTCGAAAAGAAGCTCGGCACCGAAAAGATGCGTCAGCTTCCCCAGGCGACCGTTCGCCGCATGTGCCGCGAGTGGGCCGAAAAGTTCATCGACGTGCAACGCGATGGCTTCAAGCGTCTTGGCGTCAACGCCGATTGGGAGCACCCGTATCTCACGTTCCAGCCCAATTTCGAAAGCGCCAACGTCGAGGTATTCAAGAAGCTCTACCTCGATGGCGCGGTGTATCGCGGACGCAAACCGATCCATTGGTGCACGCATTGCCACACGGCGCTGGCCGAGGCCGAAATCGAGTACGCCAACGAGACCTCGCCTTCCATCTATGTGAACTTCAAGCTGAACAACGTGCCCGACGCGTTTGCGGCTGCGGGTGTAGACGTTGCTCGCGCATACGTGCTCATCTGGACGACCACGCCTTGGACGCTGCCTTCGAATACGGCCGTGTCGTTTGGCCCCGATATCGAGTATTGCTTCGTCGAGGCCGACGGCAAGTTCATGCTGTTCGCCAAGGAAATGGTTCCGGCCGTGGCCGAGGTTGCGGGCTGGGATAGCTATCGCGTCGTCGAAAAAGACGGCGAAGCCGTCACCATGAAAGGCGACCAATTCGATGGCGTCACGTACGTGTGCCCGATTATTGCCGAGAATACGGGACGCATCATCTGGGGCGAGCATGTCACGCTCGATGCGGGCACCGGGGCTGTTCACACGGCTCCCGGCCACGGCGTCGATGACTACAAGGTCGGCATGAAGTTCGGCGTGGATACCATCATGCCGATCGACGATGACGGCCGCTTCACCGATTATGTGCCGCAGTGGGCGGGGCTTACCACCGACGAGGCCAATCCGAAGATCATCGAATGGCTGCGCGAGCAGGGCACGCTGGTGGCGCATGTGGACATCGTGCACAGCTACCCGCATTGCTGGCGCTGCCACGAGCCGGTTATCTTCCGCGCGACCGACCAGTGGTTCGTTTCCATGGAGAACACGGGCTTGCGCGGGGCTGCGCTCGATCAGATTCACAACCATGTGCAATTCGTTCCCGAGTGGGGCGTGAATCGCATTGGGGCCATGGTGGCCGACCGTCCCGACTGGTGCATCTCGCGCCAGCGCAGCTGGGGCGTGCCCATTCCGGTATTCAAATGCACGAGCTGCGGGGAGACCGTGGCCAACGAGGCGACTTTCGATGCCGTTATCGACTTGTTCAATACTGAAGGCGCCGACGCTTGGTTCACGAAAGAGCCGAGCGAGTATCTGCCCGCCGATACGTGCTGCCCGAAATGCGGCTGCCACGATGTGGTTCCCGAGAAAGACATCCTCGACGTGTGGTGGGAGTCGGGCGTATCTCATGTGGGCGTGCTGAAGCATCGCGCCGAGGCCGACGGCCTTCATTGGCCGGCTGATATGTATCTGGAAGGCTCCGACCAGCATCGCGGATGGTTCCAAAGCTCGCTGCTTTTGGGAACGGGTGCGTTTGGCCAGGCTCCCTATCGCAGCGTTATGTGCTGCGGCTTTACCGTGGATGAAAACGGCGAGAAGATGTCTAAGTCGAAGGGCAACGGCATTGCTCCCCAAGAAGTCATCGACAAATACGGCGCCGACGTGTTGCGCCTGTGGGTCGCTTCCACCGATTACTCGGTCGATGTGTCGATTGGCGACACCATCTTGCAGCGCACTTCCGATGCGTATCGCCGTTTCCGCAATACGTTCCGCTTCTTGCTGGGCAACCTCGACGGTTTCGATTTCCAACGCGATGCGGTCTCCCTTGAGGAGATGCGCCCGGTTGACGTTTGGGCCATGCTTCGTTTGAAGCAGCTTCTTGAAGATGTTGAGCGCGGCTACAACGAATACCACTTCCACCAGGTGTTCCGCGCACTGTACGATTATGTGGTCGGCGACCTTTCGGCGGTATACATGGATGTGGCGAAAGACCGCCTGTATGCCGAGGCCCCGAACTCGGTGGCCCGTCGTTCTGCCCAAACCGTGCTCATGAACATCCTCGAGGTGCTCGTGCGCGTGATGAGCCCCATCCTTTCGTTTACCTGCGACGAGGTTTGGGAGCATTACCCCGAGACCGAGCGCACCCGCGAAGGCCGTCCCGTGAGCGTGCAGCTCGCCGGCTGGCCGACGCCCGCCGATTTCACGCCGGCGTTGCCCGAGGGCGAAGCGGCCGAGGCTGCCATGGCGAACTTTGCGTGCCTGCTTGAGGTTCGCGACGCCGTGACGAAGGCCATCGAAGAGGCCCGCAATGCCAAGACGGTAGGCAAAAGCCAGGAAGCCGTGCTGAAGATCACGGTTCCCCAGGCGACCGCCGACGTGCTGGCGGGATATGCCGACGCCGACCTGGAAGAGCTCTTCATCGTGAGCCACGTCGATGTGGTTGCAGGCGAAGTCGAAGAGGCCGCGGTGGAAGTTTCGGCCACCGATGCGTCGAAGTGCCCGCGTTGCTGGAACCATCGAGTTCTTGGCGGCAACGCCAACCATCCCGAGGTGTGCGAGCGCTGCGGCGAAGTGCTCGACCAGCTTGCGTAAATGCGCATAGTCTAGGCCCGCGGCATTGCTGCGGGCCTATTGGACGGGCCGGGGGAGCAACCTCGGCCCGTATCGCATTGGAGAGAAAGGTTCACGTGGCAAACGATACCGTGAAATCGACGAATTCGAAAAAGGGCATCATCGCATTTGCCTTTATCGCGCTGGCGTGGCTCGTCTTCGACCGCGCGACAAAGGCGTACTTCGAAGGCGCCTACACGCTTGGGCAGGCAGGGACGAATTGCGGGTTATTCCGTTTCACGCTGGTGCACAATACGGGTGCGGCTTGGGGCATGTTCGGCGATTCGACTTTCGCTTTGGGCATCACGTCGACCATCGTGTGCATGCTCATCGCGCTCGCGTTTGCGTTCTGGGAAAAGCTCACCGGTCATAAAGCGTCATCTCTTGAGACGTGCGCGCTCGCGTTGGTGTTTTCAGGCGGCCTCGGCAACGCGATCGATCGATTCGCGCAGGCCTACGTTATCGACTTCATCGATTTCACGTTCATCGATTTCCCCGTGTTCAATATCGCCGACATTGGCGTGACGTGCGGGTTTGTCCTAGTCGTTGTCGGCTATCTGCTGGCAAGCAGAAATGGGGAATCCCATGTCTAGTTATGCGAGCAATATCGTGCCCGAAGAATGCGCGGGCATGCGCCTGGATGCCTATATGGCTTCCCAGGGGCTTTACCCAACGCGCAGCGCGGCGGCGAAATGCATCGCCGATGGCTATTGCGCCTTAAACGGAAAGCTGCCGCGTAAAAGCGCCTCGGTCGCGGCGGGCGATGTGTTGGAATACGAAACCTACGAAGATCCCCATGCCCCCGAGCTTGTGGCGACCGATATACCGCTCGACATACGCTACGAAGACGACTACCTGCTGGTTATCTCGAAACAGGCTGGGTTGGTGTGTCACCCGTCCGAGGGACACTACGGCGATACGCTCGTGAACGCGCTCGTAGCGCACTGCGGCAAGGAAAACCTGTGCGATGTGCAGGGGGAGCAAGATCGCCTCGGCATCGTGCATCGTCTCGATCGCGATACGAGTGGCCTTATGCTGTGCGCGAAGACCGACGAGGTCGGCTTGGCGTTGATGGAGGATATTCGTCTGAAAAACGTCGATCGCCATTATTTGGCTCTTGTGCAAGGCTGGATTCCGCTCGACACGGGCATCGTGGATGCTCCCATTGCTCGCGGTTCTCGCGACCGTTTGCGCATGGAGGTTTCCGATCGCGAAGATGCTCGCCCCTCAATTACGACGTTCACGGTGAAGCGCCGTTTCGAACCCGGCAAAAACGACGATGGCTTCACGCTTATCGATTGCAAGCTGTTCACGGGCCGCACCCATCAGATTCGCGTGCATATGGAATACATCAAGCATCCTTGCGTGGGCGACCCGGTGTACGGTTGGAAGAAGAAGGAGAATCTGGGGCTCTACCGCCAGTTCCTGCATTCATACCGTTTGGGCTTCACGCATCCCGTGACGGGCGAGCGCATGGAATTTGAAGATACGCTCCCGTCCGATTTTCAGGAAGTCATCGACGAACTGGAAGCGCGAGAATAAATCGACCCGCCCGATGCGTTTCGGGAAGCGGCCAGGCTTAAAGCCACTTCGGGCTTGTCTTTTGTTGCGCGCTGAGGCCCTCCGCCGGGAAAGCTCGCCCAAGGTCGTCTGAATTCAAATCTGTTCTTCATTCTAAAGTTAAATGAAGCCAGGCGGGCGCATAGCGAGCCCAGCGAGCGGTAGCCCGTCGTGGTCTTTCGCGGCCGCCACTTGCCATCGCGCGCGGGCGCGGGCTTCCGTCTTCCTCGGAAAACGAAAAGAGACGCATACGCGTCTCTTTTCGACAAGCTGAAAGCGAAAGTAAGCGCTCGCTTTCATATATTTCGACTCGGCCGACGCTCTCGCGCCAAGGAGTGGCCGAATCTTGCGAAGGGGAAGGCCCCGCGAAGCCGGATGGCATGCGCGGGGCCACAGAGGAAGCTGTGTAAGCTGCCAGATTAGCGGCCGACCCAGTTCGGGGTGCGCTTCTCGGTGAAGGCAAGCGGGCCCTCGATGCCGTCTTCGGTCTTCTCGAGGAAGCGATAGGCGCCGTCGCAATAGCGCATGGCGTCTTCTTCAGACATTTGATCGGCAGCATGGACGAGGTACTTGGTCCACTTCAGGGCCAAAGGAGCGTTCTTCAAAACCTGCTCGGCAAGCTCGATAGCCTTATCCATGACCTCTTCGGCCGGTACGACGTAGTTGATGAGGCCGAGTGCTTTGGCCTCGGGCGCCTTGATCTTTTTGCCGGTGAGCAAAAGCTCCATGCAGTCTTTGCGGTTGATGTCGCGGGCAAGGCGCACGATGCCGCCGGTGGAGGCGATGATGCCCAGGCCTACTTCGGTGCAGCCGAATTTGGCGTTTTCCGCTGCAACCACCATGTCGCACGAAAGGGCGATTTCCATGCCGCCGCCCGCAGCCGAACCGTTGCAGGCCGCAATGATGGGCTTAGAGCACAAGCGGGCCGTGATGCCGCCGAAGCCATGCTCGGTGACGGTTTGGCATTCGCCGCCTTCGGAAAGCTCAGAAAGGTCTTCGCCGGCGCAGAAGACCTTGCCGGTGCCGGTCACGATAATCGCGCGCACCGCCTTGTCTTTCTCGGCGTGGTTCATGATGTTTTCCATGGCGTCGGAAGTCGCGCCGTTCAAGGCATTGGCGACTTCTGGGCGATTGATGCGAATGATGAGCAATCCATCTTCGCGAAGCTCGGATACGACGGTGTCGGTTCCGTAGTAATCTGCCATGTGTTCCTCCTTGTTGTCCGTTTTTTCGGAAATCTAATCGCGCCTTTAAGGCGCAATCCCCAAATATGTTGGCTTTCGAGCCGTATCGCCGCGCGCCTCCGGCCGATTACGCACGCAATCAAAAGGGTTGTCCGCTGCCCATCTTGATTTCGGCCGGCTTCACGCGCCGCACTTGCAAGGCTAGGATGCTTGCGTTTGCCGCGGTATCGCGCGGTGGGCAGTAATTGCTGTTTAAGCTCGAATTGAGTGCATCGCTAAAATTGGAGTATGCCGGTCAATTTCTATGATTTGTGGTGCAATTTGGGGTATTCAACTGCGGAAATCTTAAATGGCGGGTATAATCGCGCAATCATTGCGGCCGTTTGTGTGTTTAGTTGGAAGCCGATGCGAAGTTTGCATCCAGATGCAAACGTTTCGTCTTGTGCCGCGGCATAGGTGTCCGATGGAGGTAAATGCGATGGATTTCATGCTCAGCGACGCGGATCGCGTCCTCATTTCGCAAGTCCGCGAATTCGGCGAAAAGTATTTCGACCAAGCTTCCGTCTCTCAGTGGCGCCGCGATATGGGTTTGCCCGATGAAGTGGTGAAGGCGTTCGTCGATTTGGATTTCAACGGATTCGGTGTCATCCATCGCCGCAACCATGTTCACTACGACATGCTTGCCCAGGTGCTTGTCATAGAAGAGCTCTCTCGCATTTCTGGGGCAACCCTGCCGTTCCAAAACGACTTTTTGCAACTGCAGATTCTTGAAGCGTTTGCGAGTCCTGCTCAAACTGACCCCATAAGGCTCGAATACCAGAACACCGGTCGCCTTGCTTTCGCGTTCGCCGTGTCGGAGCCGAACGCGGGCTCCGACACCATGAGCATGAAGACGCGCGTTCGCACGGTTGACGGGCGCCTTGTGATGAATGGTGAGAAACTGTTCGTGAACAATGGAGAATATGCCCCGGCACTGCTCGTTGCGGCCATCGATGAGGACGAGCCGCTCGACGGCGACCATCCCGCGCTTTCTATGTGGATGATTCCGCGTTCGGCTCGCGGGGTAGAGGCGGTTCCTGAAAACAAGATCGGGCAAGAGATGCTTCCGTTCGCCCACATTCAGTTCGATAACGTGCAGCTCGACGAATCGTGGCGTTTGCGCGGCCCTGCATCTGGTTTTCGCCAACTCATGGCGTTCTTTGAATACGGCCGCGTTTTCGCATGCGCGACGGCCCTTGGCGAGGCGCAGGCCGCTATGGACGACGCGGTGAAATGGGCACGCGAGCGGACGGCGTTCGGAACCCCGGTTTCGAATTTCCAGCAGGTGCAGCAAATGCTCACCGACATGGAAGTGAAGCTCGCGAACATGCGCCATATGGTTTATAAAGCGGCATGGGAATTCGACCATGGGGTTCATGAGCGCCTTACCGTTGCTTTAATGAAGCGCTATGTTCCCGCGGCGGCAACGGAGGTCGCCAGCGACGCCATGCAGATACTTGGCGGGCGAGGGTATACCACCCACGAGCGAATCTCATCAATTTGGCAAGATTGCCGCGGCTTTCAAATCGCAGAGGGAACAGATCAAATCATGGTCTATATCGCCGCCCCGCTCATCATGCGCAAATACGGGCAGGCGTCTCGTTAAGAGGAACCCCTTGGGTCTATTGCCCGCATACCGTGAAGGTATGCGGGCATCTTTTTATAAATGTCCGAAAAATACAATACTGTTCTTGCTTATATGTCCGTAAAAATTATCCCTTTTGCTTATATTTGTGGGAAATATATAGTCGATATTTATCGATTTAGGGTCAAAAATTCGAAACTGACCATAACGCAATGTGATGATTTGGAGGATTATACTTAGCGAATTTGTTCTTCGATTGGCGCTTGGGGGTGCTATTGAAGAGCCGCCTGCCGCCTTGAGGGATTCTGGCCCCCTTAAGGCGGCAGGTGGGAATCGTCTGGTCTTTCATAAGGAGGAAAGAAATTGGGCGAAACAGCGAAATACACCGATAAGATGAGCGTGCGTCATATCCTCATCATTATCTCGGGCATCATGATTACCTTCGGGTGCTCGGCTCTCGTTTTCTCTACATGGAGCGCATTCCAGGCTGTTGTGCCTGATCTGCTCGGTGTCGAGAAGGGTACTTGGGCTCTCTACATCACGGTACTCTACCTTGCCGAGGCGTTTTCGGCGCCGTTCATCGGCAACCTGCTTGCCAAGACCGACATTCGCATCGTGCTTACGGCGTCGGCGCTTTTGGTAGGCGTTGGCTTCATCCTTATTTCGATTATTCGTCAGCTGTGGGTGTTCTACCTGGCTGGCTTGATGATGGGCTTGGGCGAAGTTGGCCTTTTGTGGCTGGCCGTTCCCACGCTGTGCAACAAGTGGTTCAACCAGAAGTCGGGCACCATTATTGGCGCATGCATGGCGTTCACGGGTATCGGCGGCGCTATCTGGCTGCAGGTCTTCAACGCCCTTTATGCTGGCGGCAACGGCCTTGACGTTTGGACGATCTACATGATTTGGGGCGTTGCTGCTCTGGTGACCTCTTTGCCGTTCACGCTGCTGTGCATCCGCTCTACTCCCGAAGAATGCGGCTGCCTGCCCTATGGCAAGCCTCAGACCGCTTCGGGCAAGCCTGCTGGCCTCGATGCCAACAAGGTTATGAAGTCTGTCGTCTTCTATGCTGTCTTCTTGCTCGCTGGCATCATCAACCTGCTCACCATCGTTGCTCAGCAGTTCCCCAGCTACACCAAGTCTTTGCAGGGCGTTTCTTTCGACGCGTTGGCCGTCGGCGTCATGATGGCTACCGTCATGATGGCTGCCCAGGCTGTCTGCAAGCTCGCGCTTGGCGTGTGCGCCGACAAGAACTCCAAGCTCAGCTTCTTCGCCGCATGCGCGACGGGCGTCATCGGCGTGCTGCTGGTTTGGTTCGGCACGGGTTCCGAATTCATCCTTTATGCAGGCGCTGCGGTTTATGGCTTCTTCTTCGCAAGCTGCGTCGTTCTCGTGCCTATCTTGGTTCGCCAGCTCTTCGGTCAGCGTGAGTACCCGCAGATTTACTCCCGCGTTTCGATGTTCGTGAACATCGTGGGCGCTATCGGCGCACCGTTCTGGGCTTTCATGGGCGGCTTCGGCTATCCGCTGCTGTTCACGGTTGCCATCGTCTTGCTGGTCATCGTTTTGCTGCTGGGCATCTTCTGCTTCAGCAAGATGAAGGGCTTGCAGTCTGAATGGACTGAATAAGGCCTGCTGTTCGTAAAGCTAAACGAACATAGCGCTTTTGAAGGGAGCCGCACTAAAGGTGCGGCTCCCTTATTTTTTGCCGGTCGGCTTTACGGAAGCATCTGGAGGGAGGCCTTGAAAGGCCATGGGGTAATCGCTCTGCAAGGCGTGATCGACGGTGCTAGCGTTTGCTGTCCCACTTGAAGGAACGGGCGAATTCGATGAAGTTCTCTACCGCTCGCGTTTTGTATGCCGCCGTTTTGAAGGCGAGGCATACGGTATGGAAGTCGTCGTCAACTTCCGGAAGGCGCTTGGTGATGAGTTCCCGAAATGGCGCAAGGCCGATGGTTTTGAGCGCGAGCCCCACGGTGCCTGGCGTGCTTTCAACCATGCTTCCTAGCGTAATCTCGTCGTTCGCGTAGGTTTTCACGGCG
The DNA here is from genome assembly GCA_963631715.1 of Bacteroidaceae bacterium. GTDB lineage: Bacteria > Actinomycetota > Coriobacteriia > Coriobacteriales > Eggerthellaceae > Slackia. The sequence goes on from CAVGRL010000001.1 coordinate 116,613, forward strand.
GTGAGCCCGTGGGTTTTCATGATAGTGAGAACCTCTGCACCGATGGGGGTTGATGGGGGATACGTGATGATGTCTCGTCCACGCATGTCGTCGAGCGAGAGCTCTTTCGACCATGCGAGCTTATCGGAGCGATGCACGACAGCAACAAGCTGCTGGGTGAGCACGGGAACGAACGTGAGCTGCGGCTTGTTTTCCATGTAGGCTGTGAAAGCGAGCTCGTAGCGATTGCTTTCGAGGTCTTCTATCAGCGGTTTGGTTAGGCCTTGGTATACGTTCACCTGAGCGTCTCTGCCATAGAGGTCTCGGTAGCCTTTAATGAGGGCGGGAAGATAATCGCCCTGTATGGTGTAAATCGCGCCGATGTCGATGCTGCCGGTGGGTGAGCCCGCATGTTCGTGTGCGAGCGCGATTCCCTTTTCGAGCGCGTTGAGCGATTGAATCGTGTAATCGTAAAACTCGGCTCCGTAGCGTGTGAGCTTGATGGTGCGGCCCTCTCGTTCGAACAGGGGAATCCCCAATTCCTTTTCGAGTTGCGATATGGAATTCGAAAGCGTCGGCTGCGATATGAAGAGCTCTTCTGCGGCGTGAGTATAGTGTTTGACTTCGGCAAGCTTCCGGAAGTAGTAGAGCTGCGAAAGGTTCATAGCTATCCGATCGTCGGCATTCGAATGGGGAAATGGCATCTTGCACACTTTAGCGCAGTGCCGAGCCGGCGGCGGCGACGAAAGAAAAAGTCCCTAAACGTGAAACAGCCGCCCGAAGGCGGCCGTTTCACACAAGCGTTAGGTAAGCGCTAAGGCTTCCGAAGGATTAAAAGGGTTCACTCACCATTTGGTCGAGTGGTAGTGCATGAGGTTTAGTCGAAGGTGTATTCGATCTTGCCGCCGTGGTTCTGGCACTCACGAGCAATCGTGATGCGCTGGACGCAAGGAGCGCCCTCTTCGAGCCACATAGCACGGCAGTCGCGATACAGACGCTCGGTCGGGCCGTACGGGGAATCCTCGAAGTAACCGTCGCCGCCGAAAATCTCGAGCATTTCGTCAGAAACGAGCTTCACGGTGTCGATGGAGAACAGCTTGCAGATAGCAGCCTTCTCGGTGACGTACTCGTTGTGCGGGTTCTTGTTGAAGTCGCGAGCGAAGTCGTAGATGGCGCAACGCAGAACATGGATCATCTTCTGCATGTCGGCAATCTTGGCCTTGATCATCTGACGGGAAGCGATCGGCTTGCCGAAGGTGATGCGGTCGTTGGCGCGCTTGAGCGAAATCTCGAGCATGCGCTGAGACATGCCGAGGTTCGACATAGCGATGTGCACGCGAGAAACAGAGAGCGAGTGGATGGCGATTTCCATGCCCTGGCCTTCTTCGCCGAGCAGGTATTTCGGCTCAAGCTCGAGGTTGGTGAACTTCAGGCCTGCATGGCCAGCGCCACGGCAGCCCATCATGTGGGGCATAGGAACAATCTCGAAGCCGGGAGCGTCGTTGGGAACGAGGAAGCCGGAAAGACGGGTGTCTTTGTCGTCGTCGGGATTGGTGACAGCAATGACATAGGTGTAGTCAGAGCAGTCGGTGTGGGAAATCAGCCACTTTTCGCCATTGAGGACGTAGTTGCCCTTCTCATTTTTGATGGCGGTGGTGTGCAGGTCAGCGCCGGTGCCGCCGGACTGCTCGGTGATAGCGAAGTTGCAATACACCGTCTTGTCCTGGAACTTGCCCATGAGCTCGGCTTTGACCTCGTCGGTGCCGTAGTCATCAAGGATGCGCCAGTTCATGTCGGCTGCGTGATGCAGGTGCATGCGCATGCCGCCGGGGCCACGAGAGAACTCTTCCTGGACACGCAAGATCTCGAGCTCGTCGAGATCCCATCCGCCGTACTCAGAGGGGAGATAGAAGCGATACAGATCGTTCTTCTTGGAAAGCTCGTAGAACTCCTCGGGGAACGTGTTGGTGACTTCGACCTCCTTCTGAATCTCTTCGAAGGGACCTTCGACCAGTTCGCGGATCTGCTTCAGATACGCCTCGAACTGCTCATCGGTGATTTTGGCGTTGGGATTCATGAAACCTCCTCTAGTTGCATGACAATCCGTTCTATCCTTCGGAACCTTGCGGCTCCTTACGAGACTTATTATGCGGTCGGGGAAGCTAGAAGTCTAATTCGATTGATTTGTGGTTTTTAACAGGCATTATTAAAAAAGTAAATAGCTAAGGCAAATGAATCCGTAGGCGTTTTACCAGGGCTTTTTTGGCCCTTTCGGTAAAGTCAATATTCGGGGTTGGCAAATAGTTCGAGAAGCCCCTCATTTCTTTCTTATAATAGGAGCGTTGCTCGATAGTCAATGGGGCGTTGGCCGCTAAAGAAGGGGTGAACGGTGAATCTGTCGCAGCTTTACTACTTCCGTAAGCTTTCAGAATTGCAGCATTATACGAAGGCTGCTAAAGAACTCTATATTACTCAGCCGGCTCTTTCGGACGCTATTCGATCGTTGGAAAAAGAGCTTGGAGTTCCGCTGTTTCAGCGCGAGGGGCGCAATGTGAAGCTCACGCGTTATGGCAAGGAATTCTCGACCTATGTTCACGATGCTTTGCGCGAACTCGACAAAGGCATCGCGATCATGCATGAATACACGGGGAAACTGGCCGGCGAGCTTTCGGTCGGTGCGCTGTATACCATTACCGGCGATTATCTGCCGGCGTTGATTCATGCATACCACGAGAATTTCGGCGAAGCCGTGAGGTTTCGCGTGTCGCAGGGGTTTTCGCTCGACCTTATCCAAGGTTTGAAAGACGATAAATACGATCTTGTTTTCGCGGCGAAAAAAGACAATGAGCCGACTCTTTCTTTCGAGCCGGTGGTTGCTCATCAGTTGGTGGTCGCGGTAAGCAAGCAAAGCCCCTTAGCGTTTCGTCGAGTGCTGCAGCTCGAAGATCTTAAGGGTATGCAGGTCTACACCTATCGCACGGGAACTCCGATTGGCGAGGAAGTCGATAGGTTGGTGACTCGCTATGGCTTGCAGGTCCATCAAGATTATGACGATGAAATCACGATGGGCGGCATGATTTCGACGGCCCAGCCGAATTATTGCGCGCTGCTCACCAATACGATCGGCTTGAAGCCATTCAATAATCTCGCCATCATCGCGATTGATGAAAACCAGGTGCCGCGCGAGTTTCATTCGGTATACATGGTGTACAAGAAAGAGGAATTCAAGAACCGGGCGCTCGAGAGCTTTATCGATTTCACTGATGGATTCGTTTGTCCCAAAGGCGTTTTGCCCGATACCGACAATCAAGAATCGGGGCCGGCGGCGCCGGCGGCCGATTTGATCATGTAGATATGAAAAGAGCCGGGTTACCGGCTCTTTTCATGTGGCGATTGCGAAAGATGCATCACAGGGCTTTCGCGGTATCCGTTCGTTTTGAGGGGATGGTTCGCGCTATTTGATTTGGCTCATGTCGAGCATCGATATGCGGTCGACACTCAAGCGAACGATGCCAAGCCCCCGTATATTCGCATAGAACACGAATCCGCTTTTGCACCGAAATGCGCATTCCTCGCAGGGCGTTTTGTTGCAGTAGACGAAGGCGTCTTCATCGGCCAGGGCGAACAGCAACGGGGAATATTTCTTCGGCATGACATATTTGAGCTGCATGCCCGTGAATGTCTTAAGGACAACCCAGGTGATCTGGTATTTCTGTCTATCGGCAATATGCCATTTGAAATAAATGGCATTGTTGTTGAACCCGCCGTTGATTTGATAGTCGACTTCGATTCCCTCGGGCAAATCTGTTGCCTCGATGATTTCGGCGGCGTTGTTGTGAGTTTCGCTTGCATCGTTGATATGGGCGAAAGGTGGCTCGCCGATAAGGGTGCGGCCGGTTCCCGAGTAGCTCGCTTCGGCGTCGCCCGAAAGTGCGAGCAGCGTATTTCCGGCTTCATCGATGAAGAACGGCAAATCGGCATCGGTCACGCGAGGTTTCCATGTCGCTCGCGTGCGGGTGATGGTGTATTGCTGTTCAATCATGATTTCCCCCTGTGTTGCATTGCTTGACTACCGCTATGGTAAGGCATTTTTTTCGGATTGACGATTCGCCCAAACTCGTCTTTTGGATTCGTTCGTGATTGTCGCGGCGGCGAAAGTGGAAGGCGTGAGCCTACGGTTCGATCCCCATTCGACGCTTGATTTCCTTGACAAGCTCGAAGCGTTTTACTTTGCCTGTCGCCGTGCGAGGTATGGCGTCGATTTCTTCGATTCGTTCTGGCCAAACGCGTTTCGCGATGCCTTTGCTCGCCAGGTATTCGGTCAAATCGGACAGGCATAGCTCATGGTGCGCTTCGGGGGAGCGAACGGCGAATAGGCAGATGCGTTCGCCAAGGCGTTCGTCGGGCATGCCGACGGTCGCTTGGTCGCAGATTTGGTCCCATCCCATGACGCCCTCATCGACTTCGCGAACCGAGATATTCTCGCCGCCACGAATGATGATTTCTTTCTTGCGCCCATTGATGCGAATCCGATCTTCTTCGTCGATGGTGCACAGGTCGCCCGAATAAAACCACCCTTCGTCATCGAGCGCTTCGGCGGTTCGTTCCTCGTCGTTGAGGTATCCGACGAAAACATTCGGCCCGCGGCTTGCTTCTTCGCCCTGCGTTCCAAGGGGAACTTCGTGCCTATGCTCGTCGACGACGCGCACTTCGATTCCCTCGTAGGGAATCCCTGAAAAACGTCCATCCCATTCAAGGCATTTTTCAAGGGGGACATACACGTGCGGGCAGCTCTCCGTCGAGCCGTACGATTCGCAGAGCAAGATGCCATGTTCTGCAGCGCGTTCGATAAGCTGCGAAGGAACGGGCGCTCCGCCGCAGAGGTAAAAACGCATGGAGGGGAGTTTCTCGCCCGTCTCGTCGAGGTAGTTCAGGATGTCGTGGATGAAGGGCGTTGCCCCATGCGACCAGGTGCATTGTTCGCGATTGATGAGAGAAACTGCTTCTCGTGCGTTGAACTTCGACTGAAGAACGGCTCGACCGCCGAAAAGCATGGTCGAGATAAGGCCGTGATAGAAGCCCGTCGCATGGTTGAGCGGCGAGGGCATCCAAACGGTATCGGTTTCGCTCATGTGCAAAACCGATGAATACTGGCGCTCGGAAAACAAGATGGTGTTGTGCGTAAACAGCGCCGCTTTCGGTTTTCCCGTAGTGCCCGAGGTCGACAGTATGCACGCGACGTCGTCGGCTTTCGCGGGCGATGGCTCATCGAGGGGCGCCTGATTTTCAAGAATGGAGCTTAAGGTGGGAATGCTTTCGTCGTGAGCAGGGAATTCCTTATCGACGAGCATGACAGCCCGAAGGCTTTTCGCGTTGTTCTTGAATTGGCCGTACTGGAGTTCGTAATCGGTTTTATGGAAGAAGGTGGGGCATATGTATACCACCGCTCCAACCTGGTTGATAACGAAATCGAGGTCGAGCGCGTTGAGGCTCACCGCGAGAGGATGCATGACCGCGCCAACTTTGAGGCACGCAACGTAGATGATGCAGAATTCCGACCACTTCGGAATTTGGAAGCTTACGACATCGCCATTTTCCACGCCGACTTCGCGAAGCCAATGTGCAAGGCGACTTGCTTTCTCATCGACTTGCGCGTACGTAAGCGAGCAGCCGAAATCGTCTTGGACATAGGTGCGATCGGCGAATTTCTCGCAGCGCTCATCCCAAACATCGGCGATGGTTTGGCAGCTCCAATAGCCCTTTTCGTAGTAGAGCTTTTTTTGGGTTTCGTTGATTTTGACGTCGGTAATCATGGACCGATTCCTCCAAATGAAAAAGGAGAGGGAAGCGAGACGAATCGCCCCTCTCCTTGAAACGCTGCGCGCTTTTGCTCCCGATAGGGAAGATTTAGCGACCCATCAGGATGTCGAGATCGATGGGGCCGGAAACGGCACCGTCGGCTTCAGCGGCCTTGATTTCGTCGTCGGTATAGCCAAGCTCTTTCATGATGTCTTCGGTCGAAGAACCGAGCTTGCCGGTCGGGATGAGCTCTTCGGTCTCGGAAAGCTCGAACTGAACCGGTGCGGTCGGGCACCAACGGGGGCCAGCCGGGTAAGGAACGGCCTTAATGTACTCGTTGACAAGGGCGTTCTCGTCTTCGTAGATGTCGACGGGGGTCTGCGCGGGCTCGCACGGCATGTCGTTTTCTTTGAACATGGCCAAAAGCTCGTCACGGGTGAACTGCGCGAAGCCGTCGTCAAGAACCTTGGTGACCTCAGGAGCGAGGCCCTTGTCATTGACGGTCTGGCAGCACTTGTAATCGGGATGATCAGCGAGCTCTTCGCGGCCGATAAGCTTCATGACGCGCGGCCAGTCGCGGTCGTACTCGGGCAGGCACAAAACGACCCACTTGTCGTCCTTGGAGCGGAAGACGTTGTTGAGCGGGTTGTTGACCTCAAGACGGCTCTTGGGGTAGGGGTTGCCATACTGGGCCGAAACCATGCCGGTCGACAGCGTGTAGATACCGGCATGCTGCAGCGCGCAGGTGACATAGTCGCCTTCGCCGGTCTGCTCGCGTCCGCGAAGGGCCGCAAGAATGCCGGCGACCAAGAACACGGAGCACTGGAAGTCGCCGTAGCCGTTGGTCGGAATCATGGGGGAGTCGCCCTTATTGACGGTGGTGCCGAAAACGCCGCCGCGGCCCATGTAGCAGGTCACGTCGAAGCCAGCGGCATCTTTCTCGGCGCCCTTTTTGCCATAGCCCAAGCCGTGGCCCATGATCAGGCGAGGGAATTTCGCATGGAGGCTTTCCCAATCGAGCCCCATTTTGGCGAGAGATTTGGTACGGGTGTTGGTGATGAAGACGTCAGCTTCCGAGAGGAGCTTCATCATGACCTCGAGGCCCTTTTCGGTCTTGAGGTTCAACGCGACGAAGCGCTTGTGGAAGTTGGCCATGTCGAACGCGAGGTTTTCCTCGTCGCTGGAAGGCATGCCGAAAACGACAGCCTGATTGGTGCGGCAAGGATCGCCTTTGAACGCCTCAACCTTGATGACATCGGCGCCCCATTCGCCGAGCACGCGGCCCGTGGTTGGGGTCGCGAGGAAGGTAGTAAGGTCAACGACTTTAAGACCCTTGAGTGGTTGCATTCTTTCCTCCTTGTAGGATACGTGTTTCCGGACTTTCCGGCTTTACGGTCCGGTAAATCCGGACGCATTCGGCAGTTTCGCAAAAAGGAAAGGAGGGTCATCCACCGAAGCAGACGACCCTCCTTTCTGAGTGAATTTGTTCTTGCGATTGACGCCTTCAAAAGGGTGGTTACAGCTGGTACTCGACCTTGCCGCCGAACTTCTGGCAGTTGCGGGCAATGGTGATGCGCTGAACGTTGGGAGCACCCTCTTCGAGCCACATGGCGCGAGCGTCGCGGTAGAGGCGCTCGGTCGGGCCGTAGGGGCTGTCCTCGAAGTAGCCGTCGCCACCGAAGATCTCCAGCATGCCGTCAGAGACGATACGGGTGGAGTAGATGGAGAACAACTTGCACATGGCGGCCTTCTCCTCGATGTACTTGCCGTTGGGGTCGGCGTCGTACTCGCGGCCGAAGTCGTAAACCATGCAGCGCAGCGCGTGGGTGTACATCTGCATTTCAGCAATCTCACGCTTAATCATCTGGCGAGAAGCGATCGGCTTGCCGAAGGTGATGCGGTCGTTGGCGCGAGCCAGAGAAATCTCGAGCATACGCTGGCACATGCCGAGGTTGGAAGCGGCGATGTGAGCACGGGAGACAGAGAGGGAGTGGATGGCGATTTCCATGCCCTGGCCCTCTTTGCCAAGCAGGTACTTCTTGTCGAGCTTCATGTCGGTGAACTTGAGGCCAGTGTGAGCAGCACCGCGAGCGCCCATCATGTGGGGCATCGGGGTAACTTCGTAGCCCGGGGTGTCAACAGGAACGAAGAACGCGGAGAGGCGCTCGTCGCCCTGCTTCTCGGGATCGGTCACAGCGATGACGTAAGCGAATTCGCAGCAGTCGGTGTGAGAGATGAGCCACTTCTCACCGTTGAGAATGTAGTCGCCATTCTCGTCTTTCTCGGCGAGGGTGTGGATGTCGGCACCGGTGCCACCGGACTGCTCGGTCAAAGCGAAGCAGGTGAAGATGGTCTTGTCCTGGAACTTGTCCATGTACTCGGCCTTGAGTTCTTCCGAACCGTAGTCGTCAAGGATGCGCCAGTTCAGGTCGGCTGCATAGTGCAGGTGCATACGCATGCCGCCAGGGCCGCGAGAGAAGACTTCCTGAACACGCAGGATGTCGAGCTCGGAAAGATCCCATCCGCCGTATTCGGCAGGAAGGGCGAAACGATACAGGTCGTTCTCCTTGGCCAGCTCATAGAACTTCTCGGGGAAGACGTTCGTCACCTCGATCTCGGGCTGCATCTCCTCGAATGGACCCTCGACGAGCTCCTGGATCTGCTTGAGATAGGCGTCGAACTGCTCCTTGGACAATTTGCTCATGTGAACCCTCCTTAAGGTTACCTAAGCGCTTACCTTGAACTTCAGCTCGCGGGCTTTCGCCCCCTCGCCTCTGTTCAGCTTGTGAGCATATTGTGCATCCCTCGTGAGGAATCGTCTAATCAATAGAAAGACCAAAACCCTTTTGGATTTATAAGCATGACCTATACATACGTTCCAATATGAGTGTTTTCGTGCGTAGACAGAGTGAATAAGTGCCTAAAATGCTCGAATACTTTCGAAAAAACAGGGTCTAAAAACCCACAGAAATAAAAAACTGTTGGAATTGGATTCGTGATCCATCGGCGGAACTTAGGCATTCAATAGCGACAGCCTATGAAAGCGTCACTGATTTGTACTTGTTAGTAACAGTCAAATATGATATCGCGCACGCCCGTACAAATATTGTGTTTGATTCATCACATTGCCGCGAATAGGTCTTGCAGATTTGTTTAATCCTGTGGTATAAAAGACCACGCACTCGGGCGTAGCCTAAGTGCGCTACAACTTTTTCGTCATTAAGAGAAAGTGGGGCTTGGTCCCGCTTTCTTTTTGTATAGGGGGCTTTCGCTTGGTCGAACCCCGGAAGGAGGCGTGGATGCTTACCGCTAAAGAGCGAAGCTTGCTCGAAGCGCTCGAGGCTCGCGCGTCAGAGGCGAACATGGAGATTGTGACGATTGAAATCGTCGGCGCTCGTAAGTCGCCAACGATTCGCGTGTACCTCGACACCGCGGAGGGCATATCGTTCGATCAAATCGCTGCGGCGCAAACCTGGGTGAATGAGGTCATCGACGAGCTCGATCCCTTCCCGGGGGCCTATACGCTCGAGGTGAGTTCACCAGGAATCGATCGTCCGTTGCGCACTCCAGGGCATTTCTCCCGTTTCGCGGGCGAACAGGTCTATGTAGTGACCGATGGGCCGATTGAGGGGCGCAGCCGTTTTACCGGGACGTTGGTCGGCTTCGATGACGATGCTCAGTGCGTTTTGCTCGACGTGGAGGACTCTCGCGTTGAAATACCGCTGAGCGCCGTGAAGAAAGCTCACGTGAAAGGCGTTGTGGAGTTTCGCTAAGAACGTCGCACGCGTTGCCTGGGTGGAATCGGGAAGGCCGACTGGCATTTCCTCAATCCGCGCGGGCTTACATAAGTAACCAAGAGGCGGCTTTCGCCTTGTAATGAAGAGGAAGGAAGACAATGGCATCTCAGCTCATGGAGGCTTTGCAGGCCTTGGCTCACGAAAAGAAGATCGACGAGTTCTACCTGATTGAGCGCCTCGAGGCTTCGCTTGCCAAGAGCTACCAAAGCATTCTCGATTTGGAATGGGACGCTCGAGTGACCATCGATCGCACGACGGGCAAGATTTATGTTTACGAGCTTGTTCCCGTTGGCGAGCCGGACGAAGAGACCGGCGAGTATTCCGAATTCGAGGAGCGCGACGTGACCCCTGAAGGCGTGAGCCGAATCGCCGCCCAAAACGCCAAGGGCGTCATCGCGGCCATGGTTCGCGAAGCGGGCCGCCAGAGCATTTACGAGGAGTTCAGCGATCGCGTTGGCGACATCGTGACCGCGACCGTTTTGCAGGCGACGCCCGATTTCACCATCGTGAAGATTCGCGACGGCGTTGAGGCCGAGCTTCCCCATTACGACCAGAAGCGTTTCCCCAACGAGCGCAACGAGCGCCCGATGGGAGAGCATTACCGCCACAACCAGCGCATCAAGGTTCTTATCATCGACGTGCGCGACCCCAATTCGCTTGAGCCCCGCGCTCGCGGCGAAGCGGCTCGTCCCGCCATTGTCGTTTCGCGCACGCATCCCGATTTGATTCGCCGCCTGTTTGAGCTGGAAGTTCCTGAAATCTATGACGGCATGGTCGAAATCAAGTCGATTGCCCGAGAGCCGGGAGCGCGCTCGAAGGTTGCCGTTTCGAGCCGTGAGCCCAATCTCGATCCCGTTGGCGCCTGCGTTGGCCCGAAGGGTTCCCGTGTGCGCATGGTCGTCGAAGAGCTGCGCAACGAGCGCGTCGACGTTATCCAGTGGGACGAAGACCCGGCGAAATACGTCGCCCAGGCGTTGAGCCCCGCGCATGTCACGCGCGTCGACATCGATGACGACAAAAACTACGCAACGGTTATCGTTCCCGACGATCAGCTTTCGCTTGCTATTGGCAAAGAGGGCCAGAATGCCCGCTTGGCCGCACGTCTTACCGGATGGCATATCGATATCAAGTCGAGCAGCTTCACGGCCGTTGTTGAGCGCGAGGAAAACCTCTTGCTCGATGAGGAAGACCTTGAAGACGAGAGCGAATTTTGCGCATACGTTGCGGAAGACGGTTCCCGTTGCCGCAACCACGCACGTCCTGAAAGCCGCTTCTGCGGAGTTCATGCCGACTGCGAGTAGTATCGCAGGAAAGGAGATAGGAACTATATGGCCAGCATGAGAGTTCATGAATTGGCGAAGGAATTCGGCATGGACAGCAAAGTGCTGCTCTCGCGCATTCAAGATTTGAAGATTGCCGCGAAAAGCCACGCAAGTGTTCTGACCGACGCCAACGTCGAAAAAATCAGGGAGGCCCTCGCCCCGGAGATCGGTGCGCGCGCCGCTGCCGGCATGGATGCCGAAGCCGCAGCCAAGGCCCAAGCCGAAAAAGCCGCTGCCGACAAGAAGAAGGCCGACGAAGAGCGTGCCCGCCGCGAGGCCGTTGAGCGCGAGCGCGAATTGCGCGCCGAAGAGCGTGCCCGCCGCGAGCAGGATGGCGCCGCTCGCACCGAAAAGCAGCAGGGCCAATCTGCCGCGAAGCAGACGAAGCGCCCGCCCGCGCCAACGGTTGGCTCGGGCCTGTCGAGCCTTGCTCGCCAAATTGAAGAGCAAAAGGCGGCGGCCGAAATGCGCCGCAAGAAGGCCGCGCAAGACGCGCGCGCCGCGAAGCTTGCCGCAGAAGTAGCGAAAAAGAAGGCCGTGGCCGAGGCTTTGGCCAATCGCGGCGCGAAAAAGACGTCCCAGAAGGCCGACTCCACCGAGCGTCCCAAGCCCAAGCCGGCTCCCGCTCCCGTCGCGCGCAAGTCCTCGTTCGATTCGCTGCTCTCTCAGATTGAATCTGAGAAGAACCGCTTGACCGCCGAGAAAAATGCCCGTCCCGCTCGCAATGCGGCGGCTGGCGCGGGCAAGAAGGTCGCGAAAGGCGCCCAGCGTCGCGGTGGGCATCATTTCGAACCCGATGTTCCCGAGCTTTCCACGAACGGTGAAGACCGCTACGCGAAGATGGCTGTTCAAGCTGAAAAGATGCAGCGCGACAAGGTGCTCGCCGATGCGCGTGCGGCCGTTGCTGCCGCAACGAGCGGCGAGGGCGAAGGCCGTCGCAAAAAGCGCAAGGAAAAGCGCGAGGCTGCCCAGCGCGAGCGCATGGCGCAAGAGGCCATGGAGCGCGGCATCGACCCAAGCCTGGTTCTCGACGACAATGTCGTTGAGGTTGCCCAGGGTTCAACCGTGGGCGAGTTCGCCGATCTGCTCGGCGTTACCTCGGGCGATGTCATCAAGCGCCTCTTCCTGTTGGGCCAGGCGCTCACCGTCACCCAGACCATGAGCGATGACCTCATCGAGCTTATTGCCGACGATATGGGCCGCAAGGTTCGCGTCGTGTCCCCCGAAGAGGAATACGCCGTCGTTTACAACGACAAGGCCGAAGACCTCAAGCCGCGCCCGCCCGTGGTTACCGTTATGGGCCATGTCGACCACGGCAAGACTTCTCTGCTCGACGCCATTCGCCACACCGGCGTTGCCCAGGGTGAGGCCGGCGGCATCACCCAGCACATCGGCGCTTCGGTGGTCAACATCAACGATCGCCAGATCACCTTCATCGACACCCCGGGCCACGAGGCCTTTACGGCGATGCGCGCCCGCGGTGCTCAGGTGACCGACGTCATCGTGCTGGTCGTTGCGGCTGACGACGGTGTTATGCCCCAGACCATCGAGGCCATTAACCACGCTAAGGCGGCGGAAGTGCCCATCGTTGTTGCGGTGAATAAAATCGACAAGCCTGGCGCTCAGCCCGACCGCGTGCGCCAAGAGCTGGTTGAATATGGCGTCATCCCCGAAGAGTGGGGCGGCAGCAATATGTTCGTGAACGTTTCCGCCAAACAAAAGATCGGCGTGGACGATTTGCTCGAAACCATCTTGCTTCAGGCCGACGTTCTTGAGCTTAAGGCGAACCCCGATGCGCTGGCATCCGGCTTCGTTATCGAGGCGAACCTCGACAAGGGCCGCGGCCCTGTGGCCACCGTTCTTGTTCAGCGCGGTACGCTCAAGCCGGGCGATTCCGTGGTTGCGGGCGAGAGCTATGGCCGCGTGCGCGCCCTTATCGACCCGCATGGCGCCCATTCCAAGCATGCCGCGCCTTCCGATCCGGTCGAGATTTTGGGTCTGTCGAGCGTTCCTACCGCTGGCGACGAGTTCCGCGTGTTCGAAGATGAGCGCGACGCCCGCAAGCTCGCCGAGGAGCGTGCTTTGCGTGCCCGCCTGAAAGAACAGCAGGCCAAGAGCCATATGAGCCTCGATGATTTGTTCAACCGCATCGAAGAGGGCGCAACCGAGCTCAATTTGGTCGTGAAGGCCGACGTGCAGGGCTCTATCGAAGCGCTGCGCGACGCCTTCGACAAGATGGACCAATCGGAAGTCAAGATCAACATCATCCACTCTGCCGTGGGTGGCGTGACCGAGACCGACGTGACGCTCGCTGCCGCTTCCGATGCAATCATCATCGGCTTCAACGTGCGCCCGACTGCCGGCGCGCGCAAGGCTGCCGAGCACGAGAAAGTCGACATTCGTCTGTATCGCGTCATCTACCAGGCGATCGAAGACATCAATGCGGCCCGAATCGGCATGCTCGCGCCCGAATTCGTTGACAAAGACACTGGCTCGGCCGAGGTTCGCGACGTATTCCGCGTGCCGAAGGTCGGCAACATTGCCGGTTGCTACATCACCGAAGGCGAGATTTCTCGCGACGACAAGGTGCGTATCGTGCGCGATTCGACCGTCATCTACGAGGGCAAGATTTCCTCGCTGCGTCGTTTCAAAGACGACGTCAAGACGGTCAAGCAGGGCTACGAATGCGGCATCGGCGTCGATGGCTACCAAGACATCAAGGTTGGCGACGTTATCGAGGGCTACCGCACCGAGGAAATCGAGCGTACGGAGTAATCCCCTCGACCTGCCGCCGGTAATGCCAGGCTGGCGCCGTGTGGCGGCGGGGCAACGCGTTTCGGAAGCGCCCTTCGTCTGAAGCACGAAGGGCGCTTTGCCCTAGCTTCGTGCAAGTCGCGCGCATCTCGCCGTCGTTTGCTGTTTGGCGTGCGAATGCGAAATCGACGCGTCCGATGCTTTTGAATTTAATGCGACGCGGTTAACGCAATGTCGGAAGCCCGGCATTGCGTTTCCTGCGTTTGAACCGTCCTTATGCGGCTTGGGCCGCCAGAAAGGGTGATTCCCATGAAACAGAATTCTTCGAGCCGAAAGCTCAACGAGCAGGCCCGCGAGGTTCTTGCGAGTATTCTTCTTTTCGAGGTTAGCGACCCTCGGTTGGATATGGTGACGATTACCGGCTGCGAGGTAAGCTTCGATCGCAGCATGTGCAACGTGTATTACACGATAGACCCCGAGCGCTACGAAGACGCCGCTGCGGGCTTTGCCGCCGCTTATGGTCGCATTCGCTCGCTTATGGGACGCTCGCTGCATTGGCGAGTAACTCCCGAGCTGCGATTTTTGCTCGATGCGAGTGTCGATGAGGCTCAGCGAATCGCCGTCGCGCTTGCCGGCGATGCCGAGCGCAACGAGGAAAGCGCGCGCAAGAATGCCGATTTCGACAATTCGGTGTATGCGAGCGACGATGAGGATGACGAGGAAGAGGAATAGCCCATGTCGGTAACTTCCCAGACCAACGTCACCCTTGCGCAATTCGCTCAAGCGCTTGCCCAATACGAATCGTTCGCTTTGTGCGGGCATGTGAGCCCCGATGGCGATTGCGTGGGCTCGCAGCTTGCCTTGGCTGCCGCGCTTCGCGCTATGGGAAAAAGGGCGACGTGCCTTCTTGCGAAGCCCGATGCGCTTGATGCGGGGCTCATGTTTTTGCCGGGGGCGTGCGACCTTGTTCCTGCCGCCAGCTTCGCTGAAAATGTGGATGCGTTCATCGCGTGCGACGTGCCGACGCTTGAGCGCTTGGCCGATGCGGCCGAAGTGCACGCGCGCGCGAAGGCCCACTTCACCATAGATCACCATGCCGTCGATTCGTGCATGGCGGAATTCAACTATGTAGACCCCGACGCTCCGGCGACGGGTATGCTTGTGTGGCGGCTCATTTCGGAAATGGGCGTTGAGCCAAGTGCGGATGTGGCCCAGTGCTGCTATCTCGCGCTCATGACCGATACGGGGCGCTTCCAGTTTCAGAATACGACGGCTGAAGCATTCGCCCTTGCGGGGGAAATGGTTCGCGCCGGCGCGTCGCCCGACGTTTGCTCTCGCGAGATCTATCAAAGGCGGAGCTTTGCCTCTCTCGGGTTAGAGCGGGTCGCGCTTGAAAATATGCAGGTCGCGCCTTCGAGGCGCTGGGTGCTTTCCCATGTGCGCCTTTCCGATTTCGACCGCTTGGGAGCCGTGAAGGCCGACGCCGAGCCCTTGATCGATGTGCTTCGTTCGCTCGATGGCGTTTCGGTCGCGTGCATGCTTCGCGAGCAAGACGACGTTGTGCGGGGCAGTCTGCGGGCGAAGGGCGACGACCTCGATGTGGCTGCCCTTGCGCGCAAAATAGGCGGCGGCGGCCATAAGGCCGCAGCCGGCTTCACGTTCAAAGGCACGATGGAAGAGGCCCTGGAGGCATTGCCGCCCTTGCTCGACGTTGTTGTTGAAGGTGGTGCGGCCTAGCTATGAAGCGCGGACAAAGCGAAGCGTGCCTGGTCGTTGGAATCGACAAACCCGAGGGAATGACCTCGCACGATGTGGTGAACGCATGCCGGCGCATATTCGGCGAGCGGCGCGTGGGGCACACGGGCACGCTCGACCCTTTGGCGACGGGAGCCCTTGTGGTGTGCGTGGGTCCGGCAACGCGCCTTGATGCCTATATGGTTGGGCACGATAAAACCTACGACGTGCGAATTTCTTTCGGCGTTGCGACCGATACCGACGATCGCACAGGCGAGGTTTTGCGAACTTCGGAAATTCCTGCAGACGTTTGCGATCCCGATTTCGCAACTTCGGTGCTCCAGGGCTTTTTGGGCAAGCAAAAGCAGATGCCTCCTGCGTATTCGGCCATAAAGAAGGGCGGCGTAAAGGCTTGCGATGCGGCTCGGCGCGGCAATGTCATCGAGCTTGAACCTCGCGATATCGAGGTCTACGAAGCCGAATTGCTCGATTTGCAGCGCGACCCGCGCTCGGAAAGCATCTGGTGGGATGTGCGATTCTCGGTTTCGAAGGGAACGTATATCCGTTCGCTGGCGCGCGACGTGGGCCAGGCGTGCCAGACGTGCGCCCACGTGGAATCGCTCAGGCGCACGTGTTCGGGAATGCTCGATGTGCAAGATTGCATGTCGCTTGAGGCGCTTGAGCGTTATGGCGCAGACGCCGCGATTGACCCGGCGCTGCTGCTTGGCTACCGCATGGCTTTTCTCAACGAGGCGCTTTTTGCCGACGTGTGCAACGGGAAGGGCGTGCCGCTCGGCGCGCTGAAGGTGTTCGAGGCCCCTCGGCATGTTGACGATGCGGACTGCGGTCCGCGCCGCGGCGCCGTTGCGGCGAAATCTCCCCTTGAAGACGGGGAGCTTGTGAGTCTTATTTATGGCAACGAATTGAAGGCGCTGTATGCCTTCGATTCCAAAACTGGTATGGTTGTGCCCCGATGTGTCTTTTCTCGAGGAGTTGCGCGTGGCAAAGGTCTATAAGGTCGACGAGTCGTTCGACCATGCATTGTTTATCGGATCGTCGTGTGCGTTCGGTGTCTTCGACGGTGTTCACCGCGGGCATAAATATCTCATCGAGCAGGCGATACGTACAGCTTCCGAAAGCGGCGGCAAATCGATCGCCCTCACCTTCGATATCGATCCCGACGAGCGGTTCCATGCCGACCGTTTGAAGAAGCTCATGACGAACGAGCAACGCGTGAAAGCCCTAGGCGACACAGGGGTCGATTACGTGGTGGTTCTTCCGTTCACGCCCGCTTTCTCGGCCCAGGCTCCCATGGATTTCATGGATGCCACATTCGGCGGTTGCGCTCCCTATGCGATGCATGTGGGAACCGATTTTCGTTTCGGGGCCAAAGCTGCGGGAACAGTCGCGGAGCTTCACGAATGGGGCGATTCTCGCAACACGCGCATCTGCTCGCACGATTTGGAGAGCTTCGATGGCCGCCCTATTACTGCGACGCGAATTCGCCTGCTTTTGGCCGATGGCAAAATCGCGGCGGCAACGGAGCTGCTTGGGCACCCCTATACCTTCCAGGGCGTTGTGCTGAAAGGCCGAGGCGAAGGCAACGATATGGGTTTCGCGACGGCGAACCTCAAATTGCCTGCCATGATGCAAGTGCTTGGCGAGGCTGTGTATGCCGCCTATGTGACTGTCGATGGAGTTCGCTACAAGGCGGCGATGAGCGTGGGCACGGCGCCGACGTTTGCCGATGCGACCGCGACGTGCGAAGTGCATATTTTGGACTTCGATGGAAAGATCTACGGCGACGTTATAACGGTCGAGCCCGTTGAATTTTTGCGTCCCATGATCAAGTTCGATTCCGTTGAGGTGCTCATTTCCACGGTGAAGGGCAATATTGAATGGGTTCGAGAGAACCTTTAACCATCGCTTCGGTTGGCGAAAGCGATTCGACCAGAGATTGGCCTGCGGGCAATAAGCGAAAGAGAAACGGTGGCCGGCATTCCAGAAGATGATATTCGCCGCGTGCGCGAGGCAAGCGATTTGGTCTCCATCGCAGGGGAACGGGTCGTTTTGCGCCAGCGTGGGCGCGATTTCTGGGGATGCTGCCCGTTTCATAACGAGAAGTCTCCCTCGTTTAAAATCGATCCTTCTACGCAGCTGTGGCATTGCTTCGGCTGCGGCGAGGGCGGCGACGTTTTCGCTTTCGTAATGAAGCTCGATGAAATCGGCTTCGTTGACGCCGTTCGAGACTTGGCGCGCCGCGCGGGGATACAAATCTCCGAGGCGCCTGGCCAGGCTGTTGCTCGCGGGAAAAAAGCGCGCCTGAAAGAGGTGTGCAACGAAACCGCGGCGTTCTACCATACCCAGCTGATGCGCGGGCGCGGCGCTCAAGTCGATGCCGCGCGAACCTATTTGGGCGGGCGCGATTTGGGCGGAAGCGTGCCGAAAAAGTGGCAGCTCGGTTTCGCGCCGGGCTCGGGCTCGCTTGTTTCCCACCTTCGCTCGAAGGGGTTTAAGCCCAAAGAGATGGTCGAAGCCAATGTGGCGGTTGAATCGCGCGGGGGCGTGCGCGATCGCTTTTTCAATCGCATTATGTTTCCCATTCGCGATGTTGACGGCGATGTGATCGCGTTTGGCGGGCGTGTCGTGGGCAAAGGCGAACCGAAATACCTCAATTCGCAAGAGACGCCCATCTTCCATAAGTCCGAGGTGCTTTTCGGGCTCGACAAAGCGAAGGCGTCGATGGCTTCGACAGGCGTCGCAATCATCTGCGAGGGGTATACCGACGTCATCATGATGCATGAAGCCGGCGTGACCAATGTGGTGGCAACGTTGGGAACGGCCCTTACCGTGCAGCATATTCGTGTGCTTTCTCGCCATGCCAAGCGCAAAATCGTGTATCTGTTCGACGGCGACGAGGCCGGCCAGCGGGCGGCCGATAGGGCGGCCCGGTTCATCGATGAAAGCATGTTGCCCGAATCGGGGCGCAAACAGGTCGATCTGTGCGCGGTTACGCTGCCCGACAACCTCGACCCTGCAGATTTCGTTGCCCAGCGCGGTGGTGAGGCGATTCGCGAGCTCATAGACGATGCGGTGCCCTTGTTGCGCTATGCCATCGACCGAAAGCTCCGTGGAAGGAACCTCGTCGATTTCGCCGAAAAGGGCAGGGCGCTAAGCGAGGTGCTCGAATTGCTCGCCCCCATCAAGCATTCGGTGCTTGCCCAAGAATATGCGAACTATGTCGCCGACCGCCTGCATATCGATGCGGCGGCGGTTGCTCAGAAGCTTGCGTCGACGAAGGCGCCGCGCCTCGTTGGTCAAACCGCAGATGCTCAGGCGCTTCCCGCGCAAAATGGACCTAAGCAAAGCATGCTGCCCGCGCGAGAAAAAGAGCGGCTTCGTATAGAACGCGATTTTCTTTCGCTTGTTGTGGCCCACCCAGAGATTGGCCTTGCGTTTGCCGGCAACGTGGCGCAGACCGTTTGGCATCGCGATATCCATGGCAAAATTGCCGACGCTTTGCTAGAGATATTGTCGAGCGACGCATCGGTGAGCGCTGCGGAAATCGTTCGCCGTCTCGATGAGGCGTGCTCGGGTGCGGCCTCCATCGTTTCGGGGTCGGGGATCCACGATGAGCGCGATCCGAACGAACTCGCGCAGTTTTTAGCCGAAGAGCTTTCGATTCGCGATATGGAAGACCTCGTTAAGGAATTGAGCGCCCAGCTCAAAGACCCGCAGTCTATGAGCGCCGAAGATTACGAGATGGCGTTTCAAGGCGTCGTCGCCATGCAGAAGGAGCTTACGGCGGCTAAGCGCGCCCATAAAGCGCTCGGCGTCGAATAGGGCGCTGCGGCGATTGCGGCGTTCGGCGAGCCCCAGGGCATTTGAGGCGTGGATGGTTGGCGGAGCGTTCGATGGCCGATTTCCGTCTTTCGATGGGTTCGGGCCTGCATATTCGGCCGTTTTACGTTTTAGCGAACGGTAGGCGAAGAGGTTTTGGCGCCGGTCTTTGGCGCGGCTACGTTGGCCACCCTCCGCAATTGATGGGAATTGCACGGAATTTTGTAGCGATGTCCGAATCGATGTGATAAATTAGTTTGCTGTATCTTTAGGACTACTATGTCCATTTCACGGCGAAAGGATAGCATCTGTGTCTGCTGCCAAAAACAATGCGACCGTAGAGAAAAAGACCAATAAATCCGTCGAAGAGGCCGAGCTCGTAAACGATGCCTCTATCGATGAGGAAAAAGACGAATCCCTCGAAGAGGAAGATTTGCTTGAGGGGCTTCCCGAAGAAGAGCTGAAGGCCGTTGAGTCTTCTGCCGTGGCTTCGCTGCCCAAGGTGACTTCTACCAGGGCCCGCGCTAGGGCGCGCCGCCGCACTTCCGATGCTTCGGTAACGATGCTCACCGGCGATCCCGTGCGCATGTACCTCAAGGAAATCGGCAAAGTTCCCCTGCTTACCGCTGCGGAGGAAATCGACTTGGCCATGAAGATCGAGGCGGGCGTTGCAGCCACGGCCGAGCTCGAGCGCGCCGAAGAAGAGGGGATTGAGCTTGAGCGCCGCGAAAAGCGCCGCCTTTCTCGCGTCGAGCAAGTGGGCCTCGATGCGAAGCAGCAGCTCATCGAAGCGAACTTGCGCCTCGTTGTTTCCATTGCCAAGCGCTACGTGGGCCGTGGCATGCTGTTTTTGGACCTTATTCAAGAAGGCAACCTGGGCCTTATCCGCGCCGTTGAGAAATTCGACTATACGAAGGGCTTCAAATTCTCCACGTACGCTACGTGGTGGATTCGTCAGGCCATCACGCGCGCCATTGCCGATCAGGCGCGTACGATCCGCATTCCCGTTCACATGGTGGAGACCATCAACAAGCTCGTTCGCATTCAGCGCCAGCTGCTCCAAGAACTCGGTCGCGACCCTTCGCCGGAAGAAATCGGCGAAAAGATGGGCCTTACTGCCGAGCGCGTGCGCGAGATTCAGAAAATCAGCCAAGAGCCGGTTTCTCTTGAGACGCCCATTGGTGAAGAGGAAGATTCCCAGCTGGGCGACTTCATTGAAGACGATGCCGCCGTTGTGCCGCCCGATGCCGCAAGCTTCTCTATGCTGCAAGAGCAGCTCTCTAAGGTGCTTGATGGCCTGGCGGAACGCGAGCGCAAGGTAATCAGCCTGCGTTTCGGTTTGGAAGATGGGCATCCTCATACCCTCGAGGAAGTCGGTCGCGAGTTCGGCGTTACCCGCGAGCGCATTCGCCAAATCGAGAGCAAGACGCTTGCGAAGCTCCGTCACCCGAGCCGTTCTTCCAAGTTGAAGGATTATTTGGAAGACTAGTCGATTTTACGTGGCGCGCGAATTTTGCTGTCGGGGTAGGCGTTTTACGCTACAATAGGCGAGCTGCCTTCGGGCGCCAACGCATGGGCCTGTAGCTCAACGGTGGAGCAGGGGACTCATAATCCTTTGGTTCTCGGTTCGAATCCGGGCGGGCCCACCATAAAACATCGAGTCGGAAGCTATTTTCAGCTTCCGACTTTTTCATTTTCGGCCCGAAAATCGAGGGTTATAGACCAAAAATATATCTGTTTTAGCTTTGGCGCCGCAGATCGTGCTGTGGGTTCGAACTGTTAGAAACGGCGGATTGAACTGGGGCGAGGGGGATGAGGTGTCCATCTTGCGGCAAGCGGATGTGGGCATGGGACAGTTTTCTCTGAAGAAACCGTCCCAATTTCGCAACCTGCTAAATGCTCTGAGCGTTTAGCAGGTTAGTGGCGGCATCGTTCATGCCCGGTTGCTATCTTTCGTTCGGGCTTGCTGCTTTAGTACCCCAGGTCTTCCGCGATGAGGATGACTTTCACGCGCCCCGCGTGGCGGTTGTGGCGCGATACGACGATATTGCAGCACATGCAATTCTCGCTGTGGCATTTCCCGCACGATCCAGTAATCTCGCACGGCGTTTGCGCGTGGAGGCGCGTGGCGTTCGGTGGGCACGCCATGGTCTGCACGCGTTTGAGCGCCGAGTCGATATCGGTACACACCTTGTTCATGCCAACAAGCACAAAGACCTGTTTGGGGCCGTACAGAAGGCATGCCAGGCGGTTCGAATTGCCGTCGATGTTGACGAGCTCGCCTTTCAAGGTGATGGCGTTGGTGCTCATGAAAAAGCAATCGCTTGCAAGGTGGGACAAATACATTGCCCGGGTCTCTTCCGGGGTCGTTGCCGTTGAGCGGTCGAGCATGGTGTAGGAACCTTCTTCGAGCATGGCTTTCACGCCCGTTTCCTTGAAAGTTTCGGTTCCGCCCCAAGCGATGCTCGCTCCGTCGGGCACGAGCTGTCTCACGAGTTCTCGTGCAGCTGCCGAGTCTTCGCAGAAATACCCTTCGAAGCCATTTCGCTCTAGGTGCTTGATAATCGTTTTTGCCGTGGCTGCTGCGGCCGTCTTCCTTATGGCGTTCATAATGCCCCCTTTAGACTAGGTGCCTACGGGGCCATTTTCCCACTCTGACCACCAGAGGCGCCGCAGCGCGCGAAATGAGCGCACAAACGACGTTAGGATCGGCGTCAGTGGTTCTGCTGCCCGTGGTGGACTTCTTTTGCTTCGTACATGCGCTTGTCGGCCAAAATGCGCACCTGGTCGGGATTGCCTTCGTCGGGGAAATGCGCATACCCGCAACTGGTTCCCACTTCAATGGTTATGCCGTCTATGGTGAAAGGCTCTTTAATCGCATCGGCGATGCGATTCGTCATGGTTGCGCGAAGCTCTTCGCTGTAGCGCGACGCAACGATAATGGCGAACTCGTCGCCTCCAATCCTGAAGGCATGGTCGTGCGTGCGAATGCATGTTTGCAACCGCTGGGCAACCGCTCGAAGTAATTTGTCGCCCATGTCGTGTCCGTAGGTATCGTTGACCGGCTTGAAGTAGTCCAAATCGAGATAGAGCAGCACGAAGGGCTCGTTGCGCGTTGCTTTGGCATGCAGCATTTTGCTGAAATATCGTTCGTTGAGCAATCCTGTGAGCGAATCGGTGTAGGCGGCGTTTTGCAATTCGATTTTCTGCCCTATGTCTTGCCCGATGAGCATAACTTTAGATACGGCGCCCTCGGCATTCCTTTCAAGGGCGACGACGGTCATAAGCGAATATGCATCTTGCTTGCGTGTGCAATATTCGAATCTGAAGATATCGCATCCGTTCGGGAGGGCTTCCTGCAGGCTTGAGGGACATAGCAGGTTTGAGAGCTTCGCATCTTCAACATCGCCGATCGCAACGTAGCGTTGCGAAATTCTGTCGACGAGGTCTTCGTATTTGCCGGATTCGGGATAGAGGTTCACGTCGAGTGCCCGTTCGCGATATTCATATGTTCCTTGGGTGAAATCGGCCCAGGCCATGCGCTCAACGATTTGCCCCATGCCTTCGAAGAGCCGGGTGACGAACTCCTTATCGTGCTCAATGATTCGCTTCTCGTTTTCTGCATCTTCGATTTTTCGGCGCTCTATCCACGCAACGACCCCGACAGCTATAAGCGTTGCGATGATGGCGAAGGCGACGAAAGCCGTGATAGTGAGCGATAGGGCATCGGTCATTCCTTTATCGACGGCGCTTCGATCCACGACGCTCACAAGCATCCAGTCGTTGATGCCGGAGGGTTGGTATGTGACATAGGCGGAAATGTCGCCATACGAGATGATGGCGTTGCCGACTTGGCCCGAAGCAAGGGATTCTCGCAGTTGTGCACTGCCTCCATCGGAAAACGTTGCATTTTGGTCCACGAAATCGCAGATATTGGCGACGTAATCGGTGAAGATCGTCTTCTTTTGCAGGGAGAATACGACATCGCCCGATGGCTCGACGAGGTAGCAATCGCTCGTGTCGTGGTAAATGCCTCCAGTAATGAGCTCTTGCACGGCATCGTTGTCGTAGGTTATCGCAAGTCCCGTGTATGTTTTTCCATCCAGTTCAACGGGGTTGGAAAGCTGAATCGCGTAGGCGATGCGGCGGACTCCGCTCGATGAAACATATGTCGTAACGACGGGGTCGCTCGTTTTGTAGACATCCTCGAAGACGCCTTTGATGCTCTCGGCGGTGCCACTCCGTCCGTCTTCCGTCAAGAAATCGGCATCTTCGTTGAATAGGTAGAAGTTTCTGAATTGCCAAGACTCTTTGCCATCGGCGATTCCTTGCCAGATTTTCTCGAGGTTTTCTTCTTACCCGCTTATGTCGTAAAACGTGTCCGCCGATGCTTTGAGCACATTCCAGTTCCGCTGCGAGAACAGGGTGAGCGTTCTGCCTACCTGTTCGTAGGTGACATAGAGGTTTGCCGTGCTGTCTTCGTAAATGGTTTGGTTGATGCGAGATTGGTACGCGAAAATGCCAGCAGACATAAGGGCGATAAGGAAGGCACCAATGCAAAGCGATTTGATGTAGGCCTTCATGACACCCCTGTTCAAAGCCTTTCGACAATGGTGAATAGTATAGGGTCCTCTCTGGGGTGGGGTAGTAGGGATTTTATTTGCGCAAGGAATGGCTATGCGGGAAAGAAATTTTTCTATTTGCAAAAATAGTGCTTGCATTACCGTGTAGGAATGCGTAATATTCTATCTCGCGCTGTGCGCATGAAAGAAATGGGCGTTTGGCTCAGGGGGAGAGCGCTTCCTTCACACGGAAGAGGTCATAAGTTCAAATCTTATAACGCCCACCATTTCATTCCTCGGTAGCTCAACGGCAGAGCACTCGGCTGTTAACCGATAGGTTGTAGGTTCGAATCCTACCCGGGGAGCCATTTGCATATGAGTAAGAACCCGTTCGATGTTCAATCGAGCGGGTTCTTTTTGTTATCGTCAGGCTTTGCCGCCAACTTGCTAAACGCTCAGAGCATTTAGCAAGTTGAATAGCGATTATTCGTCGAAAAGGTCGGAGTGGGTGCTCGTTCGCGATGCGGTGAGTATGAGCTTATCGCCATCGATCGCGTAAATAAGTAACCAATCGGGCTTGATGTGGCATTCGCGGAAGCCAGCATAATTGCCGGATAGAGCATGGTCGCGATTTCGGGGCTCGAGGTCTTCGCGGTTTGCAAGCTTGTTGAGAACTGTTTGCAATTCGTTCAAATCGTAACCGCGTTTTGATATACGTTTGAAATCCTTTTTTAAACTGAGAGGCGGGGATGATTGCTGGCTTCTGATGGTTACTTGCTGAGTGCGTCGAAAAGATCATCGACGGAATCGTAGGACTCCGCTTTGGTTTTGCCCGACATAATGTCGCGCGCTTCTTTCATGGCTTGCTCGGTTACGAGATTGTAGCGAGGTTGGCGCACATCGAAAGGCAAGCCACCCTCCATAATGGATTTATGCAGAAACACATTGATTGCTTCGGCGAGGGTGAGTCCAAGGCTGGCGAAAATTGACTCAGCGTCGCTTTTGATTTCGGGATCGATGCGCATATTAATTGCAGCTGTTTTAGCCATGTAGCGACCTCCTAAATGTATTTCATTTTGTAGTAATTGTAATACATTTGTGCGAAATGCAAAAGAGTACCAAGTGCGATTGCATACCCCGGTTCGCGTTCCCTCCATTTCAATCGCGAAGTCCACGAACCTGTCGCAAGGGCATATGCGCCCGCGGTTTCCTCTCGTTTCGCCGATGGTGGGGCCCAAACACACGGGCGAATCTGGGACGCGATTAAAAAAAGTTGCGCAAAAAATTTCTTTAATCGGCGGTTATCCTTGGGAAAACCGCCGTGGTGTTGTGGGAACACAGGCATCCATGCCCTCGCAACGTGGCGTTTGCCGACTTTGCCGCACAAGCGCCATACAACTGGCCTGCCGGAAGCTTAAAGGCGATCCCGGCGGGTTGGTTGGCGACCGGCGGAATCGGAGGTCGCGAGGCAAGAGGAGCTTTTCGTGGGAGTGCCTAAGATTTCGTTGGGGGGAGGGTCGCTCACTCGCGAGCAATTTCTCCTTCGCGAGATGCGCATCGTTGCCGGCTTGCGAGCGCAGGGTGAGCCAGATGACGAGATAATCCAGCGCGTCGAGCGCGAAAACCTGTTCCAGTACAGCACCGAGCGCATGCTGGGCTCTCGCGCCCGCTCGTGTCTGTTGCGCCTTGATGCGCTCGAAAACGCCGATGGCGCGGCGGAATCGCGCGAAGCGGCGGCTCGCCTTACCGAAATCATCGCCTATGGTCCAATCGAGGCCGCTTCGCAGGCGAACCTTTATGCCATGATGCGCCTCTATAGCCTCATGTTTACATTTTTGGGTACCGAAATTGCCGGGCGGCTGGCGTGTTTGGACTACTCCTTCACGCGAACCGATATGAACGCGTTTTTTACGCGCTACCAACTGGAAAACCCCGATGCCGCCACCTGGAGCGATGCGACGATTACGCGCATCAAATCCACGCTTTCGAACTGTTTGGTAAGCTCCGGCATGCTCGATTCCACGCAAGGCGGGCATCTTTCCCCGATCATGGTCGATTTCGATGTGGAAGCGGCCATGAACGCCAATGGGGATGCCAATATGGCGGCCGCCCTTTCGGGAATGGGGGCGATGTAAATGGCGCCCTCCCAGCAACGAACGACATACGACGTAGTGCAGCTCCATTCCAAGGCGGCTCGCGCGCAAGCCGATTTTGATCACCGCTGCGAAGTCTTGCGCGAGCGCCTGCAGCAGCAAGATTTCTTGGAAAACAAGGGCCTGGGCAACGAAATCGGCTTCTTCACCTTTTGCTACGACGCCTCGCTCGAACTGCAGACGCGCGCATTCGTGGCCGACCTTGCTGCCGACGCCGCCGAAGGCAAGCTTCCGTGTAACCTCATGGTGAAAAACCTCTACGACGTGTTCCTGGGGATTCTTGACAGCAAGCACATTCTTCAAGCCGTTCCCAAACAAGAACTCAAGCGCGGAAGCGAGCACCAGCGTAGGCAGCTGGCCAAAATAGCCACGCCCGAAGCCTTCGCGAACGCGCTTAGCTACGAGCCCCACCAGGCTGGCGATGTATTGATGCTCACGGGCGTCGGCGAAATCTATCCATTCCTGCGCGTGCATACGCTGCTCGACAATTTGCACGTCAGCTTCAGCGACATTCCCGTGATCGTTATGTACCCGGGCCGTTTCAATGGCCAGCAGTTTTCGCTCTTTGGCAGATTTGGCGACGGTAATTATTACCGCGCCTTCGATATTGCGTAGGAGGCCCCCGGTGATTATTCGCGACATTTTTCAGAAAGACATTAACCGCTCCATCAACGGGGTCATCAAGGTTTCGCAGTCGGACGAAGCTTCCATCAAGCAGGAGCTTTCCGAATACGTGGTCACGCGCGAACTGCAGGGGCATTTCTCCCATTTCTTCGAAAGCTACGGCCGCGCGCTCGATGTGCCCACCGATAAGATTGGCGTTTGGATTTCCGGCTTTTTCGGATCGGGCAAATCGCACTTCTTGAAGATGCTTTCGTATCTGCTGTCGAACAAGGTGGTCGACGGCAAGTCCGCGATTGATTATTTCGAGGACAAAGTGAAAGACGAGATGGTCTACGTCACCATGCGACGCTGCGCCGCAGTGCCGACCGAGGCCATCTTGTTCAATGTGGACGCGAAAGGCAGCCAGTGGAAGAAAGGCGACGCGGCTCGAACGGCTCTTCTGCGCGCATTCGAGCGCGTATTCTATGAAAATCTCGGCTTTTTCGGCGAAGATCTTCGTTTGGCGAAGCTGGAGGCTTTCATCGATAAAGAGGGCAAGACCCAGCAATTCCGTGATGTATTCGAGGAAATCAACGGTTCGGCTTGGGTCGATGTTCGCGAAACCTATTCCTATTTAGAAGACGATATCGTAGATGTGCTGCAGCGAGTGCTCGGCTGGAGCAAAGATGCCGCTCAACATTGGTTCGATGGCGAGGAAGACGACGTTATTGCCATCGACACGTTCGCAAAGCAAGTCAACGAGTATTGCGAGGCGCGTGCGGCGGAAAATGGCGGGCAGTTCCGCTTGCTGTTCATGGTTGACGAGGTGGGCCAGTTTATCGGCTCCGACCAAAGCCTT
Source organism: Bacteroidaceae bacterium (assembly GCA_963631715.1). Classification (GTDB taxonomy): domain Bacteria; phylum Actinomycetota; class Coriobacteriia; order Coriobacteriales; family Eggerthellaceae; genus Slackia. The sequence continues at coordinate 144,015 of CAVGRL010000001.1, forward strand.
ATGCTCAGCTTGCAGACTATCGTGGAGGAATTCGGCGCGCGTTGCGGCGGGCGCGTATGGGTTATGGTCACCAGCCAAGAGGCCATCGATGAAGTGACCATGATCGTTGGCAACGATTTCTCGAAAATCCAAGGGCGCTTCAATACCCGTTTGTCGCTTTCGAGCTCGAGCGTTGACGAGGTGATCAAGCGACGTGTGCTGGAGAAAACCGAAGCCGCCACGTTTGAGCTTGGCCAGGAATACGCGCAGCAAAGCGCCGTGCTGAAAAACCTGTTCACCTTTGAGGATTCGCGCGGTGATTTGCTGGGTTTCGAGTCGCAGGCCGACTTCACTGAAAGCTACCCGTTTGTGAATTACCAGTTCAAGGTGCTGCCCGATGTGATGACCGAAATTCGCAAGCATGGCGCAAAGGCCGCGCATATGGCCACCGGCGAACGCAGCATGCTTTCGGCGTTTCAGGAATCGGCGCAGGCGGTGCAAGACGAGGGCGCGGCAACGCTGGTGCCGTTCTGGCGTTTCTTTGACACTATTTCGAAAGATCTTGACCATGGCATTATTCAAGTTGTGAGCCGCGCCGCCGATGCCGCCGAAACAGGCCGGGGCCTTATGCCTGAAGATGTGAGCCTGCTGAAGCTGCTCTACCTCATCCGCTACATTGGGTATCTGAAGGCCACCACGGGCAATTTGGCCATTCTTATGACCGACGACATGGGCGTGGACAAAATCGCCTTGCGCGAGCAGGTGCAAGCTTCGCTCGACCGTTTGGTGCGCGAGAATTACGTGGCGCGCCAAGGGGATGCCTACAATTTCCTGACCGACGAAGAGCAAGAAATCGCCCGCGAAATCGCCGAAACGCAGGTCGATTCGGCCGACGTAATCGAAAGTATTAAGAAAACCCTGTTCGCGGGCGTGTACTCATCAACGGCACTGAAGCGAGGGGCGAACAATTTCCCTATCGACCGCTGCGTGGACGACTCCATATACGGAGCGGGCCAAAATGGCATGCGGCTGAACGTGGTGACTTTTGCAAGCGACCTTTCTCGCGCCAGCGAAAACGAGCTTGTGGCCAAATCGAGCGGCCAAGCCATTGTGGTGCTCGATAATGACAAAGATTACTACGACGTGCTGCTGGGCGTGGAAAAGGTGCGCAAATATGCGCGGACGAAGAACTTGAGCCAGCTGCCGCCTTCGACCCAAGACATCATCAAGGCCAAGCAGAACCAGGCGCGCTTCGACGAGTGTGAAGCCGCCAAGCTGTTGGAAGACGCCGTGGTGCATGCCGCATGCTATGTTGACGGCAGCATTGCCAAGGTGCGTGCGACCAGCGCGAAGGCTGCGATTGACGAAGTGCTGGGCCAGTTGGCCGATTCGGTATACAGCAAGGCGGACTACATCACCAGCCCGGTGGCCGACGACGGCGAAATCGTGCGCATCTTGCGCGGCCAGGCCGAACAGGGCATCGCTGGCATGGGCGGTGCCAACGAGCGGGCGCGCAAGGAAATCGCCGAATACCTTACCTACCAAGCTCGCTTGAGCAACCGCGTGACGATGGATGATGTCCAGCGCAAGTTCCAAGGAGCGCCCTTCGGGTGGCGCGAGATTGACATCGCCGCAACAGTGGCTCATCTGGTTGCTGCGCAAGAGGTAACGCTGCTCTATGGCGGCGTCGTCGTTTCGGCCGAAGATCGCAATATTGTTCATTACTTGCGCAAACGCACCGAGATAGGCAAGGTAGAAATCAAGCGCCGCGAGAAGCTCAACGAGAAGCTCCTGAAAGACTGCCGCAGCATTCTGGGCGATTTTACGGAAGCGCGCGATATCCCGTCTGACGAAGACGGCCTGGTGAAACGCCTGAAAGCGGAGCTCGCTGAAACGATTGAGCAATGCCAGGCGCTTATGCGAGAGCACTATTCAGACATACGGGAATACCCGTACCCCTACAAGCAGGCACTAGAAGACGGTTTGCATACGCTGAACCAAATCCAGCAGCAGCAAAACGATTCCGAGGCCCTCTTGCGCGCATTCCAAAAATCCGAGGACGATTTGCTCGATTTCGCCGAGGCGAAAGAAGACATCGACGCCTTCTTTCCCAATCAGCAGCGCCTCTTTGATGAATCGGTCAAATTGCTGTCGAGTATTGCCGACGAGGAAACCTATCTGGAAGGCAAAGCCGAAGCCAAGCAAGCAATCGAACAGGTAAAAGCGATCTTGCAGTCCCCGAAACCAGCCATTCCGCAGCTAAACGAGCTGAATAATGCGATTCGCAAAGCGCACGACGACGTGGTTGCCGAACGTCGCACCCGTCTGCTCGATGCGCTCGATGCCGAGCTTCGCGGCTTGCAAACGTATGCGAACGAGCAGGCCGAGCACTCCGAAGCTGCCAAGGCAGCGTTTTCGAGGGCACAAACAGCGTTTGAAAGTTTGAAGACCCAGGCGCATGACAAAAAGACCGCCCAGGCTGTCGATTCGTTGCGCGTTCATCTTGAGCAAAAAGCCGCAGAAGTCCAGCGCTCGATCGATGACGCGGTAGAAGCCGCCAAGGCGAAGGCCGCAAGCGAGATTGCCGTGCCGCACAGGGAAGCCGATGGCTCCGTTACGGAGTATGTGTACCAAAAAGCCCAGCCGGCGCCCGCGTCCAAACGTCGTGTGAAAGACATGCGTCGCGCAGAGGTATGCCCGCGCAAAACGCTCGAATCGCCCGCCGATGTGGATGCCTATGTGGAAGAGCTGCGCGCGAAGCTCTTGGGAATGCTCGATGGCGGCGATGCCGTTCGTTTGGTCTAGGAAGGGAGGCGCTATGAACGATTCAGTGATCAAAACGTTTTGCGGTCAAGCTCGCCAAATGCTTGAGCAGGGCGTTGAGTTGCGCATGCGGAAATACGGCATTGCGGCCGAAGACGCGGCGCCCGCGAATGCAGACGTTGTGGGCGACTTGCCGCTTTCGCCCGTTGAGCGCGAACAGCGCGCGGCATTGTTGCAGCTGCAAGCTCGCTTGGGCGAAGGCGATGCGGCTCTTGGCCATGATCGCTTGTGCAAACGAGCGGCCTATACATGGTTCAACCGTATGGTTGCCATTCGCTTCATGGAGCTGCGCGATTATCTGCCAAGCCGCGTGCGCATGTTCAGCAACCCCGATGGCAGCTTTGGATCGCAGGCCGTGAGCGAGGCGCTCGATTTGGAGATTGAGGGCCTCGATGCGGGCCGCGTGTTGCAGCTGAAGCAGGCAAGCGACGATGATGAGCTGTTCCGCTATTTGCTTTTGGCGCAATGCCAAGAGCTTTCGGCGTGCATTCCCGATGTGTTTGAGCCGGTGGATGCGGCCATGGGGTTGCTGTTGCCCGAAAAGCTTCCGAAAAACGGTAGCGTGGTGCAGGCCATGGTGGAGGGCATTCCCGAAGAAGATTGGCTGGCCCACGTGGAAATCCTCGGGTGGATGTACCAGTACTACAACGTCGAGGCGAAAGACGAGTTCTTCAAATCGAAGGCGAAGGCGACTGTCGACACGCTGCCCGTGGCAACGCAGCTGTTCACGCCCGAATGGATTGTGCGCTACATGGTGCAAAACAGCCTTGGTCGCTTGTGGATGTTGAACAACCCGCAAAGTGGCCTGCGCCAGCAGATGGAATACTACATAGAGCCCGATGCCGAGCACGAGGATTTCATCCATATTGATGGGCCAGAGCACATAACGCTGTGCGACCCTGCGTGCGGGTCGGGTCATATTCTGGTGTATGCGTTTGACCTGCTGTTTGCCATGTATGAAGAGCGCGGCTATCGCGAACGCGAGATTCCCCAGCTTATTTTGGAGAACAATCTCACGGGTCTGGAAATTGACCCTCGCGCGGCGCAGATCGCCAGCCTGGCGCTTGCCATGTGCGCCCGCGAGCACGATCGACGGTTTTTCAGCAGGGGAGTGCGCGCGAACATCAACGTCGTGGCCTCGGTGGATATTGCGGAAGATGAGCTGCCCGAGAAAAGCGCGCTGCTTGGCCAGCCACAGCTGCTTGAAGCGCTCACGCATTTGGACGAAATCGGCAGCTTGCTGAATCCGACCGAAGACGAGCTTGCCGCCGTGCGCTCCGATGTCGAAATCATGGCGAATTCGGCAGCCGCGGGCGACATGTTCGTGGCGAGCGTGGCCGAGAAGCTGCAGCAAGCGAGGACTACCTGCGAACTTTTGGCCAAGAGGTATGACTGCGTAGTGGCCAACCCTCCCTATATGGGAAGCAGCAGCTTCAGCCCCTTCATGAGCGCCTGGGTGAAGAAGAACTACCCCGACGTGAAGAGCGATTTATGTACTTGCTTCATCGAGCGAAATTTGACCCTGATTAAAGATGATGGGATTACATCACTGGTCACTTCTGATACCTGCATGTACCTGTCCTCGTTTGTAACGATGCGCGAGAAGCTCGTTAAGCAGAACACGATTCTCGCTTTCATCGATACGCGCGGATCGAATGCGCATCCCGATGTATTTGACGCCAACGCAGTTTGGGTCCTACAGCGCGGAAATAACCCTGGCTACATCGGTTCCTACGTAAAGCTGAATCACCGTATCGGAGAAAAGGATGCAGCGCTGGTGGAGGCCATCCAAAACCCCGCCTGCGGCTGGTTCTACCGCCGAGACGCCCAAACCTTCACCCAAATCCCCGGCACCCCCAT
>CAVGRL010000002.1:0-124762 GCA_963631715.1 Bacteroidaceae bacterium
GCGGCGCCAGGCCGCGGGAGGACAGGTCGTCGCGCTCATGCAGGGCGCTGCCAAGCCGGGGGAGACCCCGGCCCGCAGCGCGGAGGGCCGCCGGAAGGCGGCCCTTTTTTCTGCCGCCACGCTTTAGCGAACTGCAGTACAATAGTGTGGCTTTGCTATTGGAAAGGATGATTCATGGGCGGCTTGAGAACTCCTGAAGTTGAAGATCTGCTTGAGGTCCTTTCCGCGATGACCGATAAAGACGAAATATATGCCCTTTGCGAAGACCTTTTCACGATTCGTGAAATGAAAGAAACATCGCAGAGGCTTTCGGTTGCTCGTTTGCTCGATTCCGGAAAGCCCTACACGGCTATCGCCGAGGCAACGGGCGCGTCGGCCACGACGATTGCCCGTGTTTCGAAAGCGCTTAATTACGGCAGCGGGGGATATCGCTATGCGCTTGATGCCTTAAAGGGCAACGAGCGTAATTGAGCTTTAAACAGCGACCTTTTACGAGGTCGCTTTTCTTTTGTTGGGGCCATGGGGAATGTTTCGGGTATCATCGATACGTTCTATTGCGCGGTCGCGCGCAAATTAAGGAGGGGACATACGATGATGAACGACGTGTCTGATATTGCATGCAACGATCAGGGTTTTGATGTCACTTTAGACATGGGCCCTGGCTGGCGAATTGACGAAGGCGCAGAGCCTTCTATGGATGCTTGGCTCAATAAAGCAAAGGAAGATCCCGATGCTGGCGAAGTCGGAATGTATCTCACCCATAATGGCGTGGTGCGTGCTACTCCCCGTTTGCAGGTGCGTGGCAAAGATGAAGCCGAAATAGAGCAGGGGGCGCTTCTCGGCAAGGTTGCTTCGATAGATTTTTCGTACAACAGCGATGGGCTTATCGCCGCCGTTAAAGAGGCGCGTGAGCTTCCTGGCGTGCATTATGTTCGCGTATGGCTCAACGAGGGCACCTTGCGTGTAGGCGATTCGCTTATGTACGTGCTTATTGGGGCCGATATTCGCCCTCATGCCGTTGATGCTCTTCAACGGCTTGTGGCGAAGATTAAAAACGAACTTGTGGTCGAGCACGAAAACTATGAATAGGGTTCCTCTTAGCTCGAAAGACGCATCGTGTTTGCGCGAGTGCGCCCAATGCGATGGATGCCTTAGTCGACCAAGCCCCGCAGTCGCTTTTGTGGGCCGGCATAATTCTGGCAAGACGACGTTGATTGTTCGGGTTATAGCCGAACTTGCTTCGCGCGGTTTGGATATTGCCTCGATAAAACATCACGGACATTGCGATTTCGACATCGATGTGCCCGGAAAAGACTCGTACCGTCATCGTGAAGCTGGGTCGAGGGATGTTGTCGTGGTTTCGCCTACTCGTATGGCGAGAATTACGGAGCTTTCCAAAGAGGTTGAGTGCGGTGATATCGTAGAAGACATGCCGAACCATGACCTGGTGATTGTCGAAGGCTTTCGCGAAAGTGGTCTCGATGTCATAGAGGTCTTGCGTTCTGGGAATGCTCGCGACTTGCCGGCCGCGGAAGAGTTTTGCTCGAATGCGACGGTGCGCGGTGGAACGCCCGTAGCCGTTGTGAGCGACATGGAAAGCGTCCATAATGCGGCTCGTCATTTTGGGATTCGGGCGTTTTCCCTGGATGACGTCGCGGATGTTGCCGATTTTCTTCAGGCCGAATACGCGCGTCCAAAGCTGACTGTCGCCATTCAGGCGGGGGGCGAATCTCGCCGAATGGGCCAAAGTAAAGCTACGGTTCCCTTTTTGGGCGAGCCGCTGCTCACTCGCATCGTCGATAGGGTATCTTGTGCTGCAGATGAGCTGGTCATAACGACGAACGAGGCATCAAAGCTCGGTTTTCTGGGAGACCTTGACATTCCGTGTCCGGTCAAGCTTGTTCCCGATGCGTATAAGGAGCGAGGTTCGCTTCGAGGGCTGTATTCGGCCTTTCATGCGGCATCGAACCCGCTTGTGGCTGTGGTGGCGTGCGATATGGTTTTCGCCTCTGCGCAACTCATAGCCGCAGAGGCCCATGTAGCCCATGTGGAGCATATGGATGTTGTCGTTCCGTGCGGCAAGCACGGCTTCGAGCCATTTCATGCAGTATATCGCCGCGAAGCGTGCCTTGATGCTACGCGTGAGGCGCTTTCGCGAAACTGCGCTAGGGCAAAAGACATCTTCGATTTGGTGAAGCTTCGTCCATTTTTGTCAGCCGAAGTGACGAGGGCCGTCCCAGAGCGCGGATGTTTCATCAATGTGAACACGCCAGAAGAACTTGCTCGCATGGAGGCAAGGATTATGGCAGAAGGCGATCGGTAGGCGGCGTTTGAAGTGCAGCCTGCATTGCTGCGCTTATTTAATCGATTTGAGGATTTCGGGAAGGCGCGTTTGAGCGTATGCTGACGCGTCTTTTTCGAGCTGTTCGAAGGCCTCGAGCAGGATTGCGCCTTTTGCGGTAAGGGTTGAGCCGTGGGCGCCGTCGCGATCGATGAGATTAAAGCCGAAAGACTCTTCCGTTTGTTTCATGATTCGCCATGCTTTGCTGTAGGCCATGCCCATGCCTTTGGCTGCTTTGTTGAGTGATCCGTCGTCGCGGACTCCGCGGCAGAGCATGGCAACTCCGCGACCATAGACGGCATCGGAATCGTTTGACCCGATGCTGAGTTTGATGCGCGGGCTCAGGCTGTCGAAGGAATCCATGGCAAATCCTTTCGGGACGGTTCGGCAAATTTGCAACAAATCAGCCAAGGTGGGTATTGTTGCAATAGGGCACAGTATACGCCCCAAGTCCTGCTGAGGGTTTTATAAAAGTTATTCATCGATATATATTTGCAATTAAGGATAATCTAATAGCCAAAGGGCACGGCGTCCGTTCGCCAGCAGTTTTGCTTTCACGAAGGAATTCTCACGCGCAAATGGGAATAATTTCTTGACAGAATAGTATGCGCAAAAGAGAATAAACTTCATAGGTTATGTCACAAGACGTCTCGTTTCGTCTTTGACATTTCTGCGCAAGGGGCTCGCTCGCAAAGAAGGAAGAGCGGGCTCGCATCGTCTAGAGGAGGGAATTTCATGACGAAGGCATGGAAGAAACTTTCCATCCTCGCGCTTGCCGCGGCTTTGGCCGCGATGGTCGCGATGGTTGGCTGCTCGAGCAGCGAGCAGAAAACGGAAGAGAAGGCAACCGAGAGCACGACGACCGCCGAAGCGGTTGAACTGCAGGTTTTCGCCGCCAACTCTTTGTCTAAGGCCATGGAAGAAGTCCAGGCTGCCTACATTGAAGATGGCCACAGCAACGTTTCGTTCGCCGATACCCAGTACAAGTCTTCTGGCGAGCTCAACGAGATGCTCGGCGCCGGCTCTTATGCCGACCTGCTGATTTCGGCTTCCAAGGGTTCCATGGATACCGCTGTCAAAGAGGGCTATGTTGACGAGGGCACCCGCGTTGACATGTTCAAGAACGACCTCGTGATCGTTGCCAAGGAAGGCTCCGACATCAAGGACGTCACTTTGCAGGATATCGCTGATGGTAAGTACACCTTCTGCGTTGGCGACGAATCCGTTCCCGCTGGCAACTATGCCGACCAGGCTCTGTCTACCGTTGGCGTGTATGTTCCTTCCGGCGATGACGCTGGCAAGACCGGCAAGGACATCTCGGGCAAGAGCGGCGCGTTCGCTGAGGGCTACAGCCCGGTTCTCGACACCTCTGTTGGCAACGTGTGCAAGCATGCGCAGTCTGGCGACGTTGATGTCGCGTTCGTGTACACCTCTGACGTGTATCGCTTCGGTGGCGTTGAGATTGTTGGCACCGTTCCTGCCGACACGCACAAAAACATTGTGTACCCCGGCGCCATCACCTCTGAGTGCAAAAACGTCGAGGCAACCCAGGAATTCCTGGATTGGTGCCTGAACAGCGACAAAGCTCAGGAAATTTGGCAGAAGTGGGGCTTCGAGCTGGCCTAATGGCATAGCCGAATGCTTCATCTGAAATGATTCGAGGGGATGGGTGCATTTCGCCCATCCCCTTTCGTGGTAAGGGTCCTTATGGGAATACAGACGAGGAAGAGGCTTGCCGCAAGTCTCGCTGCATGTGTTTTGGCCATGACGTTGGCTTTGTTTTCGGCACCTTTTTCGGCGTATGCCGACGATGCGCTCGGCGATGTCGATACGCCCAATGTTCCAAGCTCGTCTACGAGTGCGGATGCGTCTTCGGGTAACGAAGAAATCGACACGACAGGCGTTACGGTATCCAAAGACGGTGACGCCGCCGAAATGGATGGCAGCAGCTTTGCGATAGGTGATTTTTCTCGTGCTCAAAAAGGCACGAATAGGGAAATCGATGGCGAGTACCACGGGTATTCGTATTTGGTGAGCCAAGGGGCGGGTTCGTGCGTCCAGCTTGTTGCGGCAGACGATTATGTGGTTGCGTATGTCCCGGCCAAGCTTGCGGCTAATTTGGATATCGATATCCAATCGACGGCCGACCAGGCTTCTCTGAAGGCTTTGCTGGTTGCCCTCGATTCGGGGCAAGCGGCGGGTTCGAAGGCGCTTTCTAGCTATTCAACCTGGTTTTTCACCTCTGGGACCGTGTTTGAAAAAGGCGCAGTCCGCTATAACTTTGACCAGGAGGTTGGCGGCAAAACCTATGTGTTCGTGATAGGCACGGATGGCAGCGATCTTACCGATAGCGAAAACGCGAACTATTTCAAGCCCTCATTCGCCGATTTCGGCACGCTTGCCAAAAAGGGAGACGTGACGATCGTGGAGCAGGCAAGTGGGATTGCGGCTGTGGGCGAGTTCTTGGCGAATCTCGATTGGAGCCCTCTGTGGGTTTCGCTTCGCACGACGGGCATCGCCATCGTCATCATCTTCATACTTGGCTTGTTGGCGGCTTATTTCTGTCTGAACGTGTCGCAGCAATGGAAAAACATCCTCGATGTGATTTTCACCATCCCCATGGTTTTGCCGCCGACGGTTTGTGGCTTTCTGCTCTTATTCCTTTGCGGACGAAATACCGCTTTCGGACAATTCTGGATCGATATAGGCTTTCCTCTCATCTTCAGCCCGGTTGCGTGTGTGATCGCCGCCGTGGTTGTCGCGTTTCCGCTGATGTATCGCAATGCGCTTGGCGCGTTTGAAAACCTTGATCCCAATATGCTGGATGCAGCGCGAACGCTTGGATGGAGCAACGCGAAAATCTTCATTCGTCTGATGCTTCCTCTTTCATGGAGCAGCATTGCGGCGGGCGCTGTGTTGTCATTTGCCCGTGCGCTCGGCGAGTTCGGGGCGACGTTGTTCATGGCGGGCAACTACCTGGGTGTTACGCGTACCATTCCCATTGCGATTTACTTCGAATGGATGAACGGCAACGATGATGTGGCATGGTTCTGGACGGCTGTCATTATCGCGTTCAGCTTCGTCGTGATTTTGTTCATCAACCTGTGGAGCAGCCGCACCACGAAGTATCGCAAGCGCGAAGGGAATTAGGGATACGCCGTTTTGCTGGGCGGCGCACGCCGCCGACGTTGCGCGGAAAATCGGACGGTCAGCTTGGCCAGCTGGTTGCTCGCTTCCGCTCGGGTGCGGAAGCTGGGATTGAATGCGACACGAGGCGTGTTCGACAGCTCGCGTATGAAGTACGCGTCGCTTCAGCTTCAAACCAATTTGAGTCGTCGGATTTTCGTTCGCTGACATGGGTTTAATGCGAGAAAGGCTTTATTTTGAGTCTTGAAGTGGATATCGAGAAGAAGCTCAAGGGCTTTCATTTGCAGCAGCAGTTTTCGGCGGGCAATGAGACGCTGGGTCTGCTGGGCGCATCGGGCTGCGGCAAGTCGCTCACCATGCGTTCGATTGCGGGTATCGAGAAACCCGATGCGGGCAAAATCGTGGTGAACGGCGAGGTATTCTTTGACAAGGCGCCAGGTAAGAAAGCGAAAGTCGACCTGACGCCGCAGCAGCGCAAAACGGCGTTGTTGTTCCAGAATTACATGCTGTTCCCGAATTTGACCATCGAGCAGAATGTGGCCGCAGGCTTGCCAAAATCAGCTACGGCGGCCGATCGCGCCGAGGCGGTGCGCGAGCAGCTGGCGCGCTTTGGGCTTTCGGGCATGGAGAAACGTTACCCCGTGCAGCTTTCGGGCGGTCAGCAGCAGCGCGTGGCGCTGGCCCGCATGTTGGCGGCAAGGCCGGGCATCTTGATGCTCGACGAGCCGTTTTCCGCGCTCGATTCTCATCTGAAGAGCTCGCTTGAGCAGAACCTCATCGGGTTGTTCAAGGAATTCAAGGGCACTATTCTGTATGTGAGCCACGATATTGACGAGGCGTTTCGCTTCTGCGATCGCATCGCTGTGGTGGAAGCGGGCCATATTATGGAGATTGGTCCCAAGGAAAACGTGGTGAACAATCCGCAAAGCTTGGCGGCCATCAAGCTTTCCGGCTGCAAGAACACCACGCCGGCCGAATATGTGGACGAATCGCATGTACGCCTGCCCGAGTGGGGCATCACGGTTGCGACGAGCACGTCGGTGCCCAAGGATGTGAAGTCGTTTGGCGTGCGCGCATTCTTCCTGAAGCGTGCCATCGCGCCTGGCGAGAACGTGTTCCGTGTGCGTGCCGAGCGCGTGAGCGACTCGCGTTTCGAACGTTCGGTGATGCTGTCGTTCGTTGGTAACGAGGGAACCGCGGCCGCATGCGGCATGAGCGATGCGGACGAGACGACATTCCTTCGCACGCATATGCAGTGGCGCGTCGATAAGCTGGCCGTGCCCGCAAGCGAGCTTCCTGAAGAAGGTGACGAGTTGCTGATCGAGATTCCGGCCGATGTCATCTATCTAGTGAGCAAGTAGCCGTGGTTTAACGCGCGGTTTGTACCGAATAGTTTCGTTTCGTACCAAAACGCCGTCGGATTTCGCATCTGGCGGCGTTTCTTTGTGCTTGCAAAGCTATAATCCCCGTACGAAAAGAATTGACGCGCGCGTGGGGGTGCGGGCGTTTGAAGGGGTTCTTATGAAAGACTCGCATGGGCGTGTGATTGATTACATGCGCATCTCGCTGACCGACCGGTGTAATTATCGATGCATTTATTGCATGCCCGCCGAAGGCGTGAAGTCGCTGTGCCATACCGATATTCTGACGCTTGAGGAAATTGAGCGCGTGGTGCGCGTTGCGGCTGGCATGGGGGTGAAGCGCTTCCGACTGACGGGCGGTGAGCCGCTTGTGCGCAAGGGCGTTGTGGGATTGGTGCGCGAGATAGCGAGCACGCCTGGCGTCGATGATGTGTCTTTGACGACGAATGGCGTGCTTTTGCCGAAATACGCCGACGAACTGAAGCTTGCGGGGCTTTCTCGCGCGAACATTTCGCTTGACACGCTTGACGCCGAGCAGTTTCGCCTTATTACGCGTCGCGGCGAATTGCACGAGGCTCTTGACGGGATTAAGGCCGCTCTCGCCGCAGGATTTGATCCCGTGAAGGTGAATGCTGTTACGGTGCGAAGCCTAGGCCAAGATTTTTTGGCATTCGCGAAGATGACCATCGACCAGCCATTGCATATGCGTTTTATCGAGTATATGCCCGTGGGGGAGAGCTCCGGTTCGCACGGCTGCGGCTGGGGCCGCGAGGATGTGATCCCCAGCGAAGAGCTCTTCGACGTGATTAACGAGCGCGCGAAGGCCGAAGGGCTGCCTGGGCTTGTGCCTGCTGGCGACGAAAAGCCGAAAGGTTGGGGTCCGGCACGGTATTTCATGTTTCCTGGCGCGCGTGGCACGGTTGGCTTCATTAGCCCGCTGTCGCGTCATTTCTGCAGCGAATGCAATCGCCTGCGCATGACGGCCGACGGCAAGATCCGCCCGTGCTTGTTCTCGGATGTGGAATACGATATGCGCGCTGCGCTTCGCGATGGCGGTGGCGATGCGGCTATCGAGGCCGTGTTGCTGCAGGCGTTGGGGGCCAAGCCCGACGACCATCACGATAAGGTGGGAACTGAGCGCGGTATGTCGCAGATTGGCGGATAGACCTGTCCGTTCGCGGGCTCGGCGGGCGCTTTCGCCAAGACCACGATCGGCTACTGCTCGGCTGCGCCTCGCTATGCGCCGCTCTGGCGGTGTTTCATTTTAGAATGAAGAGCAAGTTTGAATACCGACGGTCTTGGCGAAAGCGCCCACCGAGCCCGCGAACTTCGTTATCTTTATTCGTCGTTGTGTTTGGGTCAAAGGGACAGTTTCTTTGACCCACTGGGTTTGATTTGGAGGAAAGCGATATGGCTGAAGAAAAACTGACGCATATCGACGAAAAGGGTGACGTCCGGATGGTGGACGTTTCGCAGAAGGCCGATACCGAGCGCATTGCGGTGGCCGAGGGGTTCATTTCGATGAAACCTGAAACGTTGGAGCTGATTACATCGGGGACGGCTGCGAAAGGCGACGTGCTGGCGTGCGCGCGCGTGGCCGGCGTGATGGCTGCGAAGAAGACGAGCGAGCTCATTCCCATGTGCCACCCGCTGATGATCACGAAAGCCAAGGTGAGCTGCGAGCCGGTTTTGGCGGGCGAGCGTGAAGATGGGCGCGTGGGCATTCGTATCGCGACGACTTGCGGCGTTACGGGCAAGACGGGCATCGAGATGGAAGCGCTGACCGCCGCGAGCGTGGCATGCCTGACGGTATACGACATGTGCAAGGCCGTCGATCGCGGTATGGAGATCATGGATGTGCGCCTGCTGAAGAAAGACGGCGGCAAGACCGGCCTGTGGGAGCGCAAGGAACTGTAGGCTATTCGCGCTGGAGTTCGTTTGCTGGGGAGGGGCTGCTCGCTGACGAACGGGCTCTTTGAACCCTTTCAACGTTGAGCAGCGCTGCCGTTTGGTCGAAGGGGTATGCTCAACGGATCCCTTCGGCTCGTCTATCTAGAGACCGAAAATGAAGAGGGGCCTTTCACACAGGTGGAGTTTATCCGTGAACGTGGCTGTATTGGCCGCAATGGAACTCGTGCGAAGGCCCCTTATTGCTTTTCCGCTATTTGTCGTGGCCCTCGCCGGCCATCATATGGGCGGCGTGGCCGAGTGCGCCCACGATGCCTTCCCAGTTTTCGCGGGCGGCTTTTTCGCTGCCTGGCAGGTTGATGATGAGCGTGCGGCCGCGCTGGGCTGCAATCGCGCGCGAGAGCATTGCGAACGGCGTGATCTGCAGGCTGTGGTAGCGCATGGCTTCGGCAATGCCGGGAACCTCGCGGTCGCATACGTCGCGCGTGGCCTCGGGGGTCACATCGCGCAGCGACAATCCGCTTCCGCCGCAGGTGAGCACAATGTCGGCGCCAATCTCATCGCAGCTGGCAATAATCGCCGCGGCAATGTCGGCGCGTTCGTCTTTCACGACTACGTGGCTGGCGACTTCCCAGCCTTCGGCCTTGATGAGCTCTTCGAGTGCGGCGCCTGCGGTGTCTTCTTTCATGGATCGCGTGTCGGAACACGTCACAATTGCGAATTTCAGGGACATAATTTCTTCCTTGTTTGCCCGATGCCTTCTGGAGATGTGTGTGCGGCTTCAGAAGCTGTGCAGCCTTGCGTCACGCGCACGTCTCTGGGGGCATCTTATCGGATGGATCAGAATAGGAAATACCGTGGCGATGGGACAGGTGTGCGCAGCGGAATGCTGCACTAGCTCATGGAGTTGCGTGCGCCAGCCCCATCGCCGCTGCGTAACTTAAATTACCATGCCTTCAGGCGCGTCGAGCAACACACACGTCACTTCGTCGCCCGCCTTCGCGTCTTGGGCGCCTTCGGGCAAAATCGCCATGCAGTTCGTTTTCTGAATGGGGCCGAACAAGCCCGAGCTTTGGTTTTTCGCGGGCGTCACCAAGAGCTCGCCGGCATCGCCATGCGACAGCGTGGCGCGCATGAACAGACGGCGCGGATCCTTCTTCTTTTTGTCGCACGTGAGCTTTGCTGTAACCGTGGGATGCTCGAATGCGGAATGCCCCTGCATCTTGCGCAGCGTCGGACGAATGATAAGCTCGAAGCCCATATAGGCCGCCGCTGGGTTGCCGGGCAGACCGAACACGGGCGTGCCGTCGACGATGCCGAACGTCTGCGCTTTGCCCGGGCGCATGTTCACGGCGGTCATGAGCAGCTCTCCGGCGCGCTCAACGACGGGCTTGATGAAGTCGAAGTCGCCGTTCGAGGCGCCGCCCGACGTGATTACGAAATCGTGCGTTTTGGCGGCTTCGCGAACGGCCGTTTCTAGCGCGTTTTCGTCGTCGGGCACAATAGGCAGCATGTCGGCAATGCATCCGGCGGCTTTCGCGCATGCCGCAAGCGCATAGCCGTTTGAATTGCGAATATGGCCGGGGCCTGGTACTTCGCTCGGCGCCACAAGCTCGCTGCCGATGGGAATCACGGCCACGCGAGGCTTTCGATGCGTGGGAACCTGCAGCACGCCGCAGCCAGCTAAAAAGCCAACGCCCGCGGTCGTGATGACTTCGCCCGCGCTCACTACGACTTCGCCCGCTTTGGCTTCTTCGCCGGCTTCGCGCACGTTGTCGCGCTCTTTGGGCTGTTCGTAGAAGGCGACCTTTCCGCCGCATTTGCCATCGCCTTCAACGATATCGACGATTTCGTATTTCACGACGGCGTCGAAGCATGAGGGCATTGCCGCACCCGTCATGATTCGCACGCATTGGCCGGGTTCGGCCTGGCCTTCGAACACCCCGCCGGCCGGCACCTCGGCTATAGGCTCGAGCATGACGGGCGTGCCTTCGGCGGCACCGGCGAGCTCGGCGCGACGCACCGCGTAGCCGTCCATGGCGGCATGGGCGAACGGGCTCACGTCGATATCGCTCGCCAAATCGGCGGCGGCCACGCGGCCTGCGGCGTCAAGCAGGTCGACGGTCTCTGGCGCGAGCGGCTCAACGCGCGAAAGCACGAGCTCGCGAGCCTCTTCCAAAGAAATCATAGCGGTCATGGGTTTCCTTCCTTGTGCATTGCGGGTTCTTCCGGCCCGCATGAACGTCGTGTTTGCGACGTGGGCTTCGCGTTACAGAGTCGCTCCTTTTGGGTCCCACGAGATGAACGCCCAAGGCACGATTCTCTCGTAGTCGAGCGTGAGCGGCCCTTGGGCGTAGCCTTTCTTATCGGGCAGGCCCGCCTCGGGGTTTTCAACGAGGTGTTCGCTAAGCCACAGGCGAAGGCGCGATTGGGCGCCTTCAAGCTCATCGTCGCTTAAGTCGGGCCTGGCTATCTCGATCATCTGCGAGAAATCGCCGAACGCGTCTTCGGCGGAGGTGAACGAATCTTTTCGTTTCGAATGAATGAAACGGACTTCGGGTTCGAATCCTGCTTGGGCGAGCATTCCGAAGGCATAGAGATAATCGCGGCTGGGATTTGCGTCCACGCCGAGCTCCTTAAGGAGCTTCTGGTCGATGCGCGGCGAAACGCCCGTGGTCATGGTGATGCAACAGCGGCGGCGTGCGATGAGGCAAAGTTTGCGGAGGGCCGCGCGCAAATCAGCAACGGCAATGGAGCGCGATGCGAATGCCACATCGACCATGTTTTCGGCTAATCCGGCCGACGACCAATCGTCTTCCCAGCTCATGTGCAAGGTACAAACGGTTCCAGGCGCTATATCGCGCACGCTTTTCGCTTGTGGCACGCCGTGGATTGCCATATTTTCAGCCATTTTTCCGAGCATGCCTTCGCTGAAATCGGCGGCAATGGCCGCATGCCCACGCTTCGCTACGGCAATGGCGAGCGAACCCGTTCCGCAGCCCATATCGAATACGGTTTCTTCTGGCTTTATTTCGGCGAGCCCGAGGAAGGCTTCGGTATAAAGGTTTTTGGAATCGCGGCTGTCGTATCGCGCGGCCTTTTTGTTCCATCGCTGGCAGGAGTCGGGGGCCTTCGTCGTCTCTTGATAATGCTTCCAGGCCGCATCGAAATCGAGCACGAGCCCCTCCTTTCTGCGGCATTATTTTCGAATGCGAACATAATGATACGCTTTTGCTGCCGATTAATTGCTCAGTGGCATGAAAAATAAGTTCTTCCGGCTCCTGGACGATTGCGTTGCTCGCGCGATTTTTCGTTTCGCTGAATCTCGCCAATGCCTGCGGTCGGCCTGCTTTTGGCGCTCTCGCGAATTCCTTGGGAGAACCGGGTTTTTCTTGCTGGCATGCTACAATTGATGGGCTTGTATACCAGTCCGGGCGATCGAGGCTCACGCGAGTGCGGCAGATTTTGCGGCGCCGCGGCGAAAGCCGGACGTCAATGGCGCGCATGCGCGCTTCACGGATGAAAAGGAAGGCACCAATGCAACCACGCGAAGAACTTACCCAGCTTCTTACCACGGCGTTCGAGCTTGCCAAAGAGTCTGGAGCTTTGCCGATTGAAGAGATTCCCGAAGTCGCTCTGGAGCGCCCGCGCGACGAGGGCCATGGCGATTGGGCTTGTACGGCGGCCCTTCGTTTGGCCAAGGTGGCCAAGAAGAATCCGCGCGAGATCGCGCAGGCCATCGTTGACGGAATTCCTGCGAACGACCTCATCGAAACCGTGGAGATTGCCGGCCCGGGCTTCATCAACTTCCGTTTGAAAAACGGAAGCATGCAAAGCGTTGTTTCCCAGGTGCGCGAGCAGGGCGCAGATTACGGCAAGGGGACGATTCCCGAAGGCCAGCGCAAGGTGCTGATCGAATACATCTCGGCCAACCCCACCGGCCCCATGCATGTGGGCCATGGTCGCTGGGCCGCGCTGGGATCGGCCATGGCGAATTTGATGCGTCACGGCGGCTACGAGGTGACCGAAGAGTTCTATATTAACGACCACGGCGTTCAAATGGACAAGTTTGGCCTGTCTATCGCCGCACGCTACATGCAGCAGCTCGGCCATGAAGATTTCGCCGTACCCGAAGGCGGCTACAACGGCCTGTACGTCAACGACATCGCCAAGGCTATCATCGACCGCGATGGCAACAAGTGGGAAACCGCCGACGAACATGAGCGTATGGTGGAGTTCCGCGAGTTCGGCTATGCCTACATCATGAAGATGTTCCGCGACATCACCACCCGCTTTGGCAACCACTTCGAGCGTTGGCAGTCTGAGCGCGAGATGTACATTCCTTCTGAAGAGTTCGGCGGCAAAAGCCCGTTCGATTACTGCATTGGCAATCTGAAGGATAAGGGCGATATCTACGAGAAAGATGGCGCCGTATGGTTCAAGTCGTCCGAATATGGCGACGAGAAAGACCGCGTCATTCGCAAAGCCGATGGCGACTACACCTATTTTGCCTCTGACGTGGCGTACCATTATTGGAAGAAAGAGCGCGGCTTCGATACCCTTATCGACATCTGGGGCGCCGACCATCACGGCTACATCGCCCGTGTCGCCGCCGTTTTGGCCGCGATGGGCTACCCCGGGGCGCTTGAGGTTGTGCTCGGCCAGTTGGTGAACCTGTTCCGCGATGGCAAACCCGTCCGCATGTCGAAGCGAACCGGCGAGATGATCACCTTCGAAGAGCTCATCGACGAGG
Source organism: Bacteroidaceae bacterium (assembly GCA_963631715.1). Lineage (GTDB taxonomy): Bacteria > Actinomycetota > Coriobacteriia > Coriobacteriales > Eggerthellaceae > Slackia. The sequence goes on from CAVGRL010000002.1 coordinate 13,511, forward strand.
TGGGCATCGATGCCACCCGTTACTACATGCTGAGCCGCTCCACCGAGCAGCCCATCGACTTCGATATCGATGTGGCCAAGAAGCAGGATTCATCCAACCCAGTGTACTACGTGCAATATGCGCATGCGCGCATTTGCAAGCTGCTGCGCGATGAGGCTGGCCATTCGGGTGAAGACAATTTGGATATGGCCGCCGTTGCTGCCGAGGCTATTCCTGCCGATGTGGATTTGTCGGCGCTCACGGCCCCCGAAGAGCTGGCGCTTATGCGCAAAATGAGCGAGTTTGGCGACCTTATCGCGCTGGCCGCCCGCGACCGTGCGCCGTTCCGCCTGACGCACTACGCTCAGGATTTGGCTGGCCTGTTCCATCAGTTCTATACCAATTGCAAGATTTTGAAGGCCGAAGACGAAGGCTTGAAGAAGGCTCGATTGGCTCTGTGCGACGCTACCCGCGTGGTGCTGGCGCAGACGCTCGCTATTTTGGGCATTTCCGCTCCGCAGCGCATGTAATTGCGGCGGACATACAATGAAGCACGAAGAAGGGACCCTGCGGGGTTCCTTCTTTTTTGGTTAGACTGGTGCGAACGGGCGCTATCGTGCGGCAAAATCACAGGTCGCTTCGCGCTGTGCCGACGGCGTTATTGTTGCGGCATCGATGTACGAAAACACTGACATCGTGCTGAAGCTGGGTCAAAAAGCCGCCGATTTCGCCGCGCCCGTATTGCGTCTGAATTTCGATGGCACACTCGATGCGAGTGTGGACGAAAAGCTGCGTAGCTTCCTGTATTACCTGTAGTTGCGCCGTTTTGCCGAGCTGTGCGCTCAGTTGACGCTGCTCAGCAAACTGGTCGCGCCCGAGCGGGTGCGACCAGTTTGGGATTGAATGCGCCAATGGGCATATTCGGCAACTCGCGTATCGAAGCACGCTTCGCCTTAGTCGCGCTTGAGCTGCGCTCGCCAGCTTGCCGTTCGCTGGCTTTCGGTGCAAGCGTGGGCGGTTCTTCTATGCCATGGGGTTTTCCGCCGGCAAATCCCCCATGGTCTGCAGGTTCGCCATGCTGCCGTAGCGTGCGACAAACGCGTCGTATTCTGCCTGGTCGTAGAAAGAAATCTCTCCAGCGGTGAACGCCTTCGCCGCCTCGACCATGAACGTTCCCGCCTCATCAAGGTCGGGTAGACGGGTGGCGCCAGTCGCGCAGCCTGGCACGGCCGTTTGCGTGGTGATGGCCACGCCGACGACGGGCGCGTCGGTGCACGTGCAGGGCTGCATGATGGAGTTCAGATGGTACAGTCCGTTGCCATAAGGCGTGATATCCATGGTAGAAATGGCGAACACCTGTGGGTTTCGCCCCGTGGCGATTTCCATAAGCCCCAGCAGGTCTTCGCTTGCGCGCATCACGACGCCCTGTTTCACTGTGGGTGAAATCGCGAAGCCACGGCTGTTGGCGATGCGATTGCCCTTCGTCGTGTCGACTACCAAGATGGCATCGAGTTCAGGCGTGACTTCTTCGGCGTTGATGGCTGCGGTTGACGTTGGCGAACCCATGAACGGCACGGGCTTGTGGGGGCTTGTGGGCGCGTGCGGGCACACATGCGTGCTCACGAAGACGTCGCCGGGCAGCACATCTCCGCGCTTATGCATATCGAGCAGCTTTGCAGCGCAGGCCAGCGCGGTGAGCGCGCCGTCGCCGTCGGATACGAACCCGATGCGTTCGGGACGCGCTCCCAGGCCCCCCAGGCGTCCGAGCAAGCCGATGGTGGGTGCGTTGCCGCCGTTGGATTTGCCGTGAGAGCCGGGAATGCGCACGCGCACCATGTCGGTAGTGCCCTTCGGGCCTTCAAGCGGGTAGGTTTCAACGGTGCATTCGGGGTCGATGGCCTTCAGATGGCTGGCCACTGTGGTGCCCGACGCTTGCGGCGAGTCGAGCAATTCGTATAAATCGATGAGATGTTTGAACAGCATGGCGCCCCTTTCATTTTGTTCGATGGAGCCATTGTAATCTTGAGGTCCGCCAAATGCTTCGGGCGCGAACGGGTTGCCCCATTTGCTAACAAACATGTTACTTGCACGCCGCCTGTGCTTGGCGCATAGTTTGCTGCATGGGTAAATGCGCCAAGTACTTGGCTTCAAGAGGCGAATGTTTTCGTTGGTTGGTTCGCGTGCATTGAGCGAGCGTTTGGGTGCTTGGCGGATGAAGCGATATACGAAGAAAGGGATTTCCATGGCGAAGATGAGACTGGCGTTGGTGCAGTTCCAAAGCGTGCTGGGCGATGTGGAGGCCAGTTTGGCAAGGGCTTTGCCCATGATTGACGAGGCCGCTGCTTCCGGGGCGAACATGGTGGTATTTCCCGAGCTGTTCACGACGGGCTATCACCTTGATACCGTCGGTCCGCGCATGACCGAGTTGGCTGAGCCTGTCGATGGTCCCACGATTCACGCATTGCAAGAAGCTGCTCGCAAAAATCACGTTTACGTCGTGGCCCCCATTGCGCTGCTCCATGGCCTTTCGGGTGTTCCCTACAACAGCGCTGTGTTCATCAACGCCGATGGCACGGTGCAGGGAACCTTTGACAAGGTGCATCTGTGGGCGCTCGAGCGTTTTTACTTCCGCGCCGGGCGCGAGTTTCCCGTGTTTCAGACGGAATTCGGAACGGTCGGCATCATGATTTGCTACGACATGGGTTTTCCCGAGGCTGCTCGCACCTTGGCACTGAAGGGCGCCGAGCTCATTGTGTGCCCCAGCGCGTGGTGCGTGCAAGACGCCGATGTGTGGGAGATCAACGCGCCCGCCCGCGCGCTCGAGAACACGGTGTTTTTGGGCGCGGTGAATCGCATCGGGCACGAGGGCGGCGACTTGTATATGCATGGCGCCTCGATGGTGTGCGGTCCGCGCGGTGGCAAAATCGCGCAGCTCGGTGAGGAAGAGGGCATCCTATACGCCGATATCGATTTCGACGAGGTGCGCAAAAACCGCGTGACGAGCCCTTACCTACGCGACCGTCGCGCCGATGCCTATGGGGAAGTGGTGCGCGGCTAGCGCGATGGGTTGCCGGGCTCGCTTGACGATATGGCATGAGTCTTGCCTGGTTGACGACTCAATTGTCAATTGTCGCGTTCTGCGGTGGGGCAGTTTCCTCCGAGGAAACTGCCCCAATGTTTCATGGAAGCGGTGTCGGTTCTGCCTGTTGGCTTCCTGCGCTGGGCGCGTCGGGTCCATTCCTTGTTTTCGCTTTGGCATCGCGGCCTTTACAAGTTAACTCTGGCTATTTTCTTGCTTGATTTATGCTGTTCGCGCGGTACCATTTGCCTAGTGGGACAGTTTCCCCTGAAGAAAGTGTCCCAATTCGCGTTTGACTGAGAGGTGCATATGGGACTTCGGAATTTGCCGACCGACGAGGCTCGTCCGGTTGCGAAACTGATCGAGAATCGTCCGGGCCAGGTGTCGAGCATGGGCTTGGCGAGCGGCGGCGCGATTGACTTCATGCTGATGGCGTTTTCGGCGGGCGAGAGCGTGAGCGAGGAGGAATATTTCGGCGACACTCTGTACCACGTGGTAGAAGGCGCCGCCGATGTGGTGCTGCCCGACCGCCGCGTGGCGGTTGCTGCGGGCGAGGTGTTCATGGTGCCTGCGCACATTCCGCATGCCGTCGAGGGTCACGAAGGCGGTGCGTTCAAGCTTTTGCAACTGACCATTCCGGAAGAAAGGGATTAGCCATGGAAGCGTTGATCAAGAACGTGGAGCATGCCAAAGAATTTGCGCTTCTCGATTTGGTGCAGTTGGAACCCGGTCGCGTGAACAGCCTCACGCTGTCGCAGACTCCCGGCTGCAAGATCACCGTGTTCGCCATCGATGCAGGCGAGGGCATGTCGAGCCATGCCGCTGCGGGCGATGCCATGGTGACATGCTTGGAAGGCAAAGGCCAAATCGAGATTGAAGGCGTGGCTCATGAAGTTCTGCCTGGCCAAAGCATCGTGATTCCTGCGAATGCGCCGCATGCGGTGAAGGCGATCGAGCCGTACAAGATGCTGCTCGTGGTAGTGAAGCCGCAGGCATAGTCGGGTTTTGCTTGACCTATTGTCCGGCGGTGGGGCGGCTCACATCAACGGCACAACGTTCCAGGCGTGCCTTATGATGCAGGTCGCACCGCCGCCTTCTTTTTGGAAAAACGAAGGCGAACCGAAGGCTCGTCGGTCCGCCTTGATGGCTTCCGCGAGCGTATGGCGACTGCCCGGGAAGGTGAATTGGCTGTAGGTCGGTGTTGGGTCAAAGGATAGGTGCTGGGCCAAAGGGCGGGTCGGCGTTGGGTCAAGGGGACTGTCCCTTTGACCCAACGGAGTGGCCGTTGCCGCAACCGATATCGCCGCCGTTAGACTTCGAGAAGCTTTTCCAGCTGGTCGGCCATGGCGTCGATGTCGGCGTTCGTGGCGATAAGCGGCGGCAGGAAGCGCAGCGTATGGGCGCCGGTGTAGTTGAGCACCAGGCCTTGAGGCGCGTCGAGCGCTGCCAATACCAGCGCTGGCGCGTCGATGGAATCGTCGAATTCCACCGCGCGCATAAGGCCGAAGCCGCGGATTTCTTTCACATGGGGCAGGGCGGCCAGACGCTCGGCGAGGTGCTCGCCAGCGGCTTCGATGCGTTCGATTTCTCCCTCGCGGCCCAGCTCGTCGAGCACGCAGTTCGCTGCGGCGATGGCAAGGCAGCTGCCGCCGAACGTGGTTCCGTGGTCGCCCGGCTCGAATGCGTCAGCCACCTCGGCTCGCGCGGCGCAGGCTCCCATGGGCACGCCTCCGGCAATGCCTTTCGCCATGGCCACGATATCGGGTGTGATTCCGTAGCGTTGGAACGCGAACGGCACGCCGCAGCGGTATAAGCCGCATTGCACCTCATCGCAAATCATGAGCGCTTTGTTCTCGCTTGTCAGGCGGCGCACTGCTTCCATGTACTCTTGGGAACACGGGTGCACGCCACTTTCGCCCTGGACGACTTCCAGGATCACGGCACACACGTCGTGATTGGCGAATGCCGCTTCGAGCGCTGCGACATCATTTTGCGGAACGTCGACGAATCCGCCGGGCAGCGGCTTGAAAGCCTCCTGCTTCAGCGGCTGCGCGGTGGCAGCGAGTGTTGCCAGCGTGCGGCCGTGGAAGCTGTTCGTGATGGTGACGATTGTGGAACCGCCGTTGCCGAACCGCTTCGACCACAGGCGCGCGAGCTTGATGGCGCACTCGTTGCTTTCGGCGCCGGAATTCGAGAAGAACGTCTTCCAAACGATGGGATCGCCGGTCTCGTCGGTGCCGCCTAGAATATCCGAAAGTTTCTGCGCCACTTCTCCGCGTTGCTCGATGTAGTAGTAGTTGCTCACGTGCATCAATTTCGCGGTTTGTTCCTGCAGGGTTTTCACCAGCGAGGGCGCGCAATGGCCCAAACTGATAACTCCGATGCCGCCAATGAAGTCGAGGTATTGCTTGCCATTGTCGTCAACGAGCGTCATGCCGTTGCCGCTCACGAATTCGACGGGCTTTCGGGCGAACGTGCCCATCACATATTTCGATTCGAGTTCCTGCTGTTTTTCAAGGCTCATTTTAGGCCTCCTGCCATTTCGTCGGGGTTACTCTTGGTTGATGTCGAGGCGGCTGGCCAGCGCATCGAGCGGCTGGGCCTGATAGTTTTCATCGGGGTCGGGGTTATACATCATGGTGCCAACGCCGTGGTCGGTGAGCAATTCGAGTAAAAGCGAGTGGGGCATGGTTCCATTGATGATGTGCGCGCGGGGAATTCCTGCGTCAAGCGCCGCGAGGCACGCCTCGATTTTCGGGATCATTCCGCTTGAAAGCGATCCGCTTGCGATAAGGCCGCGTGCCTCATCTGCGCTCAGGCTCGAGATGAGTGTGTCTTTGTCCGAAAAATCGGCATAGAGGCCATCGACATCGGTAAGGAAAATCACCTTGTGAGCGTGCAACGCTGCGGCGAGGTGCCCAGCTGCGATATCGGCATTGATGTTGAAAGGCTTTCCATCATCGCCCGCCGCGACGGTTGCGACGATGGGGATGTAGTCATCTTCGAGGATATGGCCGATATAGGTTGGATCGATGTGGTCGATTTTTCCGACGCGACCGAGCTCTGGGTCGAGCTGGGTTGCGCGAATGGTGCAGCCGTCGCCGCCGCTTACGCCTACGGCGAGGTGGCCATGCACGTTGAGCGCGTCGACGAGCCTGCGATTCACGCTTCCCACAAGCACCATGCGAACGAGCTCCATGGCGTCTTCGGGGGTGACGCGCAGCCCGTCTTTGAATTTCACAGGCATGCCGCTTTTTTCGAATGCGGCCGAGATGTCTTTGCCTCCGCCATGCACGATGATCGGTTTCGCCCCGATGATTTTCAGAAGCACGATGTCGGTCATGACTTGGCGCATGAGTTCGGGGTTTTCCATGGCCGACCCACCGTATTTGATAAGGACCGTTTTCCCGGTTGTGTTTTTGATCCACGGGAGGGCTTCAACAAGCAGGTTGACGCTTGCTCCGTAGTTGGCGCTGCGAACGCCAGTGGTCGTGTATTTCATGGCCAATCTCCTAGAACCTGCTAAACGCTCAGAGCTTTTGACAGGTTAATCAGGTTTTATAATAGGTTTCGCATTGTAACCTGCTAAGCGCTCAGGGCGTTTAGCAGGTTCGAGAAGTTGGGCGCGTGTGGCTCGATTCCATGATCGTTTTGGGCTTATGAATGCGCGAAGAAATACATGGCCGGGCTAACGCTTGGGGGAATGCCGATTAATTCTGCCGAGCGAGGACGATCGCGGCGGCGTGCGTGGGGTGTCGAGCCTCGTTTGCTCGCAACGGCCGCATGTTTGGCTTTCACCCCTCACGCACTCGTCGCGCGTACCTTGGCAAGGCAACCTTAGTCGGCGTTCCCCTGGCTTCGTCGCTCGTTTCTCCCGAGGGGGCGTGCATATTTTGCGATGCCTACGAAACGCATGCGACACCTCTTAGACCTGCGTCCTCGGGCAGGCCGAAGACGATGTTCGCGCATTGGACGGCCTGGCCGGCAGCGCCTTTGCCTAAGTTGTCGATTGCCGCCATCGCGACGATCATGCGCTCGTCGTCATTGTACGACGCGTTTACATGGGCGCGCGCTGTGCCCGCGACCGACCCGGTTTTCGGCCAGCTGCCTTCGGGCAGGGTGGTGACCAAGTTCGATTGCGCATAGGCGTCGGCATATGCGGCGTGCAGGGCTGCGGCGTCGATCTCTGCTTCCTTCGCCACGGGCAAATACACGGTGGCGAGGATGCCGCGCTTGAGCGGCGCTAAATGCGGCGTGAACACGACGTGCGCGGGAGCAGGTCGCTTGGAAGCGTCGCCCTCGACGGGCACGCCGGCTGCGGAAAGCGTGCGACCATACGACAGCGCAATTTCGGGTTGGTGGCGATGAAGCGGCAGGCCATAGGCTTCCAGCGACTCGTCGGCCGAACAATAATGTGTGCGTGCGCTCGCCTTGCGGCCGGCGCCCGTCACGCCCGAGATGGCGTCGATGACGATGGTTGCCTCGGGGTCGACAAAACCTGCGGCGAGTGCAGGTGTGGCCGCGAGAATCGACGCGGTCACATAGCAGCCCGCGCAGCCGACGATCACTGCTTCGCCTGCGGCGCGGCGGGAGGCGAGGGCCTCGAGGGCCGCACGGTTGGTTTCGGGTTGGCCGAATGCCGAGCTTGAAAGCAATTCAGGCGCGGCATGCTCTACATGATAGGCGGCTTCGTAGTCGGCCGCGTTGCCGAAGCGAAAGTCGGCTGAAAGGTCGATGCAGGTCACACCGGCGGCAATCAGACGCGGTGCGTGCAGCATGCCGGCTTTGTGCGGCACGCCCATGAATACTACGTCGCAAGAAAGCAGCGCGTCGGTGGCATGAGGCTCGAGTACCAGTTCATCGTATACGCCGCGAAATGCCGGATAGATGTCGGCAATATGCTGACCGGCTTCGGAATCGGACGTTGCGGCCACGACTTTGAACTCGGGATGGTTCGCGCAAATTCGCAGCACTTCAGCTCCGGCGTAGCCCGTGGCCCCCATGATGCCCGCTTTGATCATGCGCGGTTCCTTTCACTCGATGCGTCGCGAAGTCGCGGGTTACCCGCGGGGTGCGGCTGTCCAGCGAAGTGCGTCCTCTCTTTCGCGTTCGCGGGCGGCAATGCATAAAAAATCAGATTTGTGCATATTAATACGCGATATATTGAGATTGATGTATAAATATGAAAAATGCAGGAATGCACATATATATTATGCTCCAAGGGGCTCGGAAAGTGTCCCGCGCGCCGGCCTGAGCGTTCCGCGCTTAGCTGCATGAACTGCATCTCTAAAAGCGTTAGTTGTCGCGATTTCGTGAAGACGCGGAATTTGCCTGGGAAAACGTGAATTCGTCCATTGACGCGCCTCGTGCCCGTTCGTATACTGCAAAAGTTCGCTTTCAAAAGCCCCGCTAAACGCTGCTTAAAACGGGACACAACGCGAAGGAATGTCCAGATTCTGGACCGTTGGTTTGGCGTAGGAAACCGAACAGTTTCGCAGAGCAGCACTTTTGAACCAGAACACGTATTTGGAGGAAATCGTGAAGACGTATTACGCAAAGCCTCAAGAGGTTGAGCGCGAGTGGGTCGTTATCGACGCCGCCGACCAGGTGCTGGGCAAGGTTGCCGCTAAGGCTGCCCACATTCTTCGTGGCAAGAACAAGCCGCAGTTCACTCCGCATGTTGACACGGGCGACTTCGTCATCGTTGTCAACGCCGAGAAAGTGCGCGTCACGGGCAACAAGGCTCTCGACAAGAAGTACTACCGTCACTCTGGCTACCCCGGAGGACAGAAGTGCGAGACCTTCACCGAGGCCATCGAGAAGCATCCCGAGCGCGTTATCGAGCACGCTGTGAAGGGCATGCTGCCGAAGAACACCCTCGGCCGCAAGCAGCTCACCAAGCTCAAGGTCTATGCAGGCCCCGAGCATCCGCATGCTGCCCAGAAGCCCCGCGAGATTAAGGTGGAGGAGTAAACAATGGCTAACGAAGCAGTTTATTACGGCACTGGCCGTCGCAAGAACGCCGTTGCTCGCGTCCGCTTGGTCCCCGGCACTGGCAAAGTCACCGTTAACGGCCGCGACGCCATGAATTACTTTGGCCGCGAGGCTCTGGTGAATTACGCCACCACGCCGTTCAAGGTTACCGACACCGCTGGTCATTTCGACGTCATCGCTCTGTGCAATGGCGGCGGCATTTCTGGCCAGGCTGGCGCTTTGCGTCACGGCATCAGCCGTGCGCTGCTGCAGGCTGGCGAGTATCGCCCCGAGCTGAAGAAGGCCGGCTTCCTCACTCGCGACCCTCGCGTCGTCGAGCGCAAGAAGTATGGTCTGAAGAAGGCCCGCAAGCGCCCGCAGTTCAGCAAGCGCTAATTCGCTTATACTTCACGCGAATCAAGAAAGGCTCGTCGCTTTGCGGCGGGCCTTTCTTTATGTCTGCGCGCTTGCTTTATGCTTGAGTTGGGCGCCGGATGGGTCTAGCTGAGCCCCGTCGCAGCACTCCAGATGCCGAGGCGGCAGCTTTTGCACTATGATGCGAGCGTATGTCTTACGAGGAAAGGTTTGCGCATGGAAAAGGAACTGTTCGATTACGTGGCGCAGCGCGTTGAGGTTTTGGCCGTTGCCGATACGAGCACTCAGGTGACGAAAGACGCCGCGGCGGCATGGAAGGCAGAAGTGGCCGCGAATTCCGACGAATCTGCAGTTGAGGCTGCGACAAACGCATTGCTCGACGTTCTTGAAGGGCGCCCGACTACGATTGATGGTGTGATTGCGTTCGCCGAAGGCCCGGCGAAACAGCTGATGGGTGAAGGTGCTGCAGCCGCAATGCTGGCCGAACAGCTGAAACGTAAAGAGGCGGGCGCCAAGTATTGCAATTGCCCATCGTGTGCGGCCGCAAGTGAGCTGCTTGCGAAATTCGGTCGCATAGAGCTGTAGGCGCGGGTTGGGAAAAACCGAACGCGTCCGCTCCGAAGCGTCTTTCGATGTCGTAGTGGTTGGCGGCGGCATTGCGGGCTGCATTGCCGCCATCGAGGCTGCTCGTTCGGGTGCCCGTGTGTGTCTGGCAAGCGCTGCGGGCCTGTATTCGGGATCGAGCTTCTTTCCGGGGACATGGGGCCTTGGCCTCGTGGCGCCGAGTGATGCGCGCGACGTTGACGATATGGTAGAAACCGTCGTGCGCGTGGGGCGGGGAGTTGCCAACGCTGCGCTCGTGGAGTCGTTCGTGCGCGGAATTCCCGAAGCAATTGAGCTCATCGAGCGTATGGGGATCGAGCTAAAGCGTCCAGCGAACCCGACGGAACGGCAATACATTCCCTGTTTCGACCACAAGCTTCGTTTGTGGCGTGGGTTGGAACGCGGACCGCTGAAGAGCAGCTTTGGCCAGGCCCTCGCGCGTGGCGGCGTCGCGATTCTCGACGAATGCGAACTGCTCGACATCTCCATGGATGGCTCCCGCGTTGCTGGTGTGCTGTTCTTCGATCGCAAAAGCGGCCGCTTTCGTGCCTTGAGTTGCTCCTCGTTGGTGCTTGCGGGTGGCGGGATGGCTGGGCTGTACGAACGAGGCCTGTGCTCTTGTGGAAATTTCGCAACGATGCAAGCCCTTGCGGCCAGGTGCGGCGCTCGTTTGACGAACCTCGAATTCATGCAGATTATGCCCGGGCTCGTGTCGCCTCGTCGCAATATCGTCTTCAACGAGAAGGCGTTTCGTTTCGCCGTCGCTTACGGCTTGGGCGGCACGGCTATTTCGGGCGAAGTGCTTGCGGCCCGTAGCGAATACGGCCCGTTTTCGTGCGAAAGGGCCGGTTCTTCCCTCGATTTCGCAATGGAAGCGTGCGGAGATAAAGGCATGGAGATCATTTGCGATGTGAACGAAAGATCCCCGGAATTCGTGCGTACATACTCGAAGTGGCTCGAACGCGAATGTGGCGTTGAGGCTTGCGCGCCTGCTCGAATCGCTCCATATGCGCATGCTTCGAACGGCGGCATCGCGATTGATGAACATGCTAGCTGCGGCGTTCCTGGTTTGTATGCAGCGGGGGAGTGCACGGGCGGAATGCACGGAGCCGACCGCATTGGCGGGCTAGCAAGCGCGAACGCCCTTGTGTTCGGCATGCGCGCAGGCGGACAGGCGGCTCGGTTTGCCCTGGAGGGGCCTGTCGCTGGACCGGCCATGTTCGATCATGAGCGCAAGGCGAGCGCGAAGGTTTCGGAATCGGTGCGCGAGCTGCGAGCTTTGATGCAAGAGAATTGCATGATTTCCCGCAATGCCGCCGGTCTTGCGCGCGTTCTTGGAAAGATTGCCTTGCTTGCAGACGGGCTTGCTCGCCTGGATGCTTCTTCGTGTTCAGATTCGGAGATAGCCGCAACTATGCGTTTCCGTTTGCAGCTCGAAAGCGCGTCGGAGTTGGTGCGCGCCATGGCTGCTCGCGAGCAAAGCTGTGGATCGCATTATCGAAGCGATGCCCGCTCTTAATGGAAGGGACGGGCATCGCTTCGCGGCGTCCTATTCCTGGTAGGCGCAATCGGCCGGGGTCCACTCTTGCAGAATCGGAATCATTTTCCGCGCGATTGCCTTTGCTCCCTCGAGGTCTTGCTCGCGGAAGTTTCCGCATTCTTTCTCGGTCGCGCCGGGGACGTCGCCTTCAAAGTTGGCGATGAAGGCGAGCATGCTGTTCACCAGGCTGATGGCGACTTCTGGCTCCATATCGCGCACAAGGAAGTAAAAACCGGTCCGACAACCCATGGGTCCCACGTAAATCACCTGGTCGGACAGCTCGCCTGATCGCACGTAGGTCGCGAAGAGGTGCTCGAAGCTATGAATGGCGGGAAAAGGCAGGTACGTGCCGCAGTTCGGCTTGACCATGCGGATGTCGTAGGTCGTGATGTCGCCATCGATGCGCGAGGTATACATGCCCTCGACAAGCTTGGTGTGATCAACGGCAAAACTGGCGATTTGCTTGAGCTCCATGAATCCCCCCCAATCGGTTTGCGGTGGCTGTGACCGCGCTCAATACGCGCCTATTCTATCGTGGCGATGCAAAGGCGATGATATTTTTCTCGAAAGTAATGCATTGGCCGAATGGGTTGCGCAAAGTTGTTCTTGGTTGTTCTATAGTTCCCTGCATTATTGAGCGAAGGGGTCGGGGAATCTAAGGGCCTGTTTTCCGCGCGGCGAATGCGTGCGGGCTTGCTGCGCCATTGTTTCTGAAGCCCGTTTTTGATGCGGCGCTTAAAGCCGTTGAGGTGTGTAAGGTGGATGCTCGCATGTCGAAAGACGTTCGCGGCGTAGTGCTGGCTTTGGCCGGCGGCGTTATTTGGGGGTTTTCGGGCGCGTGTGCCCAATATCTTTTCGGGATGTACGGGCTCGATCCCATTTGGCTTACGACCGTGCGCATGCTGTGCGCGGGCGTGTTGCTTTTGTCGGTGGTTCTTGCGGTAAAGCGGGCAGACCTGTTTCGCATGCTGAAATCGCCCGCCTCGCTGGCTCGCTTGGCCGTGTTTTCGATTTTTGGGCTCATGCTGTGCCAGTTTACCTATCTTGAGGCAATCAAGTATTCGAATGCGGGAACGGCGACGGTGCTGGAATACATAGGTCCCGTGCTTATCGTCGTGGCAACATGCTTTGCGGGTCGCCGGCTTCCAACCGCTCGGGAGCTGGTCGCCATGGTTTGCGTCGTTATCGGAACGTTTTTGCTGGCGACGCATGGCAACGTGGGAAGCCTCGTGCTGTCGCCCCAGGCGATTTTCTGGGGCCTGACGGCTGCGGTGACCGTGGCGATTTACACGATAACGCCCGGCGATCTTATGAAGACCTACGGAAGTTTGCCGGTGGTGGCGTGCGGAATGCTCATCGGAGGAGCGGTTCTCGGCGTGGTTTCCCAAGCATGGCTTGCGGCTCCCGTATTTGGCGAAGGCGGCCTCGATGCGAAGGGCCTTGTGGTGCTTTTGGTGGGGCTGACGCTTGTGGGAACCGCTATCGGCTTTTCAACGTATCTGCAGGCCGTAAGCGATATCGGTGCAGCCAGGGCGAGCCTTTTGGCGAGCATAGAAACCGTTTCCGCCACGGCATTCGCGGTGCTGTGGCTGGGTACTTCGTTCGAATCGATCGATTTCGTGGGGTTCGCCTTCATCATGATCACGGTATTTTTGCTGGCGAATTTCAAGGGAGATGCCGATTAGGGCCTTCTGGAGCCGGCGCAACCCGAGGCTTCATCGTGTTTTCATTTCGAGTGGTAGAATGGGAGCGTTCGTAAGGGCGCGCCTGCGCCCTTCGCTATCTTGCGGCGATGTTTCCGCGAGAAGGCCTTTACAAAGATTGGAGAAGCAATGCCCCGTCTTTTCGGAACCGACGGCGTTCGCGGAGTGGCGAACGTGGACCTTACGTGCGAGCTCTCGTACAGGCTCGGCCAGGCTGCCGCGATGTTCATGGGTAAAACAATCGTCGTAGGCAAAGACACGCGCAAAAGCGGCGATATGCTTGAAGCGGCTGTTGTTGCCGGTATTACGAGCGCTGGCGGCGATGCTTTGCTGGCCGGGGTCATTCCGACGCCCGCTGTGGCCCTACTCGTTCGGGAATTGCATGCCGATGGCGGCATTGTGATTTCGGCTTCGCACAACCCGCCGGAGTACAACGGCATTAAGTTCTTCGACGCGAACGGGTTCAAGCTGCCCGATGCGGTGGAAGACGAGATCGAGTTGTTCATTGCCGAAGGCGGAGTTGAGGGGCGTATTGCTCGCGAGAAAGCCAATGGCGAAGATGTTGAGATGCCTGTTGGCGACGAGGTCGGCGCGGCCATCGAAGTAGAAGATGCGTGCGAGATCTATATCAACCATGCGGTTCAGACGGTGCGTAGCCAGGGTATCGATTTCGAAGGACTGCATGTGGCGCTTGATACCGGCCATGGTGCTTCGTCGTTGACGAGCGCCGAGGCATTGCGTCGTTTGGGTGCGGAGGTCACGGTAATTAACGACGATTTCGACGGAACCGACATCAATGTTGGCTGCGGGTCTACGCATCTGGGCCCGCTGGCTGAGCTTATGGCTGAAAGCGGCGCCGATGTCGGCATCGCGCACGATGGCGATGCCGACCGCGTGATGCTGATGGCCAAAGACGGCACCGAAATCGATGGCGATATCGTGGAAGCTGTGCTGGCTGTTGACATGAAGAGCCGCGGGGAGCTGCCGCACAATACCGCCGTGTCTACGGTTATGACAAATCTGGGCTTCGTGCGCGCCATGGAGGCTAACGGCATCGATGTGCTGCAGACCAAAGTGGGCGATCGCTATGTGCTGGAGGCCATGCGCGAGGGCGGTTATGCCGTGGGCGGCGAGCAGTCGGGACACATGATTTTGCTGGAGCATAACTCTACGGGCGACGGCCTGGTAACGGCGTGCCAATTCCTCGCTGCGGTGCGCCGCAGCGGCAAGCCGGTGGAAGAGGCTATCAAGGTCATGGTGAAATTCCCGCAGACGTTGATCAATGTTCGCGTGAAAGATAAGCACGCGCTTGAGGGCAACGCGGCCATTTGGGATGCCGTGCACGAGGCCGAAGCCGAGATGGGCGACGGTGGTCGTGTGCTTGTGCGCACGAGTGGTACCGAGCCGTTGGTGCGCGTGATGGTCGAGGCCGAAACGCAGGAGGCGGCCGATGCCCATGCGAAGGCGATCGCCGATGTGGTGGAGCGCGAGTTGGCATAAACGCGGCAAACATTGCATTTTGATGGGGCGAGAGGCCTGGTCTTTGACCGGGCCTCTCATTTTTTGGCAGAAATTGCGGCGGTAGGGTTTTTCGAGGGGCGTTTTTTGAAATAAAGCCTCTCGTGGTTGAGAAATCCCAGGTTGGGCTTCCTGCCATTCGCGCGTTTGAACGTGGGTTTGCTTTTCGGTCTGTTCGGCATGCGTAATTCGGCCCTATGGCGGTGATTTCTGCCAGAGGTTCACGATTTTCGTGCGCGTTGTATATGGGACGTTCGCCAGGAAAGTGTGTTACGTATCTTGATTCCGTAACACTGAATGCTATAGTGAGTGCTACGAAATTTAAATCCGTAACACTTGTAAGGCTGAGGGTCTAATATGGCGAAATTCGAAACTGGGGCATTCGGCAGGCGCGATTTTCTGAAGTTTGCCGCATGCGGCGCAGCGGCGGCATCGCTCGGCGGCGTGTTGTCGGCATGCTCGGGTGGCGCGTCGCAAGGCGCGGGTTCTGTCGCCGCATCTGCCGATCAGGTGATTATCGCCATGAACACGGGAAGCGAGCCTGCGGCGGGTTTCGACCCTTTGCGTTCGTGGGGTTGCGGCGAACACGTGCACGAGCCGCTCATCCAGTCCACGCTTATCACCACCGATGAAAACCTGGAATTCAAAAACGACCTTGCTACGGAGTATTCCTGCAGCGACGATGGCCTTATCTGGGAATTCGCCATTCGCGATGATGTGAAGTTCACCGACGGAGAGCCGCTTACCGCGCGTGACGTTGCCTTCACCGTCAATGGCGTTATCAATGGCGAAGCGTCCGAGGCCGATTTGTCTATGGTGCGCGAGGCCATCGCCGTTGACGATACGCACGTCGAGCTTCATATGGCAAAGCCGTATAACGCGCTGCTGTATACCTTGGCCGTGCTGGGTATTGTTCCCGAGCATGCCTATGGCGATGGCTACGGCGCGGCGCCCATTGGTTCGGGTCGCTACATGCTTGAGCAGTGGGACCGGGGCCAGCAGGTCATTTTGAAAGCGAACCCCGATTATTACGGCGATGCTCCCAAGATGCAGCGCGTCGTGGTTGCCTTCATGGAGGAAGATGCCGCGTTGGCCGCCGCGCGTGCGGGCCAAGTGGATATCGCCTACACGACGGCCGTGTATTCCAGCCAGGATATTCAAGGCTTTGAGCTGCTTGCCTGCGAAACGGTCGATTCGCGCGGCATTTCGCTTCCGACGCTCGCTTCTGGGGAGCCCAAGGAAGGCGACGGCGGCGAATATCCCGTAGGAAACGCCGTGACGAGCGATGCGGCCGTGCGCCGCGCCATTAATTTTGCCGTCGATCGCGAGACGATGATACGCAACGTCGTCAATGGCTACGGCACTCCGGCATATAGCGTGTGCGACAAGGCGCCATGGGGCTCGCCCGATATGAAAGTTTCGACCAACGTCGAACGGGCTAAGGCCTTGCTTGATGAAGCTGGCTGGGCTGAGGGCTCTGACGGAATTCGCGTAAAAGGCGATGTTCGTGCGGCGTTCAATTTGTATTACGCCAGCAATGATTCGGTTCGCCAGGCGCTTGCGGCCGAGTTTGCAAACCAAATGGAAGCTATCGGCATCGAGGTCTCCATCAAGGGCGCCAGCTGGGACGACATTTACCCCCATGAATTCAGCGAGCCCATCCTGTGGGGATGGGGTTCGAATTCCCCTACCGAGACCTACGAGCTGAATTATTCTACAGGGTGGGGCAATTACGCTTGCTACGAGAACGAAAACGTCGATTCTTATCTTGACGAGGCACTGGCCGTTCCCCATATCGAGGATTCCTATGAGCTGTTCCAAAAGGCGCAGTGGGACGAGGCTACGCAGCAGGGCGTCGCGCCGCAGGGCGCGGCAACATGGGTGTGGCTCGCCAATGTCGATCACTTGTATTTCAAGCGTTCGAGCTTGAATGTGGCAAAACAGAAGCCGCATCCGCATGGCCACGGCTGGAGCTTGGCGAACAATGTTGATACGTGGACCTGGGTGTAGCACGCTGTGATTCGCCACATTGCAACGAATGTAGTCCGCTTTGCCGCGTTGATGCTGGCAGTCAGCTTCGTCGTGTTCGCGCTGGTGTCGGCGTCGCCCATCGATCCGGTTCAGATGAACGTGGGGCAGGCCGCTTATATGGGCATGAGCGAAGCAAAGCGCGCCCAGCTCGCCGAATATTGGGGAGTGGGCACGCCGTTGCTCGAGCGCTATGCGAGTTGGCTTTCCCCCGTTTTGCAGGGCGATTGGGGCACGTCGCTGCGCTTCAACGCTCCTGTGCTGGAGGTACTTGGTAACCGGGCGGCAAACTCGCTTGCGTTGCTCGCTATTGCATGGGTTGCGAGCGGCGTGTTGGGCCTGGCGTTGGGCATCGTGGCGGGAGCGAATCGTGGTCGTTGGCCCGACAAGCTGGTGAAAGGCTATTGCTTCGTGTTGGCCTCGACGCCCACCTTCTGGCTTGGCTTGGTGGCGCTCATGGTGTTTTCCGTGTGGCTCGGCTGGTTTCCGTTCGGCTTTTCGGTACCCATCGGCGTGTCGGCTGCCGATGTGACGTTGCTCGATGCGGCGCAGCACATCGCGTTGCCCGCCATTGTGTTGTCGTTTGTGGGTGTGGCCAATATCGCGCTCCATACGCGCGAGAAGCTTGTCGACATCTTGGAGACCGATTACGTGAAGTTCGCACGAGCCAGGGGGCTTTCCACGGGTGAGATCGTGCGGCGCCACGGCATGCGCAATCTCTTACTGCCGGCCGTTACGCTGCAATGCGCATCGATTTCCGAGATTTTCGGAGGTTCGGTGCTTGTTGAGCAGGTGTTTTCGTATCCGGGTTTGGGACAGGCCGCCGTCACGGCCGGCTTGGGCGGAGATGCGCCATTGCTGGCCGGGATCGCCGTGGTGTCGGCGGCGCTCGTATTCGGTGGCAACCTCGCGGCCAATGTGCTCTACGGCGTGATTGATCCTCGAATCCGAAGGGGGCGACGGGCGGGCAGCCTCTCGAAAGCTCGAAGGTCCCAGAATGCCGCGCTCGTTGCTCGAAACAGCGACGGCGGGCATGTGGTTCAAGGCGAAAACGCTTCGGCCTGTGCGGCGCGAGGGCCGTTTGCCATTGTCGGCGAAGCGCGCCCCGTTTCTGCGGCGGGTATGCCGATTCGTGTGAGTCGCTCAATCGAGCGAACATCGAAAGCTGTTCGCCAGGCGATGTCCGACGGCTGCCTTTTGCATGCGCCGCTCGCGGTGGGCGAAAACCGCATGGCAACGCTGGTCAAGTTCATTGTTGCCGCTGTTGCTCTGGCCGTCGTGGTCGTTTTCGGCATGGCGCTTTTCGATGCGGCGACCGGTACCGATTTTTCAATCAAGGCGCTCGCGCCGTGTTTGGCCCATCCGTTTGGCACCGATTGGATGGGTCGCGATATGCTTTCGCGAACGCTTTCGGGATTGTCGACGAGCGTGCTTTTGGGCCTGGTAGCGGCGTGTGTGTCATCGGTCATTGCGATGGTTCTTGGTGCTGCGGCTGCGCTTGGCGGACCGAAGGTCGATGCGGTTATCAGCTGGCTCATCGATTTGATGATGGGCGTGCCCCACATTGTGCTGCTGGTGCTTATCTCCTATGCCCTGGGCAAGGGTTTTTGGGGCGTGGCCGTGGGCGTGGCCATTACGCATTGGCCGAACCTCGCCCGCGTGGTGCGTGCAGAGGTGCTTCAGTGCAAGCAGTCCGACTTCGTGATGGCGGCGCGCCGCATGGGCAAAAGTTCGGCGTATATCGCCGTCCATCACATGATTCCGTTCGTATTCCCCCAGTTCATTGTTGGCCTGGTACTTATGTTCCCGCATGTTATTCTGCATGAGGCATCCATTACGTTTCTCGGGTTCGGCTTACCGCCGGAAATGCCGGCCATCGGTGTGATCCTGAGCGAAAGCATGGGTTATTTATCTGCAGGCATGTGGTGGCTTGCGGTGTTTCCCGGTGCGGCATTGGTGGCCATCGTCATGCTTTTCGACATCGCTGGCGAGAGCTTGCGGAAATTGGTGGATCCGCACACGAGCCAAGAATAGCCGCTTGTCGGATGGCGTTTTTTGAAGAGCGATCCTTGCGAAATGCGCGGGCGCTTCGGCGGCGCCATCGGCTTTTGGCGAACGGGGTAGTGATGAAGCGATAGGAGGCGAATGTGCGAGAAGCGCAATTGATTGAGCATGAAGCCCACGACCATGGCGACTCATCGATGCACCATCATCACTCCCATGCAGGTGTGTCCTGCCATGCGCACGGACACCATTTGCTGCAGGTCGAGGGCCTTAATGTCTCGTTTAGGATGTACGACTCCGATGAACGCAGGTTTTTTCGGGCTCGAAAAACCGACGTGGAGGCGATTTCCGGCTTGTCTCTTTCGGTGCACGTGGGCGAATTGGTTGCTGTTGTGGGGGCAAGCGGTTCAGGGAAGAGTCTTCTGGCCGATTCCATAATGGGCTTGTACGAACCCAACGCCGTGGTGTCGGGAACGATTTGGTTCGACGGGGTTCGGCAAGATGCCGCGTCGCTCGCAAAGCTTCGCGGGCGCGAGATCGCGTTTGTGCCGCAAAGCGTAGGTAGCCTTGACCCTCTCATGAAAGTTGGGCAACAGGTTCGCGGCGTGGCTCGCGATGCCGAAGATTCGGTGCGGCGCGTGTGCCTTCAACGTGAGTTGTTCGCGCGCTATGGGCTTTCGCCAGAGGTCGAAGATATGTATCCCTTCGAGCTTTCGGGGGGAATGGCCCGCCGCGTGCTTTTGGCAACCGCGCTCATCGAACAGCCCCGGCTTATCGTCGCCGATGAGCCAACGCCTGGGCTCGATCTCGATTTGGCGGTGCGCGCTCTTGACGATCTGCGGGCGTTTGCCAACGAGGGTGGCGGCGTGTTGCTTATTACGCACGACATCGAGCTTGCTTTGCGTGTGGCCGATCGAATTGCCGTGTTCAAAGACGGCGCGGTGGTCGAGGAAACTTCGGTCGAAAGCTTTAGCGATCCTCGGAAGCTGCGTCATCCGTTTTCGCGCGAGTTGTGGCGCGCTCTTCCGGGCAACGATTTCGATGCCGCAAGGAGCGTCGATGAAAGCGGAGAAGGCGAAGCGTGATTCCGCCATGGCTTGCATGATGGTTTTCGAATGATGGCGGTTCGCTGTTGCGAGCTTTGCAATGCTGGCGCAAAAGAAGGAGGGTTCGGCAATGCTTGAGGCTCGGGGCATTTCGTTTGCCTACCATAACGACTATACGTTGTATAGCGATTTATCGTTGCAGGTCTCGCTTGGTGAGAGGGTTGCTCTATGTGCGCCTTCGGGGTTTGGAAAAACCACGCTTTGCCGCATTCTTGCGGGGTATTTGCGGCCATCGAAGGGCGAGGTGCTTGTTGGGGGAAAGCCCTTGCCGATGCGGGGCGTATGCCCCGTTCAGCTTATTGGCCAGCATCCAGAAACCATGGTCGACCCTCGTCAATCGATGGAGCGCATGCTGGCTGAGGCGGGGAATATTTCCGAAGAGATTCTTTTCAATTTGGGCATTCGCGAGCAATGGCGGCGGCGGCACGCCCATGAGCTTTCGGGCGGCGAATTGCAGCGCTTCTGCATAGCCCGGGCGCTTGCGTGCGCGCCGCGCTACGTGGTTGCCGATGAAAGCACGGCCATGTTCGATGCGGTGACGCAAGCTTGCGTTTGGCGATTTCTCATGCGGTATTGTGAGGAAAATGGCATTGGGCTTGTGTTCGTGTCGCATTCGCCCGATTTGGTCGCGCGAGTTGCCACGCGCTCGATTGAACTGAGCCGCTAACGGGCCGGGACGGTTGCCTCTGAGGAAAGCGTCCCGGCCCGCGGTTTTCGGTCTTAGCCGTTTTGCTTCGTCATTGCGGCATGCTCCTTGGCGATCTCTGCCATGAGCATATGCAGGGGCCATAGGCGGTTATGCTGCGTGACTTGCGCTTTGTGTGCGATGCTTGCGTCCTTTTCGCGCAGGGCAGAAAGCATGCTGTTGAGCTGTTCGCCCGACATATTGCACACGAGCATGAATTCGTCGGCTGGGGCCTCGCCCGTAAACGGTTTGTGGGACGGGCGCATGCCCGCAAGACCTGCGACGGACCCGACCAGGTCGTTGAGGTGTTGCGGCTCGATTGTGCGCACCCGAATGCCGAGTTGCGACATAACGCCGCGCACCGCATCGCCGCGCGGCGTTCCCTCATCGAGATGGTAAAGCGCCACGAATGGTTGGCTCGCTTGGTTGTTTTTCTTTCGCACAGTCTTTTTCGCCATGGTTTCTCCTGCAATGCCCAATCGTGAAAAAGCCCCGCGCCCGCCAAGTGTGGCGAATGCGGGGCCGAAAGCCTCTTTGCTGGAAGCTTAGCCGAAGTAGCGGTCGAGCAGACCCTTCAACGCGCGGCCATGGCGGGCTTCGTCGCGGGCCATTTCATGCACGGTGTCGTGGATGGCATCGAGGCCGTTTTTCTTGGCGCACAGGGCGAGTTCGGTCTTGCCGTTGCAGGCGCCGTATTCGCACTCGACGCGCCATGCGAGATTTTCTTTCGTGGAAGCCTTCATGTTGGGTTCGAGGTCTTCGCCAAGCATCTCGGCAAACTTAGCGGCATGCTCGGCCTCTTCATAAGCGGCTTTCTCCCAGTACAGGCCGATTTCGGGATAGCCTTCGCGGTGAGCGATGCGGGCCATGCACAAATACATTCCGACTTCGGAGCACTCGCCGTTGAAGTTCGCCTTCAGCTGGTCGAGGATGTATTGCTTGTCTTCCGCCGAGATGGCGTCATTGTTTTTCACCGTCTTGTCGTAGACGTTGTACTCATGCTCGGCAGCAAGCTCTTGCTCGCCTTCGAGCTTTTTGAATGCGCTTGCGGGAGCGTGGCACACCGGGCATTCCGCGGGAGGCTCGGCGCCCTCATAGATGTAACCGCATACGCTGCAGACCCATTTAGTTTCCATGTTCATTACCCCTTTACTTTTAGGTTCCTGCGGCTTTGCCGCCGCGGGCTGTATGGTTCCACTGCCTGCTTCGCTTTTGCGCACGGGTTCGAAATCCTCGGCTCCGTGCTTGCAAATGGGGCAGATGAAATCGGCGGGAAGGTTTTCGCCTTCGTAGATATAGCCGCAGATCGAGCACTTCCATGCAACGATTTGGGCGTTTTCGGAAACGGGAGCCTCCTGTGGCGATCCTTGCTTTCTGGTGGTGCTTCGGTAGTAATCGTAGGTGATGGGAGGCTCGTCGGAGAGGCGCCGCGCTTCGATAGCCTCGCCCACATACATGACATGGCTTCCCATGTCGATGGAATCGACTACACGGCAGTCGAAAAACGCGCTCGCGGTTTTCTCGTACGCAAGGCCGCTTGCACTGCGAGCGGGATTGGCCCCCGGAACTGCCGCATCGGAGCTCGAAGTGAACTTGTCCACGCTGTGGCCGCTCTGCATTCCGAAGTGTTCGAAATACTCAAGCGGGGTGGACTGCGCGAGCGCCGAAACGCAGAAGCGCCCAGAAGCTGCGATGTATTCCTGCGTGCATGAACCCTTGATGCATGCGACGCTTACTTGGCGCGGCTTTGATGCGGCTTGTATCGCCGTGTTTACGATGCAGGCGTTGTCGCGGCCGTCTTTTTGCGACGACAGCAGAAACAACCCATAGGTGAACTGGTGGAATGCACGAGTGTCGACAGAATCGCTCATGGCATTTTCCTCTCTTTCGAACATGCTGAGCACAGCCCCCGGAACAGCAATTCGCAGTCGGTTATCACATACCCCGGCGCATTTGCCGCAGCGATGATTTCGTCGGTGCTGTGCGGGAGGTCCACTTCTACGTCGTCGACGCGTCCGCATTCCGTGCATACCACATGGCAATGGGGGGCAAGCGTGTCGTCGAAATGGTCGGCGCCGCTGCTTACGTGCACCTTGAGGGCCTGGCCGTTTTCGGCCATTTTGTTCAAGATGCGATACACGGTTGCCTTGCTGATGGAGGGATAGTCAAGACATATGGCCCGATACACCTCATCGGCAGTCGGATGGGACCCGTGAAGCATCGCAAGTTGTTCGGAAACGACTTTCTGCTGGACGGTGTTTCGCTGTGCCACTGCGACCTCCTCTCTCTGGGCCGTAACTATACTCTTATTAGTAATAAATATCAATAAGAAATTAATTTTATTTAGTTAATTGAAGCGAACAGCATGCGAGAATTCCGTTGTCAGGTGCGGCGCCGTCGCTCTTCAGGCCAATGGCGTTTCAATCGGTTGGCAAGCCGTTCGAGTTCGAACTGCACGGTTCTTTCGCGGGTCGAGGCCGGCAGGGTCCATTGATGCTTTTCTTAATTGCCACATGGTTGATGGGTTACTATTGCTGCCTGTGAATGCCGCCGTCAAAGTGCGGCGCCGTCCTATTGCGATTTTGGAGGGTTTATGCGAACCGCTGCGTCCCGTTTGCCGAAGGGCTTTTCGCTTGAGGAAAGGCTGGCCGCGTGTGCGAGCAACGTGGAGACGAGCCCGAAGGGGCGCGCGGGGCAGTGGCGCTTTTGGGAGCCGGGCGGAAAACGCCGTGAGCGATCTTGGCGTTCGGTAGTGCTCGATCTTGGCTGTGGCAAGGGCGAGTACACGGTCGAATGCGCGGCGGCAAACCCCGATGTGCTGTTCGTGGGTCTCGATGTCGATGGCGTATGCGTGATGCGTGCCGCCGAGCGAGCGATTGCTGAAGGCGTTGCGAATGCGGCGTTCGCGGTTCACGATGATTCGCCGTTAGGCGAGACGTTCGCGGCGGGCGAGCTTTCGGCAATTCTGTTGAATTTCCCCACACCGTTTCCTAAAAAGAAGAAGGCGGGTTATCGCCTGACGCATTTTGAGCGCTTGATGGCATACCGGCCGCTTTTGGCGCCGGGTGCGGGCGTGCGTCTGCGTACCGACAGCATGCCGCTGCGCGATTTTTCGCTCACGCAGTTGGATATCGCCGGCTATGAGCTGCGCTGGAGCACCGATGACGTGCGTTCGATGTTTCCCGACGAGCCGTGGAGCGGCTATGAACGCAAGCTGGTTGCGCAAGGCGCGCCGGTGTGCGGGTTTTTTGCCGTGCCGGGGCCTGTGCCCGAGGCGCCTGTTCAAACGGCGCCGCTATCGCTCGTGAGTTACCTTCCTGAAAATATCGAGGACCTCGCCTACGTGCCGCATGGCATGCAAGGCTGCGTCGAGAACATGAAAGGCCGTCGCGCGAATCGCCGCGCCAAGGGACTCTCGGAATGGACCAGGCCGATTATCTAAGAATTCATTAATCTCGTTTAGGACATCTGCCGTTTGCGCCAAAGACAACGCAATTTGGGGTGGGGCGGTTTTCTTCGAGGAACGTGTCCCGCTCGGCCGTCGCGGCCGCTCGCGTGGGCATTTGTCGACGAATCGGTGGCGGCTCGCGTGCGCTGGTATACTTTTCCCATCTGACGAACGCGCGCCGGTTTGGTGCGCCTGATTCGAAGAAGGTTTCCATGACCGCGAAAGCGCTGATTCTTGCTGCGGGTGCCGGCACCCGCATGAAATCCGATAAACCGAAGGTCGTCCACGAAGTGCTTGGAAAGCCGCTCGTGCGCTGGGTGGTTGACGCCGCCCATAACGCCGGTATCGAAGACGTCGTGACGATTCTGGGCCACATGTCCGAGAAGGTTGCCCCGCTTGTTGGGGGCGATACAAAAATCGCCATCCAAACGCAGCAGCTCGGCACGGGCGACGCCGTCAACGCTGGTCGCGAGGCGTTCACTCAGGCCGATGGCACCATCGCCGAAGGCTCGCTCGTGGTGCTTTCCGGCGACTGTCCGCTTATCACGCCCGAAACCATCAAAGCGCTCGTTGCCAAGCGCGAAGAGACGGGCGCGGCCGTGGTTGTGCTCACCATGCATATGGACGACCCGTTCGGCTATGGTCGCATCGTGCGCGAGGGCGACGCCGTGGCTCGCATCGTGGAGCAAAAAGACGCGACTCCCGAAGAGGCCGCCATTACGGAGTGCAATTCCGGCTTCTACTGCTTCGATGCCCCGGCGCTGTTCGATGCGCTTGCCCGCGTGACGAACGACAACGCCCAGGGCGAATATTATCTCACCGACGTGCTCGAGATTTGCCGCAACGATGGCCGCGAAGTGTTGGCGCTGCAGACCGCCGACGCCGAAGAGGCCATGGGCGTGAATTCGCGCGTGCAGCTCGCGCAGGCGACGCGCGCCATGCAGCGCCGTATCAACAATCGTCACATGATGGCCGGCGTTACCATGTGGGATCCGGAAAGCACGTTCATCGGCCCCGATGTTGAAATCGCGCAAGATGTGGAGCTGTGGCCGCAAACCTACCTGCTCGGCGCAACGAAGGTCGGCTCGCATAGCGTCATCGGCCCGAACACGCGCCTGACCGACACGGTGG
Organism: Bacteroidaceae bacterium; assembly: GCA_963631715.1. GTDB lineage: Bacteria > Actinomycetota > Coriobacteriia > Coriobacteriales > Eggerthellaceae > Slackia. The sequence goes on from CAVGRL010000002.1 coordinate 38,683, forward strand.
TGGGCCAGGATGCCCGTGTCGACGAAACCGTGGCCATCGAGGCTCAGATCGACGATGCCGCCGAATGCGGGCCGCGTGCGTATCTGCGACCTGGCACGCATCTGTGCGAGGGCGCGAAGGCCGGCACGCATGTGGAAATCAAGAAGTCGACCATCGGGCGTGGCAGCAAGGTGCCGCACTTGTCTTACATTGGCGACACCACCATGGGCGAGAACGTGAATATCGGCGCGGGTTCCATCACCTGCAACTACGACGGCGTGAACAAGAACCACACCGAAATCGGCGACGATGTGTTTGTGGGCAGCGATACCATGATGGTGGCGCCGGTGAGCATTGGCGCTGGCGCGATTATCGGTGCGGCTTCGTGCATTACGCGCGACGTTGCCCCCGATGCGCTTGCGCTCGAGCGCAGCGACCAGCGGCAAATCGAGGGCTGGGCTGCCAAGCATATGGCCAAGCTCAAGGCGAAAAAAGAAGCCTCGAAATAGGAGCGGCGCTTTTGGCCGGTCGCGACTTTGCGGCCGGCCTTTTAATTTCCCCGGTATTTTTTCGTTGTGGCATTCTTTTGACCGAGCGTCGTGGGTACAATCGGGGATAGCTTGCATTGCGCCCGATATGGGCGCACAGTTGAAATTTGCGAAGGAGCACGCGCATGACCGAGATGACGAAGAGCATGGCCGTTTTCAGCGGTTCGGTAAACCCGGGACTGGCTGATCAAGTTGCTAGCGAGCTGGGGTGCACGCTTGGCAACGTCAAGCTCGAGAAGTTCGCCAATGGCGAGATTTACGCCAGGTATCTTGATTCTGTGCGTGGTGCCGATGTGTTCATCATTCAATCCATCGCCGGCGAGCATATCAATGATGCCCTGATGGAAATGCTCATCATGATTGATGCCGCCAAGCGCGCGAGCGCCCGCACCATCTCGGCGGTCGTCACGCATTACGGCTATTCTCGCCAAGAGCGCAAGGCGGCGCCCCGCGAGCCCATCACGGCCAAGCTCGTCGCCGACCTGATCACCGTCGCTGGCGCCGATGACATCATCACCATCGATTTGCACCAAGACGCCATCCAGGGCTTTTTCGACATTCCTGTGAACCATATGACGGCTATGCCGATTTTCGTGGACTACTTCAAAAACAAAGGCATCGATCGCGAAGAGCTGTGCGTTGTTTCCCCCGATGTTGGACGCGCAAAGGCCGCCAAGAAATTCCAAGGCCTGCTCGATTGCGATATCGCCATCATGCATAAAGACCGTCCGAAGCACAACCAGGCTGAAATCACGGCGCTTATCGGTGACGTGACGGGTAAGGTTTGCATCCTGAACGACGACATGATCGATACGGGCGGCTCGCTTGTCGCCGCTGCCGACACGCTTATCGCCAAAGGCGCCAAGAAGGTTTACGCGTGCGCCACGCACGGCCTGTTCAGCGGCCCGGCGTATGACCGCATCGAGAATTCGTGCATCGAAGAAGTCGTGCTGACCAATGCCGTGCCGGTGCCCCTCGATCGCCAAACGGGCAAAATCCGCGTTCTTTCGGTGGCGCCCCTCATCGCCAAGACCATGAAGAATGTATATTCCAACGGCTCCGTTTCCAAGTTGTTCGAATAGCATAAGGTTGTTTTGCGGCGTCATCGATTTCCTTCGATTGGCGTCGCATTTTTTACGAGGTAGGCAATGCATATTATCTGCGGATTGGGAAATCCGGGCGAAGAATACGATCATACGCGGCACAACGCCGGTTTCGATTCGGTCGATGCGATAGCCGACGAACTGCGTGTGAGCTATTGGAAAAGCGAATGCGGCGCGCTTACTGCGAAGGCCGTATACAAAGGCGAAGACGTGCTGCTCGTGAAACCGCAAGGTTTCATGAACACATCGGGCGGCCCTTTGAAAAAGGTGTGCCAGGCTTATGGCGCCTCGCCCGAAAACATCGTCGTGATCCACGACGAACTCGATATAAACCCGGGAACCATTCGCGTGAAATTCGGCGGCGGCCTGGCTGGGCACAACGGCTTGAAATCGATTGCCGATAAGCTGCAGACGAAAGATTGGGTGCGTGTGCGCGTGGGCATTGGGCGTCCTCCGGGACGCATGCCGGTTGTCGACTGGGTGCTTGGCAGGCCGAAAAAAGACGCGTTCGAAGATTTCGGGCAAGCGACGCGCCTCGCTGCCGAGGCCTCGCTGTTCTATCTGGAAAACGGCCTCGAAAAGACCCAACAGAAATACAATTAACCGACCATTTGAAGCGGGCTCCCGAAAGGGGGCTCGTTTTGCGCATGTCTCATCCGTTGTTGTGCGAGAATAGCCCTCGGAAAAGAAACTACGCGAAAGCAGCGTGCGCATTATGACAGCCCAATTTAAACTTATGCTGGCCGATTCGGCTCTGGTTGCTTCGATTCAACAAGAGCTCGGCCTTCCCCAATTCGCCGCGAGATCCATGGTCGCCCATGGGGTTTCGTCGATTGAAGCTGCTCGGAAATTCCTTTCTCCCGATATCGAGCGGGACTGGCTCAATCCCTATACGATTCCCCAGCTCGATAAAGCGGTCGACCGTCTGGAGCGTGCGGTTCGCGAAGGCGAGCGCATCGTTGTGTTCGGTGATTTCGACCTCGATGGCATTTCGGCCACGACGGTGCTCACGCGCGGCCTTCGGTTTTTGGGCGCTTCGGCTGCTCCTCTCATCCCTCGCCGTTTCGATGAGGGATATGGCATCACTCCAGCCGCGTATGAGCGCGCGAAGCGCTTCAAGCCCGATCTCATTGTCACGGTCGATTGCGGAATTGCCTGCGGAGACATTGCTCCGCGCATATTGTCCGAGGGTATTGACTTGGTTGTGACCGACCACCACGAGCCGGGCGATTTGGTGCCTGAGGGGATTGTGGTGTGCGACCCGAAATGCGACCCCGAATGCGAAAGTGGCATACTCGCCGGCGTGGGTGTTGCGCTCAAGATCGTCCAGGCCCTTGGGGGGCGCCTTGGCAAGCCTCATTTGTGGCGCGAATATACCGATTTTGCGACGCTTGGAACCATTGCCGATCTCATGCCCCTGCGCGACGAGAACCGAGCTCTTGTGGCCGATGGCCTTGAACGAATGAACAAATACCCGCGCCCCTGCATTCAGGCCCTTATCGATGTGTGCCGAATAGGCGGCAAGCAGATCACGTCGACCGGGTTGTCATTTTCGCTCATTCCGCGACTGAATGCGGCAGGCCGCATGGGCAATGCCGATTTGGCGCTTGATTTGCTCATGGCCGACGACATCGAGCAGGCCCAGGAGCTCGCCGCTGAGCTCGATTCCGTCAACAATGCTCGGCGGCGGGTCGAGCAGCAATTGACGAAAGAGGCCGAATCCGCAGCGGCGGAAAGCTATCATGGGCAGCGCGCGCTTGTGATAAGCGGCGAAAACTGGCACGAGGGAGTGAAGGGAATAGTTGCGTCGCGCCTGGTCAATGAGTATGGCGTTCCCGTCATCCTTTTCTCTATAGAAGACGGCGAGGCCCGTGGTTCGGGTAGAAGCATCGGCAACGTGAATCTGTTCAAGGCGGTTGAGACGACGTCCGATTTGCTCACTCGCTTTGGGGGCCACGGTGGCGCGGTCGGCGTTACGCTGCCGGCGAGCAAGCTTGACGAGTTTTCAAGGCGCCTGTGCGAATATATGGACGAGCTTCCGGAGGATAGCTTCCATCCGCAGGTCGAAGTCGAGGCGCAAGTTAGCCTTGGGGATCTCACCTTGCAAAATGTTCAGGCGCTTCTGAGGCTTGCCCCGTTCGGCAAGACGAACCCCACGCCCCGATTCCTTGCGCGAAACGTGCGCTTGCTTTCGCGCCATGCGGTGGGAATCGAGAAGAACCATCTTTCATGCCAGATGGTCGATGGGGAGGCGAAACTCTCTGCAATCATGTTTCATTGCGGCGAGATCGAGTCGCTCATGTCGTGTAACACGGTCGTCGACGTGGCTTTTCAGGTCCAGATTGACGAATGGAAGGGTAGGCGTTCGGTGAAGTGTCTACTCGACGTGGTCGAGCCGGCGTCTCCGTGTCCCGCTTTGAGGGCATGCCTTCCTTCCGACGACTTGGATTTCGTGGGAGAGCTGTATGCGGAATCGGGCCTCATTCCCAATACCATTGAAGGCTCGGACGCCCAGGCGGCACAAGCGCGACGCGAGGATTGGCTTGCGCTTGCCGCGCAAGGCGAGCACGGTCTGACCGATGCCCTTGTTTCGGCTGCGATCGGCGAGGGTTCATCGCTGCACGACGCTCAAAGGCGGGCTCTCGACATGCTTTCGTGCGGCGAGAGCACGTTCGTCGTCATGGGTACCGGTCGGGGTAAATCGCTGATCTTTCAGGTCCATGCCGCCCGCGAGGCCTTGCTGCACCGTTCGGTGAGCGTTTTCGTGTACCCGCTGCGTGCCCTCATTGCCGATCAGGCTTGTCATGCGGCATGCCTTTTCGAGAAGTTCGGGCTTGTCGCCGAGCGTTTGACGGGTGAAAGCTCACCCGAAGAGCGCCGGCGTGTTTATGCGGGGCTTGCTGATGGTTCCATCGACGTCGTGCTCACCACGCCGGAATACCTCTCGTTTCATGTGGCGGAAATAGCCGCATGCAATCGCGTGGGCTTTCTCGCTGTTGACGAGGCTCATCACCTAGCCGACGGCGGTTCACGCAAGCGTGCGGCGTATACCCAAATCGCCGCGCTTGCCAGCCAGCTTGGGGTGCGCACGGTTCTTGCTGCCACGGCAACGGCAAACGATAAGGTTGCCGAATGCGTGCGCGATGATCTGGGAGTTTCCAGATTCGTTGGCGACGGCTATGTTCGAAGCAATTTGAATCTCGATGACCATCGAAATGCGCGAGACAAAGAAACCTTCCTTACCAATATCGTGGCCAGTGGCGAAAAGACCATCGTCTACGTGAATTCCCGAACCATGTCGGTCGACGTCGCGCGGGTTCTGCGCGCGCTCGCGCCGCATGTCGCCATGCAGATTGGGTTTTACAATGCGGGGCTTTCTCGCGAAGAGCGCGCCCGTATCGAGAAGCTCTTCCGCGATGGCGTGCTGCGCGTGCTTGTGTGCACCTCGGCATTTGGCGAAGGTGTCAATATCGCCGACGTGCGCCACGTTGTTTTGTACGCCATGCCGTTTTCCGACGTCGAATTCAACCAGATGAGCGGCCGTGCGGGCCGCGATGGGCAGCCTGCGACGATTCATCTTGCCTTCGGAAAGCGCGACGTGTACTACAACGAGCGAATCCTTGCGCAATTCGCCCCCGATCGTGAGCGAATGGGGCTTATGTACCGCGGCATCCGGAGTCTTTCGCGGCGTTTTTCCTCGTCTGACGATATCTCGAAAGCTGAAGGCGATGGATTCTTTACAATGTCTGATGACGACCTGATTGCGGCCTGCCCGCCGACGAATGCTCGATTTACGCCCATGCCAGGTGCGGCAGCTTTTGCCGTGGCGGCTTTTTCCGAATTGGGCCTCGTTGACGTGCGGCCTTCCGCCGATGCAGACGGTGCTGCTACTCGGCAGGTTCGCCTGCGAGAAGTCGAAGGCAAGGTCGATCTTGACGACAGCGTTTTATACCGCGAAGGAAGGCTCGAGGCGGAAGAATTCGAGCGCTTCGCTTCGTGGGTCTTAAGCGCGTCGTCAGAGGAGCTGCGCGATCGAATCATTCGCCCCATCATGCCCGATGGGGTAAACGAAAAGGGGGATGGCCATGAGCGATGAGGCTCGCAAGCATCAATCGGCGCTGCCCATCGAGCCCGAGCTTGCCGAGGCCGTAGGCGCGTTGTCGAGCGATGCCTTCGAGGGGGGAATTGCCCCTTCGCCCGAGGCGGGGGCCGTGGTTTCCCCCGAGTCGCGTTTCGCCTTGTTGGCGGAAAAGACGGCATATCTCGATGATTTGGGGCAAGACAAACTCAGGCGTGCATACGAATGCGCCGATGAGGCGCATAACGGCGTGAAGCGCAAAAGCGGTGAGCCGTATATCATCCACCCTATAGAAGTGGCGCTTATTCTGGCCGATTTGCGCATGGACGTTGACACGCTGTGCGCTGCCCTTTTGCACGATACGATTGAAGACACCAATGTCACGGCCGCTGTGCTTGAGTCGAAATTCGGCGCTGAGGTTTCTCAGCTTGTTCAGGGCGTGACGAAAATCACGCGTATCGAAGTCGAGAGCTTGACCGACGAGCAGGCCGCCACGATGCGCAAGATGTTCGTGGCCATGAGCAAAGACATCCGGGTTATCGTTATCAAGCTTGCGGACCGTCTGCACAACATGCGCACGCTCAGTGCCCTTAAGGAAGACCGGCGTATTTTCAAAGCACGCGAAACGCTTGAAATCTATGCCCCCATCGCGCACCGCTTGGGTATCGGCTCTATCAAATGGGAGCTCGAAGACCTGTCGTTTTATTATCTTGAGCCTGCGAAGTTCAAGCAGATAAGCCGTCTTGTTGCTGAAAGCCGCGGCGAGCGTGAACGCTATCTCGCCGATGTCATCGAGACGCTGAACACTGAGCTTTCCCGCGTGGGGATCGTCGGCGCGCATATTGCCGGCCGTCCCAAGCACCTGTATTCCATCTACCAGAAAATGACCAAGCGCGGCAAGGGCTTTTCCGAGATATACGACCTGATTGCGGTTCGCGTCATCGTGAAAACGGTGGGCGATTGCTATTCGGTTTTGGGTGCAGTGCATACGCTTTGGCATCCGATGCCGGGTCGTTTCAAAGATTATATCGCTATGCCGAAGCTCAATATGTACCAAAGCTTGCATACGACGGTCATCGGCCCTGCGGCGCGCCCGCTCGAGGTACAGATTCGTACCGAAGAAATGCATCGCATGAGCGAATACGGCGTCGCCGCCCATTGGCGTTATAAGGAGAAGGGGAGCAAGGCCGATGCCGCATTCGACCGCCAAATCGCCTGGCTTCGCCAGATGGTCGATTGGCAGGAGGAAACGAAAGATTCGCGTGAGTTTTTAAGCGAGCTTAAAGTCGACCTTGCGCCTACCGAGGTATTCGTCTTCACTCCCGCGGGTGAAGTCATGAGCCTGCGCGCCGGTTCCACGCCGGTCGATTTCGCTTATTCGGTGCATACCGAAGTAGGAAACCATTGCGTGGGAGCGAAGGTCAACGGCTCCATCGTGCCGCTTTCCTACGAGCTGCAGATGGGCGATCGCGTGGAAATCCTTACGCAGAAAAGCGCCACCCCATCGCGCGACTGGATAAAGATGGTGAAGACCGCCAGCGCCCGCAGCAAGCTGCGCCAATATTTCTCGAAGGCGACGCGTGGCGATGACATGATCGCCGGCCGAGAAAAGCTTGCGCGCGAGATGAAGAAGCACGATTTGGGCTTGGGGTCTACGGCGAGCATTCGCGCGCAAAAGCAAGTGTGCGAAACGCTTGGATATAAAGACATCGATGACATGATGGTGGCTATTGGGGCCGGTAAAGAAACCGCGCTTCATATAGCGAATCGCCTAGTGAAAATCATTTCCCCCGAAACCGACGATGCGCCGCACCCCGAGCTTGCCATGCTGCCGAATGGGGCCATGCCGCCGATGATCACCACGGTGCGCCGCCGTTCGCAACGCCGGGCCCATGCCTCTAATGGCGTGGTGGTAGAAGGCCTTGATTCGGCTCCCGTTCGCCTTTCGAAGTGCTGCAATCCTGTTCCTGGCGACGACATCATTGGATTTATCACACGTGGCCGTGGCGTGTCGGTTCACCGCGCCGATTGCCCGAATGCGACCGACCTTATGCGCGACCCGGGGCGTCTCATCAAAGTTTCGTGGGAAGATTCCGCTGAAACAACGGCCTCGTATCAAATAGAGGTCTTCATAGAGGCGCTCGATCGCATGAATCTTCTGCGTGATATCATCAACACGCTCAGCGATACCGGGGTCAATGTGCTGGCCTCGAATACGGTGAGCCATTCGGATGGCATCGTTGAGATGCGCTATCTGTTCCAGGTGTCTCAGATTTCGAATATCGAGCATATTTTGGGCGAGCTGCGCAAGATCGACGGGGTGTTCGATGCCCGGCGCATGCTTCCTGGCGATTCGGCCCATAGGCACAAGTAGAAAGGTTGCTGCTCATGCGTGCGAACTGCAAGCGCGTAGTTACGGTTGATGACGGGTGCGTTCCCGTTACGGTTCTCGTTATAGGCGTTATGGACAACAATTGCTTGATCGTTTCCGATGGCCGCGACGAGGGCGCGCCGGCCATGGTCGTCGATCCTGCTGGCGATGCCGAGGCTATTCAGCGAGCGCTCGGTTGGTTTGATCTTAAGACTATCGTGTGCACCCATAATCACAACGATCATGTCGTTGCTTTGCCCGATCTCGTTTCGGCAACGGGCGCCCAAGTTGTCATCGGTACTGCAGATAAGGGTGTCATCGAGGCTGGCCAGCCTGGGTATTTTGGCGATTGGGACAGCGTTTCTCCTGTTCATGTTGACCGTTGCGTCGGCGATGGCGACATCGTTTCGGTGGGCTCCCTCGAATTTCAGGTCATTCATACGCCCGGCCACACAAAAGGTGGCATCTGCCTTTATCTTCCTGCGGCAGGCGGCAAGCCTGGCGTTTTGTTCGCTGGCGACACGCTTTTCCGTGGGGCGACGGGGCGCGTCGATTTTGAGGGCGGAAGCGCGACCGAGATGCGTGCGAGCCTGAAGAAGCTCGCGAAGCTTCCCGATTCGACTATCGTGTTCCCTGGTCATGAAGGGCTTACTACCATAGGCATTGAGCGCCGCAGGGTTATCGAGGCGTTTTAAGCAAAGTGCAGGTTTGTTGTCGGAGAGAGGGCTCAGATGCCAAAGCTTAAAAAATCTAAGAAGTTCAATTATTTCGATGGCTTTAGCAAACAGGCCGGTTTCGCCATTGCCGAAGCGAAGCTGCTTGTTGAGATTTTCGAAGACTATGAGGGCTCCGACGATTTGGAGAAATATATCGAACGCGCCCACGAGATTGAGCACTCGGGTGACGAATATGTTCATGACGTATTCGATGCCGTGGCAGCCGATTTTGTGACGCCCATCGACAGGGAAGATATTATTAGCCTCACGCAAGCCCTCGACGATGTGATCGACTATACAGAGGGCACGATTCAGCGTCTTTATATGCTCAATGTGCAAGAGATGCACCCCAAGGCGATAGAGTTTTCTCGTCTGCTGCTGAAGAGCTGCGAAAAGCTCGGTAAGGCCATGGAGGATTTCGACGACTTCAAGAGCTCGAAGAAAATCAACAAGCTTATCATCGACGTGGGGTCGGTTGAAGAGGAAGCAGACGAGCTGTTCTTCCATACCATGCGCGAACTGTATACCTCCAAGCACGATGACCCCTTGTTTGTTTTCGTGTGGGACAAATTGTTCCAACGCTTAGAGAACGCGGTCGATGCGTGCGAGAAGGTTTCCGACACCATGAGAACCGTCATCATGAAGAACTGCTAGTCTCGATGTCCCGTTGAACTAGCAAACTGTCCAGTACTGCAGGCGGCCCTGGCGGCCGGCTTGGCTTTCGATTGGCGCCCGCACGCCAAATTGCGCGGCGCTCCTCTTTCGAGCCAACTCGCCTCGCCAGGGTCACTTTTCTGGGTTTTGGCGCGAACGCGTCTTCGTGGGTATTGCGCACATAGAAAAAGCCCTGCCCCCGGCCTAAGGATGAACCCACCTTCAATAGGTGGGTGCCCGCAACGAGGTTCAAAGCTTTCGCGCCAACGGGCGCGAATCCCTGTATCCCCGCGTAATCTAGGGCTCCCTGAAAAAATGCATCGGTCCATCGCAAAAAGTCGGCTTCGGAAGCAGAGCCTGATTTGAGTATAGCCAAGCTCGCCTGAAAGAAACCTCTTGAATTATTTTTCGTTTCGTCGTAGAGGGGTGTTCCCTGCGTTGCGAATTGAAGGGAGGGGGCGAAGCGTGCGACTGGGATGCGCGTTCGGTCGTTGCTTGCCCTCGATTCGCCATGCGTCCGCTTCGGTTTTTCCGTTTCAGAAGAATACGAATAACGGAGCATCCGGCCGTACTTTCGTCTTCCGGCTTACGGCTGGTTGACATGTGCGCGGCCTTTCGCGCCTTGCCTTTTCCTGCGCTACAATGAACGGACGTTCGAGCGTGTTGGAAGGGGTTCGCATGGCGCGTGCGAAAGATATCGTGAAGCTCGTTCGCGATGGCATGAACGACAAGACGTCGGCGGCTCGCCTCGCTGAAATCATGAGGGCTTTGCGTCATGCCGAAATTCAAAAGGGCCTTACTCCCGAAAAACTGGTAAGCCTTCTTGAAGATTTGGGGCCCACGTTTATCAAGTTGGGCCAAATCCTCTCGGCGCGATCGGACATGCTTCCCCAAAACTATTGCAACGCCCTGATGGCGTTGAGGTCGTCTACGACCCCCGAGCCGTTTTCCTTGGTGGAGAGGCGTTTGCGCGGGCTTTACGACGGGGACTGGCACGACGTTTTCGAAAGCATCGAAAAGACTCCGCTCGGCTCTGCCTCTGTCGCCCAGGTGTATAAGGCTACCCTCAAGGAAAGCGGCGAAGCGGTGGCGGTCAAGATTCGCCGCGACCATGTTCGCCAAGATATGGTTCGCGATATCGCCCTTATGCGCCGGGCGTCCGACCTTTTGAACCTCACGGGCTCGACGATGGTTCAAGGTGTCGATATCAACGTCGTTATCGACGAGCTCGATCGAACGGTTCGCGAAGAGATAGATTTCAACGTCGAATGCGAGAATCTGCAGCGTTTCGGCCGGGGCCTTGCCCGCGAAGAGGGGGTCTCGTGCCCCAAGGCATACCCGCAGCATTCGAGCGAAACCGTGCTCGTGATGGAATTCGTCGACGGGCTTTCGCTCGAGCGAGTCGATGAGCTTCGCGAGCAGGGTTACGATTTGTGCGAAATTGGTGATCGCATCGCCAATTCGTTTATGCGCCAAATGGTGGAAGGTGGGTTTTACCACGCCGACCCGCATGCGGCCAATTTCATCGTGAGGCCTGCGCTCTCGCGCGAGGAGCGCGAAGCCGGCAAGGCTGATCCTGGCGAAGTCGTATGGATCGATTGCGGCATGATGGGCGAGCTTTCCCCTTATGAGCGCAGGCTGTTCTTTTCGATGATGAAGGCCATGATTTCCCAGGATTGCCACACGCTCACGAATCTGTTTGTCGAATGGGGTCGCATCAAAGATGTGCCGGGAAAAAGCTTCGACTACAGCGCGCTTCTGCAAGACCTCACGGCGCTTGTGAACCGCTACAGTTCCGAAGACGCGTATTCCATGGATGTGGCCCAGCTGCTCAACGACATCATGGGCATTCTCGACCACGCAAACGTGATCATGCCCCAAAGCTTTGTGATGCTTGTGCGCGGTTTGGCGTCGTTGCAGGGCACGCTTATCTCGCTTTCGCCGGAAATCAGCATCCTTGCCGTGGTGGAGCGGTATGTGAAAAGCTACCTCGTTCGCAATTTCGACATTGTCGACGAGGCTGAAAGCAAAATGATGGCCTCGATGGCGGCGGCCGACAAGACGCTGCACTTGCCCGAACGGGTTTCAAACGTGCTTGACATGACGGAAAAAGGCCGATTGCGCATCAAATTCGAAGTTGAAGCGCCTCGACCGATGGAAAAAATCGGGCACATCATCGACAGGCTGAGCCTCGCGATGATTGCGGCGGGGCTGTTCATCGGTTCGTCGCTTATCTATTCAACGGGAATGGACCCCAAGTTATTCGGCGTGCCCGTCATAGGTTTTTTTGGTTTTATGGGCGCGCTTATACTAAGTATCTATATTGTCGTGAAGATTCGAAAAGACCAATAGCTGCAGCAAGACGGCGTTTGCGCGCTTTGGCGGCCTTTTGACCTGGCGTGGCAGCGGCCGGTTTTTGAACGTTCGGCTTTTGGGCCGAGGCCAAGTTTTCGAGAGGATTCCTGCATGGCCGACACGCTTTTTACCGAGGTTGAAAACGAAAAGAAGTTCGCCGCGGCGCCGCTCGCCGTGCGCATGCGTCCCCGTTCGCTTGGCGATCTTGCTGGCCAGGCCGATGCCGTGGGGCCGGGCAGCTGGTTGCATGCCGCCATCCAGGCAGACACGCTTTCATCCATCATTTTATATGGACCGGCGGGCACGGGAAAGACCAGCATCGCGCACATTATCGCCGAAACGACAAGGGCGACATTCGTCGAAGTGTCGGCCATCGGCGGCACCGTCGCCGATTTGCGCAGGGAGATTTCCGCGGCTGAAAAGCGGCTGTTGGAAACGGGCGGGCGCACCATCTTGTTTGTGGACGAGATTCATCGTTTCAGCCGCAGCCAGCAAGACTCGCTTTTGCATGCGGTTGAGAATCGCACGGTCGTGTTGGTGGGGGCCACGACGGAAAACCCGTTTTTCGAAGTGAATTCCGCGCTTATTTCGCGCTCTCGCGTGGTCGAGCTGCGTTCGCTTACCGATGCCGACATCGAATTCATTGTGAATCGGGCGCTTTCAGACGAGCGCGGCCTTGCGAGCGAGTATTCGCTTTCCGAAAAGGCTATGGCTGCCATCGTGAACCTATCGGGCGGCGATGGGCGCTCGGCGCTTACCACGCTTGAGCTTTCGGCGGGCCTTGCCAAAGAGAAGGCCAAGCGCGAAGGCGGCGAGAAGCCGTATGCGATCGATGCCGACATGGTCGAGCTCGCGACGCCGCACCGGGCGCTTCCTTACGACAAGAACAAAGACATGCACTACGACGTGATCAGCGCCTTCATCAAATCGATGCGTGGCAGCGACCCCGATGCCGCCCTGTATTGGCTTGCGCGCATGCTTGATGGCGGCGAGGATCCGAAATTCATCGCCCGGCGCATCTTTATTTTGGCGAGCGAGGATATCGGCAATGCCGACCCTCAGGCGCTGCTTATCGCCGAGGCGGCCTTCAAAGCAGTGGAGGTCATTGGCTTGCCGGAATGCCGCATCAACCTTTCGCAAGCCGTGACGTATATGTGCCTCGCGCCTAAAAGCAACGCGGCTGAAGTGGGCATCGATGCCGCTATGGCGGAAGTTCGCCATGGGCCGCGCCGCGATGTGCCAAGCTATCTTCGGGATCGCCATCGTCCTGGGGCGCAAGATTACGGTGAGTATAAATACCCGCATAACTACCCGGGACATTGGGTCGATCAGCGCTATTTGCCCGAAGGCTTGCAGCGGGGTTGCTTCTATCGGCCGGGGGAATCGGGCTGGGAGGCCTATAGAACAGAGGCCGTCTCGCGCGATCGGGCTCGTTCTTCGAAGCAAAATGAGTAGAAGGGCTCGATTCAATCTGCAGTTGGGCGTTTCTCTCGCGGGCTTTCGCCGGAACTAAGGGCTCCGTTTCTTAAACATGGGCGAAACGCATGTTCCTGAACGCTCGATTGTTGCGCCGTACTGCTATCATTCCAGAGTGAAAACCGCAAGCGCCTCCTTGGCGCGATCGATCGAAGGGAACATGTCATGGACGCAAGCTTAATTTCGGGAGTGATTCTTCCCGTCATATTCGTCGTTGTGGGCATTTCGCTTGTGTGGATGCTTGTCGAGCTCGTACTCGTTTTGCGCCGAACTCGCAAAACGGTCGAAGTAATCGAGAACGATATGCGTCCCATCCTGCAAGACGCGAAGCAGGTCGCTTCCGATGCTAAGGAAATGACCGCGGCGATTAAGCCAGCGATCGATAGGGTCGATCCTTTGATGGAGCGCGCTTCGTTGGCTGTCGATGCGGCCAATCTCGAAATCATGCGTCTTGACGGCATCTTGGAGAACGTCGATTCGATTACCGGTTCTGCGGCTTCTGCGACCGAGGCCATCGATACGGTGACGAATGCTCCCTTGAAAATCGTGAATGCCGCTTCCGACAAACTGCGCACGGCGCTTTCCGGGAAGAAAGCTTCCGATGAGTCGGCCAAGCTCGCGGCGGCTGTCGAGGCCGCGGATGCTTCCGATATTGAGCCCAGCTCGAACGCCCAAGCTTCGGAATGCCCCGAAAAGGCCGAGCAGGAAACGGAAGGCGGATACTTCACCTATAGCGCTCCCAAGGAGGATTAGACGCTTTGAGCGATCTTTCGAATTCGGGAGATGAGCCGCGTTTGGCGAACTCTCCGAGAGAAAAGACCCAGGCCGAAAAAACCGATATTGCGCGCCGCCATTTCTATCAGGTTTGGATGGTTATCGGCATCGCGATTCTCGTATACGTGCTCGGTTTTGTGCTCGACGTTTTGGCCATGCCTGTGTCCATCGTTGTGTGGACGCTCGTCTTCGTGCTTATTTTGAGTGGGCCCGTCGACGCGCTGGAAAGCCGCGGCATTCGCCGCGGCCTTGGCACGACGATTGCTTTCGTTGGCCTTTTTGTCGTGCTTGGAGCGCTTGGAATCGTCATGTTTTCGCCGGTTTTCGGCGTCAACGACCAGTTCGCCAGCATTTTCGCCGCCCTGCCGACATACGTCCAGGGCTTGACCGATTGGGCCACGTCGCTGTACGAGCGCTATGCTTCGCTTCTGCAAAACGACACCGTGCGCGATTGGATTGATACGGGGAGCAAATCGCTTGCCGATTGGGCTTCGGCCATAGCAAGGCAGTCGGCCAATGGCGTCGTCGTATTCGGTGCGGGCGTCGCCAATCTATGCATGATCTTCGGGTTTTCGCTCGTCGTCGCATTCTGGGTGCTTATGGAGCTTCCTGCGATTGACCGAGAGATCGATCGCATTGTGCCGCCTTCCCATAAAGAAGAGGCCGATATGATTCGCCTCGCGTTTACTCGCATCATGGGAGGCTATATTCAGGCGACAGCCTTGCAGTGCTTCATCATTGGCGCTACATGTGGCATTTGCTTTGCCATCCTTGGCGTGCCCAATGCCGCCGCGCTTGGCCTTATTACGGGCGTTTTGAATCTGATTCCTGTGGTGGGCCCTTGGATAGGCGGCGCCGTTGCCGCGGTGGTCGGCTTGCTCACAAGCCCCATTACCGCCGTGCTCGCATTGGTGCTCACGGTGTGCGTGCAGCAGTTCGTGTATACCTTCATCGGGCCGAAGCTCATGCAGAATTCGGTCGACGTTCATCCGGCGCTTGTAATAGTCGCTTTGCTTGTGGGCGGTGCCATCGGGCAATCGATGGGCGGCCTTGTCGGCAATATCGTCGGCATGCTGCTGTCCATTCCGTTTACCGCCATCGCGAAAACCATTTTCGTGTACTACTTCGAAAAGGGCACGCGCCGCCAAATCGTCGCCGAAGACGGCGTGTTTTTCCGGGGTGAGCCCTCTAAAATTGAAAGCCCGACAGATGCCCCCGATGCCATGGCCGATGCGATATCGCCTACGCCGAGCAAGCCCTTTGCGCTTCCGGGGTTCATGTCGGCGCTTAATTCGGGCGATAAAAAGTCCGGGGAAGAGAAAAAGGAAGAATAGGGCGAGCATTCGTATCGCATACGGAAACGGGGCTTTCCTTAAGGGCTGCGACGCTGTGGTCGTCTAGCTCCTGAGGAAAGCCCCGTTTTCATTTCGCAAAGGGTTGAGCAAGGGTGTTTGGTTTGGCCGTTGTCCTCATGCGGGAAGGATTCCTTGGCTATGCAAGCGCGCTTTGCTCGGCGGCGTTTTTGGCCACTGCTTCCTCTTCGGCGCTTTTTGGGTCTTGCACCGAAGGGCGCTCCATGAACTCGGCGAACAAGGCTTGGATCTTTTTCTCGGCGCGAGAGAGGCTTGCATATGTTCCAGCCTCTTCGGCTTCGGCTTCGCCGTTTGCGTCCGTCAGAAGCCTGATGGCCCATTCGAAGCGTCCGGCGTCATTTTTGCGGATAATCGCCTCGCAATCGAAACGATAGCGGTATATGCCGCAAAACCAGGTGTTTTCTGTAATTTCTTCCCAATCGACGCCATCGATGGGCTCGAGTTTGTCGGTCATGGCGATCCGTTCTGTTTGGAATGATTTTTGTTTTCGCCGCCAGCGCGGGGCGCGAAAGCTTCTCGTTGCTCCCATAATAAAGCATCGTTGAGCGCGCTGCCGCTTTGATTTTCGAAAGCGCGTGCTTGCGTGCGTCCGCGATTCTTCCGGGCAGATTCATAGAATTCTCGCGACGTGGGGTTTTGGGCGTGACGGAGCGCGGCGCGTTAGCTATCATTTGCCAATTGGAAACGATTGGGCGCTAGAAGCCCGTTAATCCTCAAAACGAGAGCGAGACTTGTTCCATGGAGTACATGACTACAGCGGAAATCCGCGAGAAGTACTTGAAGTTTTTCGAAGAGAAGGGCTGCAAGCGCCTGCCGTCTTCGTCTCTGATTCCTGATGATCCGAGCTTGTTGCTTACGAGCGCCGGTATGGTTCAGTTCAAGCCATATTTCTTGCATCAAAAGGAACTCGACCCCGCCTATATCGGCACCACTACGGTGCAGAAGTGCGTTCGCACCAACGACATCGACAACATCGGCGATGCGCGACACTTGTCGTTTTTCGAAATGCTGGGCAATTTCAGCTTCGGCAAGTATTTCAAAAACGAGATGTGCGCCTGGGCCTACGAGTTTTCGACTGAGGTTTTGGGGCTGCCGAAAGAAAAGCTGTATTTCACCGTTTTCGAAGACGACGACGAGACCATCGAGATTTGGAAGGGTCTCGGGGTTGAGGACAGCCATATTTCTCGCTTGGGGGAAGATGACAACTTCTGGCGTGCAGGTCCCACCGGCCCGTGCGGCCCGTGTTCCGAGATCTACTTCGACCAAGGCCCCGAGGTTGGCTGCGGTAGCCCCGATTGCGCTCCCGGCTGCGATTGCGATCGCTTTCTGGAGTATTGGAACTGCGTTTTCACGCAGTTCGATGGGCAGGAAGACGGCACGTTGGCTCCGCTTCCCTCGAAAAACATCGATACGGGCATGGGGCTTGAGCGTATTGCCGCCATCATGCAGGGCGTGACGAACAATTACGACACCGACGTGCTTCGCAGCCTGATTTCGGTGGGCGAACGTCTTTCGAAGAAGATGTATGGCGACGCCGCCGATATCGACAAATCGTTGCGCATCATGGCCGACCACAGCCGTTCTGTCACATTCATGATTGCCGACGGCATTTTGCCTTCGAACGAGGGGCGCGGTTACGTTTTGCGACGCTTGCTGCGTCGCGCCATCCAAAAGGCCCACATGGTTGGAATCGAGGGCGTTTTCCTCAACGAATACGTCGATGAAATCGTGAAGCTCATGGGCGATGTGTACCCTGAAATCGTCGACAACCGCGAGCTCATTCGCCGCGTCATCCTTTCCGAAGAGGAGCGCTTCGGTGCCACGTTGCGCCAGGGCCAGGTGTATCTCTCTGAGGCTTTCGATAAGCTGCAGGGCGATACGCTTTCTGGCGAGCAGGCGTTCACGCTGCACGATACGTACGGTTTCCCCGTTGAGGTCACCGAAGAGATGTGCGCGGAACGCGGCGTGAAGGTCGATATGGAGGGCTTCGAACGTTGCATGCAAGCGCAGCGCGACCGCGCGCGTGCGGCAAACGTGAAAGACGCCGAAGCGGCGTGGAGCACGTATGGCGGCGTGCATGCCGACGTTCTCAAAGAACTTGGCGCTACCGAATTCGTTGGATACGATCGCACGACTGCGAGCTCTGGCGTGCGCGCGCTTATCAAAGATGGTCAGCGCGTCGAGAGCATTTCGGCGGGCGACGTCGCCGAGGTTGTGCTGGGCCTCACTCCGTTTTATGCGGAGATGGGTGGCGAAGTTGGCGATACCGGCGTCCTTGAGGGAGACGGCTTCAAAGCCGAAGTCGTTGACACGAAGGCTCCCGAGAAAGGCCTTTCTTGCCATAGCGTTAAAGTGATTGAAGGAACGTTGAAGGTGGGCGATACGGTGCGCGCCGTTGTCGACGAGCTTCGTCGCAAGCGCATTTCGCGCAACCATACCTGCACGCACCTTCTCCACGCGGCGTTGCGCCAGGTTCTTGGCGAGCATGTGAAGCAGGCGGGCAGCTATGTTGCGCCCGATCGCTTGCGTTTCGATTTCACGCATTTCGAAGGCGTGAGCACCGCGCAGCTCGTCGAGGTGGAGCGCGTTGCGAATGAACAAATCATGCGTGCCATCCCGATGAATATCTACGAGACTTCTATCGATGAGGCCCGCGAGTCGGGCGTAACGGCCCTTTTCGGAGAGAAATACGGCGATGTCGTTCGCGTCGTTGAGGCGGGGGAGTTTTCTCGCGAACTATGCGGCGGCTGCCACGTTTCCAACACCGCCGAAATTGGCTTCGTGAAAATCGTTTCAGAGAGCAGCGTTGGCGCCAACCTTCGCCGCATCGAGGCCGTGACGAGCTTCGACGCGCTTGCGTATGTGAACAAGATCGAATCGGAACTTAAAGAGACAGCAGAGGAGCTTCGTGTTCCCCTGTTCGACGTCTCTGAGCGCACTGCGGCAAATATCGCCACCATCAAAGACTTCGAGGCAAAGCGCAAGGCGAGCAAGAAGATGGCCGCCGAAGGCAACGTTGCCGAGCATTTGAAGGCTATGGTCGACGTGGGGTATCCGCTCGTCATCGCCCGCATCGATGGACTTGATGCTGGAGGCATGCGCAACGCGTGGGACATTCTGCGTGCCCGTATGCCCAAGCCGGGAGCGTGCGTGCTTGGCACGATTAAGGACGAAAAGCCGGTCATCATGGCGGCCGGAACCGATGAAGCCGTTGCGGCGGGCTTCGATGCAGGCCAAGTCATTAAAGCGATCGCCAAAAACATCAAGGGCGGCGGCGGCGGTAAGCCGACCATGGCCCAGGCTGGCGGCAAAGACGCCGAAGGCATCGATGCGGCTCTCGATGCCGCTCGCGAAATGCTCGCGAAATAGCACTTCAAGGCCCTGGGTGTCCGGGGCCTTTTCGTATTCGCTCGCTTTCGCCTTGGAGAAGTGCGCTTCTGCCTTGGCGACGCATTCGTTCGGGCGTAGAAGTTCGAAACTGAAATGACCACGGGGCGTTTCAATGTGCAAAATCTGGCGGCTACGTGGTTCGGAGGCTGGTTTCGGCCGCCCGAGGCCACGTCTCGCTACCGCTCGCTATGCGCTCGACTGGCTGTGTTTCATTAAAAAGAAACGCAAAAATGAACGCAGACGACCTCAGGCGGCCGAACGTCAGCCTTCGAACCATGGAAGAGAAAGGACTCTTATGCGTACGTTGGCGCTTGATATTGGCGAGGTTCGCGTCGGCCTTGCCGTTTCCGATGCGGCGGGCAAAATCGCCACGCCGCTCAAGGTGCTCCCGGCCGATGCGGTGCTGAACCACGGGGCCGAATTTCGCCGCATTATCGAAGATTGGGAAATCGAGCAGCTTGTGAGCGGCTTGCCGATGACGATGGCGGGTGAAGAGGGGCCTCAGGCTGCTTCCATCAGAGAAAAGGCGGGCAAAATCGCGAAAGCATGCGGGCTGCCTCTATATTTTTGTGATGAACGTTTGAGTTCTCGTGAGGCGAAGCGCATTTTGCGTGAAGAGGGTTTGGACGAGCGCGCTATGCGCGGTAAAGTAGACATGATTGCAGCGAGCCTGTTTTTGCAAGCGTGGCTCGATTCCCAGGTTCAATAAGATTTCGATGCGCACCTGCGCCTGCCAGATCGTTAAGGGAGAAAAACGAATATGCCCCGTAGACAGGTTACGTACTCAAACCATCCCAACCATCGTGCCCGCATGGTCCATGCTCAAGGGGAACGACAGTTCCGCACCTACGATACCTCGCATATTCGCCCGAAAAAAAGCAAGGCGCCCATGGTCGTGGGGCTCATTATTGCGGTTGTTGCCGCGTTGGCTATCGTTTTCGGCGTAGTGGGCGCTATTCGGGGATGCACCAATGCCGATGCGGCCGTTGATGGTTCGGCTGTGGTGGTGAACTCTTCGGTGAGCGTCACGATCCCGTCGGGCTCTTCGGCGAGCGAAGCTGCTTCGATTCTGAAAAATGCCGGCGTCGTTTCCGATGCTGATGCGTTTCTTGCTCGCGCGAAAGCGCTAGGGCTCGATTCCCAGTTCCAGGCGGGGACGTATGTCTTTTCGAGTGGGATGACGCTCGACGATGTGGTCCAGGCGATCGCCGCCGGTGACTTCGGAACGTACGGCCTTACCATCCCCGAGGGTTACAAGCTCTCCGATATGGCTTCTGCAGTGGAATCCGCAACCGGCGGGCGCATTGCGGCTTCCGATTTTATCGCGGCGGCATCCGATGCAAGCGTCTACGCTTCCGAGTACGATTTTCTCGCTGATGCGGGAAGCAATTCGCTGGAAGGCTTTTTGTTCCCGAAGACCTATTCCATAAGTGACGTCGATACCGCCGACTCCATCATTCGAACGATGCTCAACCAGTTCAAGACAGAAACGGCCGGCCTTGATTGGTCATATGCCCAAAGCCGCGGGCTTTCTATCTATGACGCCGTAACGCTTGCGTCCATCGTCGAAAAGGAATCGAGTGGCGACGAGCAGATTCGTGCCCAGGTTGCCGCGGTGTTCTACAACCGTCTGTCTTCGGATAACACCGAAACGTTCGGATACCTGCAATCCGACGCGACGACCGCTTATGAGGTCGGCCATGACCCGAGCGCCGATGAAGTGCAGGCAGCCACGCCGTATTCCACGTACTCCAACCCGGGTTTGCCACCGACGCCGATTTGCTCGCCTGGCTTGGATTGCCTGCAGGCGGTTTGCTCGCCAGCCAGCAATTACGAGGGTTACTACTACTTCATATTCTGGCAGGATGCCTCTGGCACCATGCAATACCAGTTCAGCCAGACGTATGCCGA
Organism: Bacteroidaceae bacterium; assembly: GCA_963631715.1. Lineage (GTDB taxonomy): Bacteria > Actinomycetota > Coriobacteriia > Coriobacteriales > Eggerthellaceae > Slackia. The sequence continues at coordinate 59,411 of CAVGRL010000002.1, forward strand.
GCATCAGGCGGCAATAGCCGAGCATCTGTAAGCGTGTCGGCCCAACGGTCAACGCATGCACTCGCCGCTGCAAAGTCGCCGGGTGGCTTTCCGCTGGCATTTGTTGGACCTAGGAGTCGTGCAATGTTTTTCACTCCCGATAGGTATTTCACGCGCGTGACGAAGATCGACCCTGTGGCCGATATTGCCGGTCGTGGTATGAAATTCGCGCTGCTCGATTTGGACAACACGCTGCTTCCGCGCGATACCCATCAGGTTCCCGAAGATGTTCGTGCATGGCTCGCTTCGCTTGACGCTGCGGGGGTCAAGGCGTGCATTCTTACCAACAATTGGCACCATGGGGCACACCAGTGGGCCGAGCGCTTGGGCCTGCCAATTGTTTCCCATGCGATAAAGCCGCTGCCCTTCGCGTATTTCGTGGCTCTTCGCAAGATGGGGGCACGTCGAAGTGAAACCGTCTGCATTGGCGACCAGCTCATAACCGATGTATGGGGAGGCCATGCCATGGGCATGCGAGTGCTTATGGTGGAGCCTTTGGTTTCGGTCGATTTGAGGCATACGTTGCTGCTTCGCCATGTTGAGGCGCTTTTCATGAAAGGCATCAGCGTCGAAAAATAGCCAAGCCGCTGCTCCGCCTTGCCGATATGCGCGATAATTCCGCAGTCTAGCCTTAAAACGCAACCAAAATGCAGCCGCCGCTTTTCGCGTGCTAGAATCGAGCCTTGGATACGATAGATTCGCTGGGAGCAACCATGAGGCATACGATCGCTGGAGAACTGCATGGCACGCAACTGCTTGCCGTCGTTTCCGACGTTCCTGCTGGCTTGCGTTTCCAGCTGGCTTCCGCGGAAGCTGATCTCGCCCGTTGGGCCAAGGGGTGTTCGTGCGAGGAGTTGGGCCTTTCCGAATGCGTTGCCGTGCTTTCGGGCATTTCCGCAGATGGACGAACCAATGGTGGCCCCGTTGCTCTGGCGATAGGCAATCGTTCGCGGTGTGCTTCGCCCGAAGGGCAAGAGGCGCGCTCTTCCTCGATTCCCCGCCCAGGTTCGGCCGATTTGATGCGTTCGCTTTCCTGCGATGCCGACGATTGCTCGGCCGCGCTCGAATGCGCGTCTTCAAGGTCGGATGCCGCGCTTATCGCCGCCTCTTCGGTGCCCCGTGAGTTTTTGGCCGACTTTGGAGTTGAAATTCATTCCTACGTCACGCGCATAGGAAACGCCGCCATGCGCGAAACGGATGCGGATTTTGCGGGCCTATCCTATGCTCCCCTTGAAATAGAGACGTCGAGCCTTCGATGCCCTTCGCCGCAGGCCACTCGCTCCATGGAAGAAGAAATAGCCGCCGCTCGCGAGGCCGGCGATAGCCTTGGGGGACAGATTGCGATAGTGGCAACGGGCCTTGCGGCGGGGTTGGGCGCAACCGGCCCGGATGGTTTGGCCGCTCGCTTGTCGGCAGCGGCATTCTCTTTCTCCGAAACGACGGGCGTTTCGTTCGGTCTTTCGAACCGCTCACTTCTTCGAGGTTCCGATTCCGTCGATGGTATTTGCGTGGGCCCCGCGGGCTTTTCCCGCCTGTCGAATATCGCCGGCGGAATCGAAGGCGGGTTTTCCACCGGGATGCCTCTCGTAATGCGCATAGATGCGGCTCCAAGCCCGGCATTCGCACGACGTGCTCCAAGCATTGATTTCGAGACTCTTGAGCCGGCGGAGGTCTCTTCGCCCGATTGCGACGTTTGCGCAGTTCCCGGGCTTGCTGTCGCCATCGAGGCGCGTATTGCGTTCGAACTCGCTTCGCTTTATCAGGAGCGCTTCGGCTTTGCGGCGATGTCTGACATCCATGCCGCCCATGCGGCCTATGACCGGCGTCTGAAATTAGCGGCTCGGTGATTGCATGGGGGTTTTGAAGAAAAACGTCTTCCTCGTAGGGTTCATGGGCGTTGGCAAGACGACCGTTGCTCGGCGCATGGCGAGGGATATGGGCGTCGCCTGCGTCGATGTCGATGCCTATCTTGAGCGCAAGCATGGCAAATCTGCCTCGGAGCTTTTTGGCGAAAAGGGCGAACGCTCTTTGCGGGAACTTGAATTCGAAGCCTTGTCGGAGTGCATCGAGATGGGTCCGGCCATTATTTCGTGCGGCGAGGGAATCGTGGCCTATGAGAAAAGCCGCAACGCGCTCAAGCGTAAAGGTTTCGCCGTCATGCTCGAATCGAGCGAGGCCACTTCCCTTGGGAGAATACGGAATTTGAGCACGCGGCCCCTGCTTGCCCACGAATGCGATATAGAAGGGCTCTGGGAGCGCCGCAAGCCGCTTTACGAGGAAGTGGCTCGGGCCAAGATCAACGTTCAGAATCGCTCTACGGGCTCGGTTGCCGATTTTGTGGCGAAAGTTCTCGCTCGCGCCGGCGTGTATGTTCCCGAAGAAGAAGATGCGGTGGCGAAAAAGATCGAGGCCGATGCCCAGCGTCGTCGAAAGAAACGCCCTTGCGCCAAAGGCGGCCGCCGTCGACCTGCTTCGCCGCGACCGAACGAGGGGGGCAAGAAGGGCAAGCAGCCAGGTGGCTCAAGCGCCGCTGCTTCCTCTTCGGGAAAGAACAGCGTTCGCGACTGCGCTTCCGGCGGTGGGAAAATCGAATCGAAGCCCACTCCGGCGAAAAAGCGCCGTCGCCGCCGTCGCAAGAGAAAAGCCCAATTGGAAGGGCCATCTTCGCATGCGGGGTCGAATGCGAAAACGCAATAGCTTGCGCCGTTTGGCCGTTCATTTTTACTGGCGCGCAAACGGTGCCTAGGGTCGTGCGTGTCGTTTTCAGGCAGGCCGGCGAAGGCGACGGAGCTTTTCTGTGGGCGTCAAGAGAAAGGAGATGCCTTCGATGGAGGCAAGGCTTGATCGAATGCGGAAAAAAATGGAGGAAGAGGGGCTGGCTGGCTTTTATTGCCGCGATATCTCCAACGTGAGATGGCTCACCGAATTCGAAGGCGTTTTCGACGACGAGTCCGCTCATCTCGCGCTTGTGACGTCGGAAAAGGCCTTTGTGCATACCGATTCGCGCTACCGTGACGCTTGCGAGCGGGCCGCGGCTGGCTCTTCGTGGGTCGTTGATGGTTGCGGTGGCGGGCATGCCGAATGGGCTTCGAGGGGCTTTTCTGCCGCTGCGGCCGCGCGTGGCGATGGGCAAGGAGGCCTTCCATATGCCATGGGTATTGAGGACGATATGTCGCTTCGCGAATATCGCAGCCTTCAATCGGCGTTCGGCAACCTGAAGCGCTCTTTCGATTTTATCGAGACGGGAAGTTTCGTGAAAAGCCTGAGGGCCGTGAAAGACGAGGGCGAGATTTCCGCAATGCGCGCCGCCCAAGCTATAACCGATGCGGCTTTCGAGCATATCGTCGGCTTTATGCGCGAGGGCATGACGGAGCTTCAAGTGAAACTCGAGCTTGAAGACACCATGCGTCGCCTTGGGGCCGATGGCCTTGCGTTCGAGTCGATTATTGCGAGCGGCGAAAACGGAGCTGCTCCCCATAGCATTGCTGGCGAGCGGCGTTTGCAGGCGGGCGATATGGTTGTCATGGATTTCGGTGCGCGCAAGCTTGGGTATTGCTCCGATATGACGCGAACTGTGTGCATTGGCGAAGCGACGCCGCAGGCGAAAGAAGTTTTTGCTGCGGTTCGCGAGGCGAACGAAGCGGTCGAGGCCATGATTCGGCCGGGCCGCAGTGGGGCCGATATGCATCATTTGGCCGAAGACGTGCTTGCGCACAACGGGTTTGCCGGGAAGATGGGGCATGGTTTGGGGCATGGAGTGGGAATCGATATCCATGAGCTTCCGGTGCTCTCGCCCCGCAATGCGGCCCCCCTTGTGCCGGGAAACGTGGTAACGGTTGAGCCTGGCGTGTATTTGCCCGGGGAAATCGGGTGCCGTTTGGAGGACTTTGGGGTGGTGACTGAAGATGGATACGAAGTCTTCACCAAATCGACTCACGAACTGGTTATAATCTAGTGCCGATTTTTCATTAGGGAATTTCGCAAGTCCATTAGAAAACGATCAGCAGCCATGTGGCGAGGCATGAGGCCGAAGGGCTTTTCGCGCGCTCTGGTTGCGTCAGGAGGAATCATGGCAACCGTTTCTACCGCCGATTTCAAAAACGGCATGTGCATCGTCTACAACAACAAGATGTGCATCATCACCGAGTTCCAGCATGTCAAGCCTGGCAAAGGCGGCGCATTCGTTCGCATGAAGATGCGCGACATCAAAACCGGCCGCGTGCTTTCCGACACGGTGAACGCCGGCGTCAAGTTCGATACCGTTCGCCTTGAGCAGCGCGAAATGCAGTACCTCTACAACGACGGCTCTGATTTCTATTTCATGGATCCGGTGAGCTTCGATCAGATTTCTTTGCCGGCCGACCACGTGGGCGACACGGCTCAGTGGCTGAAGGAAAACGACAACGCTACGCTCGAGTATGCCGATGGCGAGCTTTTGGGCGTTGAGCCGAAGATGTTCGTCGAGCTCGAGGTTACCGAGACTGAGCCGGGCTTCAAGGGCGACACCGTTCAGGGTTCGACCAAGCCGGCCACGTTGGAAACCGGTGCCGAGGTGAAGGTCCCCATGTTCGTCGAGGTCGGCGATGTGTTGCAGATCGACACCCGCGACGGTCGCTTCATCAAGCGTATGTAGCAGGTATGGCGCCGTTCTAGGGAGCGGCGCTTTTTTGTATTGGGCCTTGGCGCTGGACGACAATCTGTTGGCATATTTCGGCCGGATGATCGAGCCGCGACCGTTCGGCCATGCAAGTTTGAGATCGTCTTGGGCGGCCCGTTCGGGCTTCGATTTGCAAGAGGCAAGGAGCGGAGCCTAATGGCAATCAAGGGGCGCTCTCTGCGATTGCCTTCAATCCGCTTTTGCCCGAGGCGGCGCGAACCGAAGTGGTCGTCTCTTTGGCTCGTCTCTGTCGCATTCGCCATTCGCCGGCGGCGAGCGGTGAACCTATAAGTGCGACTGCCTTTGTGGTCGTGTCTTTATGTTTCTTTCTTTTCCAATGCGTAACGCGGCCGTTGCCTGCTCGACAAAAGGCACTATCGCGCGATATAGTGCTTGAGCGCCGAAGTTCGACCGTACGCCCAATGTATCGCTTTCCGCGGTTGGAGTGGTGGGTATAATCGAATAGACGCGGTTCCGGCTATTCCCGGAATGCACATTGTTTGCCAGCGGGCGTCTGGCGCCACGCGAAATCGTGGCGCCACGCGTCCGCTTTCATGCTGCCGTGGCAACGCGGCTCAATTTGGAAAGTGAGAGGTGAAGCATGCCTGGTTTGCAATTGATGGATACCACCATCCGCGACGGCCAGCAGAGCTTGTGGGCTACCCGCATGCAGCTCGGCGATATGCTGCCCATCTTGCCGAAAATGGACAAGGTTGGGTACTGGGCCGTTGAGGCGTGGGGCGGTGCGACGTTCGACACGTGCCTGCGTTTTCTCGACGAGAATCCGTGGGAACGTTTGCGATCCATCAAGGCACACATGCCCAATACCGATTTGGCCATGCTTTCGCGCGGCCAGAACCTCGTGGGATACAAGCACTATTCCAAAGACATCGTGAACCGCTTCATCGCATGCGCGAAAAAAGATGGCATTCAGGTCTTCCGCGTATTCGACGCGCTGAACGATATCCGCAACGTTATCGACAACGCCGAAGCTATCAAGGCGTGCGGCGGCTGGTTTGAAGGCGCTATTTCCTACACGGTGTCGCCCGTGCATACGCTCGATGGATATTTGGAATACGGCCAGAAGCTCAAAGACCTCGGGGCCGACTCCATCGCCATCAAGGATATGGCTGGCCTGCTTACGCCGTATCGCACCGAGCGTTTGGTGAAGGCGTTCAATGCCGAAATCGGCTTGCCCGTGCATGTCCACACTCACTATGTGGGCGGCATGGCTCCCATGAACATCCTTAAAGCCGCCGAGGCCGGCGCGGCTATTTGCGATACTGCCAGCGCGCCGCTCGCGTTCGGCAATTCCCATCCCGCAGTCGAGACCATCGTGGCCGCGCTGCAGGAAAGCCGCTATGACACCGGCTACGATTTGGAGCTTTTGTTCGAGATTGCCGAGTATTGGGAAGAAGTGCGCAAGCGCGGACACTACAACCGCGGCGTATCTTCGCTTACCCATATGAAGGTCTACTCGCACCAGATTCCCGGCGGCATGATGTCGAACCTCATGGGCCAGCTCGAGATTCAAAAGGCGACCGATCGCCTCGACGAGGTCATCCGCGAAATCCCGCGCGTGCGCGCTGAGGTCGGCTATCCGCCCCTCGTCACGCCGATGAGCCAAATTGTTGGCACCCAGGCCGTGTTCAACGTGCTCACCGGGTCGCGCTGGAGCGTCGTGTCTAAGGAAATGAAAGATTACCTGTGCGGCTTGTACGGCAAGGCGCCCGGCCCCGTAGACCCGGCGATATTGAAAAAGGTTGTAGGCAATGCCGATGTCTTGCCGCCCGATGTGTCTCCCGCATCGCTGAATACCACTACGTTTGACCAGCTCGCTGAAGAAATTGGCGATTTGGCGAATTCCGAAGAGGACGTGCTCATGTACGCCTTGTTCCCGAACGAGGCGCGCACCTTCCTCTCGAAGCATCGCGCTACCGAAAGAGTTGAATTCTTGCTGGAAAACGAGTCCAGCCTGACCAAGGAGGACGATTACGTGGATATCAATCAGATTCGTGAGCTGCTGAAGGTTGTCGAAGAGTCGGGCGTCGGCGAGATTTCCGTCGAAGAAGAGGGCATGCGCATTAACGTTCGCATGCCGGGTGCTATGCCCGTTGCCGCCGCGGTTCCTGTTGCTGCGGCTCCTGCTGCCGCTGTGGCACCTGCGGCGGCTGCGGCTCCCGCGGCGGCTCCCGCCGCCGCTGCGCATCCGGCCAACTGGGTGTGCGTAACTGCCCCTATGGTCGGTACGTTTTATGCCGCGCCTCAGCCTGGGGCTCCGGCATTTGTGAAGGTCGGTGACGAGGTTGCCGCCAACGAGACGCTGTGCATCGTTGAGGCCATGAAGCTCATGAACGAGATTTCTGCTCCCGAGATGGGCACCGTTCGCGAGATTTGCGTGGAAGACTCTGAGCCGGTTGAGTTCGGCACGCCGCTGTTCTGGATCGAGCCGCATGGGCAGGCCGTCGCGGGCGAAGGGGCGTAATCCATGTTCGACAAAATTCTCGTCGCCAATCGCGGCGAAGTGGCGCTGCGCATCATGCGCGCCGCGCGCGAGCTGGGCGTGAAGACGGTCGCCGTGTACTCCACGGCCGACAAAGATACGCTGCCCGTGCGCTATGCGGATGAGGCCGTGTGCATCGGTCCTGCTCCTGCAGGCAAATCGTACCTGAATATGTCGAATATCATTGCCGCGGCAAACACTACGGGCTGTCAAGCGGTGCATCCTGGCTATGGCTTTCTGGCCGAGAATTCCGATTTTGCGCGCGCTTGCGCCGATAACGATTTGGTCTTTATCGGCCCCGCTCCCGAATGCATCGACCGCATGGGCGACAAGGCGGCCGCGCGTGAAACCATGATGGCCTGCGGCGTGCCGACGGTCCCTGGCTCTGATGGCGTAGTGGAAAGCGTCGAAGATGCCCGCGAGTTCGCTGAACGCGTTGGCTATCCGGTGCTTATCAAGGCATCTGCCGGCGGCGGCGGCAAAGGCATGCGCGAAGTGCATGCTCCCGAAGAGCTCGCCGATGCGTATATGGCCGCGAAGGCCGAAGCCAAGGCGGCATTTGCCAACGATGATGTGTACATCGAAAAACTCGTGCTGCGCCCGCGCCATGTTGAGATTCAGGTTTTGGCCGACGATTTCGGCCATCAAATCGCGCTGTGCGAACGTGACTGTTCCATTCAGCGACGCCATCAGAAGTTGCTCGAGGAGGCTCCGTCGCCGGCGCTTGACGAGAGATTGCGCCGCGATATGGCGGTTGCCGCTGTGAAAGCCGTGCGTGCGGTCGATTACCGCAACGCCGGCACCATCGAGTTCTTGCTCGATACCGACGGCAAATTCTATTTCATGGAGATGAACACGCGTGTGCAGGTTGAGCACCCTGTGACCGAGCAGATCACGGGCGTCGATATCATCAAAGAGCAACTCCGCATTGCTTCGGGGGAGCCCATGAGCTGCGCTGGCGATGCTCCGTTTGCACCGAATGGCCACGCAATCGAGTTCCGCATCAATGCTGAAGATCCGGAAAACGATTTCCGTCCATGCCCAGGCACCATCACGCGCCTCGATGTTCCGGGAGGCCCTGGTGTGCGCGTAGAGGCATATGTGCAAGCAGGCTCGGTTATTTCGCCGTTTTACGATTCCATGGTGGCTAAGCTTATCGTGTGGGGTCGCGATCGCGACGAGGCCCTGGCCCGCGGGCGCCGCGCGCTTGCGGAATTCAACATCGAAGGCATTAAGACTACGATTCCGTTCCATCAGGCTGTGCTCGACGAGGAAATTTTCCAACGCGGCGAGGCCCACACCGACTTCATCGAAGTCACGGGGCTGTAATAGGCTCGGGCCAAGGGACGGTGCTCAATTCGTTCAATGGCAGGCGCTCGCCGTTTGGCGGGCGCCTTTTTGCTGCGTCCGTTTGGCTGTCGCCTCGCAGCCACGTCTGTTCCTGCGAGCAAAACGTGAGTTAAAGGAACGGTTCCTCTAACTCACGTTGTCTGCGTTTTGCGTTACCATAGACAAACTCGTTTGCGCTTCATTTTTTGGGTCGCGGTTGCGGCCCTTTCTTTATAGAAGGGATTCATCGTGGGGATGCATGTGAATTCAACGCTGCCCGACCCGGCGCAGCTTAAAGAGGAGTTTCCGCTTTCGCCTGAACTTCGAGCGCTGAAGGCTCGGCGCGACGCGGAGATTCGGGACGTATTTACGGGCGCATCGGATAAGTTCGTCGTCATCGTTGGGCCGTGTTCGGCCGATAACGAAGACGCCGTGTGTGAATACACGAGTCGATTGGGGGAACTCGCGCGCGAAGTTTCCGACAAGCTGCTGATCATTCCGCGCATTTACACGAACAAGCCGCGCACAACGGGCGAGGGCTACAAAGGCATGCTGCATCAGCCCGACCCCGAGGCCGAGCCCAATCTCTTTGCGGGCATCCAGGCTATTCGCCATATGCATATTCGCTCGATGGGCGAAAGCGGGCTCACTGCCGCCGACGAGATGCTCTATCCAGAAAACCGAAGCTATCTCGACGACATCTTGAGCTACGAAGCCGTAGGCGCGCGTTCGGTCGAAAACCAGCAGCATCGTCTGACGGCAAGCGGCATGGATATCCCCGTCGGTATGAAAAACCCCACATCGGGCGACTTATCGGTGATGCTGAACTCCATTGTGGCGGCTCAGCATGGACATAATTTCATCTATCGCACCCAAGATGTGACGACCGATGGCAACCCATTGGCGCATGCGATTTTGCGCGGCGGTGTGGACAAATATGGCACCACGCACCCGAATTACCATTACGAGGATTGCATTCGCCTGTGGAAGATGTATTCCGAAAAGGGGTTGGCCAATCCTGCTGTTGTGGTGGATGCGAACCATTCCAACTCGGGCAAGCAGCACAAAGAACAGGTGCGCATTGTGGGCGAGGTGTTGCACAATCGCAATTACAACGCCGATCTGCGCGCGCTCATCAAGGGCGTGATGATTGAAAGCTATCTGGTTGAGGGGCGCCAAGATATCTCTGAGCATATGGAATATGGCAAGTCGATTACCGATCCGTGTTTGGGCTGGTACGATACGGTAAGTCTGATTTACCACATCGCAGAGAAATGCTGATTTCGCCGTCTGGACAGGCGGCGATGATGCTGATGTTGTGGTTGATTCTGGCGGGTGCTTCGGGCGAGGCTTTCGCCTTGGCGCAGCGAGTGCGCATTCCTAGCGAGTACGTTCGAATCTCGAATCTCGAATCGCGCTCGCTAGGACCTTTTATTCGCCGATCTTTGTTTTACTGGGATTTCTGGAGGCAACATGAAGACCATCGCGCTTATTGGCGGCATTGGGTCGGGAAAGTCGACCATTGCGCATATGTTTGCCGAATTGGGTGCGGGCATTATCAACTTAGATGATGTGGGGCATTTCGTGCTTACGACTCCCGGCGTGAAACATGACATTGCGCGCACGTTCGGCGCATCGGTTTTCGGCGAGAAAGGGGAGGTGGTGCGCAGCCGTTTGGCCGCCGCCGCATTCGACACCCCCGAGCATACTGAATGGTTGAATGCCATTACTCACCCGGCGATTATGAAAGAATGCCGCCGCCGCATTGCCGAGCTGGGGCAGTTGCACGATGTGGTGGTTGTTGAAGTCACCACGGGCGTTTCCGATCGTCGCGAGGTGCGTTGGGCCGATGCCTTGGTTGCCGTGACGGCTCCGGCATGCGTGCGCATGGATCGTGCGTGCGCACGCGGCAAGCAATCGGTGGCCGACGTGAGTCGTCGAATCGCCCTTCAGCGAACCGATGCCCAGCTCTCTGCCCTCGCCGATTTCACGATCGATAACAGCGGCGATCTTGAAGCGGTAAAAGTTGAGGTCAAATGCGTGTATGATGCACTGATTAATTCGGTCGGCGCATTGGGAACCGTTTAAACGGCGCCGTGCAGCTTCAAGGAAATAACCCCAGCGAATCTCAGCGGCCTTTGCTCGACGGCCAGCAGATTGCCGCGCTGTGTGAATCTCGCTTGTTCGAAGGGATTTCCGAGCACGAGGCGATTGCTCTGCTGCATTGCCTGCGGGCCCATGTTCGCCATGTGCGGAAGGGTTCCTCGGCGCTTCGGCAGGGCGATACAGTGCGCGAAGTGGGCCTCGTTTTGTCGGGAAGCTTCTTGTTGGTGAAAGAAGACTTCTGGGGGAATCGCTCTTTAGTGTCGCGCATAGGCCGCTCCGATGTGTTTGCAGAAGCGGTGGCGTGTTTGCCCGATACGCCTTCCGAAGTGACGGTCGAAGCGGCAAGCGATGCCGAAGTCTTGTTTATGGATATGGGCCATATCATGTCGCCGTGTTCGTCGAACTGCCCTTTTCATGTGCGGCTTATGCAGAATTTGCTTGCGGTGGTTTCGCGCCGGGCGACATCGCTTGTCGAAAAGATAGGTCATGTTTCTAAACGGTCCACGCGGGAAAAATTGCTGTCGTATTTCTCGGCTCAGGCGCTTCGTGCAGGTAGCGCCGATTTCGAACTTGCTCTCTCGCGACAACAGCTCGCTGATTATCTGTTTGTCGATCGCTCGGCAATGTCTCGCGAATTGAGCGCAATGGCGCGCGATGGGCTTATCGAAATCTCGGGTAAGCGCGTGCATCTTTTAAGGGATGCCACCGAACGTTTGTGACACTTACCTCATATGTTGCAAATGCAACAGAATAAGAATAAAAAACGCGCTGTAATGACCTCATTGTTCCCGCCGAGCAATCGGCCGAATGAAAAGGGGTTTCATATGGAGTGCAATGCAATGTTTTGCGCGCAATGTCAGGAAGCTGCAGGCGGGGTGGCCTGCACCAAAAGCGGTGTGTGCGGCAAGACGCCCGCGATGGCGCATTTGCAAGATGTCCTGCTCGACGCGGTCGCTGGTCTGGCAGCTTCGGCTATGGCCGCTCGCGAGGCCAACGTCGCGTTTGACGCACGGCGAGTTGCCCGCCTGGTAAACGGCGGGCTTTTCTTCACTATAACCAACGTGAATTTCGACGAAGAAGCCGTGCGCGCCCGTATCGATGAGACGCTTGTCCTGCGCAATGAAATCGCCGCTTCGGCGCGTGAGGCCGGTGCTGTATTGCTGCCTATCGTCCAACGTGACGTGGATGCGCAACCCGCTCCGTATATGCTGCAGCCCGCCGACGAGGACATTCGCAGCTTGCGCCAGCTCGCGGTATTTGGCCTGAAGGGCATGGCGGCATACCTTGAGCATGCCTCCGTTTTGGGGCGCGACGATGCCGATCTACATAGTGGGCTTCAGGATGCTCTCGCCAAGACGACCGACGATGCGCTTGGGGCGAACGAACTTGTGGGGCTCGTGCTTAAAATCGGCGGTATGGGCGTGCGGGCCTTGGCTCTGCTTGACGCTGCGAATACTCAGGCATATGGAACGCCCGAGATAACCAAGATTTCTCTGGGCGTGCGCAACAATCCGGCCATTTTGGTGTCGGGCCACGATTTGTACGACCTTGAACAGCTGCTCGAGCAGGCTCGCGGTACGGGTGTCGATGTGTACACGCATGGCGAGATGCTGCCTGCGCATGCGTATCCTTCGTTTAAGAAATACGACAATCTCGTCGGCAATTACGGTGGGGCGTGGTGGAGCCAGCGCCACGACATCGAAACGTTTGGCGGCCCTGTGCTGTTTACCACGAATTGCGTTGTTCCGCCGCTCGATTCCTACAAAGACCGCCTGTATACCACGGGTTCGGCGGGCGTGGCTGGCTGTGCGCACATTGAAGAGGGCGACGATGGCAAGAAGGATTTTTCGGCTATTATCGAGCAGGCGAAAACGCTGCCGTCGCCGCAAGCGATCGAGGACGGCGATGTGATAGTCGGTTTTGCGCATGCGCAGGTGCTCGCGTTGGCCGACAAGGTAATCGATGCCGTGAAAAGCGGGGCCATTGGCACGTTCGTTGTGATGGCGGGCTGCGACGGCCGTCAGAAATCTCGTGAGTATTACGCCGATTTCGCTCGCGCGCTGCCCAGCAATGCCGTGATTCTTACGGCTGGTTGTGCGAAATATCGCTACAACAAGCTCGATCTGGGCGATATCGCTGGAATTCCGCGCGTTCTTGACGCGGGACAGTGCAACGATTCGTATTCGCTGGCCGTCATCGCCATGAAACTGCAAGAGGCATTCGGGTTGGCTGATATCAACGATTTGCCCATCGTGTACAACATTGCGTGGTACGAGCAAAAGGCCGTCATCGTATTGCTGGCGCTGCTTTCGCTGGGCGTGAAAAACATTCATCTCGGCCCCACGTTGCCGGCGTTTCTTTCCCCGAATGTTGCGAAGGTGCTTGTTGATAATTTCGGCATTGCGGGAATTTCCGACGTAGATTCCGACATGGATGTGTTCTTCGAGTAACTCGCTTGGTTTCTTTGCGGGCGTTTTTTCGAGCTGCTTGCTTGCTGGGGTGGTGTGCGAATTCTTGCTTGTGCGCGCTGGTGAAGTTTGATGGTTTCGCATTTTGCTTGGCAATGGGCTTGCGAGGGCTTTCTATTTTGCGAGAAGCCAAGCTATCCGGCTTTCTAAAAAGCGTCACTTCGTGTGGCGCTTTTTTGTTTATCGAACAACAGTTCGCTCTATGCTAGAATGGGAGAACATGTCGAAAGGGGCGGGTGTGAGCAGCCATTTGAAAAATATCGAAGGCGCAACCATGGAGGGCAAGCTGCCCGAAGTGCGTTTGGCGAATGCGCCGTTTCGCGTGGTAAGCCCCTATGAGCCTTCGGGCGATCAACCTCAGGCCATCGAGAAGCTAGCCTGCGGCGTTCAACGCGGCCTGCGCTATCAAAACCTGCTGGGCGTCACTGGCTCGGGCAAAACGTTTACCATGGCCAAAGTGATCGAATCCGTTCAGAAACCCACCTTGGTTATGGCGCCGAACAAAACGCTCGCGGCGCAGCTTGCTGCCGAATTGAAGGAGTTTTTTCCCGATAACGCAGTGGTGTATTTCGTTTCCTATTACGACTATTACCAGCCCGAGGCATATGTGCCTTCTACCGACACGTTCATCGAGAAAGATGCGTCTATTAACGAGGAAGTGGAAAAGCTGCGTCACGCGGCCACGTCGAGCCTGCTGTCTCGCCGCGATGTGATCGTGGTGGCGTCGGTCAGCTGCATTTATGGCATTGGCTCGCCGATGGATTATGCGGGCATGGCCGTGTTTCTTGATAAAGAAAAGCCCGCCGAGCGCGATGACGTGATCCATGAACTGATCGATATCCAATACGACCGCAACGATTACGAGCTCAAGCGCGGTACGTTTCGGGTGCGCGGCGATGCGCTCGACGTGTTCCCTCCGTACGCCGACAATCCCGTGCGCGTGGAATTCTGGGGTGACGAAATAGAGAGCATCCAAGAAATAGACAACGTGACGGGCGAGGTGCTCAACGAATACGAGGCGCTGCCCATCTGGCCGGCATCGCATTACGTTACTGCGCGTCCGAAGATGGACCGCGCCCTCCAAACTATCCAAGACGAGCTGCGCGATCGTTTGTCGCAGTTTAAGGCCGAAGGAAAACTGCTCGAGGCCCAGCGGCTCGAAATGCGCGTGAGCTACGATTTGGAGATGCTTGAGACCATGGGTTTTTGCAGCGGCATCGAGAACTATTCTCGCCACCTCGATGGACGCGCGCCGGGCGAGCCGGCATACACGCTGCTCGATTACTTCCCGAGCGATTTTTTATGCATCATCGACGAAAGCCACGTTACCGTGCCGCAGATTCGCGGTATGCACGAGGGCGACCGCAGCCGCAAGGTAACGCTGGCCGAGCATGGCTTTCGCTTACCCAGCTGCCTAGACAATCGTCCTCTGCGCTTCGACGAGTTTGAACAGCGTGTGCCGCAGTTCATCTATGTGTCGGCCACGCCTGGCGATTATGAAGAAAAGGTCAGCCAGCAGCAGGTGGAGCAAATCATTCGTCCCACGGGCCTGCTCGATCCCGATATCGACGTGCGTCCTATTGCCAGTCAAATCGATGACATCATCGACGAAGCGAAAGAGCGCGCGGCCAATGACGAGCGCGTTCTTATAACCACGCTTACGAAGAAAATGGCGGAAGACCTTACCGATCATCTGCTCGATCAGGGGATAAAAGCGCGCTATATGCATTCCGATATCGCGACGCTTGAGCGCGTCGAGATTCTGCGCGATTTGCGTCGCGGCGAATTCGACGTGCTGGTTGGCATCAACCTGCTGCGCGAAGGCCTCGATTTGCCCGAGGTGTCCCTCGTGGCTATCTTGGATGCCGACAAGGAAGGTTTCTTGCGAAACTATCGCAGCCTTATCCAAACTATTGGCCGCGCCGCCCGAAACGACCGCGGCCATGTCATCATGTATGCCGATAAAGTGACCGATTCCATGGAAAAGGCCATTTCGGAGACTCGCCGCCGTCGAGAAATCCAAATGGCTTTCAATAAAGAACATGGGATCACGCCGAAAACCATCAACAAAGCCATAAACGATATCATGGGCTTTATGAACGATGGCGATGGCAACGAGGTCGGCAGCGCCGAGCAGGTTAATTTGCAACTTGCCGAGCTATCGCGCAGCGAAGTCATGCGGGTTATTTCCGGAATGGAAGACGATATGGCCGCCGCCGCCCAGGCGATGGACTTCGAACGCGCGGCTCGGTTGCGTGATGAAGTGGTGAAACTGAAAGCCCAGATAGAAGGGTCATCCGAGAAAGACGTATTGGCAAACCTCAAGAAAACGGCGCGCAAGGGGAGCGCGTTCGGCAATCGCAAGAATGCCGCATACGGAAGCGCTCGAAGGAGCTAGAGAAGCGCGAACGAGCCTTGTTTCTCAATTGTAAATTCGTCAGACCAGACAAATTTGTGCAAATTCAGACTTTATTTTTGCGTCACCGCCCCTTACTATACTAAAGGTTTATCAATTTTCGGAAGAAGGGTAACGGATGACCACTCATTCCAAGGGCAAAGCTTCAGACATGAAGCACTACTCCGGCTTGGCAGTCTTTTCGGCTGCTGTGGGCCACGCGCTCGACGGCTTGGATCTCATGATCTTGAGCTTCGCTTTGTCGGGCATCATGGCGACGTTCGCTGTCGACAATACCACCGCGGGCATGCTTACCTCCATCACGTTGGCGGGCGCTTTCATCGGTGGCTTGGTGTTTGGCAGCCTGGCCGATAAATTCGGCCGCATCAAGGTGCTTACCTATTCCGTCATCTTCTTTGGCGTGTTCACGCTGGGCTGCGCTGTGGCGCCAAGCTTCGAAGTCTTGGCTTTCTGCCGCTTCATGGCTGGTTTGGGTATTGGCGCCGAGTTTGGCTTGGGCATGGCGATTGCCGCCGAGGTTTCCAGCGCCGAGAACCGTGCTAAATCCACGAGTGCCGTTGGCCTGGGCTTTCAGGTTGGCGTGCTTGTCGCATCGCTGGCTTCGGCCCCCGTCATCGCCGCTTTTGGCTGGCAGGGCCTCTTCGTTGTGGGCTTCGTTCCCGCCGTTATCGCCATCATCATCCGCGCGTTTGTGCCCGAGCCTCCCATCTTTGAGCAGCATAAGGCCGAAGGCAAGAAGAGCGGAAGCGTGCTCGATTTGTTCAAGACCCCCGAGCGCGTGAAATTCTCCATCATCATCATCATTTTGTGCACCGTGCAAAATGCGGGCTACTTCGGCATCATGACGTGGCTGCCTAAGTACCTGAGCACCGAGCTGAACATGACGCTTTCCGGTACGGGCATCTGGACCGCCGTTACCGTCGTTGGCATGATGCTGGGCATTTCGGTCTTCGGATGGCTCGCCGACAAGGCAGGCCGCCGTCCCGCATTCTGGACCTTCCAGATTGGCGCCGCGATCATGGTTGTCGTCTACAGCCAGCTCACCGACTACACGGCTCTGCTTTTCGGCGGCTTTTTCATGGGCATGTTCGCCAACGGCATGATTGGTGGCTACGGCACGCTCATCGCCGAGCTGTTCCCCACTGAAATGCGTGGCACCGCGCAGACCGCACTCTACAATGCTGGCCGCTTCATCGGCGGCGCTTCGGCTCCCGTGGTCATTCCCATGATTGCGGCGGGCAGCAGCTTCTCGTTTGCGCTTGGTTGCGTGGCCTGCATCTATGTGGTTGCTTTCATTGCCATGTTCTTCGTTCCCGAAAAGAAGGGCTCCACGCTCGAATAGCGGTTTGCTGTTAAATGAAGATTCCGAAAGAGGCGCCTTTTAGGCGCCTCTTTTTGGTTTGGAGCAAATGAAATGACTGCGGATGATGCGGTTCCTGAATTCTTTTGCGGCGTTCCTTCCGAGCGGATTATGCCGTCGCTGGCACGCCTTCGCCAAAGAGCAGCTCATGCTCGGGGCCCGTGAGAGCTGCGCGGGCCTGGTCGCGCAGGTTATTCATGCCGCTTAGGAACTGGCGATACATCACCAGGGTGAGGTAGCGACCCATGGTGGACGGAACTAGGCATTCGGCATCGTCGATTTCGAATGCGCCATTCGCGCGCATGAAGCCCATTTCTGCGGGCAGCGCAGCCTCGACCGATTTGCCGAACAGTTCCTTGAACGCCTTCTTATCGAAGCGCAGGCGGTAGAGCCCGAGAAGGAAGCAATAGCGCATGTGGTCGTGCTCGCGCACGGGCATCTGGCCCATGAGCGACATGTGGCCACTCTCAATAGCCTGGTTGTATTCGCGAATGCTGAAGGTGTTTACATACAGCTTGCCGCGCAAATACGAAATGGAGCCAGACCCGATGGCGGGGTATTCGTCGTAGTTTACCTGCAACTCTTCAACGGGCAGCTCATGGTCTTGCTTGCCTTCGGCGTTCAGGCGGTTGAACGTCCACACGGTTTCGCGTTTGAATGCGGGTGAGGCGCCGCCAGCAAGGCTTTCGTCGAGTAGCTTGTAAAAGCGGAATTCGCGGTTGTAATCCATCGTTCCCAGCGATTGCTCCATTTTGCGTGTGGTGGCGCTTGAAACGTAGAGCGGGCTGAATGTGGTTTGGCGGCAGCCGCATTGTTTGATTTTCTCGACATCGTCGAGCAGAATCTCCTCGGTTTGCGAGGGAAAATTGAAAATCATATCGACGTTCAACGAATCGAAGCGCCCTGCGGCGTTGTCGATGCGCTCAAGGATCTCGCTGCCCGAACCGTACTTCTTGCAACGGTCCATTTGGGTAAGCAGCTTGTCGTTGAAGCTCTGCACGCCTACCGACAGGCGATTCACACGGCCGCTGAGCGCCGTGAGCCATGGGTCTACCAGATGGTTCGGGTTTGTCTCGCACGCGACTTCCTTGATGGAGAAATTCTCGCCCGCCAAATCGATGGTACGGCACAGCTCGTCGAGCAAAATGGTAGGCGTTCCACCGCCAAAATACAGGCTCTCGAAATCGTAGCCCATGTTTTTCAGCATCATCATCTCGTGCCGCAGGTTTTCGAAATAGGGACGTGCGGTAGCTTCGCGGAATGGGTAGCGATTGAAGCTGCAATAAGGGCAGAGTACTTCGCAAAACGGCACGTGCAGGTACAGCATATATGTGCGCCCAGGCTGCGGGTTTGGCATGAACTTTTCGTCGGTGGGGTTTATGACGAGGTGGTTTTTGGTGATGTTTTTTACGATGCTCGTAAGCATGCGTTCGCTCAGCATGAAATAGCGCTCCTTGTGTATGAATTTGCTTTCGAACGCGAGCCAGCCTCCCCAGGCTTCCCCATGGCCATCGTTCGTGTCGAGGATAGTAACGCTCTTGTTGGTGCGAAGGCGTGGGATTTGCGTTGTTGTTGAAAAATTAATACGCGCAGCGTAGAGCGGAAGCGGGCCGGGCGCTTTGTTGGGCTCGCTTCCGACGGGTCTATTTTCGATGGATAGCGATCTTGCGAAATCTTTCGTCGGTTCACGATATTCGTGGTTGCTTGCCGCATGTGGCCTGCGTTTGGCTCTCGGCTTCGTTAGGGCTTTGGGCTTCCGGGCGAGGTTGCGATGCGTTTTCCTAGGCGTCAAAGGCTTCAAGCAGGTCGATAAGATCTTGCTTTGAAGAAACCTCGCACTTCGCGTAAATATGTTTCACATGGGTTTTCACGGTCGATTTCGCCAAGACCAATTCCCTCTCGATATAAGGGACATCGCGACCGGCGGCCATGAGCGCGAATATTTCGGTTTCGCGAGCGGTAAGGCCATGCTCTTTCGCGAACCGCTTAATAAGAACCGCGCGTTGTTCCGAGAGATTCACTGCGGTTTTTTCGGCGGCGCGGTTAGGCTCTGCGTCGTTCGTCGGGGTCGGCCTCTCGGTTTTTCCTTCTTCGGCGAACATGACCTCGAAGCGCGGCAGCGGGCCAAGCAGAAGCACGGCGAGGGCTACGATGCCGATTCCCGAGAACGTTGTGCGGAATACGAAGTCGGAATAATCGAAGCCGGGGGAAAGCTGAAGAGCAACAACGGCGATGTCGCAGGCGAGCATGGTGGAAAAGGCGAGCAGGGCTGTTTTCAGGGAAACTTCCAGCCGCCGCGCAGAACTGTTGCCGGCGGTTCGCAAGGCAATGGTGAGCAGGAACGCGCAAATTATCAGTTGTCCAGCTTGGGAGGCACCGAGCGGCATGCCGTTGAGGGGCCTGTAGGGAGAAAGTAAGTATCCGATGATGGCGAAGAGGAAGCCTGGGAAATAGAGCAGCCTCAATGGAAGCTTTCCTTTTCGCGTGATAGTGGCAACAATGGCAGAAAGCACCATGCAGAGTGCGGCGCAAAGCGCGCCCGGCAGGCAAAGAGACCCGAGGGCTGGGCCGTCGTAGAACAGGCTCAAGGGGAACAAATCGACCAGAAGGTCGACGACGACGCACGAGAGCACGGTGGCGATTGCCACAACTGTCGGGATGCGATTGGCGGCTTCGGCCTCTTTCGGGTTGGCCGCATGCGAGTTCGCTGGGCGTGTTGCGAATGGCGCGAAGCACAGGCACGATACGAACGGGAGCGCGATTGCGGCAAAAATGCCCGATACATGTGCCGGAAGAAGTGCCACTCCCAAAAAGATGGCGCATGCGACAATTCCGATGGCGGCGATACGTCGTTCTATATCGGTTCCTTCTTGCTCGCTTTGCTCAAGCGCTGTATGCCACCAAAGGAGCACGCAGAGAGCAGAGAACGCAGACGAGAGCGTGTCGCCGCCAATGAGCGCGATTGGATTGTTTTCGCCGAATAGCCCCAGCTTCGCAAGGGACGAGATGGCTGCGCCTGCCGCAAACAAGGTGAAGAGGTATCCACGCGATGCGGCTTTCAGCCGTTTTGGGCATGCGATTCCAATCAGGATGGCGGCAATGCAGCCAGCGTCGCCAGAAATGGTGAGGGGCAGCTGCTCGGAGAACGCGAAATCGAAATCGAAGAGCAAAGCGCGGCTCGCGATCGAGAGAAGAACGAACGCGACAAAGCAGCTTGGCCCGATGACCGAGCAAGCTTTTGAAATGCGTTCGATGTGTTCGCGGGTGCTTTCCATGGGGCGAAATTATAGCGCATCGTCAAGATTTCCTTTGAAATCGCAGGTCGTAAGCCATCGTACCGTTGGGGGGATTTCTTCTCGACTGTCGCTATTTGCTTCCGGAAGGGGGAGGTAAGAACGCTTTTTCGCTCGTATGTTTGGTGGCGCAGAAATCCTTGCGGCAAGCAGGTCGCAAGGCCGCAGACGACATTGCCAAACGAAGGGGGAGCAATGAGCAAGGGAGAATCTATGGGAATGAGCCGCCGCAATTTCGTGGGCGGCGCGGGCCTGGTCGCCGTTGGCGCCGGCATTTTGGGGAGCGGCATGCTGGCGGGATGCTCACCGGCGAAATCTGCTGGCGACAAAAGCGCGTCTGGCTCAAGCGACGCCGCCAAAGGCGAATGGGCGCAAGCTTCCGCTTATGCGCAAATAAACCCGCAAGAGGATATCGATAGCTCGAACTCGATGAGCGATCTTTCTCAGTCGAGCATGGCGAAGCCATTCAGCATCGGCAAAATCGAGATTGCGAATCGCTTCGTGAAAACTGCGGCTACATCGGGTGTATCCAACGACGAAACGCAAGCTGTCGGATATTTCGGCAATATCGCCAAAGGCGGCGTCGGTGCGGTTTTCGTTGAGGGAAGCTACGCGTTTTTTGACAGGATTGACACTCAGTACACGGTGTTTACGGCTGGCTCCGATAGTCGTCTCACGATTGAGAAAAGCCCGCTTGAGGCAATCTGCAAAGAAATCCATTCCCATAACGTGCCGGCATTCATTCAGATGAAATGGGGCACGCCGGGCCTTGAAAACAAGTGGTCGAATACGCCCGCGACGGGAACGCAATACATGGCGAGCGAAATGACGCTTGAGGATATCTCCATGTTCGCGGACGACGTTGCCACCGCCGCCAAAAAGCTGCAGGCGATTGGTTTTGACGGCATAGAAATCAATGCTGCCGGAAATAACGTTCCTGGCTGGTTCCTTTCGCGTTTCCGCAACGACCGTCCGGCCGACGACCCGTATGGCCCGGGAACGTTTGAGAACAGGACGCGATTCATCGGCGATTTGATTTCTGCCATTAAAACGGCGTGCGGCGAAGATTTCCCCGTGCAGGTTCGCATGAACGGCGTGGAGGAAAACGATACCGACCTTGGTCAAGACGAATTGATTTCCTCTGTTGAGGAATCGGCCGAACTGGCCAAATGCATCGAAGCGGCCGGGGCTGACAGCCTGCATTTCATCTTGGGCGTGATGGGCAACCATAACGCGCAGTTCATGGGCGACGGCTATTTCTCGGGCGTTGGTCTTGCGGGCGCGAACGGCTTCGGCACGTTTTTCGACTTCGGGAAGCACTTCGGCGGGCATCTTGATGGCGCGCATTCGGGCTTGGGCTTGATGCTTGGCGCAACTGAGATTATCAAGCAAGCCGTTTCGATTCCTGTTGGCGCGGCAACTTATATGGACCCCGCGATGGCGCCCGATTTCTTCGAGGCCGCTATCGCTGATGACCGCATCGATTTTCTCTGCATCAATCGCCCGGTTGCTAATGCCGATAACGAATACGTGCACAAATTCTTCGAGAATCGTCTCGACGAGATTCGTCCATGCTGCCGCTGCCTGCATTGCGCTGCCGACTTCGGTAACCACTTGGGCGCGACGGAGGGCTGCCGCGTAAATGCGTGCAAAGCCCGCGCTTTCACCGACGAGATGCCCGAAGGCTACGATGTGCCTGCTGGTGACGGAAGCAAGAAGGTCATGGTCATTGGCGGCGGTCCTGCTGGCATGGAAGCGGCCCGCGTTGCCGCCGAACGGGGCTATAGTGTATCGCTGTATGAGAAAAGCGCGATGGGTGGCCTGCTCGATTTCGCCGAATCGGTCAAAGGCAAGCATGAGCATCTTGGCAAGTTGAAAGACTGGTTCGTGCGCCAGCTCGAACTCGCCGGCGTCGAGGTCGTGACGGGCAAAGAAGTTGACGCTGCGTTCGTGCGCGAACAAAAACCCGATGTCGTTATCGCTGCCGTGGGCGGCAAACGCCAAGAATTGGGTCTGTCTGGAACTTCGGCAACTCCGGTGATTTCGGTTTCCGAGTTCCTGATGAATGAGCCGGGCGACAACGTGGTCGTTTGCGGCTTCAACGTCCAAGCCTACGATGCTGCTATGTATTTGCTGGCGCATGGCAAAAACGTCACCATCGTTGCCAATGAGCCGGAAGCGGCGCTTGGCAAGGGGCAGTCTGCCAGCCTTCTCGGCTTTACGCAGCCGGCGTTTTATGCGGTCGGCGGGCGCGTGCTTTCGATGAGTACGCTCGACGAGATCGGCGATGGGGAAGTGAAGGTGACCAACGCGGCCGGCGTGCAGCTGACGATTAAGGCCGATGCGGTGATCAACGCCATCGACATGGTGCCAAACACCTCGTTGGCTGACGAATTGTCTGGCGAATTTGACGTGAAATGCGTGGGCGACTGCGCTGATCCGTGGGATATCCAGGCGGCTATCGCTACGGCGAACTTGGCGGCGCGCGCCTGCTAGCGCAATAACTCGACATGCCCTCCCAAAATGGGGACGAAGGTCATCTTCGTCCCCATTTCTGCATGGCGGGGCAGAAGGCGAGGGCATTTCGGCGCCATGATTGGGCACGGGATTCGTTCGTCGTGTTGGCAAACGGCCCTGCGAGGTCGGTTCACTTTGGTGCATGGGCGACCCGCATTGCGAGCCCTTCAAGCTGCTGCCGGTTGAATTTGAATTAAAGCGTGCGGTTCAGACTGCCCGATTGATAGCCCTCGGCGTCTATGGATACATAATCGAAACCGACTTCGCGAATGCGCGCGGCCAGCCCATCGTTTGCGCAAGCATCCATGAGCGCCGTACGCTCGTTGGCGGGAACCTCGATGCGTGCCAGGTTGCCGTGCACGCGACAGCGAACTTGGGCAAACCCGGCGGCAATCAGCATGTTTTCGGCCGCTTCGGCGGCGGCGAGTTTTTCGGGAGTTATCGCATCTCCATAGGGAATGCGGCTCGCCAGGCATGCGTAAGAAGGCTTATCCCAGGTGGCAAGGCCGAGTTCGCGGGAAAGTGCGCGGATGTCCTCTTTGCTCATATCGGCCTTCAGAAAAGGGCTCCTTACCGACAGCTCGCCAAGGGCTTTCAGCCCGGGGCGGTAGTCGCCCATATCGCTTGTGTTCGTTCCCTCGGCGACGTATGCAAGGCCGAGTTCGGCCGCTTTTTTCAAAATGGTTCCGAAGAGCGCTTTTTTGCAGATATAGCAGCGTTCCGGCGGGTTTTCGGCAAAGCCTTCGATATCGAAGGCTTCCACGCGCATCAGCACGTGGCGAATTCCCTGGTTTTCGCAGAATTCGGCCGCTTCGCGTATTTCACGCGCGGGCACCATGGATGCTTGTGCCGTGATGGCGATGGCGGCGCTGCCGAGCTCATCGTGGGCGGCTTTCAGCAAAAGTGTGGAATCGACGCCCCCTGAAAATGCGATGGCGGCGCTGCCAAGGCTGCGCAGCTCTGATTTCAGGGCGTTGTATTTTCGCTGGAGTTCGGGGTCGATGTTCGCGATGGCCGTGTTTTGTTTGGACATGACGTTTCTCCTGGTGAGAACTTCTTAGCAATAGTTGGGCAATATCGTTTGAAGTGTTTTCTTTCGAGCGAGATGCCGTGCTGTTCGTCTGCATTCTCTCAAAACCGTATCACATGAAGCTTGCTCCAAGGGAAGAAGTTTGGTGGGTTGTTCACAAGGTAGACAGGCGTCGGCGTTTCATGGCTCGTGTACAACCTGCTAAACGCTCAGAGCGTTTAGCAGGTTCGCACGAGTAGTCCGTGACCCTATTGAGTGCCCAGATCAAGATACGCTTTCGCCTAGAGTCATCTTCGCCGCAGCCTTTGCCGAATGCCTCGCATGCCGCCAAAGAACCGAAAAGCCGCCTGCGGCGGCTTTTCGGGAAGGGCCTTCGAGGAAGGGAGGGAAAACCTCGAAGGTATGCGCTTCGGCCGGGAGGGAGGTGGCCTTGGCGCGATTTTTTGGCGATGACGGCCGGCCTGTAAGGGAAGGGAACGGGAACCGGCCGTTCAATCATCGTGCGTCGCACGAATCGAGCGGCAGTTGCGCGATGGAAAGGTGATTGCTCGCCGTCTCGATGAGTCCATAATAAGGGCGCCGTGCGTTGAAAATCCCATAAGGGCTGATGATAAAAGGCTGAATAATACTGAACAAAACCTTAAAATGAAAAGGGTCGCACAAGCGCTCCAAACCACCATGTTAGGATTTCGACCATGGAAACAGCTCAAACGAACATATTGGTATGCGACGACGAACTCGAAGTCGCCGAATTGTTGAAGCACTTGCTCGAGCGAGAAGGCTTTGCTGTGACGTGCTGTCATTCTGGCGATGCGGCCCTTAAGGTTCTCGATGCCCAAATTTTTGATTTGGCCATCTTGGACATCATGATGCCGGGAATGGATGGTTTTGAGGTGTGCCGGCAGGTGCGCGGCGGCGCGGCAGGCGCCAATGCCGATATGCCCATCGTGTTCCTGTCGGCGAAAACCGAGGAATTCGACAAGGTTCTCGGCTTCACGCTGGGCGCCGATGATTATGTGACCAAGCCGTTCAAGGCTCGTGAGTTGGTCGCGCGCATCAAGGCGCGATTGCGCGGGCGCACGAGTTCGCCGGCGGCAAACGACGTGCTTTCCGTGGGCGGCATCGAGCTCGACGAGACGAATCACGTGGCCACGCTGCATGGTTGCGAACTGCAGCTTACCCCCAAGGAATTCGATTGCTTGGCAGAGCTTTTGCGCGCGAGCGGAGCCCCCGTTTCTTCGAAGGCTCTTTTCGAGAAAGTGTGGGATGAAGCTTATACCGCCTCATCGCACAATGCCGTCATGGTCTATATTCGCAGACTTCGAAAAAAGCTTGCAGAGGTCGACTCTTCCGAGGAGCTTATCGAAACCGTTTGGGGCGTTGGATACCGTATTCCCGAAAAACGTCGCGGCTAGCGATTGCGCCGCCAAGCAAGGAGAGATGCGGTGCATAAGTCGCATGCCACAGAGCAAACTCAAATACTGGTAAAGCGCATATTGCGCACGACGTTTGCGGCGACGCTTGTGTTCTCGGCGCTGTTTCTTTCGGCGGCCTTGGCGCTCAATTTTATTGTTTTCCCACAACTCGGCGAAGCCGTTGCCAAAGTTACGTCTCCCTGGCAGTACATCTCGGCCGATGTGGCGAACGTGACGGGGGAAACCTGGTTTATCCAGAAGCAAAACGAGCTCAAGGCCGATGTCGTTCGGTCGTATTTGAAAGATTTGGTCGACTCGTCTGTGCCCGATGCGGGCTGGGGGCTTGCCCAAAATGCGGGGAACGCCAAAAATGTTCAGACCGAAGGCGTCAATCCCGACCAGATTTATACCATGACGAGTCAGCCGGCTGGTTCTGACGAATATGCAGCGTCGGTATCGCAGGGATTGGTGCAAAGCGAATCGCTTTCTTTTTCGGCTATGCCGCGCTCGTCGATCGCGGCGCGCCAGATTGTGATCGCCGCAGTTGACTCGCGCAATTTAGGCCAGGCCGCGAACGTTTACGATGCGCTGTGGTCGACAACCAAAGATTGGGGCGACAAGCCCGAGCAAGTCGAGCTGTACTACGAAGAGGCGCTCGATGCGACCGATGCCGATTTCTCGCAGGTCGTCGTGCGTTATTCCTACGATGCGGGAACAGGAATCGAATCGGTTACGTATGCGGGCGGCCAGCAGATGCAACGCAACCTTACGGCATACAACAACATTCGAGCCCTGAAGTACCCCATCGCCATCACGTTGTTCTTGCTGGGAATCCTCATTATCATGGCCTTTGCGATTCGCAAGAGCCTTCGTTATTTCGACGATTTGTTTTCGTCGCTTCGGGCAGTGTTGACTAAGAGCCCCGACCCCGTCACATTGCCTGCCGAGCTTTCGCTTGCCGAGCAATCCATCAATGAAATAAAGCGGAAAAACGATGCCGAACAGCGTGCGACCGCTGCGGCCGAGCGACGCAAAAACGAGCTCGTCGCCTATCTTGCGCACGACACGAAAACGCCGCTTACGTCTATCACGGGGTATCTCACCTTGCTCGAAGAGGCCCCCGATATGCCGCTTGAGCAGCGCAAACAATACGCGCACGTTGCCCTTTCGAAGGCTTATAGGCTCGATTCGATGCTCGATGAGTTCTTCGAGATCACTCGCTATAATCTGGGGGCGATATCGATTGAGCGTGAGCGCTTCGATTTGGCTCTGTTTTGCTATCAGGTGGTTGAAGACTTCTACCCCGAGGCAGAATCCCGTGGCATCGATTTGAAGGTCGTTGCCAACGAGGGCGAATCGGTGTTCGCCGACGCTCCCAAAATGGCGCGCGTGGTATCGAATGTGATCAAGAATGCGGTGGCGTATGCCGATGCGGATTCGACCATTTCTATAGAGGCGCACGCGGGCGCGGATGGCGCATTTAGGATAGAGGTTTCGAATCAGGGTCGCGAGATTAGCCCCGAGCACTTGAATCGGATTTTCGAGAAATTCTATCGCGAAGACGATGCTCGTGCGACGCGACAGGGCGGTGCCGGCTTGGGGCTGGCCATCGCGAGGGAGATTGTGGCGGCGCACGACGGGACGATAAACGCAACGAGCGAAGGCGGCGTGACTCGTTTTGTGATCGATATTCCGGCCGTAAAGTAATCATTCAACAATGAAGAGGTAACGAAACGCATGGTTATTCTTGGTGCGCTCGTCAACGGCATAGCGGTTGTTTTTGGAGGCGTGTTCGGCCTCGTTTTCAAGCGATTTGTTTCGCAGAAGCTCGGCGATTTTCTTATGCAGGGCCTCGGTTTGTGCGTGATGCTCGTAGGTGTGCAGGGCATGGTCGGCGGGCAAAGCGTTACGGTGTGCGTGCTTTCCATTGTTTTCGGAGGCGCGCTTGGCTACTGGATAGATATCGATGGGGCCATTCATCGTTTTGGCGATTGGATTCAGCGCAAACTCGACTCCGCATTCAAGGGTTCTACCGCCATGGGCAATTTTTCCGATGGTTTCGTGGCGGCCACGCTTTTCATCTGCATCGGGGCCATGGCCATTCTCGGGTCGCTGCAAAGTGGGCTTCAGCTCGATCATTCCACACTGTATGCAAAGGCACTCATCGACCTTGTGGTGGTTATGGTGATGGCCACCACGCTGGGCGTCGGCGTGCCGTTTTCGGGCGTGTGTGTGTTCGCGTACGAGGCCGTGCTGAGCCTTGCTGCAAGCGCGCTTGCACCGTTTCTGACCGACGCCGTTATAACCGAGATGGTGTGTGCGGGCAGCTTGCTGCTTTTGGCCATCGGGTTGAACATGCTGAAGATCACCGATATCAAAGTGGCGAACTTTTTGCCCGCTGCATTTTTGCCGATTGCGTTTTGCGCGATTCCCGGGCTGATGTAGCCGCCCTAACGCTCCTGCGGGCTGGACGGCTTTAGTCGGCGTATTGCTCGATGTAGTCGATAAGGGCTTGCCGCGAATGCAGATCGGTCTTCGAATAGATGCGCTTGATGTGCGTGTGGGCCGTTCCTTGGGCAATGCAGAGCTTTTCGGCAATCTTTGCCTGCGTAAGGCCCGTGGCATAGAGGGCCAGCACTTCGGTTTCGCGATCTGACAGCAAGAATTGTTGCTGCATGGCCTTTGCACTCTCTTCGATGATGGCTCGGCGCATTTCGGTTCCTGGCGCGGCTTTCTCTTTGATGCCCAGAAGCTTTTGCACGCTTGCGGTCGCGGCTTTGGTTTCGGCTGTTTCGGCCCGCTCGAGCGTAAGAAATTGCAGGAAGATGAATTGGGCCGATATGAGCAACAGCCCGCCGCACAGCGCTGTAGGAAGCGCCGTAGATGGGAAGCTTCCATATAATGCGCTGCTCGTAAGGCGGGCGATGGAGCGTGGCAAAATGAATACCGACCATCCGGCGATGGCATAATAATACGTGTCGAGGTGTCCGTGGCTGGAAAAGGCAATAACCAGATAGAACATGAATCCTGTCATGGTGACGTTCATGGTGTTTGCGAAAACCGCCCCGATGTCAAGTGAGTCGGGGAACGAGGCGAACAGGAGCAGCGCGATGGCCCCGAGGGCCTGCATGGCTATCCAAACGCCGATCGTCATGGCGTTTCGACCCGCCATCGTGCCCGCAATCAGTCCGGCGAGCACGGCGTCGATGAGCACCATGTATAAAAAGCGGGTGATTGGCGTGAACGTGATGGGGGTGCCATCGGGAAAGCCTTTCAGCAGGCCGATGGCGATTGAGAGCAGAAGCATTCCGGCGGCAAGAACTGCGAGGAAGCGCACTCCGTCAACGTTTTTCTGCGCAAAGTGGAAATACCCTTGCGATTCGGATGGTATTTGCATTTGAACCGGCAACGTGCATTTTCGTGCGGCCGTTACTAGGGGAAATTGACCCAGCATTGCTACGGCGGCTATGGCGCATTGCGTCGGGCGAGGGAAAAACGATATGAGCCAAAGGGTTGTTTCGCTCGCGATGAGTGCGCCCATTACTGCGACCACGGCTATAACACACGAAGTGCCTCGACACCGTCTGAGCCAGTAGAACAGCGAGAGCCACGATGATAACGTGATGGCTGCCGCGACGGCGAGGTGGGCCCTTGTGAAATCAATGGCTTGTGCTTCGAGGTAAGCTGCGGCGGCAAGCCCTAGTGCCTCGATTACGAAACAGGCTCGTGTGATATGGTAAATTGCGCTTTTTGGGATGATTTTTTCGGTAGTGCCAAGCACGATGAGCACGATGATAAGCGGCGCAAGCGAGATGACGGAGGCTCCGTCGGTATAGATTCCCGCATCGGTGCTCGCATAGCTTCCGTAAGCGCCGACGACCATGCCTGTGCGCGAGAGCATGATTCCCGTCATGATGGGTAGTAGCGCGAAGAAGTGGGCTTTGGTCATTCCCGTTCGATTGCGGCATGGGCCGCTGTTCTCTTGGGTATGTTTTGCAGTTGTTTCACCTTGGCGCACGATGCCCTCCTTGTCCCCCGTACCTTGCGCATCGGAAATTATAGCGGCAATCGTGTACCCTCATAAATGCCCTGAAAGAGGGTATGCCATTTTTTGAGGCGCCTCGATTATGGAAGTCGGAGTTGCGACAGCATAGGGATGCGCGCAAAGATTCTGAAGAGGGGGGAGCGCATGAGTGCCGAAGAGACCGAGGAAAACGTTCTGATAGCGATTGACGATATGGTGGTCGAGCCGGGGGCTGAAGGCGCTGAGTGCGATATCGCGGATGTGAACCCAGCGGCGCCGACGCCCGAGGAGGCGTTTTTGCTGCAAGTGCTCTCTTCGCAGGACATAGATGAGCTGCGCGCTGAAGAGTTTGCGCGACAACAGGCGCAGGCGGAAGAAGATGAGCTTTCGCCCGAAGAGCGCGAAGCGAAAGCGGAGCATGATGCTTTGTCTGCTGCATTCGGAATGGTTCGTTCGCGTTCGAATGCCGGCAAACTTACCACGCCGGGAACCTGGACTGCTGAGGGCCTTGTCCCCGACCATTTGATTCCTGTCGATTTTTGCGACATTGCGTTCGATACGATTATCGCCGCGCAAGCCGAATCGGTCGAGCGTGCGAAGGCGGCCGAAGAGGCGCGCCAGCAAATCGAGGCGGCGAAGACCGAAACAGAGGTCGGGGCCGAAAGCGTCGGCGTTGGCATTGATGACGCCCTGGACGATTCTTGCAATAACGAGGCGCCCGAATCCGTTGCGCGGCCCGCAGCGGCTGATTCCGAAGAGTCTTTCGACGTCGATACGATCGCCTTCGATGTGGAGTCTGAATGGCAGCTTGACGACATTAAGGTTCTCGAGGGCAAGCAAACGTATTTGTATTCATCGGATTACATGACCGATGTCTATGCCCATTGGGCGTTTCTTGCCGAAGAGGGCGACGACGCATTGACGCTTGCCGACAATGCGCGTGCTGAATCACGCATCTATCCGCGGCCCATGCTGGCATCCTCGCTGTCGAACAAGCCGTATTTTTGGGATGGCGAGCAAATTCAGTCAGCTTGGCAAACGGTGCAGGAATCGGGTGAATATCCCGACATCAAAACTTGTAAAGCGAGCAACGGCGACGACTATTTCTATTCAACTGACTACCTTTCCGATGCACAGGCCAAAGCTCTTGCTGAATGGTATTCGGTTGAGCGCTATATGAATGTGTAATTGGATGGGATGCAAGGGGGGGCTTATGAAACCTGAAGATATGCTGGGCGGAGCGCCTGTGGCCAAGCCGTACATTCGCACGAGGGATGTGTTTCAAACCGATCAAGATCGCGGCACCGAGGGTTATTCCGATGAGGCGTTGGCGCTTGTGGCCGAAACTTCGAAGACGGGCATGCCCGAAGGAGCGAATGCCATTGGCATGGCGGGCTCGGCTAAGCACGGCACCGTGGCCGTGCAGCTGTTTGCACGAATCAACGAGCAGGGCGTCATTGAAGAGGCTGGTTATCGCGCCCATGGCTGTTTGGCCATGATTGCGTCGGGCTGCGCCGCAGCGCATTGGGCGGAAGGCAAGACGGTGGAAGAGGCGGCTTCTATTTCCGCCGAGACGCTTGCCGAGGCTCGCGGGGCTGTTCCTTCGGATAAATCGTATACGGCTCGCTATGCCGCATGCGCCGTGCGTGCGATGTGCGGGGACTTTTTAATTCGATGTGGCGCTTCTCACGAAGAGATGGTTGCGCGCCCTTACGCGTGCGACGATGCGTCCCTTGACTGCGTGCTTTGCGAGAATTGCTCGCTGCGCGATGCGATGGTCGATCTGCTTATCGCGTCGCGTCATCGCGAGGAAGCGAAATAGCCATGGTCGCGCGTATCGGGACGATGCGCCGCGTATATTTGGATAATGCCGCAACAACGCGCGTTTCCGACGAGGGCTTTGCTGCCATGGAGCCGTTTTTGCGTGGCGAATTCGGTAATCCTTCGGCATTGTATGCCGAGGCTCGCGCGGTTCGCGCTGCTGTCGAAAACGCTCGCGAGGAAATCGCTTCGCTCATCGGCGCAGGCACCGATGAGGTTTATTTCACATCGTGCGGAACCGAATCGGACAACTGGGCCATAAAAGGTTGCATGCATGCGCGTTCGCGTGAGCTTGGGCGCAAGGGGCGCTTCGTCACTTCGGCATTCGAGCATCCTGCGGTACTGAACAC
This sequence comes from Bacteroidaceae bacterium, assembly GCA_963631715.1. Lineage (GTDB taxonomy): Bacteria > Actinomycetota > Coriobacteriia > Coriobacteriales > Eggerthellaceae > Slackia. Next base: position 90,739 of record CAVGRL010000002.1, read on the forward strand.
GGCTGTCGCGCTTGCTTTTGACGGTTTTGATGTGGCGTATGCCGAGGTGAACTCGGATGGCTTCGTTGGCGAAGCGTCGTTTGATGCATGCGTCGGCAATCGGGCCGATTTGGCCTCGATTATGCTTGCCAACAACGAGGTCGGTACGATCCAGCCCATTGCTCGTTTGTCGGAAGTCGCGCATTGTGCCGGGGCCCTATTCCACTGCGACGCCGTGCAGGCATTTGGGCATATTCCTGTGAATGTTGACGAGTTGGGCGTTGACTATCTGAGCGCGTCGGCCCACAAGTTTCACGGGCCGAAAGGCGTCGGCTTTTTGTATGTCCGCCGCGGAGCCCCCATTGAGCCATATATGGACGGCGGCCATCAGGAAAGCGGTTTGCGCGGTGGCACGGAAAACGTGGCAGGCATTGTGGGCATGGCGGCGGCCGCGAAAGCCGCGTGCGCGCGCATGGAGGAAGGCGCGGCACGTATCGCGGGGTTTCGGGATGCTCTGCAACGGCGTATTCTCGAGGCAATCCCCGGCGTCTGTGTGAACGGCGAAGAACCGCGCGTGCCCGGCACGTTGAATGTCTCGGTGCCGGGTATCGATTCTGCCGCTTTGGTCGAATTGCTCGATGAGCGCGGCGTGTGCGCGGCGGGAGGAAGCGCATGCTCAAGCCGCGAAGGCCGGCCGTCTCACGTGCTGGTTTCCATGGGTTTCGATATGCCACGCATTCAGGGAGCCGTGCGCTTCTCGCTTTCCGACGAAACCACGGCGGAAGAACTTGAATTCGCCGTCGATGCCTTGAAATCGAGCGTCGATCAGTTGAGCGGATTCGGGCTTATCGATTTATCGAGCTTCTAGTTTCTTGATTGTGAGAACAGCGATGCTCCCGCCGGGCGTAGGCGCCCGTCGCATGGGCGCTCGGTTTCTCAACGTTTCCTAAAACGGGAAACCGCATCGATGCGTATAGCGAGGCGAAACCGAGTGGTGGCATCGCGGGCGTTTCGCGCGGCGGGGCCCTGCGCCCGCCTGCGTTCTGCCTTGCGAGAAAACACTCAAACAAAGAAGGCGCCCTGCGGTTAGCGGGGCGCCTTTCTTACGGGTGAAGGGAAAGCGAGCGACAATGGGGAGGTTTTGTCGCTCGCAAGAGATTGCTAGAGCAGGCCCTTAGATTGCAAGTCCTCCTTTACGTCGGTCAAGTGGTAATCGTCCAGGCATTCAGCGGTAGGCGCGCCAGTTTTCTCGTCCCAGCCAAACTGCTGATACACCATGCCCAGCGCCTTTTGGAAGTCTTCCTTTTCCATCTTGTCGGTGCCGGCGGTGAAAGGCTCGATATCCGGGTCTTTCGTGAACGGCCATTCGGTAATCACGTCATGCACGTTGCGGAAATCGTTCGTGCCCATGCCGCGCATGGTATTTGCACGCTGCAGGGTCATGATGGCTGCGCCGCGCTTGTACAGTTCTTCGGTGGTGATGTCTTCGCCGGTCACGGCCTTCATGAACTTGGCTTCTAGGTCCAAATCGCCGCGGTAGTCACGGGTTTTCGACGGACTCATGGCCATGGGCCACACCCAGTTGCACAGCGTCAGCGAGTCGTGCAGCACATCGGTGACGATAGACCACCAGCAGAATTTCGCCTTATGCTCGTTCATGGGCGTGTAGTTCTTATCTTCATCGATGGCGTCCTCGCCGCCCCACAAATCCTTGGCGATTTCGCGCTTCTTCTCTATTGGCAGGCCGCAGCCTTGGAAGTTAACGGCGGAATGAATCATGTCGTCGCGGTTGAACATCATGTTGTAAACGGCGCCAACCTGGGCGAAGCATTCATTGGCATGGTGCACCGGCCAGCCGCGGTAATTGATCAGGCAGCTTGCGGTGGTGTCAAACCATTCCATGTCGTCCCAACGCGGGCACCATACGATGGGGCCGTGCGCAATGTAGGACATCTCGTTGTTGTTTTGCGCAATGTGGCGCAGAAGTTTCGGCATGATGGAGGGATCGTTGTTCTTGAAAGCGTCCCAGTCGAACATGTTGTATTCATCTTCCGGCAACACGCGTTTAAAGATGCCCTTGGCGACGCAGTGGGCGATATCGCGGTAGATTTGAGCATAGTTGCACCACATGCCCAAATCGTCCATGGTTGAACCGATGACCTGGTTCCAAATCACGCCGTCTTCAGAGTTGTTCTTCACGCCGCCGGCTTGCTCGCCCAGAATGCCGATCATGTATAGGTATGGGAAGTTCGGCACGCAGGTGTTGCCCGTGATTTCGAAACCGCCGTGCTCGGCGGAGCCGGGGATGCGCATGTCGGAGTAGCAGTGAATGGGGCAGCTGTGGCAGCCGTTCATCTTGATAGTGTACTTTTCGGCATCGGGGCCGTCGTCTTTAGTGGATTTCATGCATCGGTAGCCCACCGTGTTGAGCTCGCCGGGCTTCGGCTCGCCGGTCTCGATCGCGCCGCCCTCGGCTTGCGCCCAATACAGGCCCTTTCGTGCGGTCCAGCGGCTGCCCTTGTCGTAGTATTCCGCCCATTCTTGCTGGGTGGAAGGCACCACGTGATTGTTATTGGAACCGACGATGTCGGAAATCATATAGTCGGAAAGCTCGGCGACGGCCTGAGGGTCGGCCACATTCACGCTGCCGTTGCCCTCGATGGCAATCGCTTTGCATTTCTTCGAGCCCAAAATGGAGCCCAGGCCGCCGCCTGCGGAATGGTTGCGCGAGTTAATGACGCACGCATACGGCAGGAGGTTTTCGCCGGCAGGGCCGATGGTTGCTACGCAGAAACGATTTCCCTCGCGGCGACAGATGGCCTCGGTGGTAGCACGAGTGCCCAATCCCCACAAATCGCTGGCGTCTTCGATGGTGATATCGTTGTCATGAATCTTGATATAGACGGGTTTATCCGATTTGCCTTCGACGACCAGAGCATCCCAGCCGGCAAGCTTGAGTTTCGCACCAATCATGCCGCCGCAGTGCGAGTCGACGACCAAATGGTCGGTGGTGAACGTTGATAAGTGGGAAAACGTCGTGCGGCCGGCAAGGGGCGTGCCCGATGCGGTGAGTGGGCCTACGGCCATTACCACTTTGCTTTCGGGGGCAAACGGATCGGTGCCTTCAGACACTTCGTCGTACATGATTTTGTTGGCAAGCCCCATGCCTCCCAAGAAATATTTATATGGGTCGGTGGACTGCGTGGTGATTTCCCCTGTTGTGAGGTTGACGCGGGCGATTTTGCCCTGCCAACCGTAGGAGACATTTTCGGTAGCCATGTCGTATCTCCAAGTCTTAGCCTTGACATTGAAGCGGTGCGTGCGAAGGACATGTGCGTTTGTGACCCTCACAATGGTCGAGTTCAATGTGCCCTATGCTGCGGGGGATATGATACCCTTTTTGAGGGTATTGTCGCTTTATCTGGCATTTTATCCCCAATGAGGGGATGCGCGTTTCGTGGGGTTTTCCATTCTGCCTATTGTGCGAAGCGTGCAAGGAACAGTGCGTCAATCGAAGAGAAGTTGCAAGAAGGAGGAACTCTCGATGGACGAGAAGAAGGGGGAAGCGATTCTTACCGAAGAGCCGCAGGCTCAGGCTGCGGCTGCGGAATCGCCCAAGGGCTTCACTCGCCGCCAGGTTGTCGCCGGGGGTGTCGGCATTGGCCTTGTTGGTCTTATTGCCGGCGGGGCGCTGGCGAAATGGGGCGTCATCGAAGACACTATCGCGAGCGGCCGCGTTGCCGTGGACGTTACGCCTACCAAGCTCATTGTTACCGATCGTGCCCGTTGCTCGGGCTGCCAGCGTTGCGAAATGATGTGTTCGCTGCGCAACGACGGTCGTGTATGCCAGACCACCGCGCGCGTGCGCGTGTGGCAGAACTATAACTTCGGCAAAGGCTCTAGCGGGGTTGACGGCATTTATCGCAGCTGCCAATTCACCGTTGAGCACTGTAAACAGTGCAAAGACGCTGCCTGCATGAAGAATTGTCCGGTTCATGCGATTTACGCCGACCCCGAGACGGGTGCGCGCGTGGTCGATATTGATAAATGCATCGGTTGCGGGTTGTGCCACGAGGCTTGCCCGTGGAATATGCCGCAGGTCGACCCCGTTATCGGCAAATCCACGAAGTGCATTGCGTGCGGTCGTTGTGCCGTGCAATGCCCCAATGGGGCTATCAAGTTCGTCGATTGGAAAGACATCGCCCAAGAGGCGATCGACAAGGGCGTCGTGCGCACGACCACTCTTATTCCCGAGGCATAAAAGGACATCGGGATCAAATCGACTTACTTGAGAAAGGACACATCATGGATGGCATGATGACGAGGCGGGGGTTCCTCGCTGCGGGCGCTGGGTGCGCGGCCTTAGCCACCCTGGGCGTTTCGACGGGTTGTTCTTCCTCGCAAACGGAAGGCTTCGATGCTAGCGCCTCGGCTACCTATGAAACCGCAACGTTGTGTGCGGGTTGCGCGAACAAATGCGGCATACGGGCGTGGGTTCGCGATGGGGGGCTTTGGCGTTTCATGGGCGCCGAGGGACACCCGCATTCTGACGGGTATATGTGCGGTCGCGGCCAAGGCCTGCCTGCGTTCGCGACGAGCGAAGAACGCGTGACCGAGCCGTTGAAATCCGATGGCAAGGGCGGCTTTGTGAAGGTGAGCTGGAGTGACGCTTTGGCCGATATCGCAGGCCATATATCGGGCGATAAAACGGCGTTGTTTCAGGATGGCCGTGCGACCGATGCGTGGTATGCGAAGCGGTTCATGGCGGCAATCGGTTCGGCGAATTATTTCGACGATTCCGCTTTGGTGAATGCCGACGTCGATGCTGCGTGTTCGGCGGTGCTGGGAGCGGCGCCGGTGTACGACGTGCCGGGTGCGAAATACATTGCGATCGTCGGCGCGAGCGGCGATGAGACCGTTCGGCCCGCCGAAATTCAAAAGTTCAGCCGCGCTAAGGCCCAAGGCTGCCGCGTGGTAGCCATCGATCCGCGCTATGCCGGCGCCGATATGTTGGCTGACGAGTGGATTTCTGTAAGGCCGGGTTACGAACTGGCATTCTTGCTGGGTGTCGCTGGAGCCATAGCTGTAGGTGGCGGCTACGACGAATCTTTCGTGGAGCGCTACGGCGAGGGATTTGATGAGTTTCGCTCGGCGATGATGCAGTACACCCCGACATGGGCGTCGTCGAAGTGCGGCGTTGCTGAAGCGAAGATCTCGGCTGTTGCTCAAGGGCTTATGGAGGCCGCTCCGCATTGCCATATCGACGTGCGCCCCGGCGCGCTTATGGGTTGTGGCTATTCCACCAGTTTCGAAGCGGTACGCACGGCGGTGCTCATCAACGCGATGTTGGGTACGGTCAATCAACCGGGCGGCATGTTTATAGCGAAGACGCCTGGTATCGAAGCGATGCTCGCAGGCGGCGAGTTTGCGGGAATTTCCATTTCCGCTGCGCCTATTTTCGAAGCGCCGACTTTTGGGGCGGCAAGCTGTCAAGAGGCCTTGGGAGCTGCTGGGCGAGGCGGCATCGATGAAGCGCTGTTCGTGGAGTGCGACCCTCTTGCCGATTGGCCCGATTCTGCGAAGGTTTCTGAAAACCTGGACGCCATTGCTTTCAAGGTCGTTATCGATTCGATGCTCACCGAAACGGCGCAAAAGGCCGACTATGTGTTGCCTGCGGCCACATATCTCGAAGTCGAAAGCATGGCGGCGCCGGTTGCGGCCGAGTGGTCGCTTCTGGAGATGCGCAACCAGGTGATTGAGCCTGCGGGCGAGGCTAAAGCAGTGCATGAGATATTCAAGTCGCTGGCCGAGGCATGCGGATGCGGCGATGATTTCGACTTCGAGCTCGATGACGTGAACTCCGCCCTGTGCGAGGCGTGCGGGTCGGTCATGACGCTCGACGGTTTGAAGCGCACCGCATGCTGTTCCATTCCCGGTTGCGATGTAAACGCGGGCGACGCGCCAGCGTTCGGCACGGAGTCGGGCAAGGTGCTGTTTGCAAGCTCCATTTTCGAGGTTGCGGGTTTGGGCAGGGTTCCTCAATACGCCGACCCAATGGTTGCGCCGAACGAGCATATGCCACGCCTCATTACGGGTTCCCAATCCATGCAGATGCGCACATATACGGCCGACGTCGATAGAATCGCCGAATTCGCTCGCGATACGCAGGCTCAGCGTGCATGGATCAATCCGACGACCGCGGCCAATTTCGGCATCGTCGACGGCGATACGGCCGAGCTTTCTACTTCGGTGGGCAAAATCAGCGTGAAGGTTCGCGTGACTGAGCTTATCAGCCCCGAAGCGGTATATGTGCCGCCTCATTATGGCGTTGAGTCGAAGGGAATGGGGCAAGCGGCTGGTTTCGGCGCACGCGTGTGGAATATCGTGCCGCGCGCGAGCGAAGCCGCGACCGGCGCGGGCATGGTATGCGAGGTGCCCGTCGAGATCAGGAAGGTCGGTGCATAAGCTATGGCCCGATACGGAATGGTGATCGACACGACCAAGTGCATCGGCTGCGGCGCTTGTCGCTTGGCGTGTCAGAACCAGAACGACCTGCTGGCAAACATGCCGTTCGTGAAATTTTCGGAAGTGGAGTCGGGGGTTTATCCGACGGCTTCCTTGCAAGTGGTTCCTTCGCAATGCATGCATTGCGAAGACGCCCCGTGCCAGGCGGTATGCCCGACTGGTGCGACGTATACCAACGAAGATGGCATCGTGTGCATCGATCATGGCCGTTGCATCGGTTGTAAGTATTGCATGGCGGCTTGCCCTTATCAGGCGCGTGTGGTTGACGAGCGCACCGGCGCGGTTGACAAGTGCCGCTTCTGCACGGTAAGCGCGCTTAATGGCACCGAGATGTCGACGTGCGTCACCGCATGCCCTGCAGGTGTGCGTACTTTTGGCGATTTGGACGACCCCGATTCCGAGGTGTCGAAGATGCTTGCCGCAACGCATGCCACGCCGCTTTTGGGCGACGCGACCAAGTCGAAGATTTACTATGTAAGGTAAGGTGGGTGTCATGTCTTTTGAACCAGTTTGGGGCGCCCCCATTGCGTGGTACCTTTTTCTCGCGGGCTTAGGTGGCGGCGCGTTCATCACCTCGGCATTTTTGCGTTTCAAGCACCCCGAGGCACGCGGAATGCGCTTCGTCGGGCATGCTATCGCCCCGATCGTCGTTGTCGTCGGTTTGTTTTTGCTGATGTTCGATGCCGAGGCGGGCTTGCATAACCCGCTGCGCTTCGCGCTCTTGCTGCATAATCCGGTTTCGGTTATGACGTGGGGCGTCGTGTTCTTGGCGGCATTTGTCGTCATTGCGCTTATCGCGCTTCTGCTCGACCTCCTGAAGAAGGAGATTCCCGCATGGCTCGAAGTTGTGGGCTCGGTATTCGCGGTGTGCGTCGGCGCATACACAGGCGCTCTTTTGGGCGTGTGCCAAACATTTCCGCTGTGGAATAACGCGCTTCTGCCGATTCTGTTTTTGGTTTCGGCCGTCTCCACGGGCATGTCTTCGGTGCTGCTCGTAGGCGCGTTGAAGTTCGGCGATGAGTTCAATCAGGTTGTGAAGCTGAAGAAATTCCACTATTTCTTTCCGATTGTCGAGATTGTTTTGGTGGCATCGCTGTGCTTCATCACCAGCTACAACTCGGTGGCTGGCGCGCAGTCGGTCATGAGCCTGTTGTGCGGCAATTGGGCGCTCGTGTTCTGGCTTGGCTTCATTGTGGTTGGCCTTGTGGCGCCGAGCGCGGTTGAAACGTGGTTGCTGTTTGTGGCAAAGCCGGAATTCGAGGAAACGGCGAGGGCCCATTATTTTGGCGCGGCGGCTGATGCCGGCGTGCTCATCGGCGGTTTCCTGCTTCGTTTCCTTATCGTGATGGCTGCGCTGCCTGTGGCATTGGTATAGTGAGCTTCTCCGTTTCGGCGAATGGCGGATGAAGCTCTCGCCGCTCGCGATGTTGGCTGGGGCAGTTGCCTTCGAGGCGGCTGTCCCATTTTTGGCTCTGCCTGTTGCCTTCGGGCAACGGGTGGAGTTTTCATTTTCGCAGAGGTGCAGTGGTAGAATCGCGCTAATCATTTGCTGCGGGCGGCAGGCGGGGTGGCCTGTACGCTGCAATCGGGCATGCGCCCGGGAGCCTATCTCGAAAGAACAATCGAACATGAGCATCGTGGAAATTGTCCTTTTGGGCGTTGCGTTGTCTATGGACGCGTTCGCTGTAACCATCTCGAATGTCTTTTGCTATCCGAATGCCTCGCGCGCTCGTCTGCTCGCGCTGCCGGTTGCGTTTGGCGTTTTTCAGGCCGTTATGCCGCTTCTGGGGTATTTCCTCGGCGGCATCGTGGGCGACTTCATCGAGTCGTATGCGGGTATCGTGACGCTGGTGATTTTGGGCCTTATCGGCGGAAATATGATTAAAGAGGGTGTTTGCGCCCTTCGCGGCGAAGCGGATGAGGAAGAAATCTCCGAAGATGCCAGCGCGCTTTCTTTGAAGGTCGTTTTGGTGCAGGCGGTTGCCACGAGCATCGACGCGTTTGCCGTGGGTGTGAGCTTGCGTGCGGTAAGCGTTGCCGTAGCGCCCGCCGTGAGCATCATCGGAGTTACCACATTTTTGTGCTGCCTGGTCGCGCTGGCTATCGGGCGCCGTTTTGGGCACCTTTTGGGCGATCGCGCCCAAGTTGTGGGGGGCGTGGTGCTCGTCGCCATCGGTATCAAGGCGATGTTTTAGATCGGGGTATTCCCCTCGGTTTTCCGAAGCGTGCATCCTTTCTTGCCGGGCTTCGACTCATGCGAGGGCTGGCGTTTCTGTGCGCCGGGCGGCTTTGCCGGACTCGGCCGGCCGGACTTTTCCTTCTCTTGCGGTCTTACCGTGAATGCCGTCGAATTGGGGTACAATTCGAGGTTGCTATACGAATTAATCAGCTGAAAGGATTGCGCCATGAGCGAAGAGCTGTACGTTGACGGATTGGGTCTTGCCCCCGGCGTCATGGAAACCATCGTCGCAATCGCCGCCCAGGATGTCGAAGGCGTTGCCAGCGTTGGCGCTTCCGCGTTTACGGGCCTGCGTTCCCGTTTTGCCGCGAAACCCGTTTCGCAGGGTATCGACGTAAGCATGAACGAAAACCAGGGCGTCGACATCTCGGTGCACATCGACGTGTTTTACGGCCGCCCCATTCCTCAGGTTGCCGAAAATGTTCGCCAAACGATAGCCGATGCCGTGGCGACTCAGGTTGGTTTTGCCGTTTCTTCCGTCGACGTGTATGTCGATGGAATTCGTTTCGCTAATTAATCGGCAGGAGTTTTCAAGCTCATGAGCAAACGATACGAACGAATCCTTGCCCGTCGTGCCGCCGTGCAGGTTTTATACCAAAGCGAAATTTGCGGCGTTGCGCCCGAGGAGCTTCTTGACGGCGATCTTGTTCCCGAGGAAGCCAAGGTAAACGATTACGCCCGCGAAATCGTTTCGGGCGTTGCCGAGCATCGCTCGGAAATCGACCGGGCCATTGGCGAAAGTTCGCAAAACTGGGCAATCGATCGCATGCCCATCGTCGATCGATCGGTGCTGCGTTTGGCGATTTACGAGATGCGCTACGTCGACGACGTTCCTCAGTCTGTCGCGATCAACGAGGCCGTTGAACTTGCCAAGGAATTTGGCGGTGAAGACGATTCGCATCGGTTCGTCAATGGAATTCTGGGCCGTCTTGCACGTTTAGAGGCTCCCGCCAATGCGGATGGCGAACCTGCAGAAGGGGACTCATCTTCGGAAGTCGCCGAACAGGTCGATTCTAGCGATTCCGTTGAGATTCCAACGATGGGCATCTTGGCCGATTTCGACCCAGATGCCGCAACCCCTTCGGGCGAGGAATAAGCTCCCATGGGGTTGGAATCGCTCGACCGGCAATCGTTTTCGCAAATTCGCGACCGTCTTGACGAGATAGCGTCGCAGGTTCGCGGCGATGAGCTTCCGCTTGACGCGGCGCTCGATTTGTATGACGAGGCCGTGAAGCTTGGCATGAAGGCTGCCGAATTGCTCGAAACCGTCGATGCGGGCGATGTGCCCGAAAAGGCGAAAGCGGACGACGTGCGGCCACAGCAGTCTTAAGGCTATTGCCCGGCATTCGGGCACGAACGGGGATTTTCTCTATGGGAAGCCATCGCATTCTTGATATGATTTCGTCCCCAGCGGACCTCAAGCTCCTCACCAACGAGGAGCTTTCCATACTTGCCAGAGAAATTCGAGAGCAGATTATAACCACCACTTCGAACACGGGGGGGCATGTGGCTCCAAGTTTGGGCGTGGTGGAGCTTATTCTCGCATGCCATTGCGTGCTCGATTGCCCTCACGATAAGCTGCTTTTCGATGTCGGGCACCAATCGTATGCGCATAAGCTCGTAACGGGCCGCTTGCGCGATTTCGACACGCTGCGACAGTTCGGCGGAATGTCTGGCTTCCCGAAGGCGAGCGAAAGCGTCTACGACGTGCACCCTTCCGGGCATGCGAGCGATTCCATTTCGGTTGCGCTCGGCTTGGCGATGGCTCGCGATTTGCGCGGGTCCGACGAGAAGATTGTCTCCATCATCGGCGACGCGTCGCTTTCCGGGGGAATGGCGTTTGAGGCCCTCAATCATGTGGGGCAGCTGCAAACTCCCATGGTGGTTATCCTGAACGACAACGAAATGTCCATCTCGCGAAACGTCGGCGCGCTTGCCCGCTATTTAGGCGAGAAGCGTGCGAGCAGGGAATACACGCGTGCGCGCGACTCGGTGCAAAGCGCGCTTGAGGCAAGCGGGCCGCTTGGCCGCGGCTTGGTCGATTTGGGCCGCAATGCGAAAGATTCCTTCAAGCAGATGGTCATACCTGGCGAGATGCTCTTCGAGAAACTCGGCATCGTATGCACTGCGCCCATCGATGGGCATGACATAGCGGCCCTCAAGCGAACCTTGCGCGTGTGTCTCGAAGCGGAAGGCCCAACGCTCATGCACGTCGTTACCAAAAAGGGCAAAGGCTATGCTCCTGCAGAGGAAAATCCGAGCAAGTTTCACGGCGTTGGCCCTTACGATATCGCAAGTGGCGAAGTGAAGAAATCCGCATCGACCGCGCCGAAATACACAAGCGTGTTCGGTAAGGCGATCGTGGCCGAGGCTGCGCTCGACGAGGATATCGTCGCCATCACCGCCGCTATGAAAGACGGCACGGGGCTGGCCGATTTCGCCGAGAAGTATCCGAAGCGCTTTATCGATACCGGCATTGCCGAAGAGCATGCGGTTGCTCTTGCAAGTGGCTTGGCCCTTGGCGGGAAGAAGCCCGTTGTTTGCCTCTATTCGACGTTTATGCAGCGCGCAATAGATCAGCTGATTGTCAATAACGCGCTTGCTGAAACCAATGTTGTTTTCTGCTTGGACCGCGCAGGCTTGGTGGGCGATGACGGCCCCACGCATCATGGCGTATTCGACATGGCCTATTGCCGCATGGTGCCGGGCATGCGCATGATGGCGCCGTCCGATGAAGCCGAGCTGGTGCATATGCTGCATACCGCATTGAAGCTTGGTGGACTTGTTGCGCTTCGTTGGCCGCGCGGTGAAGCTCGTGGTGTGGAGCTTCCAACGGAACCGAAGCTTCTTGAAATCGGCAAATCCCGTACGACTCGCGAAGGCTCAGACGTCGCCATTTTGGCGTTTGGCCGTATGGTGCAAGAGGCCGAGGCGGCATCCGATATGTTGGCGGACGAGGGCGTTTCTGTGCGCGTGGTCGATATGCGTTGGGTGAAGCCGTTCGATGAAGGTGCCGTGCGCAAGGCCTCTGAAGAATGCAAGCTCGTGGTAACGGTCGAGGAGGGCGTAATTGAAGGCGGCATTGGCGAGGGGATTTTGGAAACCCTTGCGGCCAACCCGCCGAAGAGCATGCCGCCCGTATTGACGTTGGGGATCCCCGACAGATTCATAGAGCAGGGAAAAGTCTCGCAGCTGCATCACGAGTTGGGCATCGATGCCAAAGGTATTGCCGCTCGTGTTCGGCAGAAGCTCGCGGAGCTCTAGCGTGGGGAGTTCTGTGCAGGGCGCACCTAAGCCGAAAAAGCAAAGGCGGAAGAAAACCCGTTTGGACGATTTGCTTATTGAGCGGGGCTATTTCTCTGATAGGGGCGAGGCTTTGCGCGCGGTGCTCGCGCACGAGGTGCGCGTCGATGATGTGTATCCTATGAGCGCAGCCGTGCAAGTGCGTCCTGATGCCGATGTGTTCGTTCGAAATCGCCGCGCATTTGTATCGCGTGGCGGACATAAATTGCAGGGCGCGCTCGATGCGTTCGCGCAAGATGTGCATGGCGCTCGTTGCATTGATGTGGGCTCATCGACGGGTGGCTTTTCAGACTGCCTGCTGCAGGCGGGCGCTGCCGAGGTGGCCTGCGTCGATGTGAATTACGGTCAGCTTGCCTGGAAGCTGCGTGAAGATGCGCGCGTGCGCGTATTCGAGCGCACGAATATCAAAACGGCCAATCCGGCTGAGCTCGGCGCCCCCTTCGACATTGTGGTGGCCGATCTCTCGTTCATCGGTCTTGCTGGTTTGGCGGGCGTGTTCGCTGGCTTGTGCGCACCTGGCACGGTATGCCTGTTGCTGGTGAAGCCCCAGTTCGAAAGCGCGCATGACGAAACCGACCATGGAATTGTGCGCGACGAGGCTGTGCGCCTGCGCGTGGTCGACGAGGTGTCGGCCGCATTCGCGGCGGTAGGGTTTTCGATAGAGGGGGCCGTGGAAAGTCCCATCAGGGGAGCCGAGGGCAACGTCGAGTACCTCGTGAAAGCCGTTTTTCAGGGATAAGCTTGTCGGGAACTCCCAATTCCCACGTCTTAGCTGGGGCATCTGGACGAAACGTGCTGCCAGATTATTGGCGGCGTCAAGCTGTCCCATGCATAAAACGCCGCTCGTTAGAACGCCTATCAAGACGCGTCCAACAATTCGTGTACCGAGGCGCGCTTGCGGTCGCTAGACTGCTTTCAAGACGTACGGAATCTTGACTCGGCGATTCTTGGCGGAAGGCCGATGAGACCTTGGATAGCAATCCTTTTAAGGCTCGATGACGGTGATAGTGGAGCGAATCATTCCCATCCAACAGGTGTATGTGTATGTTCCCGTTTTGGTCGGTGTGAACTCGACGATGTTGTCGCCCGTCGTGAACGTGTGCTCGATATCGAACTCGGGAATTTCCATGGTGCGGTTGCATCCCGTGATGGAGCTCTTGCTTGCGGAAATCGTCCATTTCACTGGCGTGTTCGCATAAACCGTGATGGGCGCATACCCGTCGGAAAGCGAAGTTTTCACCGTCTGCACGCCGTCTTGCAAGGTTGCCATGGCACCTTGACTGCTTGTGGCCGAGGAATTCGACTCCGTGCTAGAGCTTGAGCTGCAGCATCCGCTTTGCGTCGAGCTCGATCCGCAGCATCCTGAAGATGAATTCGTGCTGCCGCAGCACTGCATTCCCTCCGTGGCTATTTTCGGCTGGGCAAGGCTTGCGAATGCCTGCGGGACATTGGGAATGGAAATTGCCGGAAGCCCAGAAAGCGACCAGCCGTACGACGCCATGAATAGCCCCATTGTCATAACCACGCACGCACCTGCCGTCATCGCCTTATGCGCGAACGAGCGCGACAGGGCGCCGGCGATGACGCCGAGTCCCAACATCAACGGAACAGTGCCCAGGGCGAAGCATAGCATGGCCGCTGCGCCACCAAGCGCGCTGCCTGTGCCCAGCGCATAGAGCTGCATGGCTTGCAGGGGACCGCACGGCATAAAGCCCGATAGCAGTCCTACGACGAACGGCGATTTGGCGTTGCGCTGCTTGTTGCCTGCGGTGCTGGAAAAGTTCAACGCTTGCGAAATTCGAATGCGAATCGTAGCCAGGCCGGGAATTGCTCCTAGCATGGAAAGCGCCATAATCAGCATGAAAACGCCCGCTGCAATCTGTATCGCCCCGCGCATCGAAGCGGAAAGCGACAGCACCGAGCCTGCTGCGCCCACAACTGCTCCGATTGCGGTATACGAGGTCACGCGGCCCGTGTTGTAAAGCAGGGAAGGCCTCACGCTTGCGAAATCGATTTTGCGTCGGCGTACTTTTTCGTCGCGTTCGGCGCTTGCGGGCATGCACTGCCCGATATTGATTCCGCCGCACATGGCCACACAATGAAACGACGTGAGCACGCCCACGATGAAAATCATGCCCAAGCCCATGCCTGAGGTCGCAAGAGGGAAATCGGCGCCCGATGCGTCGATGCCGAATGCCGTCGCGCAAAGCCAAATCAGAAGAGCGATAAGCGCCAGAGCAGCCACTTGCACGGCAGAGAGCCTGTGTTGGGGCGTTGCGGCTATCTCGTAACCGGCGTTTTGCACGGCGCGCACCAAATCGCTGCGCGTGGCAGTGTTTGCGTCGTAGTCGACGCGTGCTTCTTTGGTCAGCAGGCTCACGCGTGCCCGAGTCACCCCGGGCACGCCGTTGAGCGCGCGTTCGACTCGCGCAGCGCACGCCGAGCACGTCATGCCGCCGATGTTCAGCGTAATGCGTTCCACGTCGATCCCCCCTGTTTTATACCAATCAACTTAGTAGGTAATAAGGCGAGTGCATGATACCGAAAGATCAGCGGAGGGGAAACATAATTGGCGAGCGCTTCACGATAATCGTTTGCGAATACGTCGCAAAACGCAGGGCAAAGCGCGAAAGGACCGTTTTCACCCACGATGAAGGATTCTCTTTGAATACGTTTTGGCTCATAATCCCTTATAAATAGAGGGTTTAAAAAAGAGGTGGAGCCATGGATTTCCTTGCTATATTCGTGCTCGTGCTTGTTTTCTCATGGCTGTTTCGCCGCCCGATTCGCATGTACCCCGTTGTATTTTATGTCCTCGCAATTGTTTGCAATGTGGCGCTGCTGGCCAACGCGTTTCTCTCTTTGCCGCGCTGGACGCTTTCCGTCGTAAGCCCCCTTATGCAAAAAGGCGGTTTGGGGGTGGCGTTCTTTTTGCTGGTGATGTGGATCGGCGTATTCCCGCGCAATTCGCGTCTGTCTCGCGATTTTCGACCTATTCGAGCCGAGCTTTCCATCATGGCATGCATCCTTATTGCGGGACACATGTGCGTTTACCTCGCATCGTATGTTCCCCGTTTTGCGGCGGGTGCCATGCTGAAAGACTCCGTTGTGGCGGCATTTGCGGTGGCGTGCGTGCTGTTAGCTCTTATTCTTGTGCTTGGAGCGACGTCGTTTCGCGCGGTGAAAAGGCATATGAAGGCGCATACGTGGAAGAAAGTCCAAAGCCTTGCTTACGCGTTCTATGCGCTTGTGCTCGTGCATTTGTTGCTTATGCTGGGACCTTCGGCGGTGGCGGGAAGCGAGCGCAGCATTGTTATGGTGGCGATTTACGCGGTGCTGTTCGGGGGCTATATCGTGGCGCGCATTGCGCGCGCTGTCATCGATCGCCGCAATCATGTCGATTTGGCGGAAACGGTGAAAGATCAGGGATTTATCGCCTAATCCAACTCGTAAGAATCGATGAGCTCGGTGAGTTCGCGCCGGCTGTGCACGTCGAGTTTGGCATAGATCTTGCGAATGTGCGTGCGCGTGGTGTTAAACGATATGAAAAGCTCGTCGGCGATGGCCTGGGCTTCCAGATGTTTGGCGAGCAGTTCGAACACTTCAGATTCGCGCGCAGTAAGGCCGTATTGCTCGGCGATCGCATCGCATTTCTGAAGGAATTTTCCTCGCTTGGCTTCGTGTTCGTGGGCATTTTTGCCATGTGTGGGCATTTCGCCGACGTACTGGTTGAGGCGATTGGAATGCGCTTCGGTCATGGGGCATGGATGCTCGCGGTCGGCATACTTGCATGGGGCCGAACCGGGGGAAGAAAGCTCACCGCTTTCGATGCTGGCGGTTTGGGCGTCTTCCTCGTCGAGGCCCATGAGCATTTCTTTCGTAGGCGCCATGCATGAGTTTACATCTTGCTCGCGCAGCAGAAACACCGCTGCAAACAGGCACGCCCCGAGCAAGATAATCGCGATTAGCGTTTCGTTGGCGTATTTGCCGCCTGCAATGAGATCGCCGACAACGAAGCCGAGCGTAACGCCGAGCACGGTGACGCCGAACCCGAAACCGAACACGCGCACGCTCGACATGCCCGAGCAATATGACACGCGCGCCAAGAAATTCCACGCCATAAGAAGCAGCAAGCCGTTCGCAAGAGACGCGAGTGCGCCTAGAAGCGGCGAGTCGATTCCCGTGGCGATGGCGGGAGCAACGAGTAATGCCGACCCAACGAACAGCCAATAGAACAGCGTGCCGAATGCGAAACCGCGAGGTTTGCGAGCCACAAGCGCGATAATGCCGAAAGCCATGAGCAAAAGCCCTCCCTCAACGGCACAGCGCGATGCCGAAAACGCTTCTGCGCTCATGAGCTTAGGATAGATGCCGCGAATGGAGCTTACGCTGAGCGCAATGAGGGCCATGAATGCGACGAGTCTCCAAAATGCGGGCGATAGATGCATATCGGCGTCGTCTTTGACGGCGGCCTCGCGCCTCAGGGGAATGAAGGCGAAAAACACCGCGAACAAAGGCATGGTCGCTTCGAGGCAAAGCGTCCCCGCAGCGCCGTAATACAGGGCGGTCATCGATGCGAACGAATAGATGAACAGGCCCACGACAAGCGATAGGCACGAGGTGATCGCGGCCTTCTTGGTGTCGACTTCGGCATACAGCGCAATGCATCGCAGCGATATCAGCGCCGTTGCGAAGCCCGTTGCCGCCGAGCTCGCTGCGAACAGCGGAAAGGCGATTGCTCCTTCGAAGCTGACGCCAATGGTTCCGATGCTGCATATAAGCGCGACGACATACATCGCGCGCTCGCTTTCGATAACGCGCGCGGCCTGCCTGCCCAGCGCTCCGGCTGCGATGAGCGTTACGCCCAAAACGGCTGTCGAGATGGAAAACGCCGTGGCGGTTGTTTCGTAGGCGCTCGTTGCCGGCAACACGATGGTGTCGCCGCTGTAGATGACCGTAATCCACGCGACCCAGAATGCGGTCGAAAACAGCGGCATGGTGGACGAGTAGTCGGCCAGGCCTTCTTTGAACTTGCTCATATATCCCCCCTGTGGCGCAAAGCGCCTCCTGACTTCAAATGGTATCGGTTTTGATTGCTATTCGCTATGGGCATCGTCACTCATCATGGGTGATTTCCCTGCTCGCCGGCATTTCGCTCATGATGGCCGATATCCTCGCCGCCTTTCGAGGGTCAAGATATGACATGCAAGGTGACTCGAAGGGGGAGAGGAACCATGGACTATGAAGAGGCTCGCGTCGGGCTTTCTCTTTTGTTCGATCGCAACCCGGCGTATGGGGATATCTATGCCGCGGCGATTGATGCGTGCGCCGACGAAATCGGCGAGGTCGATGCGATTGCGGCCGTCGAGGCCCGAAAGACCTTGCGTGCGCAAACGCAGGATGCGGAATCGATTTTGGCGACGCTCATCCGTCGCGGGGGCATCGAATGCGCGGCGTTCGTTGATGGCGAACGCTATTCCGGCACACCGCAAGATTTGCAGGACGACGATACGCTTGGCGACGATGTGGAGATCACGTTCTCGCTTCATTCGACGCCCGCGGGAATCGATGCCGCCGCCGCATATCGCGACTCGAAATCAGTCGGCCGCCTGCTTGCTGAGTTCCCAGAGCATCGCGAGGGTTTTCTTCGCGCCATTGCGACGTGTGCGTCGGGCGAAGGCGCCTCGACGGATGACGTTCAGCGCGCGCTTATCGACGCGGGAATCATTCGGCCTGGTGTTGCATCTGCGCAAACGATTCATGCGAGTTATTTCACAAGCAAGCTTGAGCGCTATGGCGCTTTGGTTTGGAAAGAGAAGCGTTGGCATGCTACGAAAGAGGGGTTGGCTGCCATAGACGCTTCTGAAGAGGGATAGAAAAGAAGGGGGTAGCAATGGGTCAGCTGACGATGAGCCGCCGCAAGTTCATGCAGGCGGCGAGCGCCGTGACCGCTGCATGCGCAGTGGGCGCAGTCGGTTGCGCTCCGGTCAAAAAGACCGAAGAACAGCCGAACGCGACCGGCGAGCAAGAAGATGAAATCATCTGCTCGTCATGCCGCGCGTGCATTTCGAATTGCGGCGTGAAAGTCCACGTGCGCAACGGCCGCGTTGTGAAAATCGAGGGCGACGAGCGCGACCCGATGTCGAAGGGCACGGTGTGTGCGAAGGGCTTGGCGGCTATTCAGGCGCTGTATAACCCGAACCGCATGAAGTACCCGATGAAGCGCGCGGGCGAGCGTGGCGAGAACAAATGGGAGCGCATCACCTGGAAAGAAGCTATCGACACCATTGTCGATAACCTGATGGAGGTCTACGAGAAAGACCCGATGCAACTCGTTATTTCCACGGGCGGCGGCGGAAATCCGCAGTTTTTCGGCCTGCATCGCTTCCTGCAGGCCTTCGGCGGCGGCAATTTCTTCGAGCCGGGTTGCGCGCAGTGCTATCTTCCGCGTATGTGCACGCAGCCCATGTTGAATGGTTGCAACGATACCTCCATTTCCGACTCCACGGTGTGCGAGATTTACTACGAGGGCGCCGAGCCCGCCTGCACTGTGCTGTGGGGCGCCGATCCCTCACAGTCGCACCCGACTTCGGGTGGGCGCGCCATGGCCGATTTGCGCCTGCGCGGCACGAAGACGGTCGTCATCGACCCGCGCTTCACTCCCGATGCGGCGAAAGCCGACGTGTGGCTGCCTATTCGCCCTGGCACCGATGTCGCTATGGGCCTAGGCTGGGTGCGCTACATCATGGATACCAAGTCCTACGATGAGCAGTGGTGCAAGGGATGGACGAATCTTCCATTCCTCATCAATGAAGAGACCAAGCTTCTCTATCACGCCGACGAGCTTGGTTTGGGCGACAATTCGCAATATGTGGTGTGGGACAACGCCGCTGGCAAGCCTGCCGCGATGGGGTACCCAACCGATATGACGATGGATTTCGCGCTCGATGGCGAATTCGAAGTCGACGGCAAGAAAAGCCGCACGGCGTTTCGGGCCATTTGGGACGTGGCCCAAGAATGGACGCTCGAAAAGACGGCCGAGATCACGTGGTGTTCCGCCGAGGACATTGAAAAGGGCATCAAGCTCTATATTGATGGCTCGCCCCATGCCGGCATTGGCCTTGGCGTGGCCACCGACCAATACGAGCAATCGGCACAGGCGCCCGAGGTTGTGACCATTATCGAATCGCTTATGGGCAATGCGTGTCACCAGGGCAACACGATTCAGTCGCGCAAGAACCAATCGCTTGGCACGTACTTCCTGTTCCCGTTCAACCTGTTCGGCCCCAACGAGCTTGCGCCCACCGAGGAAGTCGTCAACCGCCGCCTTGGCGTGATTGAGCACAAAGGCTTGAACTACTGGATGGCCTCGCACATTCCCACCATCATGAACGCGGCCGCCACGGGCGAGCCTTACCAGCCGCTTATGTGGATTGACCGTTCGGGTAACAAGCTCGCTATGGTTGGCGGCGCCTCGACGTTTCTCGAGGCTATGAAAAACATCCCGTTCATCGTGCATATGGGCCTGAATATCTCCACGACGTCTGTCGAGCTTGCCGACATTATTTTGCCGACGGCCGAATGGCTCGAGACCGCCTACGGCGCCGACCGCTGCAATACGTGGTTCATTCGTCGCGACGTGGTGCATCTGTTCGAGCATATCGACGAGACGTTTATCTGGTCGATGTTCGTGGCGGCTTTAGCCGATCGCGGGCATGAGTTGTGCAAGAAGGCTTTCGATCCCGAAATCACGGGCGCGGCTGGGCCGTACTGGCGCACCTACGACGAATACAAGGCATATCTTGCCGGTTTCATGAGCTCGTCGTTTGGCGAGCAGTGGACCTGGGAGGAGGCGTGCGAGAAGCTTCCCGCCGAATTCGACACCATGGAGCATTGGATTACCTCGACGTACGAATCGTATGAGCAGACGGGCGAAGATGGCAAACCCGCCGGCTTCAGCACGAATTCCAAGCGCATGGAACCTTATGCCGAAGCCATGACCATCACGGGTCGAACGGGCGGCCCTACCGGTTCTTCGTTCTGGGACAACTACGTGCTGCCGCCCGCGTCGGTGGACTACGAGCCCATTCCCCATTACGTGGAGCCTGCCGAGTCTCCCTTGACTGACGAGAAATTCCCATACGTGATTACTGAGGGCCGCGTGCCGATGTATCACCATGGCACACTGCGCAACGTCCCGTGGCTGCGCGAGATTTATCCCGCGCCGCAGACCTGGATCAATCCTGTGACCGCCGCCGAAATCGGCGTGGAAGACGGCGATTGGTGCTATGTGGAGTCGGCTCGCGGCAAGATCCAAGGCAAGGTGCATATTACCGAAGGCGTCGCGCCGAAGGTCATCTATCAGGAGCGCTTCTGGAATCCTGAGTTGCTCGATTCGAGCGACCCGAGCCGCGCGTGGAAAGCGATGAACATCAACGTTCTTACCAAAAACGATGCGCCGTACAACCCCGAATTCGGAACCTATACGCTGCGCGGCTTCACGGTGAACGTTACCAAGGCCGAAGGCGCGCCCGAGGGCGTGTGGCTTGAGCCTGAAGAATTCGAGCCGTGGCTACCCGAGTACACCGAGGATACGGGAGGAGGTTATGCCGTCTATGACGCGTAACGCTATCGTCGTCGACCTGAACCGCTGCATTGGATGCTTCGGCTGCGAGGTCGCTTGCAAGCAGGAGAACGACGTTCCCCTGGGAGAATATTGGAACAAAGTCGAAATCGTGGGTCCGATGGGAACTCACCCGAAGATTACGCAGTATTGGCTACCCACCATGTGTCAGCAGTGCGCGGATGCGCCGTGCATCGAGGTGTGCCCGACGGGAGCATCGCAGCGCGACGAGGAAACCGGCCTAGTGATCATCGATCGCGAGGCGTGCATCGGCTGTCAATCGTGCATGAGCGCGTGCCCCTACGGAGTGCGTTCGTATAACGCCTCGGCGGGCGTCGTGGGCAAGTGCCTTGCGTGCAACGATCTGGTAAAGAAGGGCGAAAAGCCTGCATGCGTGAAGGCGTGTTGCGGTCAGGCTCGCTTCTTCGGCGATTTGGACGATCCTGAAAGCGATGTTTCGAAGGTGCTTGCGAAATATGGCGAAGAAGATATCCATCAGTTTGCCGATGCGGGCAACGGGCCTTCGACGTATTACATCTTGTCGCCGAAATATGGTGAGTGGCAAGAGGATTTCCCCATTCCCTTTGCCGATTTGAAGTTCTAGCGAGCTTCGCGCGGCGGCATCGCTGCAATGCATGGGCCGGAGCCGCCCTCCCAGGCTCCGGCTTCCCCTCCTGCGCGGCGCGCTTTTCGGGCGCGCCGTTCGCGAGGGGTCGTATGGGTCGAGTACGTCCCTTCGCAAACGAGGGCCGGAGGGGTTTTCGAAGAGGATTCGTTTTGAAGGGGGCCGAGATGGCGAACGAGGAGACGGTGGCGTACCTGCGCGATGCGGCTGCGTTTTTGCGTACGCTTGGTAGTCTGGTATATACCGAGCTTTCGCAGACGCAGATCGATAATCTGAAAGCGCAGAAGCTTGCGACGATCGGCGCTGAAGAAGATGGGCTGCTTGGCGAGGGCTTTCGCGGCATGGGGCGTTACCTATCGCGCAGCGGGGCGAATGTGCGGCAAGATTTGGCTGTTGAATATGCGCGAATCTTTCTGGGCGCGGGTGTTTCGACTAAGCAATCGGCGGCGCCGTTCGAGTCGGTGTTCACATCGCCCGAGGGCCTGCTGATGCAGGATGCCCGCGACGACGTGGTGGCGGTGTATCGCCGGTATGGCATCGAGATCGACCCCGACGTGAACGTTCCCGAAGATCACTTGGGCTTTGAACTCACGTTTCTGGGCAATATGGCCGACAAGACCGCCGATGCGCTTGCCGCCGAGCCGCTCGATGCGGCGCGCGTTGCCGATTTGATCGAGGCACAGGTGGGATTTATTGATGGGCATATCCTGAACTGGGTCGATGCGCTCTCTGAAAAGGTCGATGAGTTCTCGGAATCACAGTTCTATCCGTCGGTCATGAAGCTCATTAAGGGGTATGTTGCAGAGCACGGGGAGGCGTTGCGTGAGCTTGGATAGATTGCGGTAACGCCATGGGTAAACTTGGGCCAAGGAATCGGTTCTTTTGGGCCAGGTGAGCGACAGGGTGCCGCCTATAACGCAAGCGCATTGGTGAGGCCTGGATGTGCTAGGCCCGGCGCGCGGCATTAGCGATAATGAAAGCCGGCTTCCGCCGGCTTTCCCGTTTTTCGCTTCCATTCGTTGGAACGTATGCTTCTCGCGTCGTTCGGGGGCAAACCCCGCAATGGTTGCCGCAGCATCTCGCTTTGCGAACCGGCATTTATTCGTAGAATCGCTCGCCTTTGTCGATCATTTCTTTAAGGAGCTTCGCCATGGTTTTGTAGTTATAGGGCAGCATCATCTTTTTGAACAGGGGGTTTAAAAGCCCGGGCACGCTTTGGAATTGCAAAACGATGTTATAGGCCGTATTCAGTCCTACGGTGTCTATCACGCGGAAAGGCCCTTTTGGCGCCCCGGTACCATGTTCCCAGGCGATATCGATGCTTTTCGGGTCCGATACGCCGCTTGCCCACAAGTCCAAACTGCTGAGCAGCCAAGGAACGAGCATGGAATTCAGCAGGTAGCCGCTTTTCTCTTTGCGCACGGGCAAGGCAATCATACGAATCTCATTGGCGAATTGCATAAGGGCATCGAAGGTCGCCTGGCTCGTTTCGGCGTGCCCCATGACTTCCGCAGTATTGTTCTTCCAGATGGAATTGGCGAAATGCAGTGCCGCATATTGTTCGGGACGGCCCGTGTATTTGGCAAATTGGCTAGGCAAAAGCGTCGAGGAATTTGATGCGACGATGGTTTTCGCGGGCAGCGTGGGCGCGAGTTTCTCGTAAAAGCCGATTTTCGCCTTGGGGTCTTCGGCCATGGATTCGATGACCAAATCGGCATCGGTGACTGCCTTTCCAAGGTCGAGTTCGAATGTGAGCTTGGAATACGCGGCTTCGACGCGCGCCAGGCAATCCTGCGCATCGATCGGCTTGTCGCCATCGGCAATGCCGGCGCACCAGGGCTGTTCGCCTTTCGCCATGGCCTCGATGGCATCGATGTACGTTTGACAGAGCTTGTCGATTTTCGGGCGCGTGCGACCGATGCTGCCCTCACTGCGTAGCCAAATGGTGGTATCGAACCCGCAATAGGCCGTTTGGAAGGCGATTTGGCTTCCTAATACGCCGCCGCCCGCAACTACGACTTTTTGAAACGCCATGCGTAGCCCCTTTCGTTAAGGTTGTCGACCAAGTGCGTAAATAATGCTCCAATGAACGAAACGCACGGGGGAATCGCGGCTGCGTTTCCGCGAATGGCGCCATTTGCATTGGTAAATGGAATCTATTCCATATCAATTCAATGCGGGGACGTTGGATGGGCCGATTTCATCGAGCGCTGTTGCGGTTTCTTCTCGCTTGCCGGTTTTGGAATTCGCATACATCCTTTGTTCGATAACGCTTTTGTTAAAGCTTTGGTTCGAAACGATAGATTGCTCCGGTTGTCGTTGCTTTAATGGGATAAAGTGGCTTTGTATGAACAGAGCGGAAGAAAGGGGTTTGTGTGCGCACGATTGGCAAACGCGAAGTCGAGGATATGTCTGTCGGTGCCGCAGTGCTCGCGTCGGGCGGCGGCGGCGATCCGTATATCGGCAAGCTGATGGCCCTGCAGGCTATCGATGAATATGGTCCGTTCCAGATGATGTCGCTCGATGAGCTTCCCGACGACGCGTTCGTATGCGCGTCGCACATGCTGGGCGCGCCTACGGTGCTTGTAGAAAAGGTCCCCAATGGCATGGAGGGCGTCGGCGCCGTTGACGCGCTGGAAAAGCGCTTGGGCCGTAAATTCGATGCCATCATGCCCCTTGAGGCCGGTGGTTTGAACTCGCTTCTTCCGTTTCAGGTAGCCGCCGCGAAAGGCGTTCCCATTGTGGACTGCGATGGCATGGGTCGCGCGTTTCCCGAGCTGCGTCATGTCACCTGGACGCTTTTCGACATTCCCGCATGCCCGGCTGTGGTGTGCGACGAGAAGGGCGACGTGGTTACGGTGGAGGCTGTCGATAACGCGTGGGCTGAACGCCTGTCGCGCAACGCGGCTATCACCACGGGCGGCAGCGTGTTCATGGCTGACTATGCCATGACGGGAGCGCAGGCCAAGAAGTCGTCCATTCCTGGCACATCGACCTATTGCGAGCAGATTGGTCGCGCCATTCGCGAGGCGCATGAGCAAAATATCGATCCGCTGCCAGTGATTTTGGATCTGCTCGGCGCATTCGAGCTGTTCCGCGGCAAGCTCGATGACGTTTCGCGCCGCACGGAAGGCGGCTTCGCGCGCGGTTATGCCCACTTCGCCGGCATCGACGACTATGCGGGCCGCGAGTGCGAGCTGCGTTTCCAAAACGAGCATCTGCTGGCGAAATCGGGCGATACGGTGCTGTGCTCGACGCCCGACCTCATTGCCGTGCTCGATGTGGAGACGGCCTTGCCCATCACGACCGAGGGCATGAAATACGGCGCGCGCGGCGTGGTCATCGGCATTCCCGTGCATGAGCATTGGCGCAGCGAGCGAGGTTTGGAAATCGCTGGTCCGCGTTATTTCGGCTACGACATCGACTTTGTTCCCGTCGAGGAGCGCGTTGCTCGAAATGCGGGCTAACCAATAGGCCGTTTTAGAAGAGTCAGCGGGTTTCTGGCGAGTCGGGTTGATCGAAAACTCTTGTCGATTGAAGAGCGGCTTTGCGGCTGCGGCCAGGGTAGAGAGGTTTCGAGAATCGATCGGGCGCCGGAAACGCGCGTCGGCATAGACATGTGAAGGGATGCGAAAGATGTCCAACAAGAAAGACTGGAGAATCGGCATTGACGTCGGCGGCACGAACACCGATGCCGTGGTGCTCGACGACGAGCTGAATCTTATCTCGGCGGTGAAAAGCCCCACGACCGAAGACGTGATGAGCGGCATTAAAAATGCCATGGAGGCCGTGCTGGCCGGCGAGGGCGTTGACCGAGATCGCATTGGCTACGCGATGCTTGGCACGACGCATTGCACGAATGCGATTGTGGAGCGCAAACGCCTCGACCGCGTTGCGGTGATTCGCATCGGTGCTCCTGCAACGCGCGCCATCAAACCCATGATCGACTGGCCGGCCGATTTGCGCACGGCCATCAACGACCAGTGGTTTTTGGTCGGCGGCGGCCACGAATTCGATGGCCGCGAAATTGCCCCGCTCGATGAGGATGAGCTGCGTCGCATCGCCCAGCAAATCAAAGGGGAGTGCGACAGCGTCGCCATCTCGAGCGTGTTCTCGCCAGTTGACGCAAGCCACGAGCGGCGCGCGGCCGCTATTGTGCGCGAGGCTTTGGGCGACGATTTCCCCATTTCTATTTCCAGCGAAATTGGCAGCGTGAGCCTGCTTGAGCGTGAAAACGCCACCATCTTGAACGCCGCTCTCGTCAACGTGGCGAAGACTACGTCGGAAAGCTTTATCGCGGCGCTCGAATCGGAAGGCATCACCGATGCCGAGATTTATCTCTGCCAAAACGATGGCACCTTGATGAGCGCCGAATACGCCATGCGCTATCCGATTCTCACCATTGCCTGTGGCCCCACGAATTCTATTCGCGGCGCATCGTTTTTGACCGGCTTGAAAGATGCCGTGGTCGTCGATGTGGGCGGCACCACCACCGACCTGGGCGTTTTGACGCATGGTTTTCCGCGCGAGAGCATGCTGGCCGTTGAGATTGGCGGCGTGCGCACGAATTTCCGTATGCCCGACATTATCTCAATCGGCCTTGGCGGCGGTTCTATCGTGCGTCAGCTTGAAGACGGCACGGTAACGGTCGGACCCGATTCCGTGGGCTACCGCGTGACCAAAGAGGCGCGTTGCTTCGGCGGCCAAACGCTTACCGCCACCGATATCGTGGTGGCTGCCGGCATGGCGCAAGGCGTGGGCGATCCGGCACTCGTGGCCGACCTCGACCCCGAGCTCGTTTCTAAGGCGCAGGCCGTGATGACCGAAATGGTAGAGAACTGCGTCGATCGCATGAAGACCAGCGCAGGTGACATCGACGTTATTCTGGTAGGCGGCGGCTCCATCTTGGTGCCTAGCGAGCTTGAAGGCGTGGCGCATGTGTACAAGCCGAACAACTTCGGCGAAGCAAACGCCGTCGGTAGCGCGATTTCGCAGGTCTCTGGTCAAATTGAGCGCGTGTTCTCGCTCGACAAGCTCGGCCGTGCCGAAACGCTCGAAGTGGCGAAGGGCTTGGCGACGGAAGAGGCCATCAAGGCCGGCGCCGACCCCGATTCCATCGAAATCGTCGAAGTGGAAGACGTGCCTTTGGCCTACCTGCCCGGCAATGCGACGCGCGTGCGCGTAAAGGCCGTGGGCGATTTGAAAATTTAGGACAAAGGAAGGGCGGTCGTTCCTTGTCGCCGACGGTCTTGTCTTAGACCGTCGGCGTTCACTTCTGCTCTTCTTTATTTAATGAAACGCCGCCAGGTGAGCGCATAGCGGAGTTCCGAAGGAGCGCAGCGGTAGCGAGCCGTGGTCGTAGACGAGGCTGTCGGCGACGAGGGGCGGCGGACGAGTGGAGTTGGGTTCCGCCCAACTCATTTTCTTTATCGAAATACTTTAGCGCTACAGCGCATTAAAGTGAAAGGAACGCCCCATGAGGTATTTGGGCGAACAGGAAGTTGAAGATATCGCGATGGGCGCGGCTGTCATGGCATCGGGCGGCGGCGGAAACCCATACGTTGGCATCCTCATTGCGAAGCAGTGCGTGGCCGAAAACGGTCCCATTCCGCTGCTTACGCTCGACGAGCTGCCCGATGATGCCCGCGTTGCCGTGTCGATGGGCTTGGGTGCTCCCACGGTGCTTGTGGAAAAGGTTCCCGCCGGCCCCGAGCCGGTGTATGCGCTTGAGGCGCTCGAGCGCGAGGTAGGACACGCCTTCGATGCGCTCATCCCTTCTGAAGCTGGTGGTTGGAATTCGCTTCATCCTATGCTTCCGGCGGCGCAGCGCCACATTCCTTTGCTCGATGCCGACGGCATGGGCCGCGCGTTTCCCGAATTGCAGATGGTTACGTGGTCGATGTATGGACAATCGGCAAGTCCCATCGGCGTGGCCGATGAGCGGGGCAATGCGATGCTCGTGCGCGCGGCGACGAACAAATGCGGTGAAGATTTGTGCCGTGGCGCTACGGTGGAAATGGGCGGCAACATATCGCTTGCGTGCTATGGCATGACGGGGGCCGAAGCGAAGGCCCATAGCGTGACGGGCACCTATACGCTGTGCGAAAACGTGGGCCGCATTTTGCGCCGCGCTCGCGAGGAGCATTCCAATGACATCACCGAACTGCGCGAGGCGCTTGGCGCGGTCGAGCTGTTCCGTGGAAAGGTCGAAGATGTCGAGCGGCGCACGATCGGAGGTTTCGCGCGCGGCTTGGTGCACTTGGAAGGCATGGATGCGTACAAAGGCGGCGTGCTGGATGTTCGCTTCCAAAATGAATTCCTCATCGCCCAGCGCGATGGTGAAGTGGTATGCACGGCGCCCGATCTTATCGCCATGTTCGACACCGAAACGCTCACGCCTATCACGGGCGAAGCGCTTAAATACGGTTGCCGCGCCATCGTGTTGGGCATTCCGTGCGCTCCGCAATGGCGCACGCCCGAAGGGTTGGCCACGGTTGGCCCCGCCGTATTCGGCTACGATGACGTTGAATTCGTGCCTGTTGAGGCACGTGGCAACTAATCGATTCTTTCCAGTGTTTCACTGCATGGCCTGCGACGATTCATGTTGTGGGCCATTTTTTAAGCTGCCCTTATAGGCGTTCGCTCCGCCCGCTTAATCGCCGCGGGTTAACCCCCTTGAAACATACATTAAACGCCAACGAAACATACGCGTCATATTCGAGAAACGCTGCCCTCATACCATCTGATTACTACATTCGCTTCCCAGCTCTTGAAACGGGCGCATCGCCACGCGACCGCTTCTCGAAGCCGCCACGCTTCGTAATTGCCAGGGCTGGGTCAATGGGGGAAACGAGGTGCAGCATGCACTATGCTGAAACGCCGCAGCAAGCGGCTTTGCGCTCGCATACGCTTGCGAGTCGCGGCTTGCGCGAAGGCGACGTGCGCATTCCCGCTGGATGCGCAATCGCTGGCATCATGGATCGCTCGGGCGAGCGGCACAATGGCCAAGACATCTTGAAGGCCATCGCTCTCATGCACGATAGGTCCAACGGTTTGGGCGGTGGATTTGCCGCATATGGCATTTATCCTGAATACGCCGATCTGTACGCCTTCCATGTGCTTTACGAAAGCCACGAGGCGCGTATGAACACCGAGGCATACCTTAACGAGCACTTCTTGTCGGAAAAGCAGGAGCGCATTCCGACCGCTCAGGTGAAGGCTATCACGAACCCGCCCGACACATGGCGGTATTTCCTTACGCCGCACCCGTCTCATCACGAACTCGAGGTTGGTGAGTTCGATGAGCAAGAATACGTCATGGCGTGCGTCTTCTACATCAATGCGCATATCGATGGCGCGTTCGTCGCGAGCTCGGGCAAAAACATGGGCGCTTTCAAGGGCGTCGGCTATCCTGAAGAAATCGGCGAATACTATCGCATCGACGAGTACAAGGCCTGGCTGTGGACGGCGCATGGCCGATTCCCCACCAACACGCCTGGCTGGTGGGGCGGCGCCCACCCGTTCACGCTTCTGAATTGGTCGATCGTGCACAACGGCGAGATCTCGAGCTACGACACGAATCGCCGGTACGTCGAGCAGTTCGGCTACGATTGCGCGCTGCAGACCGATACCGAGGTCATAACCTACCTATTCGACCTGCTTATTCGCCGCCATGGGTTCTCTCAAGAGATGGCGGCTCACATCATGGCCGCTCCTTCGTGGGATGCCATCGATCGCATGCCGACCGACTTGGCCGAATTCGAAACGGCGCTGCGCTGCGTGTATTCAGACGCGCTCGTGAATGGCCCGTTCTCGGTTATTTTAGGTTCCGAAGAAGGCCTTTTGGCTTTGAACGACCGCCTGAAGCTGCGCGCGCTCATGGTGGGCGAGAAGGGATCCATGGTCTATCTCGCCAGCGAGCAGGCGCCCATCGAGCTCGTGTGCCCCGACGTCGAAAACGTCCGCTCCATCGAAGGCGGGGTTCCTTTCGTGGTCCAGCTCGACGAGGTCGCCCGGGCCAAGCAAAGCGAACCTTCGCTTAACGAGCCCGACATTTACCGCCAATCGCTCATCACCAGGAAGGAGGCCTAGGCGATCATGCTCGATTACGTATATCCTCGCTACAAGGTTTCCCGCGATGCCGATTTGTGCATCAAGTGCGGAGTGTGCGAGCGCCAATGCGCCAACGAGGTGCATGCGGTCGACGAAGAACTGGGCCGCGTGGTTGCCGACCATAAGAAGTGCGTGAATTGCCAGCGCTGCGTGGTCATGTGCCCTACGAATGCGCTCTCTATCACGAACTGGCCCCAAGTGGGAAATGGGTCGAATAACTGGACGCTCGGCGCCATGCAAGATATTGCCAAGCAGGCACAAACGGGAGCCGTTCTGCTGTCGTCTATGGGAAACCCCCAGCATTACCCGATTTATTGGGACCACTTGCTGCTTAACGCGAGCCAGGTGACCAACCCTTCCATCGACCCTTTGCGCGAACCCATGGAAACCCGTGTGTTTTTGGGTGGGCGTCCTGGCGCTTTGAAGGTTAATGAACGCGAGCGCAAGGTCGTTTCCGCCATGCCGCCGCGCATCAAGCTCGATGTGCCCCTGATGTTTTCTGCTATGAGTTTCGGCTCTATTTCGCTGAATGCTCAAAAGTCGCTTGCCATGGCCGCCGAAGAGTTGGGAACGTATTTCAACTGCGGTGAGGGCGGCCTGCATAAAGACCTCGAGCAATATGGCGACCATGCCATCGTTCAGGTTGCATCGGGCCGATTCGGCGTCGATATGCACTACCTCGAAACCGCGGCGATGATCGAAATCAAAATTGGCCAGGGCGCCAAGCCCGGCATCGGTGGACATCTTCCCGGAGAGAAAATCAACGACGAGGTGTCGCGCACGCGCATGATTCCCAAGGGAACCGATGCCATATCCCCTGCGCCTCACCACGATATCTATTCGATTGAGGATTTGCGCCAGCTCATCTTCAGTTTGAAAGAAGCTACGCGCTATACCAAGCCCATTTCGGTAAAGGTGGCTGCTGTTCACAACGTTGCGGCTATCGCGAGCGGCATGGCGCGAGCGGGCGCCGATGTCATTGTGGTCGACGGTTTTCGCGGGGGCACCGGCGCGGCGCCCGCACGCACGCGCGACAACGTCGGCATTCCTATCGAACTTGCGCTTGCAAGCGTTGACCAGCGCCTTCGCGACGAGGGCATTCGAAGCCGCGTGAGCTTGGTTGCCGCGGGCTCCATTCGCAATTCCGCCGACATCGTGCGAGCGGTTGCGCTTGGCGCCGATGCCGTGTATTGCGCGAGCTCGGCCCTTATCGCGCTCGGTTGCCACCAATGCCAGGCATGCGCCGGCGGCAAATGCAATTGGGGAATTGCAACGCAGCGCGCGGAGCTCACGAAGCGCTTGAACCCGGAAATCGGCGCGCAGCGAGTTGTGAATCTGGTTCGCGCTTGGAACCACGAGGTTCAAGAACTCATGGGCGGCATGGGAATCAACGCTATCGATAGCTTGCGCGGAAACCGGCTTATGCTTCGCGGCGTGGGCCTTAACGAGAAAGAACTCGAGATCCTGGGCGTTAAATACGCAGGGGAGCAGTGATCGGAATGAAAAGAATTTACGCCATACCCGACTGGTGTGTGAATTGTAAGCGCTGCGAGGTTGCCTGCAAGGCATTTCATTCCCCGTGGCCAGGCGATATCGTGAAGGCGTTCAAGCTTGCCGGCGACGATATCCATAATCGCGTTCGTGTGGAAGGCGACAATTTCGTGAGCTTTGCTGCAAATTGCCGCCATTGCGCCAAGCCGAAATGCGTCGAGGGTTGCATTTCGGGCGCTATGCAACGCGACCCGCAAACCGGCGTCGTTACAAGTGATCCCGCCCGCTGCGTGGGCTGCCGCACATGTGTAAGCATGTGCCCGTTCGGAGCCATTACGGTTGTTCCTGCGCCTTCGGGTGTGAAGCCTATCGCTTTGAAGTGCGATTTGTGCGGCGATGGTGCCGGTGCACCTGGCGAGCCGAGCTGCGTTGCGGCGTGCCCGAATAAAGCGCTTATCTATGTGGAAAGCGAGGCGAAATAAGATGTCGACGACTACGTGCGATTTCTTGATTATCGGCAATTCGGCTGCCGGCGTAACCGCTGCCGAAATGCTGTCCGCCCTCGCCCCGGAAAAAAGCATCTGCATGCTTTCCGACGAGCCTCATCATTGCTATGGCCGTCCGTTGATTTCATATGTGCTCGAAGGCAAAACCGATTTAGACCACATCTACTACAAGGACGCCGACTTCTACGAGAGCCGCGGAATCCAGACCAAATTCGGCGTCGAATTCAAGGCCGTGAAGCTTAATCCCGAATCCCACGAGGTCATGCTTGAAAATGGCGAGACCATCTCGTACGGGAAGTGCTTGCTTGCAACGGGGTCGGTGCCGTTTGTTCCCGCCATTGCCGGAATGGATGGCCGCGAAAACGTTCATCGGTTCATGACGCTCGACGACGCTCTTGGTGCCTACGAAGACGTCGCGGCCGCAACGAAGCGCGCGCACGAAGAAGGCCGCGAGAGCCGCGTCGTTGTAATTGGCGGTGGCCTCATCGGCATGAAGGCGGCCGAGGCGCTCAGCCATCATGCCGATCGCATCGATGTCTTCGATCGCAGCCCGCGCATTCTCCCCGCGGTTCTCGATGTTGAAGGCGCGCGCGTGATGACCGATTTGCTTGAACCGCACGGGATCTTCTGCCATTCGGCCATGTCTATCGACGAAATGCTCGGCGAGGGCAATCGCGTGAGCCATGTTCGCCGAACCGATGGGGAAGATGAGCCCTGCGATGCGGTCATCGTCGCCGTTGGCGTTCGGCCGGCAAGCGCGCTTGCTGTTGAGGCTGGCGCCGAGCAGGGGCGCGGTTTGATCTGCGGTCCCGATTTGCAGACGAGCTTGCGCGACGTGTATGCGGCCGGCGATGTGACTCAGGTCACCGATACGCTCGACGGCTCCAAGCGCCCCCTTGCGTTGTGGCCGAATGCCACGCGCCAGGGACGTATTGCCGCGACGCATATGGCGGGGCTGCCTGCCGCCCCTGCTGACGAGGGGTCTTTTGCCGTGAACGCGGTTGACTTCTTCGAAACGACGCTGCTTACTTCGGGGATTATCAATCCGCCCGAAGATGCTGGTTTTGACGTTCGTACGCACGCCGATGGCGACTCCTATGTGAAATTCGTCATCAAAGATGACAGGCTTATGGGCTACGTGCTGCTCAATAGGCCCGATAATGCGGGCATCTACACGGCGGCGATCGAGAATTCGGTGCCGGTGTCTTCGCTCGGCGAGGGCATATTCGATCGCACGCCGCTCAATATCGATTTGCCGCAGGGGGCCAAGCGCCTGCATCGCGGATATCCGTCGAGCCTTGATGGGCTTGGCCGGCCAGTGAAGAAGGAAGGGGCGAACTAATGGCGCAGATGGAAAACCTTCCAACGGTCGAGCCGGTCGTTGAACAATGCGACGACCGGGCGGTCGTTACTTTGGGAACGGTTCATTTCACCGAGGGCAATGCGGCTGTCCGTTGCGCCCTTGAGAAATTCGACGTCGTCGAGCTCCGCGAGACCTTCGCCCAGCGTTACCTGGGCTGCGGCATGCCGGCGGGCAAGCGCCTGGAGATTCACGGCGTGCCCGGCAATGACATGGCGTGCTACATGGATGGCGGCGAAATCGAGGTGTTCGGCAACGCGCAAGACCAGGTTGCCAATACCATGAACGACGGCGACATCGTTATCCATGGCCGTGTGGGCGATGCGGCCGGCTACGGCATGCGTGGCGGGCGCATTTTGGTGCGCGACGGCTGCGGCTGGCGCGTGGGCATCCATATGAAGGAATATGGGCAGAAGGCTCCCGCCATTGTCATTGGCGGCGATGCGGGCAGTTTCCTGGGTGAATACATGGCCGGCGGCGTGATTATCTTGCTCGGCAAAGCGGGGCCGTATTTGGCTACAGGCATGCATGGCGGCGTGATCTATCTGAAACACGTGCTTGATGAGCGCGATATTCCCGCTGGCTTGGTCCAAGAGCCCGTCGATGAGCTCGATTGCAAGGTGCTCGCAAATTTGCTCGGCGAATACAACGACAAGTTTTCCGACGAGCTTGGCTTTGAGGTCGACACGACGGGCGAAGGCTTTTATCGCCTGCGTCCGGCAAGCAGCCGCCCGTACGCAAGCATGTACGCGAACTAACGTTGCGCCGTTCTAATAAACGGTGCATTTGCTTGAAGCTGCGCAGGATTTTGGCGACGCGTTTTAGATTAAGCCTTCGGCTCGAGTATTGAAGCACTCGTCACCTTGGTTTCGCTCGAATTGCGCTCACCAGAATTCTGCCTGCTTGTTTTTCCTGTTCAGCGGCAAGTTTATTTCAATCATCCTATCGGCCCGCGACAACGTGGCGACGCGCGGCCGTTTCGGGCCGGGAGGCGTAAAGCCCCCGGCCCTTTCTTGTTGTGCGCAGATTGGTGAAAGGCGTCACGGATTCGTCCGCGTTGCAGCGATGTGCCTTTTCTGCTCGAACTCGCATGTTTCGTGAAGGTATTCGGAAATTCGCAAATTGGCGACAACTCGGGGCGATACTCAGACATCGTGCGCGTGAAACGCGCGCAGGCGACCTAAGGAGCCATTTGTCCATGTTGCAAACGCCTATGAAATCGAAATCTGCCGTATCGGCAAATCCTGCCGATGCCGCCAAC
>CAVGRL010000002.1:124833-135477 GCA_963631715.1 Bacteroidaceae bacterium
CGCCAAGTCTGACGAGCGCATTTTCACGCCGCGTTTTATCGCGGGGTTCGCGGTGAACTTCATCCTATATATGCAGTACTACGCGCTCATGGTGGCCATGGCGGGCTATTCTGCCATGCAATTCGCGGCCGGCGCGACTGAGGGCGGTTTTACAGCGAGCGTCTTTATCTTGGGAGCCTTGTGCTCCCGCTTGTTTTTCGCCGGCGTCATCGACAAAATCGGCCGAGGTCGCGTGCTTGTTGCGTGCATGACGGGCGAGGTCGCGTGCACATTGCTGTATTTGGCATTCGAAGGCGTGCCATCGATTGCCGCCTTCGTCGCGCTGCGCTTTGCGCATGGCGCGTTTTATGGCTTGTCGCAAACCACGGTGACGTCCATCGTCAGCGACGCCATTCCCTTTTCGCGCAAGGGCGAAGGTGTGGGATATTACATGCTCTCGGTCACATTGGGCGCGGCATTGGGGCCCCTGTTGGGCTCGGCGTTTTCGAACGCGGGCGACTTCGATGCGCTGTTCTTCGCATGCATTGGCATGATTGCCGCAGGCTACGTTGCGGCCTTGCTGGTCGTTTTGCCTGCCCGCAAGCGGCATGTGGAAACAATCAGCGCAGCGGGCTCTGCGCAGTCTGAAGCTGCGGGGGCAGGTGATGTCCATCCAGGCAACGCTGCCGTGGCGAATGCGAGTGCGCCTGGCGCAAAGGCGCCCAAGAAGCACAAGTTCAGTTTGTCGAACTTCATCGAGGCGAGCGCGCTGCCTGTCTCAATTGCCATCATGGTGAGCTATCTCGCATACGGCGCGCTTATCACTTATATCAACCCGTATGCTGCCGAAGCTGGCTTAGCCGATGCGGCAGGCTTCTTCTTCGTTGCGTACTCCATTGCGATGTTCGTAACGCGCCCGTTCACCGGTCGCTGGTTCGACTCGGCTGGCGACAAGGGCATCATGACGACTGGTTTCGCGTGCCTGGCCGCAGCGATGGCCCTTATGGCAGCAGCGCAAAACGGCGTCATGCTGCTCGCGGCGGCAGCACTTGCGGGCATCGGCGTGGGGTCGGTGCAGCCGAACGGCCTCGTATTGGCTATGCGACGTTGTCCTGACGACCGCATGACGGCTGCGAACTCTACGTATTTCGTGTTGCTCGACGTGGCCATCGGGTTGTGCCCAATGCTCGTGGGCTGGATCGCGCCCGCGTTCGGTTACCGCACGCTCTTTCTTCTCATGGTGCCCGTGGTGGTTGTGAGCTATCTCATCTACATGGCGTTTCGTCGCGCAGGGCTGATTGTTGGGAAGGGGAGGTAGCCTTCTTCGCGTTGGGGCAGGTCTCAAACCCGTCAAACGCTCGGAGGATTCAACAGGTTTCATGTCGAAATAACTCCCAAAAGCATCGACATGCGGCGAGGGCCCATTGGGGTGGCTCGGTTTCTCAAGTTCTATCAAAACGGGAAACCGCAGCGAGGCGTATAGCGAGCGAAGCGAACGGTAGCCGAGTGGGCTGCCCCAACGGGCTCTCTCCGCATGCCGATGCTCGGGTTAATTAGGGATGCACGCCCGAATGCTCCCGCCGAACGGCTCTCGAGACGCATCCTTCATTTCCTTATGGATTTCTCTTGCATCTGCGGTCTGGCATCGTATAATGCCATGGTTTCTATATTTCACATGTCCGAGCGACCTAGAATCGCGAGTGGCCAACCGGAAAAGGCTGCGAGGATGGGGAAGACCTCGGGCAGACGCTTAACGAATGGAGAATGACATGGCGAAAATCAGCGTCAAGTCCCTGCTTGAAGCAGGCGCACACTTCGGTCATCAGACCCGCCGTTGGAACCCCAAAATGAAGCCGTACATCTTCGGCAACCGCGGCGATATCTATATCCTCGACCTCAAGCAGACCCTCGTTGGTCTTGACCAGGCCTACACGTTCGTTGAGAACACTGCCGCCAAGGGTGGCACGGTGCTCTTTGTCGGCACCAAAAAGCAGGCTCAGGAAGCTGTTGCTGCTCAGGCTGACCGCTGCGGCATGCCTTACGTCAACGCTCGCTGGCTCGGCGGCATGCTCACCAACTTCGTGACGATTCGCTCTCGCGTGCAGCGCATGGAAGAGCTCGAGGCCATGGAGGCCGACGGCCGCATGGAGGTTCTGCCTAAAAAAGAGCAGATTCTGCTGAAGAAGGAACTCGCCAAGCTGCAGACCAACCTCAACGGCATTCGCAACATGAAGAAGCTTCCCGATGCCATCTTCATCGTCGACACCAACCGCGAGCAGCTCGCGATCCACGAGGCCAAGCGTCTGAACATCCCTGTCGTTGGTACCCTCGACACCAACTGCGATCCCGACGATGTCGATTTCGGCATTCCTGCGAACGACGACGCCATTCGCTCGGTCAACCTGCTGTGCACGTTCGTTGCCGACGCTGTGATCGCCGCAACTGGCGCTCCCGTCATCGAAGAGCAGATGGCCGCCGAGGCCGAGGCTGCCGAAGCTGCCGCCGAGGCTGCTGCTCCCGTCGCCGAATAACTGAGCGGCGCGTACGCGCATTCGCAATGTTAGGCAGTCGGGCCCTGTTTCAAATGTGAAACGGGGCCCGTTTTCCGAAGAACACAACTCAGAAAGGAATCGCAAGATGGCGAACATCACCGCTTCCATGGTTAAAGAGCTGCGCGAAATGACCGGCGCAGGCATGATGGAATGCAAGAAGGCCCTTACCGAGGCCGACGGCGACATGGACGGCGCCGTTGACGTTTTGCGTACCCGTGGTTTGGCTGCCGTGGCCAAAAAGGCCGGTCGCGCCACCAACGAGGGCACCGTTATGGCTCTCGTTTCCGAAGACGGCAAAGCTGGCGCCCTCGTCGAGCTCAACTGCGAGACCGACTTCGTTGGCATGAACGAGAAGTTCAAGGCTTACGCTGAAAAGATCGCTTGTGCGGCCATCGCCAACAAGCCTGCCGATATCGATGCCCTGAAAGCTTCCGAAATCGACGGCGAGACCGTTGACGCCGTGGTTGCCGATTGCATCCATGTGATGGGCGAGAACACCCAGCTCACCCGTTTCGTCGTGGCTGAAGGCGACGCTGTGTGCTCTTACATCCACATGGGCGGCAAGATTGGCGTTCTAGTTCGCTTTGAGGCCGAAGGCGTCGATACCGCTGCAGCCGAGTTCGCTCAGTGCGGCCGCGATGTCGCCATGCAGGTTGCTGCTGTCGATCCGATCGCGACGTCTCGCGAAGATGTTGACCCGGCCGTCGTTGAGCACGAGAAGGGCATCTACAAGGCTCAGGCTGCTGAGTCTGGCAAGCCTGAAGCCATCCAAGAGAAGATGGCTGCAGGCCGTCTTGAGAAGTTCTACAAAGAGCAGTGCCTCGTTGAGCAGTCGTTCGTCAAGAACCCCGATGTTACCGTTCGCGAGTACGTTGACTCTGTTGCCAAGCAGCTCGGTGGCTCCATCAAGGTTGCCGGTTTCGAGCGCTTCGCGCTGGGCCAGGCCGCTGAATAAGTAGCCTCAATAAAAAGCCGGCTTTTGGCCGGCTTTTTTCATTTTATAGCCGACGCCGTGCGGGCTTTTGGCGGGCATCTTGCCGTTCAAACTTTGCGCATGGCTACAAGGCCAGTGCATTTCGGCTTTCGCGGTAATCCGATTCGCCAGAAGCCTTGCTTGCCGATTTTGACGCGAGTGGTGTTTCGCTTCTGCCGACTTAGGCCTTTCAACCCCCGCTGTGTGAGCAGTGGGGGTTTTCTTATTTCCTCGTGCGAGGCTTCGTTCCTCGTGGCGTTCATGCGAGAATACAAGCTTGCGATAACGCCACCGATTGTCGGTTGGCGCCAACGATTGCGGAGGTAATCTTATGGCAAAAGAGAAAATTGTCGTCGAGGGAGGAACGCCGCTCTCGGGCGAGGTGCATATCTCGGGAGCAAAGAATTCGGCTCTCAAGCTTATCGCCGCTGCTATTTTGGGGCAGGGCGAAAGCACCATTCATAATGTTCCGCTTATTTCCGATATCGCCGTCATGTCGAAAGTTGTCGAAACGCTCGGGGGAAGCGTTTCCCGCGATGGGCATACCTTGTTGGTCGATACGGCGAAAATCGATACATGGGAAACGCCGTATGAGCTTGTTTCCAAAATGCGCGCATCGATTTCCGTGCTCGGACCGCTTGTGGCCCGTTTCGGCCAGGCTCGTGTAGCTATGCCTGGCGGCTGCAATCTGGGCGCGCGCAAAATTGACATGCATATGGTTGGCATGGAGGCCCTTGGCGTGCATTTCGAAACCGACCACGGCTATATCGAAGCAACGACCCCTAACGGCTTGCATGGCGCCTACGTTGCATTGGACTTTCCAAGCGTTGGTGCTACGGAGAACACGATGATGTGCGCCGTTTGCGCCAAAGGGCAAACTGTTATAGAAAACGCCGCTCGGGAACCAGAGATCGAAGATCTTGCCGCCATGCTCAATGCCATGGGTGCGCGCATTTCTGGCGCAGGTACTCCCGAAATTATCATTGACGGCGTGGAGCTTTCCGATTTGCATCCGTGCGAGCATACTACTGTGGGCGACCGAATCGAAGCAGGCACGTTCTTGGTGGCCGGTGCGCTTATGGGCGGCCCCGTTACCGTGCGTGGCATTGACCCCAGCTTTTTGCGCATGGCCGTCATGAAGCTTTCTTCTATGGGCTGCTCTGTCGATGTGGGAGAGAATTCGATCACGGTATCGCGCAACGGCGAGCTTTTGCCGACCGATATTCAAACGCTGCCGCATCCGGGATTTCCGACCGATTTGCAGGCGCAGTTCATGTTGCTTGCGGCGGTTGCCTCGGGAAATTCCGTCATCACCGAAAACGTCTTCGAGAATCGCTTCATGTTTGCCGCTGAAATTGGCCGCATGGGCGCTGAGATATCTATAGAAGATCACCATGCGGTCATCGAGGGCGTGCAATCTTTGCAGGGTACGAGCGTCAAGGCGACCGATTTGCGATGCGGTGCGGCGCTGGTCTTGGCGGGAATTTTCGCCGAAGGAACCACCGAGGTCCATAATATTTATCACATCGATCGCGGCTACGAAGACTACGTCGGCAAGCTCTCTTCGCTTGGGGCGAATGTGTCTCGCATTGCCGACGATGATGATATCGACTGGTAGAAGCGGTGCCGCATGTCGCGTAAACCAACGAGCCGAAACTATAAACGCCTCGCGCAACGCATGAACAATTCTTCGGTGGGAAACCGTGTGGCGGCGAGCAAGCCGCAAGTGCGGTCTCGTCGGGGAGTGAACCAGCGCTATGCTCGCTCGGCCGTGCGGGGGGAAATCCATCAGGTGCTTCCGAACGATTATTCGGAAGACAGGCTTTCCTATGAGCGAAGGATGGGTCGCAAGTCGTACGTGGAGCGCAACGTCGCCGCGTCTCGCAGGCGTAAAGTGGCGCTTACGGCCGTACTCGCGATAGTCATCCTTGTTCTTGCCGCCTTAGTGGCGTCGTTCGTATTTATCGGGGGAATCGATGCTCGCTTCACTATAAAAGACGACGCTCTTGCTGCTTCGCTCGCCTCTGAGTCGGGCGAAGGGCAGGCTGTGTATTCTTTGCTGGTTGCCGACTTCGACGATGGCGAAGACGGTCTTGCCCCCGACGTGTTTGTCGTGGTTCGCACCGATATTGAATCGGGTAACGCGTATGCGATTTCCCTGCCCGCCACAACGAGGGTAAGCGCAAGCGGCGAAACCGCCCAGATGCTTGGTGAAGTGCGCTCGCAAAGTGGAGATGCAGGCGTGGTTGAATCGGTGAATTCCCTGCTCGGCGTGAATATCTCTCACTATGCGACGCTTTCTTCCCAGGACTTCGTAACCCTCGTTGATGAGCTTGGCGGCCTTGAGGTGAACCTGCCCGAGGATATTTCGGATGCCGATGCCGGCGATATGGCCCTTTCCGCTGGCGAGCAAACGCTTTCCGGCGACGCGGCTTTGTTTGCGTGCCGTGCCAACGATTACCTCGTCAATGCTGAAGAGATGCGGAGTCACGTTCAAGCGCTTGTCGCGTGCGGGCTTATGCAGAAGGCATGCTCTGTCGAAAGCGGCCTTGCGTTCTTTTTCCGTATGGACGAGCTCGCCGATTGCCTGCAGGCCGATATGGACGTGAGGACGGCGGGCGCTTTTCTCGATGGGCTGCGGGGCATTTCTTCCGAGAATATTTTTGCTGCGGCACTGCCGACGTACGTTTCGGTCGTCGGTGGCAAGACATATCAGATTCCCGAAACCGACGAGATAGCATCCATGATGAGTCGCATTCGATCAGGGCAGACGCCGAAGGAAAATGTTGCCGATGTTCTTGAATCGCTCAACCCTTCGAGCTATTCGGTGTCGGTCTATAACGGCGGCGATGTGATTGGCGCGGCAAGCGATGCTTCCGATATCCTTCGTCAGGCCGGCTTTAACGTGACCAGCACGGGAAACACGACCATGCAGGTATACGAAGAGACGCTCGTCGTATACGCAAAGGATTCCTCGGAAAGCGCGGCTAGCGCCATCGCATCGGCATTCGGGGTTGGCAGGGCGCTTCAAGATACGGTTCACTATTCGTTTTCGACCGACATCTATGTGGTCGTAGGCAAAGATTGGCGCACATCGCTTGCTTTGCGCGGCCTGGGCGTCGATGATGACGGCTATATCGTCTCGGCGGAAGAAGCCTCGGCGTCGGCGACCGATGCGGAAAGCTCTTCCGGGGACGCATCGGCTGGGGAAAGTTTGTAGCGCTCCGATTGCGGTATTGCTTCGGATAAAAAGAGGAACGAATGACTCTCAACGATATATATCAGGCGATAGACCCCGTGGCTCTTTCTTTGGGGCCGTTGCAGATTCGCTGGTATGGTTTGGCTTACGTGGCCGGGTTCGTGTGCGCGTTCGCGGTGATCGCGTCGCTTGCGAAACGTTGGAGGGTTCGCATAAGCGAAGACGCGTTCTACACGGTTGTCTTTTGCGTGATTGCGGGTGTGATTTTAGGCGGTCGTCTGGGCTATGTCCTCGTGTATGGCGATGGCTATTATCTGCAGCATCCCGATAAAATCCTTGCCTTCAATGAGGGAGGCATGAGTTTTCACGGCGGTCTGGTAGGCGTGATTGTCGGCGGCATTATTGCGGCGAAGCTGACGAAAATCCCGTTTCTCACGCTGGCCGACATGGGCGTGGTTGGGGTGCCGATCGGGCTGTTTTTCGGCCGTTGCGCGAACTTCATTAACGGCGAGCTGTGGGGCGCTCCCACCGATTTGCCATGGGGCGTGGTGTTTGGCGGCGCGGCGGGCAGCGTGGCGCGCCACCCCTCGCAGCTTTACGAGGCACTGCTCGAAGGCGTGGTGCTGTTTATCGTGCTGTTTGCTTTGTCGCGCAAAACGCCGCCGCGGCCGCGCGGCACGTTCTTCGGCGCGTTTTTGTTGTTGTATGGCTTGTTTCGTTTTGCGGTGGAATTCATTCGCCAGCCCGATGCGCAGATCGGCTATCTGCTGGGCACCGATTGGTTCACCATGGGTCAGGCGCTCTCTATCCCGCTGATGGTGGCAGGCGTGGCGTGTCTGGTGTATGCCTGGAAAACGAAAAAGCCGCAGCAAGGCTTACCCGAACCCGAAATGTGATGTCGCTTGAATGCCGTGCCGCTCCGTGTGGCGCGGCATTTTCAATTCCCCAACGGTTTCGCATGCGCGGCGAATTCTGTGCATAATGAGGCATAAGGCCGCTGCGACGTGCGGCGGCGCGTTCGAGATTAATCTCGGAAAGGGGGAGTCATGGATATCAAGCTGTATAGATGCACCCACTGCGGCAACATTGCGATTAAGGTCGTCGATTCGGGCGTGTCGATGGTGTGTTGCGGCGATCCGATGGTTGAGCTCGTGCCCGGCGCGGTCGACGGCACGTTCGAGAAGCACGTGCCGTATGTCGAGGTCGAGGGCAACGCCGTGCATGTGCAAGTGGGCGAGGTCGTGCACCCGATGACGCCGGCGCATTACATCCAGCTTATTGTGCTGGTGACCACGCACGGTTATCAGGTGGCTCCGCTGAAGCCGACCGACAATCCAATCGCGATGTTCACGCTGGCCGAAGACGACAAGCCAGAAAAGGTGTACGAGTACTGCAACCTTCACGGCCTCTGGGTCAAGGACTTGTAGCCGTCCGCGAAATCGGAATGTGTGCAAATTGAAAGGCGGGTTCTGTGCGGGCTCGCCTTTCTTGTGCCAGGGTTTTCGGCGCTGCTGGTGCAAAATCGACTTGCAGTACGACTTTCGGCTTGGTATCGCGGTTCGGTTCATTCGATACGGCCCCGAAGTCGTGCCCATCGGACTGTATTTCTGGGAAAAATCGAGTATGAACGTATTCGATGGGAAATTCCGCAGTGCTGTAAGTCGATTTTGCGCCAAAGGATGCGCATCTATGGGCGGTAACCGCGCTATAAGTCGATTTTATGCCAGTTGATTTGCGAAACGTGCGGTGTTCGACTGCGTGCGGTGCGGCGCTTACGATACAATGGCGCAGACAAGAGTAATCGATGTAAGGAGCTTATTATGGCTATCGATAAAGAACAGGTCAGCCGCGTGCTCGACCTCATTCGCCCGGCACTGCAGGCCGACGGCGGCGACGTGCATCTGGTCGACGTCGACGAAGAGGGCGTTGTCACCGTTGAGCTGCACGGCGCCTGCAACGGCTGCCCCATGAGCCAGATGACGCTCGCCAACGGCGTCGAGCGCATCCTTAAGGAACACATTCCTGGAATTACCAAAGTGGTGTCTGCTTAACAGCAGACACGCACTGCCGACGCTGCGCTGGGTTCTGGCGGCACGCTTCGGGTTCAAGCTACGGCTCGCGTACCGAAGTACGCGTCGCCTTGCCTTCGCCCGAATCGCACTCGCCAGAACCCATGCTCGCTGACTTTTGGTGTGAATGCAGAGTTTTTCTTCCGGAAGGCCACCGTATGGTGGCCTTCCGCTGTTTTTAGGGGCTTGCGGGCATGTGGTTTCATGCCGTCTGGGAAAATAGGTGGCAAGAGATTTGGCGGCATGTGCCGCTTGTTTTGGAGAAAAGGGGGGGCCGAAATGGCGTTGCATTGCTGGGAGACGCGCGGCTGCGACGAGGAGATGGCGAGCCGCTGCCCGCACAACATCCCGGGTGAGCGCTGTCCGGGCGATTGCAAATTCGCTGTCTGCGATCGTCCGACGCACGAGACGGCATGGGGGCTCGATATGCTTGAAAACCCCGACGTCGACCGCGAGGTTACGGTGAAGGAATATTGCATGACGTGCAAATTCTTCATCGCGCATGGTCCGAAGGTAGGCTCTCCTGAATCGATGAAAGCGCGCGCCATCGTTGACGCGCGCCCCTATGCGGTAAAGCGAGGTTAACTATGCCAAAAGTGGCAATCGTTGGCGGCGGTGCGTCGGGCATGGTGGCGGCGATCGCGGCTGCTCGCGAGGGCGCCGAGGCGTACCTGTTCGAGCGAGCCGACCGTGTTGGTAAAAAGCTGCTGGTCACGGGCAATGGCCGCTGCAATATGAGCAATGCCGACATTATGAGCTCCGACTACAACGACCCTGAATTTGTGCAGGAGGTCATGAATGCGCTTCCGCCGGAATCGGTGATGGCGTTTTTCGAAGACCTCGGCGTGCTTGCGTTCGAAGAGGATGAAGGCCGCATTTATCCCTACAGCAATAAAGCAGCCACGGTGCTCGATATGCTGCGTCTTGGCATGCGCGAGGCGGGCGTAATTGAACATTGCGAACGCGAAGTGCGCGCTGCGGCGCCGCTGTCGCAAGGTGGTTGGGCTGTGGCGTTTGCCGATGGTGCGCTTGAGGGTTTCGATGCGGTGGTGTGCGCTGTAGGTGGCAATCCGTCGCGTGCAATCTTGCCGAGCGATATCGAATTCCACCCATGCTCGCCGGTGCTCGTGGGCCTGAAAACCGAAACGACGAACATCAAGGCGCTTTCCGGCATTCGCGTTCGCGCGCGCGTGTATCTCGACGAGGATCCTGAGGACTTGCGCGATGCCTGGCTCGATGTGGTGGACCCGGAATTCGAGGCGAGCTATTCTGGTCCCGAGGAGCGCGGCGAGGTGCTCTT
The DNA here is from genome assembly GCA_963631715.1 of Bacteroidaceae bacterium. Lineage (GTDB taxonomy): Bacteria > Actinomycetota > Coriobacteriia > Coriobacteriales > Eggerthellaceae > Slackia. The sequence continues at coordinate 134,906 of CAVGRL010000002.1, forward strand.
CCGCGATTGGGGCATTTCCGGTATCGCGGTGTTTGACATGTCGCGCCACGTGAAGCCTGGCCAGATGGTCTTTCTCGATCTTTTGCCCGACATGGAGCCACAAGATAAAGTCGACTTCATTTGGGACCAGTCGATGGCGCATCCTGACCGCACGGCGGCCGAGGTGATGAGCGGCCTTCTTCCTTCGCGGGTCGCCCGTGCTGTGGTTTGCGCAGGCGGCTTGAACCCCGATGAGCCCATCATTGCCGAACAAGAGGCCGTGGTTCTCGCCATGGTGTCGGAGTCGTTTGGAATGGCCGTTCGTGGAATCGCCGACCCCAAACAGGCCCAGGTGACGCGGGGCGGGTTTGCAACCGAGGCGTTCGAACCACAGACGTTTGAATGCCGAGCATACGAAGGCCTGTTTGCGTGTGGCGAGGCGCTCGATGTGGATGGCCGCTGTGGCGGCTACAACCTGCATTGGGCCTGGACGAGCGGCTTGCTTGCGGGCGCTGCTGCGGCCCATGTGAAAGAAGCGGCGGTTGATCTTGGCGGGCTTTCTGCCAATGAAATCCCTGGCCTTTCCGAACGAG
>CAVGRL010000002.1:135743-145952 GCA_963631715.1 Bacteroidaceae bacterium
CCCAAGCTCAATTTAGGAAGGTAAGCCATGCTCGAAGCAAGCAACGTATACCTGCCTCTCGACGCGGCCCTGCCGAGCTGCGCGGGTATGGCTCAGGCCGAACTGGCACATGCGCTGGGTATTCGATACGCCGACATCACGTCGTGGAGGTTCTCGAAGCTTTCGGTTGATGCGCGCCGCAAAAACGACGTTCATTTTACGGCATCGTTCATCTTCGAGGTGGCCGATCCTGAAATCGAAGAGGCGCTGGCGGGCAAGCGAACCAAGACGAAAATCCAGGTGAAACGCTACGTTCCCTACGCTGGATACCGCGTGGCCGAATGGCAAGGCGGCGAGGCGAGGCCCGTGGTTGTGGGAATGGGGCCGGCTGGTCTGTTCGCTGCGTGGGCGCTCGCGAAATCGGGCGCGTGTCCCATTGTGCTGGAGCGCGGCGAAGACGTTGATGCGCGCATGGCGACGGTTGAAGCGTTCAACGAAGGCGGCGCGCTGAACTCCGAATCGAACGTGCAGTTCGGCGAAGGCGGCGCGGGCACGTTTTCCGATGGCAAACTCACCACGAACATCAAGAATCCGCGATGCTCCGATGTGCTGCATATCTTTGCGCAGGCCGGCGCTCCCGAGGAAATCTTGTGGGAGGGCAAGCCGCATATCGGCACCGACAAGCTTGTTGCTGTGGTGAAGGCCATGCGCAAGCAGATTATTGCCTGGGGCGGCGAGGTTCGCTTTGGCGCCCGTTTCGAGGGCATGGAATTCGATGGCGGCCGTGTGGTTGCCGTTCGAGGTTCGCAGCGCACAGCCGAGGGACGCGAGAAATTTGTGCTACCGGCAAGTGACGTGGTACTTGCGTGTGGGCATTCGGCGCGCGACGTGTTCGATCGCGTGCGCAATGCGGGCCTGTTCATGGAGCGCAAGCCGTTTGCGGTGGGCGTGCGCATCGAACATCCGCAGAAGCTTATCGATAAGGCCCAGTATGGCCCCGCGGCGGGACACCCCGCTCTTGGCGCCGCCGATTACAAGATGGCGGTGCATTTGCGCAATGGGCGCAGCGTGTACACATTTTGCATGTGCCCTGGCGGCGAAGTTGTGGCTTCGGCGTCGGAACTCGGCGGCGTGGTCGTCAATGGCGCGAGCCGCCATGCGCGCAATGGCCGCAATGCGAATGCGGCATTGCTGGTGAATGTGGAAGATTCCGACTTGCGCGGCGACGATGTGCTCGCGGGCGTGAAGCTGCAGCGCCGCATCGAGACGGCGGCCTTTCGCGCGGCGGGCGAGGGCTATAAGGCTCCGGCACAGCGCGTCGGAAATTTCATGGCATCGGCCGGGCGATACAATCGTGGCGACAGCGAACACCAAGCGCGCATTGAAGTTGGACCGACCTATGCGCGCGGCGTTGAATGGGTCGATTTGAACAAGGTATTGCCGCCGTTTGTGACGCGGGCGCTTCATGCGGCAATACCTATGTTTAACGGAAGCATTCGGGGGTTCAGCGATCCCAATGCGGTGCTCACGGCTCCCGAAACGCGCAGTTCGAGCCCGGTGCGCATCGTGCGCGACAAGGCGACGTGTCAGGCATTGTTCTCGCAAACGACGGAAGGCGGGTTGAAAGTTTCGGACCAGGCTGCCGTCGCAAAGCGCACCGAAAGCGGTGACCCTATCGCGGGTGGGTTCTATCCGTGCGGCGAAGGCGCGGGCTACGCGGGCGGCATCATGAGCGCCGCCGTTGACGGCTTGCGTGTTGCTGAAGCAATCATCGCCTCATACGAATAATCGAATCGGCCTTCGCTGCCGCCGTGTTTTCGGCGGCAGTTTTTTGAGGCGTGCTCTTTTTCGTTTATGCCATCTGACGAAGCAAATTCACCATTTCGATAGCGCCCTGCGCACATTCGGCGCCCTTGTTGCCTGCTTTCGTGCCAGCGCGCTCGATTGCCTGCTCGATGGTATCGGTGGTGAGCACGCCGAACATTACAGGCACATCGCTTGCGAGCGCGACGTTTGCGACGCCCTTCGATACTTCGGAGCACACGAAATCGTAATGGCTCGTGGCTCCGCGAATCACGGCCCCCAGGGCAATAACGGCATCGTATTTTCCGCTTTCCGCCATGCGTTTTGCGGCAAGGGGAATCTCGAATGCGCCAGGCACCCATGCCAAGGCGATGTCGTCATCGGCAACGCCGTGGCGCACGAGCGCATCTTGCGCGCCCGAGACGAGCTTCGACACGATGAATTCATTGAAGCGCGCAGCCACAATGCCAATCTTAATGCCTTCTGAAACGACGTTTCCCTCATAGAGTTTCATGGTTTCTCCTTCTTTTTTTCGACGCTCTATCTGGTGTTATTTTGATCTTTACACAGTAAGCATGTGTCCCATGCGATCGCGCTTCGTCTCTAGGTAACGCTTATCGCATTCGGTGGGGGCGATTTCAATGGGAATACGTTCGGCGATGGTGAGACCGTAGCCTGCCAACTGGTAAATCTTGTCGGGGTTGTTGGTGAGCAGGCGCATGCTCTTCACGCCCAAATCGCGCAGGATTTGGGCCCCGATGTAATATTCGCGTGCATCGCCCGGAAAGCCGAGTGCGAGGTTCGCGTCGAGCGTGTCCATGCCTTGGTCTTGCAGTTCGTAAGCTCGCAGCTTGTTCAAAAGGCCAATGCCGCGGCCTTCCTGGCGCATGTATAAAACCACGCCGCGTCCTTCGGCTTCGATCTGGCGCATGCTCGCGGCAAGCTGCTCTCCGCAGTCGCAGCGCAGCGAGCCGAACGCATCGCCCGTCAGGCATTCCGAATGCACGCGAACGAGCACGTTTTCTCCATCGCCAACATCGCCTTTCACAAGCGCAACGTGATGCTCGCCGTTGAGCGTGTTGCGAAAACCGTGAGCCACAAACGAGCCGTATGCGGTGGGCAGGGTTGCGGCTGCGACGGGTTCAACCAGATGGTCGTGGGTTTTGCGGTACTCTTGCAGGTCTTTGATGGTAATGAAGGCCAAGCCCCACTCTTTGGCTTTTTCTGCCAGTTCGCTTGCGCGCATCATGGTTCCATCGTCGCGCATGATCTCGCAGCACAGCCCGCACTGCTCAAGGCCGGCCAGGCGGCACAAATCGACGGTCGCTTCGGTGTGCCCGTCGCGCTCGAGCACGCCTCCCGCCTTTGCAAGCAGGGGAAACATATGTCCTGGGCGGCGAAAGTCTTGCGGCTTGGCATCGGGATCGACGCATTTCATCGCGGTGATCGATCGTTCGGCCGCCGAAATGCCTGTGGTGGTATCGATATGGTCGATTGATACGGTGAATGCGGTTTCGTGGTTGTCGGTGTTGCGTGCGACCATTTGCGGCAGGGCGAGCTTGGCGATGTAGTCGGCGTTCATGGGCATGCAGATGAGGCCCTTTGCGTGCGTTGCCATGAAGTTGATGTTTTCGGTGGTGGCGAACTGCGCTGCGCAAATGAGGTCGCCTTCGTTTTCGCGGTCGGGATCGTCGGTGCACATGATGAGACGGCCGGCGCGCAACTCATCGAGCGCTTGCTCGATGGTGGAGTATTCGATCATGAGTCGTTCCTTTCGGTTCGTTTTCCGTGGGACTGCTTTTTAGAAAAAGCCGTTGCTGGCAAGGAATTCAGCGGAAATGCCTGCGACGCTTGGGCTATTCGGCTCGGTTTTCGCCGCTTGGGTTGGGGGACTCGCCCTGTTTGCAGATAGGAGTCGTTCGACGTATTTGCCAACGATGTCGCATTCCAGATTCACCACATCGCCCGCGCGCTTGCGCCCAAGTGTTGTTGCATCGGCGGTGTGGGGAATCATCGAAATCGAAAAACCGCGCTCGCTTATGCTCGCCACGGTGAGGCTTACGCCGTCGATGGCAATCGAGCCTTTTTCCACGACGTAGCGCATAATGGAGCTCGGCGCGACGATGTCGTACCACACGGCGACATCGTCGCGGCGTGTGGCGGTAATGCGCCCCGTGCCGTCGATGTGCCCCGAAACGATATGCCCACCGAAGCGCCCGTCTGCGGGCATGGCACGCTCTAGGTTTACGGCGGCACCTGGAGCAAGCGTCCCGAGCGATGAGCGGTCAAGCGTTTCGTGCATCACGTCGGCGTAAAAGCCCGAAGCATCGACGCGCGTCGCGGTAAGGCAAACGCCATTGGTGGCAATGCTGTCGCCCACACGCACGCCTTGCATAATCGCCGGGGCATCGATGGAGAGCACCGAGCTCGCGGCGCCACGCTGAATGGCTCGCACGCGACCCACGGTTTCGACTAGTCCTGTGAACATATCTGCTCCGTTTCTGTCTGGGAAGTCTCTCCGTAAGGTTTTGCCGATTTCGGGTTGATCACGTCGCCTTCGACAAGCACATCTTCGCCAAGCCTCTCAAGGGAGACTTCGGAAAGCGTCCATGCTTGGCTTGGGGTCTCGATTCCCTCGCCGCCGAGCGGGGAAGGCGCTGCGGTGCCCGCGAAAAATTTCGGTGCGATGAATGCCTGCACGTGGTTCACGATGCCCGCATCGAGCGCGCATGCGGCCAGGGTCGCACCGCCTTCGATCAGCACGCTGTCGATTCCTCTCGCTCCCAGCAGCTCCATCAGCCGTTGTAAATCGAGGCGGCCGTTTTCCGCATCGATGCGAACTATTTCGCAGCCCAGGCGCTCAAGCGCAGCGGTTCGTTCATGCGGGGCGTCAGCCGCGCAGGCGATAATCGTGGGCACGCTATGGGCGGTTTGGGCGATGTTCGAGTTCAGCGGAGTGCGTGCTTGCGAGTCGCAAACGATGCGCAAGGGATTTCTGCCGCCTTCGATCCTGCAGGTGAGTTGGGGGTTGTCGGCAATCACTGTGCCAATGCCAACCATGATGGCGGCATGGCGCAGGCGTTCTTCGTGCACGCGCCGGCGCGCAGCATCTCCGGTGATCCAACGCGAGGCGCCCGTTTTCGTGGCGATTTTTCCGTCGAGCGTCATGGCGTACTTCAGCGTGGCATAGGGCGTGCGATGCGTGATGAAGTGAAAGAAGATGGGGTTGAGCGCGTCGCATGCCTCTTTCGCGACGCCTTCATCAACGGAAATGCCTGCGGTGCGAAGCTGTGCGCAGCCGTGTCCGGCGACAAGCGGATTGGGGTCGGCGGAACCTACGACCACGCGTGCGACGTTTGCCGCGATAATGGCTTGCGTGCATGGCGGCTGTTTTCCCGTGTGGCAGCATGGCTCAAGCGTTACGTACAGCGTCGCGCCTTCGGGATGCATGCCTCGTGCGGCGCAATCCGCGAGGGCTGCGCGTTCTGCATGCGCCTCGCCGTAGCGCGCATGCCAGCCTTCGCCGATAATCTTGCCATTTCGCACGAGCACAGCACCCACGAGCGGGTTGGGGTTTACGAACCCCATGCCGCGCAGTGCGAGCTCGCAGGCTCGCTTCATGAATTTTGTATCGGTTTCGGTCGCCATGCCCAACTCCTGCAAAAGTCGCGTTTCAGGGCTTTTTGCAGAAGGCTGGGAAACGATGCGGGCGCATGGCCGTCGTGCCCGCTGTGCGGGTATGCCGCGCCTGGCGGGCAGGCGCTCGCATCGCTTCCCGAAATCCCGGCAATGCAAAAAGCCCTGAAACGCGAACGTTCCAGGGCTTGCAAATGCATCGCTGCGCAGCAAGAGCTGCGTGGTGCAATCTTCTTCCATCCAGACTGTACTGTCGGCTTCGGAGTTTCACCGAATCGGCCTTGCGGCTCGTGGGCTGTAACCACCGGTGGGGAATTTCACCCCGCCCTGAAGATTGGTATTTCGTTGGCGCGAACTATAGCGCCGTTCTTTTTGCGCTGTCAACAACGAATTCGGAAAATTGTTGTGCTTGGTTGGTTTCGGTGGTTTCGGCAAGCTGGTCTGGAGAGCCTTGGCGTGGCCGCCGCGGTGCCGCTACAATAATCTGAAAATCGCGTTTCGCTGAACGCGCAAAAGAGGGAAGACATCGACAAGGAGATTCGAATGGCCGAACAGAAGTGGGAACCGACGCAGGCGCTGCTCGATGCTTTTCATGGAATCGTTGGCGCGGAAAACGTGCTCACCGCTGAGCCCATGGCCGAACATGTGACGTTTCGCATCGGCGGCCCCGCGGCGGTCATGGTATTGCCCCATTCGGCCCGCGAGGTCTCCGAAATCGTGCGCGAGTGTCGTGCGGCCGATGCTCCGTTGCGCGTTATTGGTTTGGGCAGCGACCTTCTTATTGCCGATGGGGGCCTTGCGTGCGTGGTAATGCGCCTGGCTGAAAACATGGCCGACGTATGCGTTTTCGGTAACCGCGTGATTGCGCAGGCGGGGGCCGCGAATTTGGCAGTTGCCGAAGCGGCGTGCGCGGCGGGGCTTGCGGGTTACGAGTTCGCCGAGGGCATCCCCGGCACCATTGGCGGTGCGGCTATTATGAATGCCGGCGCCTATGTGGGCGATTTTTCGGCGGTCGCCGTTTCCCTGAAATGCGTCACGCCTGAAGGAAATTTCGTAGAAGTGTCGCGCGAACAGGCGCAATGGAGTTATCGCCATTCCATGATGGCCGATGCGGGCTATGTGGTGGTCGAGGCGACGCTTGAGCTCATGCCCGATTCGAGTGAGGCCATTCGTGAGCGCATGAACGATTTCCATGCGCGCCGCGTCGAGAAGCAGCCGCTCGAAATGCCGAGCGCCGGCTCGACCTTCAAGCGCCCCGAGGGCTATTTTGCTGGAAAGCTCATCCAAGATGCGGGCTTGCGCGGCTACCAGGTGGGCGGCGCGCAGGTGTCGGAAAAGCACACCGGCTTCGTCGTTAATGCCGGGGGTGCGACCGCCGCCGACGTGCAACAGCTCATCGCCGACGTGCAGGAGCGCGTGAAAGAGCAATTCGGCGTGAAGCTCGAACCCGAAGTGAAAATGTGGGGCTTCTGACGTTTTCGCCGGACTAACGGCCGGCGAAAACCGTCGATGCTGCGCGGTAATCTGGAGGTGCATTTCGAGTTCAAACTGCGGCTCGCGTACCGAAGTACGCGTCGCCTTGCGCGCGTCCGAGCTGCATTCGTCAGAACTCATGTTTGCTGACACTTGCGGGGCCTGCATTGAGCTTTCTGCCTCGATAACGAATAAACCACCAATCGTCGGTTGGTAGGGCGATCGGAGCTTTCTATCCAACGAGAATAAGGGAAGGGATTGAAATGACGGTGCTGTTTGTTGAATATCCGAAGTGTTCGACGTGTAAAAAGGCGAAGACGTGGCTCGACGAGCATGGCGTGGAATACATTGCACGCGATATCGTGGCCAACAACCCGACGGCCGCCGAGCTTGCCGAATGGCATGCGCGCGGCAGTCTGCCTGTGCGTCGCTTGTTCAATTCGTCAGGCATGAAGTATCGCGAACTGGGGTTGAAAGCGAAACTTGACGCCGGCATGTCCGATACGGAATGCTTCGAGTTGCTCGCGACCGACGGTATGCTCGTGAAGCGTCCGCTGCTCGTCGGCGATGATTTCATGATCCCTGGCTTCAAAGAAACCATGTGGAAAGAAGCGCTCGGTTTGGAATAATACCCGTCGGTTTCGCGAACGCTATCGATGCGATGTGGCGCAAAAGGCGCGATGCGGTGCTTCGCCTTTGCGGCTTGTGCCGCGGCCAGTAGACGACGGCGAAAGTGCCGTGAATCGCTGGCGTCATCGATTCTTTTTGCCCTTTGCCGAATCAATCGCCGCGCCGATTCCCGCGCCGAGCGCAACTCCCACGCACATCCAGAGTGTGATATTGTCCAGCCAGCAGCCGAGCGCAACTCCGAGCATCATGCCGATGCATATGCCGAGTGAAATCCCGTTTGAGTCCGATTTCTCGGGTTTATTCTGGTTGCCCATTCATAGGCCTCCTTATGTCGGGCATTTTCGTCAAACGTTCTTTTCTTTGGCCCTCGTGGCGATCGCAAGAACCAATACTGCAATTCCGGCCAGAAGCCCGATAGGACCCGAAAGCTGTATTCACCCTTCGGAATTCCGATTCGGAGCCGAAAGGGAGACTTCAACAATAAAGGCGCTCTTGCCCTTTGCCCTCTTATCTTTCTGCATCGTCTGGTGCACGGAACACCAAAATTGCCTTGGCGGAATTCGTCACGGAGAAGGTCACCAATTCCCAGCCGTCCTGAGCGCGCTCGTTCGCGGTTTCCTCAATGGCTGCGGCCATTTTCTTTGCCTTGGGCGCATAGTCGATCACGATCGTTTTGTAAGTCATGGTAGTTGCCTCGTTTCTGCTTGGCGGATTAGAGTTTCCCGCTTTGCGAAAAGCTCCTTGGAATGCAGAATAACAGGGAATTGTCAACGGAAAGTCATTTATTGCCAGCCGGATCAGATGAGGTCACCGGCCCTCTGGTGCGCCTGGCACTGTTCCGCAATCGTCAGTGCCGCAGGATGAAAGACCGCCCCTTATCAAAGCCTTTTGGCGCCTGCTCTATTTTGTGGTCATGTCCCGTTCGCCTATAAATTCAGCTTGGCGATAACTTCCTTCATGGTCTTCGCCGACTCGTGCAGCTGCGCGAGTTCCTGCGCGCTGAACGGCGCAGGAACCTTGTATTCAACGCCGCCGCGGCCCACAATGGCCGGCATGGAAAGCACTACGTCTTCTAGGCCGTATTCGCCGTTTTGGTAGTTCGACACGGGGATGATGGTTTTCTCGTTGCGAACGATGGCCTCGCAAATGCGCTTTACCGTCATGGCGATGCCGTAATACGTCGCGTGTTTCTTCTCGATGATTTCGTAAGCGGAGTTTTTCACGTCGTCGGCGATTCGCTTCATGGCGGCTTCGTGGTCGAAATGCCCACGCAGCTCGCAGAAATCATGGATGGGGATGCCCGATACGTTCGCGGTAGACCACACGGCGACTTCGGAATCGCCGTGCTCGCCCACGATACGCGCATGCACGTTGCGCGGATCGACGCCCAAATGCTCGCCGAGGATGTATTTGAAGCGCGCAGAATCGAGCACGGTGCCGCTGCCGAGCACGCGGTTGGCGGGCATGCCCGAAAGCTTCAGCGTGACGTAGGTCAGGATATCGACGGGATTGCTTACGACAAGCACGATGCCCTGGTAGTTGCGCTCGGCGATTTGCGGAATGATGGTCTTGAATATGCCGACGTTTTTCTGTACCAAATCCAGGCGCGTTTCGCCGGGTTTCTGGGCCGCACCTGCGGTAATCACGATAATCGAGGCATCGATGACGTCATCGTAATCGCCCGCATAGATTTTGCAGGGGCTTGCGAACGGCATGCCGTGACTGATATCGAGAGCCTCGCCCTCGGCGCGGTTGCGATCGACGTCAACGAGGACGATTTCGCTGAACAGACCGCCCTGCATCAGCGCGAATGCGCTCGAGGATCCCACGAACCCGCATCCAATGATGGCCACCTTGCGTTCGTTGATTGGCTTGGACATGCGTTTCCTCCTTGGCCGCGGCAATTCATACGATGCTCTCGCTATTATAGAGGCGCGACTCCGTTCGCCATCGGTGAGCGGAATGAATGTGGAAACACCATGGCGACCTACCTAACTCCCTATAATCATATAGGTTAGGAAGGTTGTGCATGACTGGAAAAGTATGCGTTAACGTGGGCCGATGGCTGTTTTTTGCCGTGGGTGTGGCCTTGAATTCGTTCGGAATTGCCCTCATTACGAAAGGCGCGTTGGGAACTTCACCCATCTCGAGCGTTCCCTATGTGCTCTCGATGCAGTATCCCTTTACCTTGGGGGAATTCACCTTCGCAATGAACTCGCTGTTCATTGTCGCGCAAGCATTGCTGCTTCGTCGGGATTTCAAGCTGTTTCAAGTTTTGCAAATCTTAGTGAACGTGGTGTTTTCGGCCCTTATCGACGTGAGCATGAGCGCGCTGTGGTGGTACGACGCATCGACAGTCGCCATGCAGCTGGTCGCTGTGATTGTCGGCAGTGCGGCGCTTGGTTTTGGGGTGGCCGTCGAGGTTGCGCCAAACGTGCTCATGGTTCCGGGCGAGGGCATCGTGCGTGCAATCTCGACGGTGTGCCACAAGCGTTTCGGCTCAACAAAGGTCGTTTTCGATTGCTCGCTCGTTGCCTTCGCCGTGATTTTGTCGTTCGCGTTTTTCGGCTGCTTGCGGGGCGTTGGCTTGGGAACGCTCATCTCGGCGCTTATCGTGGGTCGTTTCGTGAATTTCTACAATACGCATGTGCCACTTATCGGTTTTATCGTGAACCTGCGTATTCGCGC
>CAVGRL010000003.1:0-67340 GCA_963631715.1 Bacteroidaceae bacterium
TGTAGTCCTTGTAGTTGGGGCTCGTGACCGCCAGCTTCACGGTCGCCGTCTGCCCTTCGGCAGCGGTGTCCTTGAGCGTGAACTTAAGCTCGACCTTCTCGCTGTCGTAAGTCGGCTTCGCGGCGAGAATGCCCTTCGCGTCGCTCGCTTCGCCCACGCTCACCGTGGCGTCCGGGACAAGATAGCCCGTCGGGATAGCCACGGCATTCTCCTGACCGGCCTTGCCCGAGGCCTCGAGCTTGCAGTCCGTTGCCGCGGCCTTGGTGATGGATGCCTGCGCCGTTGTGGTGGTGGGCAGGGTGTAATTGCCCGCGTCCTCGCCGGTTAGCGTAAGACCAGCGACGGTGATGTTGACAGTCTTGTCCTCGTCTACGTTGGCATCCTCGAACTCGGCGGAGAGGGTCGCCTTTTCATCGTTGCCGTAGACCTTATCGCCGTCCAGGTCGCCATCAATCCAAACGTCAGAGACGTTAGCGGCGGTCGTACCGTCGTAAGCCTTGTCCCATGCTAGGGCCGAAAGGGTCAGCTCTTTGGCATAGATGTTGGCATAAGCCCTCTCGGGCCAGGTTACGGTGTAGTTGGATGCGGCCTCGCCGTACAACGTGACCGTTGCGGTGACGGTCTTGTGGTCGCCGACATTCTTATCGGCGAACTTGGCATCGCTCACGCCAACGCTCACGGAGTCGCCGTCGGCGATGCCGTGCACCTCAAGATTCGAGACGGTCGCGACATCAGTGCCGTCATAGGTCTTGTCCGCAATCGACAGGTACACGACGCGCAGCTGCTTGGCCGTGATGGTGAACGGGATCTTCGTCTCGCCAAAGACAACGCCGGCGCGCTCGTAGGTCACCACAAGCTGATAGTTGCCCACGGCCTTGGGCGCCGTGTTGTCCTCGATATCGGTATAGGCGTCGCCGGCCTTCTTCTGCCACTTGTAGGACAGCGCTGCATCGGTCACGGTTTGGGAGACGGATGCGCTGACGTAATCGCAGGCAACGGCCTGGCCATCGTAGACCTTGGTCTTGGCCTCTCCCTCGCCAGACATTTCCGCGCCGCCAGCCGAAGCCAGCAGCTTAACATCAGAGATAGCAACCGAGACGCGCGACAGCTTGAGGCCGTCGCCATCTTCGGTCGCAACCAGGGTGTATCCGTCGAAATCGCTGGCGAAATCGGCGGTGTCGTCCATGCCGTTTATGACCTCCGGCGTGACTTCGGGCTTAACTCTCGTGATGCCCACGGGCTGGCCATTGGCTTTGAAGTTACCTTCGACCGTGATGCTGTTGCTGTTCAGACAGAGGTTGTCGGCAGCGCCATTCCTCGTGTTCTCATAAATCTCCACCTCGCCGGAAAGCGTGAAGTTGGCGCCGTCGTCGTACACGCCGCCGCCGTAGTAGGCAGACATGTTGCCGGTGATGGAGCCGCCGGTCACGGTAAGCTCGGCATCATTGTAGATGCCGCCGCCGCGGTAGTTGGCGTTGTTGCCGGTGATGGAGCCGCCGGCAACAGTGAGAGTACCGTCGTTGAACACGCCGCCGCCGTAAGCGGCGTTGTTCTGATCGACGGAACCGCCGTGCACGGTAAAGGTTCCGTCGTTGTACACGCCAGCTCCGGCGGACTCACAAGTGTTGCCCTCGATGGAGCCGCCCCAAAGCTCAAGCGTGCCCTTATTGATGACGCCGCGGCCCAGGGCACCCTCGGCGTGGGTGATCTTGCCGGACGTCCCCTCTTGGCAATCGGTGATTTTGAGGGTCGCGCCCATGGCGACGTCAATCGTTTCGGTGCCCTGTGGGCCGGTGATGGTCTTGCCGTTAAGGCAGAGGTTAACGTTGTAGGCGCACTTCCAGGTATCAGAGAGCTCCTGGTCGTACATCAAGTAATAGTTGCCGTCCGCGGCAATGTCGTCCAGCGACGCGACGGCCTTCCAGATGAGCGGGTTGCCGTGCGACTCATCGTTGCAATCGGCCGTGCCGCACATGCGGTGCTCGTGAATAGTGGTGGACTCGGACAGCTTCAGGCCGTCCTCGGCCGCGACCAGCTCGTAGTGCTCGTCATCGCAAACGAACGCGCTGGCCGCGCCGGTGTCCGCCGTTCCTTTGACGACGGTCTGTCCCACAGGGTCCTCGCCAAACACGGTGATGCCGACCTTGGCGCTAGCCGAGAAGGGCGTCGTGCTCACGTTGATGGGGTTAGTGTCAAAGAAGGCGACGTTGTCGACCGTCCCATCTTCTCTCGCGTTGCCGTCGACTACCGCAGCGCCGCCCATGACCAGGGTACCGGTGTTGTACACGCCGGCACCGGAGCCGGTAGCGGTGTTGCCGGTGATGGTGCCGCCGTACATATAGAACGTGCTGTTGGTTCCGCCGGTGCCTCCGTTGGCGACGCCGGCGCCGTTGCTGTAAGTGTTACCGGTGATGATGCCGCCCCAGAGCGTAAACGTGCCGCCGAGCATGTTGGCGACACCGCTGCCGGTGGCGCTCTGCTCATGGGTGATTGTGCCGGCGAGCTCGCCCGTGTGGCAGTCGGTGATGGTCAGATTGCCGTCCTTCTTCACCCATATGGCGGCGAATGTTTCGTTGTATTTCGAGCTCGTGATGGTCTTTCCATTGAGGCAGAGCGTGATGTCGCCGTCGACTTTCCACATATCAAAGAGAGTCACGTCGTTCGTCAGATAGTAATTGCCGGCCTCCGTGGGAAGGCTGTTTGTCTCCTCCCACTTGGTCCAGGTGATGTTGTTGTGGCCCGCCTCGTCGCAATCGGTTTCGCCGCAGACGGCGTGGTTGTGCCCCTTGACTAGACACAAGCTCACAGAATCGAGGCGAGCCAAGCTGTAGTTGCCGTTATCGCTGAAGAAGCCCGTGGTGCTCGACGTGCCGCGCACCACGGCGCGGGTCGAAACGTCGGGCTGCGACGACGTGATGCCGACCTTCGCGGCCGAGTCCATCTCGCCCTTCACGAATACAGCGCCGTTTAGATAGACGTTGCTGGTCGTGCCGCCGCTGAGCGCGCCGTCCGAGACCGTAGCGTCAACTGCGTTGCCCTGAATCACAACATTGCCGGAAAGGTTGAACTCGCTGGCGTTGTATAGGCCGCCACCCAGGGCGTTGGTGCCCGCTGCGTTGTTTCCGGTGATGCTGCCGCCGGTCATCTCAAAGCTGCTGCTTGAAGCGACAATAAGAGCATTGTAGACGCCGCCACCCTGGCCGGCCGTGGCGTTGCCGCCGGCGGTGTTGCCAGAAATGTTGCCGCCGGACATCGCGAAGGTCTGCATGTTCCACACGCCGCCGCCCTGGCTGCCGGCGGTGTTGTCGGCGACGGAGCCGCCGCGCAGGGTAAACGTTGCCATGTTGTACACGCCGCCACCCAGTTTGGCGGAGGTGTTGCCGGTGATCGATCCACTGCACATGGTGAACGTACCGGCGTTGCGCACGCCTGCGCCCTCGTCGTCAGAAATCGTGTTGCCAGTGATTGCCACGTTCCAAAGCGAGAAGGCCCCCAGATTCCTGACGCCGCGGCCGGTCTCGCCGTCCTTGTGCGTGACTTGGCCGGGATTTTCCTGACAATCGGTGAGGGTCAGATTCGCGCCCTGCTCCACGTTGATCGCGTCGGTGCCCGCCGCGCCGGTGATGGTGTGGCCGTCGAGGCAAAGCTGGATGTTGGCGCTGACCTTCCACGTGTCAGAGAGCTGCACGTCGCTCGTCAGGTAATAGTTGCCGGCCTCGGCGGGCAGGCTGTCGGCGCTCTCCCACTTGGTCCAGGTGGCGTTGTCGTGGCCCGTCTCGCCGCAGTCGCTCTTGCCGCAGACGGCGTGGATGTGCCCGGCGAGCAGGTTAAGGCCGTTCTCGCCGGCGACAAGGCTGTAGACCGTGCTGTCGCTCTCGAAGCCCGTGGTGCTCGTCGTGCCGGACACGACGGTCCTGCCCGTCTCGGCCTCGTTGGCCGTGATGCCCACCTTCGCCTTAGCCGAGAGGGACACGCCCTCCTTGACCGCGATGGTCTTGCCGGCAGGGAGGTAGACGTTGTTGGCCGCGCCGTCCAGGGTGTTCTCGCTGATGGTCACGTCGCCCGCCAGCGTGAAGGTGCCGTTGTTTTGCACGCCGCCGCCCAGGTAGTCGGTCGTGTTGCCCGTGATGGCACCGCCGTACATGGTGAAGGTGCCGTCATTGCGCACGCCGCCGCCCCAGTGCGCGGAGTTGCCGGTGAGGCTGCCGCCGTACATGGTGAAGGTGGCGTTGGCCCAGTTATAGACGCCGCCGCCGAATTCGGATTTGTTGCCGGTGATGGAGCCGTTCCACAAAGTGAGCTCGCCGTTGTTCTCGATACCGCCGCCTTGCGAAGACGAGCCGTCGACGTGCGTGATCTTGCCCGCCTCTTCGCCTGCGTGGCAATCGGTGATGGCCAGCTTGGCGCCACTGCTCACATAGATGACGTACCCGGAGTTCTTGTTGGTAATGGTGTGGCCGTCGAGGCAAAGGTTGACGTTGTAGGCGCACCTCCAGGTTTCGGTGAGCTCGACGTCGCCCGTCAGGTAGTAGTTGCCGTCTGCCTTGATCTGGTCAAGGGAAGAGATGGGTGACCAGGCGAGAAGTTCGCCGTGGGCGCCGGCTTCGTCGCATCCGGTCTCGCCGCAGATGCGGTGCTTGTGGGTCGACAGGCGCAGATTGTTGTTGACGCTGTCCACATCAATCGTGTGCGTGGTGTCGTCGGCGAAGAAGCCGGTGGCAGACGACAGACCGGTGACGATCACGGGGCTCGCCTCGGAGCCGTCCTTCGAGACGCCAACGTTTGCGTCGTCGCTCATCGCGCCGACGGCCGTGATGGTCGTGCCCCAAAGATAGACGTTGCTCCTCGCACCCTTGCTATCGGTGTTGTCCATGATCTGCGGATTGCCGGAAATCTGGAAGATGCCGCGGTTGTACACGCCGGCGCCGTTGGAGGTGGAGCCGGTGACGGCGTTGCCGTGAATCTTGCCGCCCGTCATGACGAACGTGTTGTTCTCATAGTTGTACACGCCCGCGCCGTCACGGACGTCCTTGTTGTTTGCGACCTCTCCGCCGGCCATGGTGAAGGTGGCGCCGGAGCTGCCACCGTTGAGGACACCGCAGTTGTTGCCGGCGATGGAGCCGCCCCAGAGGGTAAAGGTACCGTAGTTTTCGACGCCGAGGCCGCCGGCATCCTCGGCATGGGTAATCTTGCCCATAGAGCCGCCCGTGTGGCAATCGGTGACGGTCAGGTTGGCACCGGAATCGATGCAGACAGTGCTAGCCCCGCTTTTACCGGTGACGGTCTTGCCGTTAAGGCAGAGGCTGATGGTCTTGCCGGAGTCGACATTCCAGACATCGGAGAGGGTCACGTCGCTTGTCAGGTAATAGTTGCCAGACTCGGTGGGAAGGCTGCTGTCGCTGGTCCACAGAGTCCATTCGATGTCGCTGTGATCGGCGTTATCGCAGCCGGCGGTGCCGCAGATCGCGTGGTCGTGGGCCGAGGCAATCCTCAGGCCGTTGCTGCCGCTGGCCTTAAGCACGTATGACGAGTCGTCGCTGAAGAAGGCGTCGAGGTTCACGGAGTTAGCCACGACGGCAGGGGAAGCCGTGGGCTTCTCGGCGGTGATGCCGACCTTCGCGCCCGAGCTCATGCCGGTGTCGTCGACATGGATGCGGGACCTCGAGTACACGTAGACGTTGTCGTTGCCGCCGTCCGCGCCCGTGTTGTCGGATATTGTCGCGTCGCCGGAGATATGGAACCTACCGTAGTTCGCAACGCCGCCGCCGTAGCCACGGATTTGGGACTCTTGGACAATCTTGTTGCCAACAATCTTGCCGCCGTACATGTTGAACGAGCAGCTGTTTTCCACGCCCGCGCCAAAGCCGTACGTGTTGCCGGTGATGATACCGTTCCACATCGTGAACGTGCCGGCGCCAATGCCGACGCCTTGGCCCTTCTCGCCTTGCTTGTGGGTGATCTTGCCCGCCGCATCGCCGGTGTGGCAGTCGGTGATGGTAAGGTTGCCGCTGGTGATCCTTATGACGCTATCGTCATTGGGGCCAGTGATGGTATGGCCATTGAGGCAGATGTGGGGCTGGTAGCCATAGGAGACCTGCCACGTAGCGGTAAGCGTGACGTCGGTCGTGAGGTAGTAATAGTTCACGCCGGGTTCGTCGGGCAGACTGTCGGGGCTGTCCCAGGCCTGCCACTCAACGGATTCATGGGAGGAGTCGGTGCAGTTGGTGTTGCCGCAGTCGTGATGGGTGTGGGTTTCTGTCGAAATGACGGCAGGCAACGCCTCATCGGCCGCATCTTCGTTCGCCGCGTTGGCTTCGTCTTCAACAAGCGTGCTTGCGGCGGTATGGAGAATGCTGGCCATGTCGAGTTCGACGCTTTGGGTGGGCTCGCCAGAAACGACGAGCGTATTGTCGTCCGCGCGGTATTCGGCCTTAAGGTGGTTATCGTGGAAAGAAGGCTGCTCGGAGACGGCCTCGCCCAATTCATCGGAAAAATCGCCATCTTCCGAAGTTATGGCAATGGGTTCGATGGTTCCGTCGTCTCCAACAGTGCGGACGACATTGCCAGCGCCAGCGCTTGTCGCCTCCATGCCATCGGCGCTCAAACCGCCAGAAAGCACCAACGTGACCTTGACGTCGTTCGAAGAACTTTCGGCACTCCCCTCCTGGGATGCGAATGCGCTCGTGGGCACGAGCCATGTCACCATGCATAAGGAGAGCAGGATGCTCAGGAACCGTCTTTTCATCTACCTTCCTCCAAAAAAATACGACCGCACATTTGCGATTTTGACACCAAGCTTCCGCGGGCAACCTATTCTTGGCCAGACTTTTTATATCCCAAGCCGGCAACAGCTACGGCGCTTGCGGCGGCTACGCCAGCCACCACGGCGGCAGCGCCGGCTGCATCGGCAGTCTCGGCGATAGACGACGGCTTGGGGCTATCTTTGGATTGCTTTCCAGAAGCCGGCGTAGGGTTTTCTTCGCCTTCGTTTTCTTGCCCAGAGGCTTTCTGTTTGAAATGGGCCAGAACCTCTACGCTTTCGCCGTAGTCGTTGTTGACGTAGAACGGATAAATTGCACCGACCGTCGTTGTGCCCTCTTCGTCGGTGTACGAATCCGTCTTTATCGGATTTTCGTCCCTTTCGCCGTTGACGGACCAATAGTCGAACTCGTAGCCATCGTTCGGAATGGCAATCAGCATCGAGGAGGTGCCGTACACATTGTGGCCACCGCCAGCAACCAACCCCATCGACTCATCCGCCGAATCGAATTGGACGTCGCAGTGCGTCTTTTTGTCCTCATCGGCGTTGTCGATATCGATGCAGTAGTCGTAGACGCTGCGCTGATCTTCCGAGTTGGACACGAGGACGGCATCTTTTCTGACGGTTGCGTAAATCGTTTCGAGGTTATCGCCGATCGCGTTGTAGGAGAGGATCCTGGAGGGAATCTGACCACCTATTTCGTAGCGTACGGATGTGATGGTGAACCGGTCTTCAGGATTCGATTCGATTTTGAACATAAAGTTGGTGTTCAGCGGCACCGGCAAAACGACGCACATCTGGAAATCCTCATTCAGGCCATAGGCATACGGGAATCCGTCGGCATCGACGGGCTTGCCGCTTTCGAACAGCTTCGTGTAACCGCCCTCCCCTGCCATCGACACGGTGATATCGCCATCGAAGAGGACCTTGCGATATGCGGATGTAACCTCTAGGCCATCATCGCCGCCTTCGGCTTCGAGGCCATTTTCGGCGGCGAGCAGCGAAGCCGAGCTGTTAGAACCGTTGTAGTTGGGGTCGTATGATTGCATCCAGGCCAAGCATAATGTGCCGCTATGGCATTCCATGGTATGAGGGTCTTTCATGAACACCTTCAGCATGGCGATGAACAGTTTGATGTTTGATTTGGCGAATTTATCGACCATGGGACAGATGCGGTGAAGCTCGTCGTAGAGCCTTTGCTCCTCGTCTCCCCATTCGAGTCCAGCCAGCCTCAAGTTTGAAACTATGTCGGAAAGGATGGAAGAGGACAGGGCGTTGGCCAGGATTTTAATGCCGACGATTGCCAGCTCGATAAGCCCCGCAACCGGATTCAAGACGCACGGAAGAGCCCGGCAAATAATGTCTGTCCAGAGCCACGCCTTAAACGCGGTGGAGTTTGCAGTTTTCTCGAGCTTGTAAATCTTGCCTTCCTGCATATAGTTCATCAGGTCGACGAAAGGCGTTTCGTAATCGCGGTGATATGTCGCCCGGCTGCCAGTGAGGTCGTGCACGAGTTTATCGATCATTGTGTCGAAGAAAACGTTCATCTGCTGGCTCAGATGATCGAACGAATCGATTGGATATATCGAGCGGAAGCCGCTATCGAACGTGTCGGCCCGGGCCAGCATGGCGTCACGCGCAGAACGGTAATTGGAATCACTCGGGCGGGGCAACATGTGGTCGACGCCGAATCGCCCGAATGTCCATTGCAGGGGCATGACCTTCGGCACTAAATCGCATGGGTTCACGATGCTGTAGATGTTGCCGAAGGGGTTCATGCCGTAGTTATTGGACCAATGCTTCAATATGTCGGCATCGACGGAAGCGCTGCTGTACACGCCAGAAGGGACCTCGAACCCGTAAACGTACACGTCTTTTTGATGGACCACATGCTTCGGGAAAGGGTAAAACGATCCTTCGCCCTTTTGCTTGCCGCCGAGCACATACCCCGATTTCTCAGAGTCTTCGTTCTTCGGCAGGTTGTTTTGCCAGGCGCTCCTGACAAGCAAGCCTCCCGCCATATTGGCGGTCGCAGAGGCGCGCGAGAAGCCCGAGATGACGATTTTGAGCGGGAGATCGCTCGAAACGTTCTCGGCCACATAACTCTCAAGGAAGTTAAGCGCTTTTTTGGCGGCGGTGGTAAATCCCTGGTGGTCGCCGCTTTCGCCGGCGGTAAGGTTTCCACACCACTCGAAGAAATAGTTGGCGCCACGAATGCCCATTAAAACAAGTTCGTACTTGCTTCCATCCGCTTGAATCGTGCGATGGCCGCATGCCAAGCCGATGGAGTCGTGCTCCGTTGGCTTGGTGTAGTCGTCATTGTATTTGATATCCCTGCACCTGAGTTTTGCCATGAAGTCACCCACGTTGTTTGGGGACTCCTCGTATTTGGCTTGATCATCGTTGGCGCCGAATGAGGAGAGGGCAAGGCACAACGCAAACGTCGAGACCTGGTTGCTGTAATCGAATGACGACCCATTGAAGAACGACTGATTGAAGACGAAATTCACTTGGCTCGAGTCGGCGAACTTAAAGGTTCCGGTGATATCGCCGGGAGCAGCGCCCTCGTCGGCAAAGGCTGCGAAGGGATTGGCAAGCATAACGGTTCCAATGCCGATGCCGGTATAGCGCAGGAAGTTGCGGCGCGTAATTCCCGAGCCGACGGCGGGGGATGCTTTGGGAAGGATGAGTTCGGGCCGAGAAGGCAAATTGTCGCGAGCGCTCCAGTTTTCCATTGCGTATTCCCGTCTCAAGGTTTCATGCCAATTAAGATTTATACATGATACGCCTTATCGTAGGTCGTGAGTTCTTGGATGTTTCGCCAACAGAAACTTAGCTCTTGGGTTATAGGTAAAACGTGCGTCCGCTTTAAGTTTGCCGCCGCAAGCCGGGCTGTGGGTTCGGATCGTTTAAACAGCGCTGGACGAGACCGCGATGAGGGTAGTGAGGCGCTTGCCCTGCGGCAGGGTTGATGGATCTGCTAAAAGCTCAGAGCGTTTAGCAGATTCAGGTTTCGCAAGGGTTCGTAAAGTCCCTGTGCGCGGAGGCCCACTCAATATGGAGTTGCCGCGGTGTTTGCGGGTAGTCGCATAGATGAAAAAAGCCCGCCGAAGCGAGCTTTCAAAATTCTGGTGTCGGAGGCGGGATTTGAACCCGCACGCCCGGTATGTGGGCACTAGCACCTCAAGCTAGCGTGTCTGCCGTTCCACCACTCCGACGTGGTTTGCTTGCGATGCTTCGCAAGCGGCGGGAACCGATTATACGCGATTGCCCGCTAAGAGCAAGACGCAATTGCGAAAATCTTAGTTGCCCGCAATAGACCCTTGGGGATAGATGATCATAAGCACCAACAGAGAGAGCATGAACACAACCGCGAAAATAATGGTGATGCGATCGAGATTCTTCTCGATGATGTTGGTCCCCGTTTGGGTGGAATAAAGAGAGCTGGCAATCATGTCGGAAACGCCCGTGCCTTTGCCGGAATGCAGCAGCACGAACACGATAAGTCCGATGCCGGAAATGGCCCAGACGATGAGGACTAAAATGAGCAACGGATTCACGTTGACGTTCTCCTTTAGATGGCTACGGTTAATTTACAACCGCAAAATTGTAACTACACCTCTACTATTTCGCAAGCAAATCATGCAAAAAGAGCATGGCTTGTCGATATCCGTCAATCCCCTGCCCGGCAATGGTCTTTTTCGCCGCTTGGCGAACGAAAGATATTTGCCGGAAATCTTCGCGCTTCGATACATCGGAGATATGCACTTCGACGAATGGGATCCCAACGGCTTTCAGGGCATCGAGCAAGGCGACGGAAGTGTGGGTATATGCCGCCGGGTTGATGATGATGGCATCTATGGCGCCGTAGGCTTGCTGTATGCGATCGACCAAAGCGCCCTCATGGTTGCTCTGGAAGAGGTCCACTTCGCATCCGAGCTCTTCTGCGGTGTCTTCGACGAGCTTGCAGAGGGCCTTGAAATCTTGTTTTCCGTAGATATCGGGCTCTCGAATTCCGAGCATGTTGATATTCGGTCCATTGAGAACGAGGAATTTCATTCGCTATCCTTTTTGTTCGGCGCCGGCGCAGCGGCTATTTCTGAAGTTTCTCGAGCGCCCTGCCCACAACAATCATGGGATCGGCGTCGTTTGTGACGACGATGTCTCCCCAGGCCTCGTATTTGGGGCCACGGTCGCGAGCGAGCGCGGGGATGCCTTTCGTGATGGACATGGGCCGTCCGTCGGACACGAGCAGCTCAATCGGGCGCTTCAGTAGCAAGATGATTCCATTTTGGTGGAGTAGGTCGTAGTTGCGGGCCTTGGTGACCACTCCCCCGCCGCATGCGATAACCAGCCCGCTCCCTTTGCATACATCGCCAGTGACCTGGGTTTCTATTGCACGGAAAGCTTCTTCGCCATCTTCCGAGAAAATATCGGCGATCGATTTTCCGGCTGCTTCGGGAATACGGTCGTCGATATCAACGAATTGGCGGCCGAGTTGTTTCGCCAAAAGCGAGCCGATCGTGCTTTTGCCGCCCGACGGCATTCCGATGATGACGATGTTTCCTTCTTCGAAGGTAATCTTTTCGACAATAGCATCGATGACGCTGTTGGAAATTTGAGTCTTCTGCCACAGCTCGCTTGAGGCCTTCGCTTGAGCGACGAGCATGGGAAGGCCACTGATGTGCGGTATTCCAAGCTTTTCGGCTTGAAGCATGAGGCCCGTTCGTGCGGGATTGTAGACAACGTCGACCACTCCGAACAGGCCGTCGGCGCGTCCTTCTCGAAGTTCGCCCGTTCGGGCAAAGGGCTCTAGGTCGATGGGCGATTCGGGACAATTGGGAAACATTCCAACTGGCGTTGTGTTGACTATGAAGCGCGCGTCGTAGTGCTCGGAAATAGTGTCGTAGGTGCATTCCCCGGCACGAGAAATCATGACGACTTCGGAGGCGCCGCGGTCGGTGAGAACGGCGTGAACGGTCTTTGCTGCCCCGCCCGTTCCGAGCACGACAACTTTGCGGTCGGTAACGTTCATTTTGGCCACGTTGAGCAGATGAGAGAAGCCGTAATAGTCGGTATTGTCGCCGAGCAGCGTTCCGTCCTCGTTTCGCACAATGGTGTTCACATTGCCAATCTTTTTCGCTGCATCGGTCAGCTTGTCACAAAGCCCCATGACGGTTTCTTTGTAGGGTATGGTCACGTTGAGGCCCGCGAAATCACCGCTTTTCACGAATGAGGCAACGTCGTCTGGCTCAACTTCGAACAGCTGATAATCGTAATCGCCGAGCATCGAGTGGATTCGCGGCGAATAGCTGTGACCTAGTTTACGTCCGAGCAGGCCGAAGGTCGTCGAGTTCGTTTTTTCAGTCATGGGTGTCTCCTTATGTAAAACAGGAAAGCTTTTTTACAGTGTGCTCGGCTTGAGGTTTCTTCGCCCGCGTGGTCGCCGAATGTGCCGCGCGGGCGCTAAAAGCCGAACTGCTCGGCGTTCGTTTTGAAGATGGCGATACATGCTCTCACGAGGAGGCCTCCGTGTAGCTTCCCAGATAAGCCAAAGAATCGCACAGCGGCGATATTTGATTCATGACCTGGGAGAACGCATTATCTTTCGGAGTTGATTCAATGTCGACGTAGAACATGAATTCGAACTCGCTTCCAGGAATCGGACGGCTTTCGAGCTTGACGAGGTTCACGCCGAGCGCCGCGATGCGTGAAAGCACGCGGAAAAGCGCCCCTGGCTCGTGGGGCGTGATGAGCAGCAGGGAGCTGCGATCGACGTTTCCTATGAGCTGTGGGTTTTTAGCCACGCAGATAAAGCGAGTGAAATTGTCGGATTCGTCTTGTATGGCATGCTTGAGGACATTGAGGCCATAGAGCTCTGCGCAGGCTGTTGAGGAAATGGCCGCAACGTCGCGACGCTCGCTTGTCGCTACGGCGCGAGCGGCCATCGCGGTATTGCGGCAAGCGGTTGAGGTCACATTTCCCGGCATTGCATCGATGAACTCCGCGCATTGGCGCAGCGCCTGTTCGTGCGAGAAGACTTCGGTGATGTCGTCTAGGGTCGTTTCTTGCTTGGCAAGCAGATCGTGATTTATTCGAAGCGTGATGGCCGAAACGATGTGAAGGCCCCTGCGATAAAGCAAGTCGTACACACGATCGACAGTGCCCGCCGTTGAATTCTCAAGAGGCAAGATCCCATAGGCCACGCTCTCGCGCTCGACGGCATCCGCGACGGCGTCGAATGTAGGCACGAATGAAATCTTTGGGTTGCAGAAGAGTTTTTCGCAAGCGATATGTTGGTAGGCGCCTGCGACGCCTTGGACGGCGACGCAGGCATTTTCTGGCAGGCACTCGGCCTGCGGGTAATCGGCGCATCCGGCAACGGCATTTTGTCCATCGAGAAGCGAATGTTGGTACGCTCGGCTCATTTCCATGACCATGCCGAACAGCGGCGGAATGAATTGCTTGAACTCATCGGATGCCATCTCGCTCGCCTTGGCAATCTTTTCGGCTTCCCGTTTTTTGTCGAGAACAGCCTTTCCGCATGAGCGTTTGTAGGCCGCCACGTCGGCCGCGACGCGCATGCGCTGCTCGAAAAGATCGATGATCTGCGCGTCGATTTCGTCGATGCGGGCGCGCGATACCGTCAAATCGACAATGGGTTCATTATGGTTTTCGCTGGTCATCGGTCCATCCTTGATTCGAGCCACAAATCATAAAGCGCGATTGCGACAGCGGCTTCAACTACGGGAACCGCCCGAACGACAACGCAGGGGTCGTGGCGCCCCTTAATCGAGAGATCCGCATTGCATCCATCAATCATGTCGATGCTCTTTTGCGGCATGGCGATGGAAGGCGTCGGCTTGAAAGCGCAGCGAACGACGAGTGGAGCCGATGTGGAGATGCCTCCGTTTGCGCCGCCGGCATTGTTCGTTTCGAAGCGTACGGCGCCGTTGTCGATACGCATCTCATCGTTGCTTTGGCTGCCGCGCATATCGGCCACGGCGAATCCCTTGCCGAATTCGACGCCCTTTACGGCGGGAATGCCGAAAAGGATGCGTGCAACGGCGTTTTCGATTCCGTCGAACATGGGCTCGCCTATGCCGACGGGAAGGCCTATCGCGGCGCATTCGACGATGCCACCAACGCTGTCGCCAGCTTCCCGCGCGTCGGCGATTTCGGCGATCATGCGCTTTGCGGCATCGTCGTCAATGGTGGGAAATTGTTTGCTGCGTGCACACTCGAGGAGTTCTTTCGATATGTCGTTCAAAGGAAACGGCGTGTCGTTTACCCTCGCTATTCGCGCGATATGGGCACCGACTTCGATGCCTTGCTCGCGAAGGAGCTGAATGGCGATGCCGCCAGCGATGCAAAGCGGCGCCGTCAGCCGGCCCGAAAAGTGGCCGCCCCCCGCAACGTCTTGGGCCCCGCCGAATTTGACGTTCGCCACATAATCGGCGTGCCCTGGGCGTGGAATTCGCCGAAGCTCGTCGTAATCGGAACTTTTGGTGTTCGTATTTTCGATGGTTGCCGCAAGGGGCGCGCCGCATGTGATGCCATCGACGATGCCGCCAAGGAAGTTCGGTAAATCTGCTTCTTTGCGAGGGGTCGACCAAGGCATGCCGCCTGGCGCGCGCCTCGAAAGAAACGCCCTTAACTGATCGAGGTCGATTTTTTTGCCCGCAGGGATTCCTTCAACAACGCATCCGATGGCGGCCGAGTGGCTTTGGCCGAACAGAGAGACGGTGTAATTCTTTCCTATGCTTGAAGCCATGTTTGGTCTTTCTTTGCTGTGCGGTCGTTCGCGTCAGCGCGCATCGAAGGCGTCGGCCACGAATTCCTGAAAATCTTGGAGGTTGAGCGCTTCTATCCTCGATTTTCCTATTGCCGATGCGACAACCACGCTCATCGTGTTTCCGCGGCGTTTTTTGTCGGCAAGAGCCGCTTCGAAGATGTCGTCGGGTTTCATATCGGTTTGCGCCATGAGGTTGTATGCGCGAACGGTGTTTTCGATTCGCTGGGCGTCAGCCGCGCCAAGCCAACCTCTCTTGGAGCTCGCTCGCGACGCGAGGACCATACCGCATGCGACGGCGAAGCCATGAGTGATTGTGAAATTCGAGAGCTTCTCGATCGCATGGCCCAAGGTATGGCCAAAATTCAGAAGTTGGCGCTGGCCAGCTTCCTTTTCATCGGCCACTACAACGTCGCGCTTCAGTTCCACGCAACGTGAAATTACTTCGACCAAGCGTTCATCCTGCGGTTTGAGCGGGGTCTCGAGCAACGAGAAGAGCTTTTCGTCGAAAACGATTCCGTATTTCAGCACTTCCCCACACCCATCGGTAAAGAAATGCTGGGGCAATGTCGCCAAAAGCGACGTGTCAATCAAGACGGCTTCTGGCTGAAAGAATGCGCCCACGAGGTTTTTTCCCTCGGGCAAATCGACTGCGGTTTTTCCGCCCACCGAAGAATCGACGCATGCGAGCAAAGATGAGGGAACTTGTATGCAGCGAATGCCGCGCATATATGTCGCGGCCGCGAAGCCGGCCAAGTCGCCAACCACCCCGCCGCCGAGTGCTACGACAAGCGACGAACGGGTGAGACCCGCCGCCGCGAACGCCGACTGGGCCGCCTGAAACGTGGAAAGCGTCTTCGACTGCTCGCCTGCCTCGAAAACGAAGGATGCGGCGCGCAAGCCTTGCTGCTCAATGCTGCGTTTCGCTCGCTCGAGATACAGCGGAGCCACATTCGTATCGCTCACGATGCAACAGATATCTGCACCGCCGACGGCCCGGCAGAGCTCGCCAAGATCATCGAGCGAATATTCGTCAATGAAGACCTTGTATGCGTCATGGGGCAAGTCGATGTCGACAACGCTCATCGCAAGCCCCCTTCGCGCGCGTCTGAATAGCGCCCGTCGGCTTTGCGTTTCGCTTCAGAGCCTTGCTCGAGAAGCTCATGCAGGTATGTTTCGTCGCCGCGCTCAAGCGCATCGCGATAGCGGTTCAACTCCTCGACGACTACTCCGATTTCTTCGGTAAGGTTGTCGGAGTTGGCCATGAACAACTCGGTCCACATGTCGGCGTTGAGTTCCGCCACGCGTGTGAGGTCTTTGTAGCTGCCAGCTGAAAACCCACGATGCTTTTGCGCTGTTGGACTCTTTATGAATGCGGAGCTCACGATATGCGCAAGTTGGGACGTATAGGCAATGATTTGGTCGTGTTTCGCCGCCGTTGTGACGGAAAACGACCCGAATGCCGCTGGAGCGAGCGCTTCTTCTGCCCAAAGCACGATGTCGGGGTCGTATATTTCTGGCGGAATGAGCACCATGGGCTGGCCGGCATAGAGGTCGGCGCGCGCATGGCGGTAGCCGGAATATTGCAGGCCGGCCATAGGGTGTCCGCCGATGAACGTGAATCCAGCACGCTCGGCAATAGAAAAGCACACGGGGCATACGCTGCGCTTCACGCTTCCGCAGTCGATGACAAGGGCGTTTTTCGCAATGCTTTCGGAATGCTCGCTCATCCATTCGATAATAGCTTGGGGGTATACCGCTAGGAGAATAAAATCGCAGGTCGAAATAGTTGCTTCATCAAGTTTGCCAACGACGGTCTCTTCGGCCATGGCGGCATTCATCGCCCGATCGTCGATATCGGTCGCGTATACCTCGATTCCGTAATCGGCGTAGGCTTTCGCAAACGAGCCGCCGATAAGGCCAAGCCCCACGATTCCCACGCGTTGCGGTATTCGGTTAGATTGCGTCATGGTGCCCTACCATTCTGCAGTGACGGCCGAGCGAATGATGCCCACGCGGCGCATCATGTCTTCGAACTGCTCGGGCAGAAGCGCCTGCGCGCCATCGGATGCGGCATGGGCCGGGTCGTGGTGCACTTCAACCTCTAGGCCGTCTGCCTGGGCTGCTGTTGCGGCGCAGGCTACGGGGGTCACGAAACGCGTATAGCCCGTCGCATGGCTCGGGTCGGCAATGATGGGCAGGTGGGTGAGCTCGCGCAGCACCGGAATCGCGCTCACGTCGAAAGTATTGCGCGTGCGCGTTTCGAACGTCCTGATACCGCGCTCGCAAAGCATGACCTGATCGTTGCCCTCGCTCATGATGTATTCTGCGCTCATAAGAAGCTCGTCAATAGTGGCTGCCATGCCGCGCTTGAGAAGCACGGGCTTGCCATAGCGGCCGAGCTCTTTAAGCAATGAGAAATTCTGCATGTTCCTCGCGCCGACCTGCAAAATATCGACGTCGTCGAAAAGGTCGATGTCGCGGGCATCCATGATTTCAGTCACGATAGGCAAGTCGAATTCGCGCTTGACCTTGGAGAGTATCTCAAGGCCTTCCTTGCCAAGGCCCTGGAAGGAATAGGGGCTCGTGCGCGGCTTGAAGGCGCCGCCGCGAAAAATCGCCGCACCGTGCTTTTTCACCTGCTCGGCGATAATCATGCACTGCTCTTCGCTTTCCACAGAACAGGGGCCCGCCATTACGGCGAAATTGCCCTTTCCGCCGATTTTCACGCCGCCGACCTCGACGACCGTGTCGTCGGGATGGAATTTGCGGTTCGCTTTCTTGAAGGGCTCGGAAACGCGGCGAACGGCTTCGACCATCTTATTCGATTCGAGCAAATAGGGGTCGATTCTCGTGGTGTCGCCCACCAAGCCGATGATGGTCTGGTTCGTTCCCTCGATGACAGACGCCGATACGCCTTTGGATTCGATGATCTCGCAGAGCTGCTGAACATCTTCTTTGGGGGTTCCCGGTTTGACGATTGCGATCATGGCCGAGCATCCTTCCTATGATACGAAGATGCCGAAGCGGATTGCCTCGGCATCGATGTGTTGCAAGCGGGTTACGCAACTATAGCACTATCACATGCTAAAGTGGCGAAGTTGTTTGCGAAAGGCTCGTTTTCCTCGCACTGACTCGCCAATGCGAACGGTGCCGCGGATTTACGCGAGCAAGCTTTTTCCCGTGAATTCTTCGGGACATTCGAGCCCCATGGCGCAAAGCAGCGTTGGGGCGATATCGCACAGCGCCCCCTGCTTGCCGTTGAGCTTAAGGTCGCAGCCTGTTGCATCGGCAAGCGCCAAAGGAACGAGCGCGGTGGTATGGGCGGTGTGGGGCGTTCCATCTTCGGCAATCATTTTGTCGGCGTTTCCATGGTCTGCCGTCACGAGGGCGAAGCCGCCTTTCGCTTTAATCGCTTCGACGACCTTTTCGACTCCGGAATCAACGGCCTCTATGGCGGCAACGGCCGCCGGAATGATCCCAGTGTGGCCCACCATGTCGGGATTCGCGAAATTCACGATGTAGACGTCGGCCACATCGTCGCGAATCGCATCGGCGAGCGTGTCTGCTACCGCCGGCTCGCTCATTTCGGGCTGCAGGTCGTAGGTCGCCACTTTCGGGCTCGCTATGATTTGGCGTTGCTCCCCTGCTTTTTGCTCCTCTTTGCCGCCATTGAGGAAAAAGGTAACGTGAGCGTATTTCTCGGTTTCGGCAATATGGAATTGGCGCAGCCCCTCGCCGGCGAGCACATCGGCCAAGACGTTTTCAGGAAACGTTTTGGGAAACGCCACGGGCGCGGCAATCGTTGGGTCGTATTCGGTCATGCAGACGAAAGCCACGTTCGGGTGGCTCTTTCGCTCAAACCCGTCGAATTCAGCATCGACGAGCGCACGCGTGATTTCCCTTGCTCGGTCGGGACGGAAATTGAAGAAGACGACGGCGTCGCCATCGTGGACTCCCCTGCCGTCAAGCGCCGCCGGCTCCATGAATTCGTCGGTTATGCCAGCATCGTAGGATGCCGATACGAAATCTGCCGCCGAGAGATTCGAGGTTGGAGCAGCGCATACGATTGTCTCGTAGGCCTTTTGGACACGATCCCAACGCTTATCGCGATCCATGGCAAAATAACGCCCGGCTATCGAAGCTATGCGAACCTTGTCGCCAGCCTCTTTGGATGCGATGAAATCACGGAGTTCGGCGATGTAATTCCCGCCACTCGAAGGGGGCACGTCGCGGCCATCCATGAAACAATGAATTCGTATGTCTTGAATCCCATAGTCGAGCGCATGCTCGATGAGCGCGAAGAGATGCTCGTTGGACGAATGGACGCCGCCATCCGAGAGCAAGCCCATCAGATGAAGGGCGCACCCAGGAGCCTTGGCGGCCTCGAATGCTTCGTTGATGATGGCGTTGTTTTTGATGGATCCGTTTCGGCATGCCATGTTGATTCGAGAGAGCTCTTGGTGGACGACGCGCCCGGCTCCAATATTCAGGTGTCCTACTTCGGAATTTCCCATTTGCCCCGCAGGAAGGCCGACCGCTTCGCCCGAGGCTTCGAGCTTGCAGAGGGGCGCTTCGCTGAATAGCTTGTCGAGGTATGGGGTCTTTGCAAGGGAGATTGCGTTTCCTGGACCAGGTTCGGCCAGACCGAAGCCGTCCATGATGACGAGCAAAGCTGGCGTACGAAGGGTTTTCATGAATCCTCTTTCCCGCGCTACGCGCGATCGATTGGCCGAGTGGCCTTGAAAATTTCCCCCTTTTAGGAAGGCCGATGCATCCGGTTCGCTTCTTGCGTTTCGCGAAGCGGGGATTGTTCGGCAAAATCGCGGGGCTGCGATGCGTTTTGCCAACGTAGCCCCGCGATTGGCATTATTTCGAGTAGCTCGCGGCGATTTCGACAAGTTTGGTGAAATCTTCGACTTTCAAGGCCGCGCCGCCAATAAGCCCGCCATCGATATCGGCGCAGGCCAAAAAGCCGTCGGCGTTTTCCGGCTTCATAGAGCCGCCATAAAGGATGCGCATCGCCTGCGCGGCTTCTTCGCCAACGAGCTCGGCAACCGTGCGGCGTATGGCCGCGGCGATTTCCTGCGCTTGCTCGGGCGTGGCCGTGCGTCCCGTGCCGATGGCCCAAATGGGTTCGTAGGCTACGGTGCAAAAGGACACTTCGGAAGCATCGAGGCCAGCCATCGCCGCGCGAACTTGGTCGCATACGAAGCGGACGGCGTCGCCAGAATTGCGTACGGCAAGGCTTTCGCCCACGCATACGATTGCGCCCATCTTGGCTTCGGTCAGCGCGCGAACCTTCTTGTTCACCATTGAATCGGTTTCGCCGAAATACTCGCGTCGTTCGGAATGCCCAACGATACACCACGAGCAGCCAACATCTTGGAGCATGGGAATGCTCGTTTCGCCGGTGAAAGCCCCCGATGGTTCCCAGTGGCAATTCTGAGCCCCAACGTCAATATTGGATTTGTCGAAATCGAGCACCGTGTACACCGAGCGCAAATCGATCGTCGGCGGGCACAGTACTACATCGACCTGGTTCCAGCTGCGGGAATATCGGTTGGAAATCCCTTGGGAAAGCACGACGCTTTCAGCGGGGGTCATGTTCATTTTCCAATTGCCGGCAATCAAAGGTTTGCGGGACATATGGTTCCTTTCGGTAAAGAAAGCCTTCTTGGAATGAGGTGCGAGCGCGCGATCTGGCAAACGCCGTACGCGAGCCTTGCATTTCCGCGGGCGCTTGCCAGATCGATTGGGGGTTCGCCGCCTTATGCTGCAGCGAACCCGCTGCCTCGCTAGGCGCTTACCCTATTTGAGCGCCTCAACGCCGGGGAGCGGTTTGCCCTCGACAAGCTCCATAGACGCGCCGCCGCCGGTCGATATGAACGTCATGCGGTCGGCCATACCGAACTTGTTCACAGCCGCCACAGAATCGCCGCCGCCAATGATGGTCGCGGCGTCTTCATTGGCGGCTACGGCTTCGGCCACGGCCTTGGTGCCATGCTCGAAGGCCTTCATCTCGAATACGCCCATGGGCCCGTTCCAAAATACCGTGGAACCCTGGGCAATGGCGTCGGCGTAGAGCGCTTCGGTCTTCGGGCCGATATCAAGGCCCATCATGTCAGACGGGATAGCATTCGCCTCGCACGTGATGGTGTTTGCATCTTCGGCGAATTTGTCGGCAGCGACGATATCCACCGGCAAAAGCAACGTAGTGCCTTTTGCCTGGGCTTTCTCGATCATTTCGCCTGCGCGAGCAACCCAATCCTCTTCTTTGAGCGACGTGCCCACTTCCATTCCCTGCGCGAGTAGGAACGTGAAGCACATGCCCCCGCCAATGATGATGGTGTCGGCCTTATCGATGAGGGCGTCGATCACGCCGACCTTATCGGAGACTTTCGAACCGCCGAGGATGGCGACGAAAGGCCTTTTCGGTTCATTGAGCATGCCTGAAAGCGTGTTGACTTCGCCGGCGAGCAAAAAGCCCGCATAAGCAGGCAGAAGTGCCGCAACTCCTGCCGTTGAGGCATGCGCGCGATGAGCGGTGCCGAAAGCATCGTTGACGTAAAGCTCGCCCAGTTCGGCGAGCAATTGGCAAAACTCTGGGTCGTTTTTCTTCTCGCGCTTGTCAAAGCGGAGGTTCTCAAGGACGACGACATCGCCCGGGTTCATAGCGGCGATCTTCGCCTTCGCGTCATTGCCTACGGTGTCGCTTGCGAAAATGACGGGCGCATCGATGATCTCGCTCAGGCGGGCGGCAGCGGGCGCAAGGCTGAATTGTTCCTCGAAGCCCTCGCCTGCAGGGCGCCCTAGATGGCTCATGAGGATGACCTTCGCGCCGTTTTTCAGCAGGTATTCGATAGTCGGCAGCGCTGCGCGGATTCGCGTGTCGTCGGTTACGACACCATCTTTAATGGGGACGTTGAAATCGACGCGGACAAGCACGCGTTTTCCGGCGACGTCAACGCCTTCGACGGTTTTGATTTCGGCCACGGTGTATTCCTTTCAGGAAATGGCTAAGGGTTTGGATGGAAAACAACGAAGAGCCGCTAGGTGACTCAGGTGGGCGCGCTATACGACCAAGCGCATCGATGCGCGCCGAGCGGCGCAAGGGCCCGATGAGTTGCCTAACGGCTCCGCAGCGTTGGGTGCAGCGCCGCTTTGCAGGGCGGCGCATTCGATTACATAAGGATCTTCGCGAGATCTTTCACTCGGTTAGAGTATCCCCACTCGTTGTCGTACCATGCGACAACCTTCACGAGGTCGGACTCTTCGCCCATGACCATGGTCAAGCCAGAATCGAAGATGGAGGAATGGTTGTCGCCAACAATGTCGACCGAGACGATGGGGTCTTCGGTATAGCCGAGAATTCCCTTGAGGGGGCCTTCGGCAGCCGCTTTCATGGCGGCATTGATCTCGTCTTTGGTCACTTTGCGGGAAAGTTGCACGGTAAGGTCGACCATGGAACCGTCGGGCGTGGGAACGCGGGTCGCAAAACCATCGAGCTTGCCCTGGAGTTCGGGAAGCACGAGGGCGACCGCACGCGCAGCACCGGTGGTGGTGGGAATCATCGAGAGATTTGCAGCGCGGGCGCGACGCAAATCCTTGTGGGGCAAGTCGAGAATCTTCTGATCGTTGGTGTAGCTATGAATGGTGTTCATATAGCCACGCTCGATGCCGAAGTTCTCGAGCAGCACTTTGGCGACAGGAGCAAGGCAGTTCGTGGTGCACGAGGCGTTCGAAATGATATTGTGAGCTTCCTTGTCGTATTTGTCGTCGTTAACGCCCATGACGATGGTGATGTCTTCGCCTTTTGCCGGGCAGGTGATGATGACCTTTTTCGCGCCCGCCGTAAGATGTTTGGAAGCGCCCTCGCCCGTTTTGAAGGCACCCGTTGCTTCGATGATGACGTCGATGCCGAGTTCGCCCCAAGGAAGATTTTCAGGGTTGCGGTCGCCGAAGACCTTGACCGCATGGCCGTCGGCCACAAATCCGTCGTCGGTGACTTCGACCGAATCGAATGCGCGCCCATGAATCGAATCGTATTTCAGCAAGTGGGCAATAGCAGCCAGATTGCCCGGGTCGTTGATCGCAACGACATCGAGCTCGGGATCGTTCGCCATCGCGCGATAGACGAGACGGCCGATGCGGCCGAAGCCGTTGATGCCAACTTTGATTGCCATATGCAAACCCCTTTCTTAGGTGCAATACGCATCGAATTATATGGGAGCGAAACGCTCAAGCAACAAAAACCACGGCAAGCAAACACAATGCGCCGTTCGCCGTAAAAATGCATCCGTTTGTTTTACACGGATTCGGTCTTTAGAGATCCATCTTCTGCATCATTTCTTGCAGCTGCTTCATGTCGGACATCTTCATCCCGCCCATTCCGGGCAAACCGAAGCGGCCCTTTTTGGCCTTCTTCCCTTTTTTGCCTTTCTTTGCGGGACGTCCCATGTTCGCGGCTGCAGGCATCATTTTCTTCATCATCTTGCGCGTTTCGTTGAACTGCTTCATCACCTGGTTCACTTCCTGAACCGAAGTGCCTGAGCCGGCGGCGATTCGCTGACGGCGTGAGCCATTGAGCAGCTCCGGTTTTTCGCGCTCGGCTTTCGTCATAGAGAAGATGATGGTTTCCATGCGATCGAGCGCGGCGGTGTCTACCTGCCCTTGGGCCATGGCTTTATCTCCGCCCGGCAAGGCGCTGATGAGTTTCGAGATGCCGCCCATTTTCGACACCTGCTTTTTAATTTCTAGGAAATCATTCAGATTGATGTCGGCCTTTTGGACACGCTCGGCGGTTTCGGCCTCGATTTCTTCGGCCTTGATTTTCGATGCATGCTCGATGAGCGAGACCACATCCCCCATGCCAAGAATGCGTTTGGCCATACGGTCGGGATGAAATGCCTCGAGCGAATCGGGCTTTTCGCCCGCGCTAATGAATTTGATCGGCTTGCCGGTGACCTGTTTGAGCGACAGCGCGCCGCCGCCGCGGGCGTCGCCGTCCATCTTCGACATAATGACGCCGTCGAAATCGACTTTTTCGGCGAAAGCCTGCGCAACGTTTACGGCGTCTTGACCGGTCATTGCATCGACGACCATAAGGATTTGGTCGGGCTTGACAGCCGCCTTGATATTCGCGGCCTCTTCCATCATCTCTTCGTCGACGTGTAAGCGGCCTGCGGTGTCGACGATGACCACATCGCGCAAGTTGTCGATAGCGAAGCGCACGCCCTCGCTCGCGATTTTCACCGGGTCAAGGCCCTCGCCGCGATAGACCTTCACGCCCATCTCATCGCCGAGCGTCTGCAGCTGGTCGGCTGCGGCCGGGCGGTACACGTCGCAGGCCACAAGCAGAGGGCTATGCCCCTTGCCCTTCAATAGGTAGGCGAGCTTGGCCGCGGCGGTCGTTTTGCCTGAACCCTGCAGGCCAACGAGCATGATGACATTCGGAATGCGGCTGGAAAGCACGAGTCCCGAGTCGGTTTGGCCGAGCAGCGCGGTGAGTTCGTCGAGCACGATTTTCACGACGTTTTGCGCAGGCGTGAGCGAATCGAGCACCTCGGCGGTCAGGCAGCGTTCCTTGGCGTTGGCGATGAAGCTTTTGACGACCTTGAAGTTCACGTCGGCTTCGAGTAGCGCCATGCGAATCTCGCGCATGGCCGCATTGATGTCCTCTTCGGTTAGGCGGCCCTTCGATTTCAGGCCGCTGAAAATGCCCTGCAGGCGATCGGATAGATTCTCGAACATGGGGCCTCCTTGCTAATTCGCTTCGCGTTCGTCGAAATCGCCGACCAGCGCCCGTGCGAAATCGTGCGCGTCGAAATCTTTCAAATCGCCCAGGCCTTCGCCCACGCCAATCTTATAGATGGGAAGGCCCATTTCATGGCTTACAGCAAGCGCGATGCCGCCTTTGGCCGTACCATCGAGCTTTGTCACGATGAGGCCGTCAAGGTCGAGCGCCTTATTGAAGATACGCGCTTGCGACAGTCCGTTTTGGCCGGTCGTCGCATCAATTACGAGCACCGTGTATACGGGCATTTTCGAACGCTTGCGCACAACGTTGACGACCTTTTGCAGCTCGCGCATGAGGTCATCGGAAGTGTGCAAGCGGCCTGCCGTGTCGATGAGCACCAGATCGCAGTCGTCGGCCTCGGCGCGCTCGAGCGTGTCGTAGCACACGCTCGCCGGGTCGCTTCCGCGTTCACGCTCGACGATCGGCACGTTCGCTCGGCGTGACCATTCCTCAAGCTGCTCGATGGCGGCGGCGCGAAACGTGTCGGCCGAACCGAGAATCACGTTTCGGCCGGCATCGGCGCCTTCCTTGGCAAGCTTGCCAACTGTAGTCGTTTTGCCTGCGCCGTTGATGCCGACGAACAGCACGCATGCAGCCTCGCCGGCAAACGGGTCGGTTTTCGCTTCGGCGAATGTGGAAGCAAGCTCGTCATTGAGACGGTCGAGCACGGCATAGGCATCGGGCAGCGCCTTGCGCGTGGCCTCATCGCGCAGGTTTTCAACTACCTGCGATGCGGCGGAACCGCCCACATCGGCCAAGATGAGCGTTTCTTCCAGGCCGTCCCAGAAGTCGTCATCCAAATTGGGGCCGCGGTCGAGCAGCACGTTCATCTGCTCGGTGAATTTTTCGCGAGAGCGCGAAAGCCCCTCGCTGATTCGATCGAAGAATCCCATGAAATGCCCTTTCATGTGAAGAGATGTCAACCTTGTAAGCCTACCACAGCAAAAAGCCCGCCAACTGCGTGAGCTGGCGGGCTTTATCTATTCCGCATGCGGAAGCGCATCTTTGAGCCGCTGCGATATGACTTTCGTTACGCCGTCGGCCTGCATCGATACGCCATAAAGCACGTCGGACATTTCCATCGTGCGGCGCTGGTGCGTGATCATAATAAGTTGCGTTTCGTTTCGCAGGGTGCTCAGGTATGCGATGAGGCGGCGCAGATTGCTGTCGTCGAGCGCGGCTTCCACCTCGTCGAGGATGTAAAACGGCGCGCGTCGAATGCGATAGACGGCGAAGAGCAAGGCGATGGCCGTAAGTGATTTCTCGCCGCCTGACATAAGCGTCATTTTCGCAATCTTTTTACCGCGCGGTTGCGCATGAACCTCTACGCCAAGCGCATCGGGGTCTTCTTCGCTGCCCACCAGGGAAAGCGAGGCCGAACCCCCGGGAAACAGCTGCCCGAAAATGTCCTGGAAATTGGAGTTCACTTGTTCGAATGTGATTTCGAATTGGCGCTTCATTCTCTCATCGATGGCAGAGATGATGCGTTTGAGCGAACGGCGGGCGGCTTGCATGTCCTCTATCTGGGATGCCATGAAATCGTAGCGCTCCTTCATGGCCTCGTACTCATCGGTGGCCGATGAATCGATGGTGCCCATGGAATTGAGCTTTCGGCGCATTTTGAACGCTTCGCTCTCTGTCGCGGCCCTATCTTCGGGCGCAGGGATTTCCAGAGCGGATTCAAGCGGCGTATCGCATTCGTTGACAATGGTTGAAACGGCAGCCTCGACCTGGATCTCCAACTTACCCTTCTCGACGCGAACTTCATTGAGCTTGGTTTTCGTGGCCTCGAGCGCTTCGTTTGCCGCGCGCGATGCGCTGCGCGCCTCGTTGATCGACTCGTTCAGCTCTGCTGAATTGCTCTGCTCGAGCGCGGCTTTTCCTGCCAAGTCGCTCACCCATGCGTTGGCCGATTCCTTCAAAGCTTCGAGGAGCTTATGCAAAGGCTCGATTCGCTTGGTTGCGATTTCAAGGGTAACCAGTTCGCGCTCGGCGCGCTCTTTTGCATGTTCGGCCCGCTCAAGATCACGTACTCGCTCGCGATGTTCGCGCGTTAGCGAAAGCGCGCGCTCTTTGGCGGTTGCGAATTCAAGCTTGGCTTCGGAAAGTTTCGCAGAAAGCTGTTGTTCCTGCTCGTAAGCAGCAGAGCGTGCGGCCGTGCTTTCGGCCATTCGCTCTTCGGCATCGGTGCGTGAAGTCCTTAGTTGCTCGATATCGTTTGCCAGGCTATCGACTTCGGGCTGCGTTTTTTCGAGTTCGGTAATGACGCGCGACAAATCGTCGGCGATGCTTTTTTGCGAC
This sequence comes from Bacteroidaceae bacterium, assembly GCA_963631715.1. Classification (GTDB taxonomy): domain Bacteria; phylum Actinomycetota; class Coriobacteriia; order Coriobacteriales; family Eggerthellaceae; genus Slackia. The sequence goes on from CAVGRL010000003.1 coordinate 26,653, forward strand.
GCCTGAAGCGAACCGACCCGTTTTGCCAGGCGCTCTCGCTCTGAGCGCGCGCTTGCTTGTTCGCCGGCACGTTGCGCATGAGTGCGAGAGAGCTCCAAGCTCATGGCGCGTTTGCGGTCGAGTTCAGCTTGGAGGCGCTTGTGTTCAGCTTCGGCTTGTTCGAGTTCGGCATGGGCCGACGTATGCTGTTTGCGCAGCTCGTCAAGCTTTCTTTCGCGAGCCAACATGCCCTCTTCGTCGAATGCGCCGTTGTGCACGGTAATTTTCGCGTTCGGCCAAACGATGATTCCGTTTTTCGTCGCGAACCGACGAGCCCCATGCTCGCTTCGCGCGGCAATCCCCTCTTCAAGCGATTCGACGAGGCACACATCGCCCAAAAGGCATTCCATGGCGCCCCGAAGGTGTTCGGGGAATTCGAGGCGATCGATGAGGCGAGGTTTGTCCGTCGTCTCGGATGAGGGAGGCTCATTGGCGATGAGCACCGACGCCGTTCCCTGCTCTTTAGAAGCCGCGAGAGCGCATGCCAGCTGCAACGCCGTTGCGCTATCGCGTACGTACATGCTTGCTATGTCTTCGTCGAGCAGCTGTTCAACGAGGGCTTCCAACTCGTGTGGCGCGCGTATTTCAGCGGCCAAAGGAGAAATTCTCGAATCGTATTCGGGCCCATGCTCGGCAACCCATGCCGAAGCGTTGTTTTTCGAGAGCATCCCCCGGTTGATTTCTTCAAGGGCGGCAATCTTGCCTTCGAGGTGTTGAAGACTTTTTCGCTTGTCGTTCACGCCTGCGTGGGCAAGCGTGACGGAACGCTCGGCCGCATGTACGTCTTCGGTCGCTGCGCGGCTTCGTTCGAGCAGCTCGGCGAGTGCCGCGGTCTCCTCATCGAGGCCTTTGCATTTCTCATCCAGTTCGGCCGTGGCAGATTCCAAATCGAGCGCCACTTCGTCGCGCTTCGATTCGAGCAGCTGCTTCGATGAAAGCCTGCCAGAAAGCGCATCTTGCAATCGGGCCCGCTTCGAGGTTTTTTCGTCTATCTCGCGCTCGCGTTGCCGCAGGGATTTCTGGGCTTCGGCGACATGGGCGTCGTGCTTCTGACGCTCGCCCTTTACGGCTTCGAGGCTCGTTTTCAGCTCTTCAACCTGCTCTGAAAGAGCATTTCGGCGCGCGGTTACGGAGTCGAGCTTATCTTGCAGCTGCGCTACTTCGTCCTTGAAATTCGCTATGCGTCGTGCGCTGCCGAGGGATGTGCTTTCGGCTTGCTCGCGGCGTTGGTGAATGGAGCGGGCTTTCTCAGAAAGCAGCCTATCGGTTGAATCGAATCGCTCGACGACCATGTGGAAACGCCCGCGTTGCGCGGTAAGGTCGCCCACATACAGGCCTTTTTCTTGAAGAGCGAGCTGAAGCTTTTCAAGTGTCTCTTCCGCCTGCTGGGCTTTGATTTTCTGGATGTCTATCCCGGCCGCCGTTTCGTTTTCCAGCTTTATGGCGGCATCCCATTTCGCTTGCAGCGTGCGTAGGTCATCGACGGCAAGCATCAAATCGATGCGAGCGAGCTCGTCGGCGAGCCCTTGGTATTGCTGAGCCCGTTGGGCTTTGCGGGCGAGCGGCTTGAGCTGACGTTCGATTTCCGCAGCAACGTCTTGCACGCGAGCGAGAGAAACATCCATGCTGGAAAGCTTGCGCGCCGATCGATCTTTGCGCTGCTTATGCTTCAAGATGCCCGCCGCTTCTTCTATGAGGGCGCGCCTGTCTTCGGGCTTGCTTGCTAAAACGGCGTCGAGCTTGCCTTGGCTGATGATTGAATGAGCACCGCTTCCAAGACCCGTATCGTGCAGGATGTCCATGAAATCCATGCGGCGCGCCGGTGCGCCATTTATGTAGTACTCGCTTTCGCCGGAGCGATATACGCGACGCATGAGGGACACTTCGTCGAAATCGACGGAAAGCGTTGCGTCTGAATTGTCCAAAACGAGCTCAACTTCGGCAAGGCCGACGCTTTTGCGGGCTGAAGACCCTGCGAAAATCACGTCTTCCATGGCTTGGCCGCGTAGGTTTTTGGCGTTTCTCTCGCCGAGAACCCACAAAACGGAGTCAGAGATATTTGATTTTCCCGAACCATTCGGCCCAACAATCGCGGTAATGCCCGGTTCGAGGGTCATAACCGAGCGATCAGCAAACGACTTGAACCCCTTCAGGGTGAGAGATTTCAGATGCATGTAGCCTTACTCCTGGCCGCGTTTCGCGGCCTTCGCGCGTTTTTCGAGCTCTTTCTTTTCCTTTTTCTCTTTCTTTTCCCGCTCGCGCGCCGCCTTCGCTTCAGCCTTGGTCGTCTGCCTGCTCCCCATCTCTTCAAGCGCGGTTTTGGCCGCTTGGCTTTCTGCTTCCTTTTTCGTTCGGCCCATGCCTTGGGCGAGTGCCTTCATTCCGGCAAAGACCTGGGAAACAAAGGTGCGATCATGCGGCGGTCCTTGGGTTTCAATAAGCTTATATGTTGGCGTGATGCCTTCTTCTTGCAGCTTTTCCTGTAAGGCGCTCTTGGGGTTTTCCGGCTCTTTTGCCATATCGATACTCATGCGGGGAATGAGCGTTCGCTCTATGAAGAGTCGAGCGCCCTCGACGCCGGCGTCGAGGTAAAGCGCCGCCACGACGGCTTCGTAGACGTTCTCGAGCGCCGAGTGAAGACCGCGGCGGCCCGTTCCGCGCTCCGATGAGCCGAACACGATGACGTCAGCGAACCCAAGTTTTTCGGCGACCTCCGAGAGGTTGGCCCCTGAAACGAGCGCGACTTTGATGCGCGTGAGGCCGCCTTCGTCAATTTCGTGATAGGTATGAAACGCTTCGCTTGCGACGACGGCCCCAAGGATTGAATCGCCGAGGAACTCAAGCCTTTCGTAGGAAAACTTGACTGGTTTGCCTTCAGTCGCGGACGGATGGGTAATGGCGGCAAGAAGAATCTCAGGGTTTTTGAATCGGTACCCGAGAATCTTTTGAGCGAGCTCTACTTTCTCTCGTTGCTCTTCGGTGTGATTCTCTGCAGCGCTCATCGCGACACCGCCTTGGAAATAAGGCCGCACACGTCGGTTCGCACCACTTTGCTCGTGGCATGGATTCCGTTTTTGATGGCGCAGGCATTGCTTGACCCGTGTCCCACGATGCAAGCCCCCTTCACACCGAGCAACGGCGCACCGCCAAACTTATCGGGGCTGATTGAATATGCGAGGTCTTTGAACTTCCCTTTCAAGGTAAGCGCACCAAGTTTGGTTGCAAGCGTTGAAAGCATGAGGCTTTTGATGGTTTTGAATATGGTTTTCGAGGTGCCTTCGATCGTTTTAAGGACGACATTTCCCGTAAAGCCGTCGGTAACGACGACATCGTAGTTCGCGGCGATGATGTCTCGACCCTCGCAATTCCCAACGAAATTGGGAACGTTCTCTTTCATGTGGGCGAATGCGGCCTGCGCGAACTGGGAACCTTTGGTTTCTTCTTCACCGATATTGAGAAGGGCGCACGTAGGCTTATCTATGCCGACGATTTTCTCGGCGTAGATAGATGCCATATGCGCAAACTGGGAAAGGTATTCGGGCTTGCAGTCGGCATTGGCGCCAATGTCGGCCATGACAACCGGGGCGACTGGCGAAGGGATCACGCTGCACAGGCAAGGGCGCGATACCCCTTTGATTCGCCCAATGACAAGCGTTGCGCCAGCAAGGCAGGCTCCGGTTGAACCTGCCGAGAAAAACCCTTGTGCTTGTCCTTCTTTGACGAGTTTGCAGCCGACAACGATGGAAGAGTCTTTTTTCTTGCGTACTGCTTGCGCCGGATGTTCGCCCATGCCAATCGTTTCTGTTGCAACTTTGGCGGTGCAGCGGTTATGGGAGCTCGCGAAAGGCTCGACCACGGAGGCGGGTCCCACGAGAATGACTTGCAGGTTCTCATCTTCCTGCAAAGCTGCGGCCACTCCGTCTAAAACGACGGCCGGAGCATTGTCGCCGCCCATCGCGTCGACGGCAATGGTGATTAATTCATTGGAAGGCATGGATGCTTCCTCTCGTTCGTCTTTGTCGTAACAATTTCGATTCGTGAAAATCAATCGGTATTTTGAGCTTTATGATGAATGGTTAACTTTCGCGAATCGAAGTCCCTAAATATGCAAATTGCCGGCGTTTAAGCCGGCAATTCAAATGTGCTATACGTTGTAAAACGAGAGCTACTCGGTCTCGATGACCTCGCGACCTTTGTAGTAGCCGCAATTGCCGCACACGCGATGAGGCAATTTGACCTCGCCGCACTGCGGGCACACAGAGCGAGAGGGCATAGCGCATACATCGTTGGCGCTGCGGCGGGAATGCGTACGAGCACGACCGGTTTTTTGCTTAGGCACTGCCATGGTTGTCACTTCTCCTTATCGACCCCGGTTAGTTTTTCAGCCGGAATGCTTCAAATCCATGAATTCAGACGAAAGAGGATGATAGCAAAGTTTTTCAGGCACTGCAAGCATAAAACCCCATGTTGCATGGAATTTTAATGCGCCACAAGTTCGTAGGCAGCGTCTGTTTTCGGCACTGCAGTAAAGTACATGGAGAGAATCGAGCGCGCAAGGGTGCGCGCGGCCATTCCACAGGTAAGGCGCAATTGGGAAGGGTGATGAGCGTGGGCGAGCTTGAAACGATACGCGAGGTGGCGCCAGGAATCCATCTGATAAAGGTTCCTTTGCCCGACAACCCGCTGAAGCAGCTGAACTCATACCTCATCATGGACGAAGATCGGCCTGCGCTCGTCGATGCGGGCTTCAATCGCATCGAATGCGAAACCGCTTTGCGCTTCGCGCTCGATACGTTTGGTCTCGACTTTCAGGATATCGACGTACTTGCCACGCATGCGCATCCCGACCATGTGGGCAACCTCGATCGCATTTGGCGTCCAAGTATGAGGGTGTATGCGCACATCCATTCATTCCAAGAGCCGCGCACCATCGTGAATCTTCAAAGCCGCACGTTTCTGCCTATCGTCGATGCCATTAGCCTGAGTGCCGAATCGCAGCGCCGCCCCGACCGCGCGTTCGCGACCGACCTCGCGCCCGTGAAAGGCGACTACCCTGTAACCTATTTGGCCGAAGGCGATGTATTTCGCCGCGGAGGTTATCACTTTCGCGTTGTCGAGACTCCCGGGCACGAGATGTCGCACATCTGTCTATATGAGCCCGATGCGAAAATCATGTTCACGGGCGACCATGTGCTCGAGCGCATCACGCCGAATATTTCATCGTTCATGCTCGAAACCGATGAACTCGGCGATTTCCTCGCAAGCCTCGCCAAGGTGCGCGACTACGACGTCGATTTGGCGCTTCCTGGTCATGGAGAGCCCTTTAGGGAGCTTGCGCGGCGCGTCGACGAGCTTACGGCGCACCATCATGCACGCTTGGCCGAAATGGAAGAGCTTGTGGGATGCGGGCACCATGACATCATCGACATTACGAGCAATGCGAGTTGGAAATACCCAAACTGGCAAAGCTGGGCCATCGAGCAGAAGTTCTTCTCGCTCGGTGAAACCCTCGCCCACCTCGTTCATGCCGTGCATTGCGGTGCGCTGCGCATGATCATCGAAGGCGAAGCAGTCGAATTCGATTTGGCGGAATAGCTTTTCTCGAGCTCGGTTGCCGACGTTGGTTCGGCCATGACCGCGGCTCGCTACCGCTGCGTCCTTCGGCGCAGCGGTAGCGAGATTCGCGGTAGGGTATGAAAGAAGGGCGCTGAGGCGCCCTTCTTTCATTATTCGAATTTAAAGTTTTTCAGCGCGGCGAATTGGCTCGGTTTGCCGGAATCGGTTCGCACAACGTCGTCTTCAGGCGCTTCACAGTCGCAGGGGCCATCGTTAAGGTTAGCCCCGCATTGAGCGCATAAACCCTTGCAATCATCGGAGCACAACGGCACATACGGTAAATCAACGAGCACCGCAGCCTTCAAGATGGGCTCGAAATCGAGCCGATTGTCTTCGGGAAGATAGTCGAACTCGTCTTCGTCCATGTCTTGAGGCTCTTCGGATTCTCCGGGAATGATGAGATATCCCTCAAGCTCGCCCTCCACGTCATATTCTACGGAATCGAGGCAGCGCGAGCATTCGGTGGATACCATTCCCGAAATGCTTCCCGAGACAAGCAATGCGCCGCCGACGTTAGTGACGAGGGCATTCCAACGCAACGGCTCGAGCGTTTTATAGCTGTCGGGACCGAAATCGAATTCGCCCATATCGTAGGTTCCTTCAAAAGTCGAGCTCTCCGCCGGGGCGAAGAGCTCTGCAGGAACATCGAATACAAGCGAGTCGTTGCAATCAACTTCAGCCATTAGCGGCCGATTCCTTGATTGTTGAGACGATCGCGACAACGACGCACGCTGGTAATGAGCGTGTCGAGGCTTTGCTCGACATGGCCAAAGACCTCGTCGGCGTAATCTTCCGCACCGGCACGAGTTTGGCGTTCAAGCTCGCGCGCGTCGGCCATGATGGTATCGGCTTGCTGCTGCGCAATGCGCACAATTTCCTGCTCGCTGGCGATGGTCATAGCTTGGCTACGGGCGTCTTCAATAAGACGCGAGCTTTCGGCTTCCGCATCGTCGAGAAGGCTTTGACGCTCGCGCACAATCTGGCGCGCCTGCGCGAATTCACCCGGGAAGGTGTCGCGGATTTCGTCCATGATTTCAAATGCTGCGGCGATGTCGACCTGGCGAAGATTGTTTTTTCCGAAAACCGGCTTCGAATCTTCAAGAAGGATGGAGAGTTCCTCAATAAGGCCGAGAACTCCTGTTTCGTCCATTGCATCCCTTTCGTGCTGCTGTGTTTATGCTGCGTTTCTCGTATCTGCGCGGATGGCAGGTTATTGTCGCTGATAGATAAGGATATGAGAACCCTATCGCAAGTCCAACCATAATATCACGAAAAACGTGATCGCAAGGCTTTCTCCACACCAGGCGTTACGAGCTCGGAAATATTGCCATTAAACGAGGCGATTTCGCGCACGATGGAGCTCGATAGATACATATATTGAGGGGGCGACATGATGAACACGGTTTCGATCTTGTCGTTGAGGCGGTAGTTTGCCGCCGTCATTTGGAATTCGTATTCGAAATCGGTGATGGCTCGCAGGCCTTTCACGACGAATTTGCAACCGATTTCATCAGCGAAGTGCACCAGCAGGTCGTTGAATCCCACGACAGAAACGTTGTCGAGGTGTGCTGTTGCTTCGCGGGCGAGCCGCACGCGCTCTTCGAGTGAAAACAGCGGACGTTTCTTGTCGCTTTGGGCGACGCCCACAACCACTTCGTCGAACATCTGCGCTGCGCGCGTTATGATGTCGATATGGCCGTTAGTGATAGGGTCGAAGGTGCCTGGCACCAACGCTTTCCTCACGATTTCCTCCTTGGTTAGGATCGTCACGATTTGATTATTTGGCCGATTCCGCTTCGTCGTTAAACGAGAAGAGGACGAACCCCGTTTTCGTTTTTCCGAAGACTTTGCTCGCATGAATCGTCGTAGGTTCGGCGCTCGCTTCGATGAACCCGGCGACGTCTACTTTCGAAGAATGCTCGTAGCTTATCACGGCATCACGCGCCAGCATCCCCTTGTCGCGCAGTGTTAATACGAACGACCATATTTCTTCGGTCGGATACGCGTAAGGCGGATCGAGTATCACGATATCGAACGCCAGCCCATAAAGCGGAGGATTGGCCAATACGTCGGCACGACGAATTCGCGCCCTGTCCTGAGGAAGTTTGAGCATGGAAATATTGGCGTTGAGGGCATCAAGCGCGGCTTTGTCTTGCTCGAAGAAGGTAACCGAGCTTGCCCCGCGCGATAAGCATTCGATCCCTAGCGCGCCGCTGCCTGCGAATGCATCGAGCGCATTTACGCCATCAAGGGCACCGTACGCCGAGATAAGGGAACTTATGAACGACTCCTTCACGCGATCGGTCGTTGGACGGGTTCCCATGCCCATCGGGGCTTGTAGGTTGCGACCCTTGAATTCTCCTGCGATGACTCTCATCGCGCACCTCCCCTTTTCTTGTGCGGGCGCTTTTGTGATTCGGATGCGAAGATTGCCTCGATTTCGCGAAGAGCAACCTTCGCCTCGGTTGTGCTTGCGCCCGTTTGAGCCTCAAGGAATTCGCATGCGTCGGCGTGGGCGGCTTCAATAACCGCGCCATCGCGTATAACGTTTACGAGTTTGAGCACCGAAGCTCCGCTTTGGCGGTTGCCTAGGATATCGCCTTCTCGACGCAGCGACAAGTCGTATTCGGCAAGCTCGAAACCGTCTTCGGTACGCTCCATGGCGCTCAGGCGCTCGCATGCGGTTGCATCGGAAGTGGCGGCTATTAAGCACATATGCCCAGGCTTGCTTCCCCGGCCCACTCGTCCGCGCAGCTGATGCAATTGCGACAAGCCGAATTTATCGGCGTCTTCCACGATCATGACTGTTGCGTTGGGTACGTCTACACCCACCTCGATGGCGGTCGTGCTTACAAGGACGTCGACCTTCCCCGCGCGAAATCGTTCCATGATGTCACGCTTCGCGTCCGCTTTCATACGTCCGTGCAAAAGGCCGACTCTATAGGCGGAAAACGTCTTGGATTGCAAGAACTTGGCTTGAGCTTCGGCGGCTTTCGAATCTGCGCCATCGAAGTCTTCCAGCGAATCGATATACGTTTGGTCTTCTTCGGTATCCGATGAGCCAGACCAGCCAAAACGGGTTCGGCTTTGAAGCTTGGATTCGTTTTGCCCTTGCGGCACTTTCGCGTTTTGCGCCCCCGAAGACACCAGTGGGCATACGATATAGACTTGTTCGCCCCGCCCGCAGGCATCAAGCGCGATATCGTACGCCTTGCCGCGCTCGCGAAAATTGAACACCTTCGTGGTGCGTGGCGGGCGCTCGAAGGGAACGTGTTTCAAATACGATTGCGTCATGGAGCCATACAGCGCAAGCGCCAAGGTTCTGGGGATGGGCGTAGCCGTCATTTCCAGAATGTCGGGCGCCGGGCCTTTCGAGATAAGCGCATTCCGCTGGTCTACTCCGAACCGTTGTTCTTCATCGATAACCACAAGCGTGCATTTAGCGCATACGACATCTTCTGTCAACAGCGCATGCGTGCCGAAACATACACGAATGCTTCCCGACGCAAGCCCTTCAAGGATGGCCACGCGTTCGGCATCTGGCGTTGAACCCGTGAGCTTTGCCCAGGTTATACCGGCCGCTTCGAGTTGCGGTCCAAGCCCGTTTGCGTATTGATCAACCAAGACCTCGGTGGGCCCCATCATGAGCGCTTGCGAACCGGAATCGGCGGCCATGCATAAAGCGATAGCCGCAACAATGGTTTTGCCTGTTCCCACGTCGCCTAGAAGCATGTGCCGCATGCGTTTGGGGGTGGCCATGCGCTCAGAGATATCGTCTATAGCATGCTGCTGGTCGGCTGTAAGAGCGAAAGGGAGATTATTCGAAAAAGCCCGCTTGCAAGGGCCATCGACTACGTGTTCGCTCGCTTTCTCACCACCGATGCTTGCAATTTCTTCTTGCATAAGATGCACTTCGAGGGAGAAAAGCTCCTCATACACGAGGCGGCGGCGCGCTTGGGCGAGTTCGGCCATGTCGGCGGGAAAATGAATCGCACGCAACGCTTCGGCTCGCGGCATGAGGCGGTATTTCGATCGCAGGTTCGCAGGAAGCGGGTCATAAACTCGTCCCAGCTGAGCTAGGGCCGCACGCACGATGCGACGCATTTGTCCTACGGGGACTTTCTCCGACGCCGCATGAACGGGTATTACCTGACCGGTAACCTCTTCAACGTTATCGCCGTCAATTTTGTCGAGAAATGGCATGGTCATTCGCAGGAAGCCATAGTTGAACTCGACTTTTCCAGCCACGCTGACACGCATTCCCGGTGCAAGGGTTTTCACGAGCCATGGTTGCTTGAAAAACGTGCAGATGAGCGTTCCTGTGCCATCGGTAAGCGTCACCTCTACCAAATCGAATTTCGGTTTCGGGCGCTTGAGCACCGCTTCGTGCACCGTGGCGGCAATCGTGGCGTTTTCCCCGATGACCGCGCTTCCAATGGTGGCGATGTTGGACATGTCGAGGTAGCGGCGAGGATAGCGTGAAAGAAGTTCACGTATGGTAGTGGCCCCTAAACGCGACAAAGCCGCCGCCCTGCCCGACGAAACACCCGGAATCGTAGTAACGGGAGCATCGAGCTGCAGGGTGGCGGCCAAGCGGTCAGACATAGCGAAAGGTTATTTACTCGAGAGAGAACACAACCGGATAAAGGGCCTGCTCTCCGCGATGCGGGTCGATTTCCAAATCTTCGAAGGATCCCTCGATGCGCTCCACAAGCGCGTCAAGCGATTCATCGCTGAAATCTTCGCCAGCGAGAATGGTCATGGTATCTGCGTCGTCGGCTTCCATCGTGTTGAGAAGAGACAAAACCACATCGGCCACGTCGCTGCCGACAACTTCAATTGAACCGTCCGCGATGCCAATGACGTCGCCGTCTTTGATGGGATTGCCATGGGCGTCTTTGGAATCTTTAATGGCAAAGGTGACTTCGCCCGTCTTGACGTCCGCAAACGACTCGCCCATTGCTTCGGCATTTTCTTCGAGGCTTGCTTGCGCATCGAAGCCAAACATGGCGGAAAAAGCCTGGGGAACGGTCTTGGTCGCAACAACCGCGCACGGCTTCTCGGAGACATCGACGCATGCCTGGGCGGCCATGATGATGTTCTTATTGTTCGGCAAAATAATGACGGCGTCCGCATTCGCCTTGTTTACGGCATCGAGGATATCGGCTGTCGAGGGGTTCATGGTTTGGCCGCCCGAGATAACGACGTCAACGCCAAGCGATTCGAGGATTTTCGCCGTGCCAGAACCAGGCGCGACGGCAACGACGCCAAGCGGCTTGCGCTGCGCCTCGAGCTGACGCTCGATGCTCTCGTTGCGCTCATCGCTTTGCAGCTTCATATTGTGAACATGAACTTCTGAAATTTGGCACCCATGGTTCAAGAACCATCCAAGCACCTGGTCGGGACGGTTGGAGTGCACGTGAACCTTGAAATTGGGATGCATGCCGACCATGAGGTCGCAATCCCCCATGGTGGGAAGGAAATCTTTAGCCGCATCAACATCCACGGTGTCGGAATGAACGAGGAACTCGGTGCAATAGCGGTATGCCGAATCGACGTCCCAGTCGTCTATCTGCTCGATTTCAGCTTTGGGTGCCGGACGCGAGGCAGCAAGCGCGTCGCCGCCGAAGCCCTCTTTGCCCGTAAGGGTCGATGCGAAAGCGTCGATAAGAATCGCAAGGCCGAAGCCGCCGGCATCGACAACGCCGTTCTCTTTCAAGACAGGCAAGAAATCGGGCGTGCGTTGAACCGATTCGTAGGCGCCGTTCACAATGAACTCAAGAGCATCGTCGAGTTCAAGTTTTTTCTTGCGAGCCTTTTTGGCGGCCGCAGCCGTATCCTTGATGACCGTGAGGATGGTTCCTTCGACGGGCTTTCGCACAGCCTGGAAGGCGACTTCAACCGCACGAGCGAAGCAAGAATCGAGGGCATCGGTCGTAAGCCCCTCTTCTTCGTAGCCCTCGAAGCCCTCGCACAGGCCACGCAAGATCTGAGACGTAATGACCCCGGAATTGCCGCGCGCGCCCATAAGCGCTCCGGTCGTGATGGTTTTGCGGATCTCGGAGCTTGATGCGCCGATGGGAAGCTTTGCCAGATTGTCAACCACCGTTTGCATGGTGAGCGACATGTTCGTGCCGGTATCGCCATCTGGAACGGGAAAAACATTAAGTCGGTTAACCTCGTCTTTACGCGCAGCAAGCGCCTGCTGCGCAGCCGCTATCGCATTGAGGACTTCGTGGGTTGAATAACTGCTCATATTGGGTGGTATCTCCTGTTGATGCGCTCTGATTGCTACTTGCGAACCTTGATGCCCTGCACATGAACCTCGACTCCGTCAAGAGGAACCTGGGCATATTCGTTGAGCACATACGAAACGTTATCGATGAGGTTTTGTGAAACGACGGTGATATTGGTGCCGTATTCGATAACTACGTACAAATCGACATGGATGCCAGCCTCACGGGGCTCAACGACCACGCCGCGACGAAGGCGATTCGCGGGAAGTATTTTCGCGATGCCGTCTTGCAGAGAAGGGGCCGCCATGCCAACTACGCCATAGCAGCCGAGTGCTGCGGTGCCGGCCAAATCGGCGAGCACGTCGTTTGACACATGGAGGTTGCCGAAAATCTTTTGCGTCATGAAATCGTCCTTTCTCACGACTGCGAGACGAACAATAAGTATAGCCGTTTGAGAACCGAAGTGGCGAATGCTTGCCGTTCGAAACGTTGGCCACATAAAAAAGCCCGCGAACCGCGGGCTTTTCGTTTGGTGTTTTGCGATTGTTAACCGCGAACGACCTTGCCGGCCTTCATGCACGAGGTGCAGACGTTCATCTTGCGGGACTTGCCATCGACAACGACGGAAACCTTTTGGATGTTCGGACGGAAGGTGCGGTTGGTAACGCGATGGGAGTGGCTGATGCTGCGACCGGCCACGGGGTGCTTACCGCAAATTTCACAAACCTGGGACATTTCTCTCACTCCATTACTTCAGATAATCTCTGATTACAGGCAAAAAAGCTCGATTACTATAACACACGATTTGAGGTCAGGCAAGAAAACTTCTTGACAATGCGCACGTATGTTGAAAACGTGCAGGCGTCGAATCGGTATGCGAGGACGCAAAACACACTCAAGCGCGAAAGACGCCCTGCCTAGCCGTTGTATTTTTTATCAACGAGCATGATGCGCCCGCACGAAGGGCAGCTTGCAAGAGGGGCGTTCGACCGAAGCGCCAAAACGCGGCTGTGCTCGAACGATGTTCGGCAAACGGAGCACGAGCTTTCGCACAGGCGGCAAATCGCCACTCCCCCCTTCGCCTTCGCAATTCGCTCGTAAGCTGACAACAGCTTCGAGTCGAGGGTAGCGGCAAGCGCTTCCCTTCGCGGTTTGAATTGGTTGATTTGCGCAAGCAGGGCCGCGCCTTGGGTGCGGTATTCGGCGATGAGCGACTCTTCTTTGGAGGCAAGCGCCTTTTCAATGGAGTCCATCTCGCCTTCAAGCTTTTCCATTTCGGATATCTTCGCCGCAAGGCCATCGATTTCGCTGGAGAGGGCGGCCCTGCGCCCCGAGTACCCCGAGAGCTCTTTGCTGTGGGCATTCAGCGACCGGTAATCGGTTCCCGCCGCATCGATGAGCGCTTGGGCTGTGCGAGATTTCTTCTCGAGGCTTGCATCTTCGTCTGCGGCATGGGCCATTTGAGTCTCGGCATCCTTGCGCATGCCGATAACGGTGCGCCGCTTGGCAGAAAGTTCTGATTTTCTGTGCCGAACATCGATAATGGCTCTTTTCTGGGGAAGCTCATCGAGCTGTTTGTTCAGCGTTGTCAATCGCTGATCGATTTCCTGAATTTCGCACAGCGCCTGAAGCTGCGTTTGGGAAGCTTGCACTAGACCCTCCTCGCCTCGGGATACGACCACGTGTGGCTTTGCTCGAGCAGCACGATGTCTTCCTTATTTATACCAGCATGTTCGCATGATTGGGCGAGAATTCGGGCGAAAGGAAGTTCGGAAGCATCGTGTCCGAGTTCGATGATCCCAAGGCCTGCTTGTGAAGCATCGAGAGCGGCATGGTATTTTATTTCGCCGCATACAAGAACGCTTATGCCGAGGGAAACGCACTTCGCGGCCGCATCGCCCGCCGCTCCGGTCCATGTGCATACGCTGGTAAGGCGAGTGTCTATGGAGCCCCATACGCGAGGGGCGCGGCCGAATACCGACGTGCATCGCGCGGCAAGCTCCCCCAGCGTAAGCGTCTCGTTTTCGGAAAGGGGGCAAATTTGTCCGTAGCCAAGTGCGTTGTTTCGAGCAAGGGGCACGAGCGTTTCTGCGGAAACGAGGCGAAGCATGCTTGGCAGCATGGCTTGGGCGGGCAGGCTTACATCGAGCGCCGTGTGCCAATTGGCAAGGGCGACGCCCAAACGCGCCGCCTCGAACACTACGGCGCCTGAAACGCCCTCCCCCGCTGGCAGAGGAGAAAAGCGTGTTGGCGCTTCCAGAAATGCAGGGTGGTGCGTGATCAGCAGATTCGCTCCAAGACGAGCCGTTTGCCTTATGGCTTCTATGGTAGGGTCGAGCGCGCATGCGACCCCTTCAAGCTTTTTTGAGGGATCCCCCACCAAAAGACCAGTTCGATCCCAAGGCTCGGCATCGGCCGGCGGAAAAAGGCCGTTGAGCGCCGAGACTACGTCCCCGATGGTTTGCGGTGCATGCGGATTGCTGCGCGAGATCTCTGTCGTGCCCACGGCTCGCAGACCAAGGCAGCCATCTTTGATTTCATATTCCCCGTCGTATGCCATAATCCACCTTTCGTCGAATGCTTGCTCGAATCTCGCGACATTGCCTGCCGCCAATGGGCCGTTCCGCGGCGGTCTTGGAGCCACTTCGGCGATTAGAGGCTTTCCATGCGGACTTTGCCACCGCGCATAGGCACTGCGACCTGGGTGTAGCCCGCTTGCCGCATGTAGTCGTACGCCTTTTGGATGTCGCGGGCGATATGCTCTTTGCGATGCGCATCGGTTCCTACGGTGCATGCCACGCCGTATTCGCGAAACATCTTCAAGAGCGCAGGCGATGGATAGAATTCGTTGCAGGCTGCGTATGCCCCCGAGGTATTCACCTCGACCATTCGGCCACCCTCGCGAGCAGCCTGAGCCATGCGCGCATAGAGGGGCTCAAGATCGAAATCGGGCTTAGGGCTGAATTTCTTCACGACGTCGGGATGCGCCATAACGGTATAGGGCATATCGCTTTTCGCGGCATCGCACCACAAATCGACATAGCGCTTCCAAATCGCCTCAACATTGGCGTTTTCCCAACGCGACAATTGAGATTTGCCGACTACGAGCCAGCGATCGATGAAATGGACCGAGCCGAGCACGATGTCGAAGGCTTCGAAGTCGGCCGGTTTCAAATTGCGAGTTTCGTCTTCACCAAGCCAATCAAGTTCGCATCCCAAAAGCAGGTCGATATCGCTGCGCTTCTGTTCCTCGTGCACCGTTTCGATATATCGCTCAAGCCGTTCGATGGGCATAGTCGAATGCTTCGAAGGATCGAGTTCATCGGGAATCGGGTAATGCTCAGTGGCCGCCATATGCGCGATTCCCGAATCGATGGCCGCCTGAACCATATCGGGCAAAGCGTCATGGGCGTGGTTGCAAAACGTTGAGTGCGTATGCATGGTGATGAGATCCGTCATGCAATCGCCTCCATAAGGGCGCAATAGAACGCATCGATATCTTCGGGGGTGTTTTCGTAGCCGATCGAAACGCGAATTTCGCCTTGAGCGAGGCCGCGCTCGATTCCTAGAGCCGAAAGAACGTGTGAGGGTTCAAGGCTGGCGGAAGCGCAAGCGGACCCGCCTGAAATGCAGATTCCCTGCTTGTCGAGTTGCAGAATGATGGTTTGGCTTTCGAAGCCCTTCACGCACACGTTGACGATATTGGGCAAAAAAGCATCGGGGCAAAACTCGGTGTCGACACTCGCAACAATGCGCTTGGATGCCTTCAATCTAGCGTAGAGGCCGTCTCGCATAAGTCGGGCGCGCTGCATAAAGGCGGGTTGCTCCTTTACGGCAAACTCTATGGCTGCGGCGGCTCCCACCACGCCACACACGTTCTGCGTGCCGCTTCGCCTGGACGATTCCTGGCCGCCGCCACGCAGGTAAGCATAAAAAGGAGTTTTCGCTGCGAGGTAAAGCACGCCAACGCCCTTGGGCCCGGCGACCTTATGGGCCGAAAAAGAAGCTGCGTCTGCGCCCCACTGGGTCAAATCGACAGGAATTTTGCCGAGAGCTTGAACCGCGTCGACGTGGAAAAGCGCGCCGGCGCGATGTGCCACGCGCGCAAGCTCGCATGTCGGCTGGATGGATCCGATTTCGTTGTTCGCGGCCATGATGCTCACCACGAGTGTATTCTCGTTGATCGCCGCCGCAAGAGCATCGGGTGAAACCTGACCAGCCGAATCGACGTCGATGAGCACGAAATCGAATCCCAACGCTTTAAGCATATGACGCGTTTCCAAAACCGCCTCGTGCTCGATGCGCGAAGTCACGATATTGAAAGGCCCGTGGCGTCCGGCAAGGCGGGCTTTTTCGCGAGCCGCAAGCGCCATGCCGATGATCGCTGAATTGTCGGCCTCCGTGGCTCCCGAGGTGAACACGATTTCATCTGGACGGCGCGCCCTAAGGGCCAAAGCCACTCGTCTACGAGCGTCTTCGAGGGCCGAAAAAGCTTCGCGCCCAATGCCGTGAAGCGAATTTGCGTTTCCAAAAGGAGCGTCTTCGCCCGCCGCCATATACGGAGCCATGGCTTCGCGCGCGGCCTCGCACAAAGGGGTTGTTGCCGCATTGTCGAGATATATTCGCTTGGTGTTCGCGCTTGGCATGCTTTACGCCCCCAAGCTTTCTGACCACGGCGCAACGAAATCGCCCTCTTGGGCTTTTTTCGCCGTCTTTTTCATGATAGCAATGGCCTCAGCTCGGTCTTTGGCGCCAAAGACGCCGCTGCCCGCTACGAACACATCGCATCCCGCGGCGCATACCGCACGCGTGGGGTCGTTCGCCTTCAAGCCACCGTCAACTTCGATAAGCGGCGACGCGCCAACCTCGCGGGCCATCTGCACAATGCGGGCGACCTTGCGCTCGGTTCCCTGAATGTATTTTTGGCCCGAAAATCCCGGGAACACGCTCATGGGAAGCACCATGTCGAGTTTGGCGATATAAGGCCTGATACGCTCTACATCGTAATCGGGCTTCATGGCAAGAGAGGCCTTGCATCCTGCCGAATGAATCATGTCGATCGCCGCATCGAACTCTCCAGCATCGGCGTCAAGCGCTTCTGCATGCACGCTGACTATTTCCGGCTTATGCTCCAAATACCAGGGAAGCTGCTCAAGCGGATTGGAAATCATGAGATGAACGTCGAGCGGCAGCTTCGTGATCTTTTTGAGCGCTGCGACAAAGGGCACGCCAAGCGTGAGGTTCGGCACGAAATGGCCATCCATCACATCGACATGCACAAACGCCGCCCCGCCTTTTTCTATTTCGTCGATGTCGCGGGCCATATTCATGAAGTCGGCGGACAGAATAGAGGGTGCGATTTTTGGTTCAGTGAACACATTGGCTCCTTGAATGCATGATTTCGGTCGAGGGCTCTTTCCTTTCGCCCATTCTAGCGCAGCAGATGCGGCATGCGCCTATAATCAAAGAAGACGCGAAAGACAAGGATGCCCATGCAACGCTGCTCGAACTATTTTGTATATGCCATGCCCATGGGAAGGCTCACCATTGCCGCCGACGAAGCTGGAATCTGCGGGATTGACTTCGGCGAAGTGCGCCGCGAAGGGCTGCTGCGGCCGAGTGCGCTCACCAATGCGACGGCAACGCAATTGCAGGAATACTTTGCAGGAAAACGTCGGGTCTTCGAGATTCCCCTCTCGCCGCACGGCACCGAGTTTCAACTCAGGGTATGGAAGGCGTTGCAAACCATTCCCTACGGGCAGACGCGTACGTATGCCGAAATCGCAGAGTTGGCTGGAAGCCCGAAAGGGTTTCGCGCCGTTGGGATGGCGAACAACAAAAACCCATTGCCGATCGTTGTTCCTTGCCACCGCGTGATTGGGGCAGATGGGAAGCTCGTAGGCTATGCAGGAGGCCTCAAAATCAAGAAATACCTGCTTGAGCTTGAAGGAATCGACACCTCTAAAATGAAATAGCCATTCTTTAGCATAAAAAAAATCGGGGCCATGAAGCCCCGATTCTGTTCTATGCGCGACGGCGAAGACGGCAGGCGAAATGGGCATCGCTTCCGTTTTTCGAAAGCGTGGTTTGCATCTGTTCCTCGATTTCGAATTGCTCTCCAAATTTCGTCTTCAAGAAGCGTTCTATGACCTGCTCGTTTTCTTCCGAGAATACCGTACAGGTTGCATACGTGATAACGCCGCCCGATTTCACCATTTTCGCCCCCTCGATAAGCATATCGAGGTTGCCTGAAGCCATGCTTTCGATATCTTCAGGCGTAAGGCGCCAGCGAATTTCGGGATGGCGTCGCAGCGTTCCGATGCCAGAGCACGGCGCGTCGATAAGAACGGCGTCGAAGGATTCCATGGGCAGCTCATCGGAAATATGACGAGCGTCGCAAGTGAGCGGAGTCACCGAGTCGATCCCGTATGCCTTGCAACGCTCACCGAGAATCTTGCTCTTGAATTCATGGTCGTCAACCGAAGTCATGGGCACGCAATGGCCAAAAGCACGGTGCGCAGCACTTTGAAGCAAGACGGTTTTCGTGCCACGCCCAGCCCCGATTTCCAAGAAGTTAGAAATCTCGTCGCTCGGCATAGCCAAGGCGGCAACGGCCTGCGCGCCTTCGTCGGACACCAAAACTTCGCCATTTTCGAACAGAGAGCGAACGTCGGCATTGCGAAGCGCACGAGGTTCTTTCACGCGATAGCAACCGTCGACCACTTCGGATTTTTCGAGCAGCGAGCCGGCCTGATCGAATGCCTCTTCGACTTTTTCGGCGTCGCCTTTGATGGAGTTTACGGCAATGAAAACGGGGGCATCGGTGTTGCAGGCCGCCATAAATGCCGTCGCTTTAGGCAACGTCATCTCGTTCATCAGGTGCTTTGCAAGCCACAAGGGAAATGCGTGCGAACGAGCGAGCACCTGCAAGCTTAGATTGGGATTGCCGAAGGGAAACGCCTTCGCGCTTTCAGACATGCGTCGCAGCACGGCATTGGCCAAGCCTCCCGCTTTAGGGGCGACCGAGCAGACCAACTCCACGCCCTGATCGACCACAACGTAGGGCGGCTTATCGAGGAACAGCAGCTCATAGGCGCTCACGCGCATCGCATCGCGGACGACCTCATCGATATCGTTGGGAGTTTTCATATTGCGGTTGATGAATTCATCGAGCGTGCCGAGCGTAGCGGCGACTCCGCGCGCGATCTTCGTGGCGAAGGCCGCATCCTCGGGAGAAATCCCTTCGAATTTCGCCAGCACGGCCGGAGTGACTTCTGCGACGTAGGCATTGCGCTCGCGAACGACGCGCCCGATGGCGCACGCCGCTTGGCGCGCAGGCGTCACATGCACCTGGCCCTTCGCCTTGCGATAACCGCCACCTGTTCCGCGATAGCCCTCGCCTTTACGGCGGTGCTCGCGATATTCGCTGCGCGGCGCGTCGTCGTCGACGGGCGCGTCGTTGCGGCGATCCTCATTGCGGTGTGGTTTGAAGTCGCGATTGTTTCGATCGTTGCTGCGGTCCGCCGATTGCTCGCCAAATGCGCGATCGCGACCGAAAGAACGGTTGTCGCGCTTCTCGAAATCGCGGTCGCCGCGTTTACCGGCCCGTCGCTCCCCTTGTTCCGGTTTGTCGAAATTGCGCTTGGGCCCGCGATCGTCGCGATCGAATCTACGGTCGTCGCGATTGAAATCTTTCTTGTAGCTGCCCTTTTTGAAATCGCGTTCGCCATCGCGGCGGGGCTTGCGGTCGAAATCGCGGCCCTTTCCGCCCGATTCGCCATCGCGCTTGAAATTGCGCTTGGGCCCCCGATTGTCGCGGTCGAATTTCCGATTTCCATCGCGACCGTCGCGATCGCTGCGGCCTTTATACCCGCCTTGGGACTTTCCGCCTTTGTAGCCAGCGCGTTCGTCGTTTCGGTCAGAGAATCGCCCCTCGCCGTTGCGCTTTTTATAACCGCCTTGGCCTTTCGGCCCGCGCGGGCCGCCGCTTTTCCTGTTGTCGCCGTGACCGTGCGAACCATTGCCGCGATAAGAACCGTTGTTGCGACCTTGGCCGCCGCGGGCGCCGCCGTTTGCGCGATGGCCGCGATTGTCTGAGCCGTTGTTTTCGTATGCCATTCTAGATATTCTCCCACTCGATTTCGCCCGATTTGATGTTCTGTATGCCTGCCGCGAACGATTTCGCGTCCATGGCCTTTTTACCGTCGGGTTTTATTTCCTCAATCTCGAACGCGCCGTCTGCGCATCCGAGGAATAGGCGTTTTTGTGCGAAGGCAACATGCCCTTGCGAAATTCCCGCAAGCTGCTCGACGACCGAATCGTCGGCCGCGAGTGCGCGAGCCTTCACAATCGTCGCTCCCTTGCCGGCAAGGGAGCACTTGGCTGGGTGCTGCGTTCCCGACGCCTGCACGTGGCGAAGGTTTTCGGTGCAGGTAAGCGCCGGCGATAAATTCAGTTCGCCCTTTTCGATTTTAGGCGCCCAGGTGGCATCCTCTTCGATCTGCTTCGTCCAACGAAGAGAGCCTTGCTCTGCCGCATAGAGAGCCGAGAGAAGCGCATTGGCGCCCTTGTCGGCAAGCTCGAGCGTCAGGTGTTCGGCATTCATCCCTGCGATTTGGCATGAACGGCAAATGCAGAAGTCGCCCGTATCGAGCCCGGCCTCCATGCGCATGATGCATACGCCGGCTTCCTCGTCCCCATTCAAGATGGCACGCTCGATGGGCGCCGCGCCGCGATACTTCGGAAGAAGCGACGCATGCACGTTGAAACAGCCGTGCTTCGGAATGTCGAGCACCGCTTGGGGCAATATCATTCCATAGGCCGCTACGCAAATGACGTCGGGGGCAAAATCGCGCAGACGTGCGATTTCATCGTCGCCACGCAAAGACTTCGGCTCGAAAACAGGTATTCCGGCATCGAGCGCCGCTTTTTTCACCTCGGAAGGCACGAGTTCTTTTCCTCGGCCCCGTACAGCATCGGCCCTGGTGTATACCGCAACTACCTCGTGTTGCTCTTTCAGCTCTATAAAGATGCTCGCTGCAAATTCGGGGGTCCCCATGAATACTACGCGCATCGAATCACCGCCTTTCGAGATAGCTTGCCAGCTAGCCGATGCTTGTCTCGCCCGGTTTTGCACCCTGGGCTTTCGCGATTTCGTAATCTCGCATCGCTTTAATTCGCGCCGCTGGCTCGGCGCTTTCAAACAGCGTTTTACCATTCAGGTGATCGATTTCATGCTGCAGGCAGCGCCCTAGCAGCCCATCGCCTTCGATAACGTATTCATCGCCATCGAGGGCGGTAAACTTCACTACGGCATATTCGCGACGGCGTTCGGGCACAGAGATGCCGGGGCACGAAAGGCAGCCTTCTTCCTCGGTGACGAAATCGCCTTTAAGCTCAAGAATTTCGGGGTTGATAAGCGTGATGGGGTCTTGGCGGCCATCTTCTTGGTCGCAATCGATCACGATAATGCGCTTGAGCACGCCCACCTGCGGCGCCGCAATGCCGCAGCCGTTGTTCTTATACATCGTCTTCGCCATTTGCTTGGCGAGCTTTTTCAAGCTCTTGTCTTTAGTGTCGCATTCCTCGCACACTTGGCGAAGAATGGGGTCGGGGTATTCAACCACCGGAAGCGTGTCAAAAGCCATATTCAATTCCTTTTATCGAAAGGGCCGCCAACCAGCCCCTATGCAAACAAGCAAACATGCAGGCGGAAGTATAGCAAACGGCGCGTTGATGCTGAGCGAATGCGCAGATGGCACACAAAAACGCGGAGCCTAGCGAAGCCGGGCAGGCATGCGTAGCCCTTGCTAAAGCAGGCTGTAAGGATCGACGTCCACGGCTGCATTCACCCTTTTATTCGCCTTGCGCTTGCGAATGACGGGCTCGACGAGTTTCGAGACGTCGGCTCCGGCGGGCGCTTTGATCAAGATATGCCAACGGTGCTGCCCACGCAGCTTATCGATGGCGCACGGTGCTGCCCCGAGGTTTTGCCATTGATCTCCCACGACGTCGCGAATGCCTTCGTCTATGCATTTTGCGAGCGTCATGGCCTCTTCCCGCACGGCTGCCTCGTCGCTTCCCCATACCAAAATATTCGCCAGTCTTGCATATGGTGGATAGCCGAGCATTTTGCGCTTTGGGAGCTCGTCGGCGAGAAACGCTTTTCGGTCGTAGGCGGCCGCCGCGCGAATGGCCACGGCATCGTGCATGTACGTTTGGACGAATACAAGCCCCTCCAATTCGCCCCGCCCGGCGCGCCCCGCCACCTGTTCCACAAGGTCAAACGTGCGTTCGGCCGATCGAAAATCGGGCAGTCGCAGCTGCGTGTCGGCATTGATGACGCCCACAAGCACGACTTCGTCGAAATCGAGGCCCTTCGCAATCATTTGAGTACCTAAAAGCACGGCTGCGCCCGGCTTGGCGAATTCGGCAAGCAACTTTTCGTGCGCGTCGCGCGTTGAGGTCGTATCGGAATCCATGCGAACAATGCGGGGCATGTGGGTGCCGGCGGCTTCGCATCGCTCGCCCAATAGGCGGCGAAGCTCCATTTCGACCCGCTGCGTTCCCGCACCGAATTTCTTCAGATAGGGGCTGCCGCATACGGGGCACACCACGGGAGCAGGCGCGCTCTTCCCACAGTGGTGGCATACGATTTTGCGCCCCACTTCGTGATATGTCATGGAAACCGAGCACGTGTCGCATTCGGGAACGTAGCCGCATTCCCGGCAGAGCAAGAAGTTCGCAAACCCTCGCTGGTTCAACAGCAATACCGCCTTGCGATCGGCATCGAGCGTCGCGAACAGCCGCGTTTGCAGTTCTTTGGCGAACATCGAGCGAGATCCTTTGCCGAATTCGCGAGCCATATCCAAAATTCGCACTTCGGGCATCGGCTTGCCGTTGGCTCGCGCGGGAAGGTGCACGCGGTGCCATGAGGCGTCGGTCTTGCATCGGCACAGGGTTTCTATGGAAGGCGTCGCGCTGCCCAATACCAATGCGGCGCCCGTTCGCCGAGCCATCCAGGCAGCCACATCCCGCGCATGGTAGCGAGGAGCGCTTTCCTGCTTATAGGTGCTTTCGTGTTCCTCGTCAATCACGATGAGGCCCAACCTGGGCATCGGGCAAAACAGCGCGCTGCGTGCGCCCACCACTACGCGCGCGTGCCCCATGCGCACGGCTTCCCATTGGTCGTAGCGCTCGGCACCCGTCATGCGCGAATGCATAACGGCCACGGTTTCCCCGAAGCGGCTCTCGAAACGCGAAACGGTTTGCGGCGTCAGCGCTATTTCAGGCACGAGCACGATGGCTCCGCGCCCCAACTCGAGCGCGTGGCGAATAGCTCGCAGATACACTTCGGTTTTGCCCGAACCCGTCACGCCGTCAATCACGGCCACTTCGCCCGCGCACCCATCGATGCAGGCATCGATGGTCTCGATTGCTCGCCATTGCCCATCGGTAAGCGCGAATGACTCGCGCGCCTCGGCTGTTTCGGCAATCTCCTCATCAAGCGGCGGCTCGCCTGCGGCGTCTTTTTTCTTACGGCGCTTCGCCGGCTTTTGAAGCTCCCATACATCGCCGCGCTTCACGACTTTAGGAGAGCGCCCTGCAGGCGTCAGCAAATGCACGCATGAGCTGAGCGGGGCGATGTATTCATGGGCGATGAACTCAACCAACGCCGCGCCATCCTCGTCGAAATACGACGAGGAAAGCACCTGAAGCAGCGGCTTGAACTTCGCAAGCTGTTCGGGATTAAAACTTCGCTCGTCGAGCTCGTCAACGCGCATCACGTAGCCTACGGCGCGGCGCGCGCCGAATTCCACCAGCACGGCACACCCCACCTCGATACCCGTAAGTTCTTCGGGCACCACGTAGGTATACAGGCTGTCGAGCGATTGCGTCGGTATGTCTAAAATGATGGAAGCGGTTCTCATGCTTGCGAGTATATAAGAAAAGCGGGCCTCATCGGAAACCCGCTTTTAAAACCGACAGACGTTCGAGAATCCTAGATTAAAAGGATAACCCTTGGTATGGCGAGCTATTCCAAACCGCAGGCCTTGCGCAAGGCCTCGGCCTTATCGCGGCGTTCCCACGTGAATTCGGGAAGCTCGCGTCCGAAATGGCCATAGTTGCTGGTGAGGCGATAAATCGGTCGGCGCAGGTCAAGCGCATCGATAATTGCTGCCGGGCGCAGGTCGAACGTTTCATTCACGGCTTGCTCAATGCTGGCAACCGGAGCATGCTCGGTGCCGAAGGTCTCGACCATGATGCTCACAGGACGCGCCATGCCAATCGCATACGCTATCTGAACCTCGCATCGACCAGCCAAGCCGGCAGCGACCACGTTTTTCGCAACCCAGCGCGCTGCGTAGGCCGCCGAACGATCGACCTTCGTGCAATCCTTGCCCGAGAAAGCTCCACCGCCATGGCGACCCATGCCGCCGTAGGTATCGACAATAATCTTTCGGCCGGTGAGACCCGTGTCGCCCATAGGACCGCCAATAACGAAACGGCCGGTTGGATTGATGTAAATCTCCATATCGTTGGCAGCCTTCACGCCTTCAGAGGCGAGAACGGGATTTATCACGTGCTCGATGAGGGCCTTCTCCAATTCAGCATGCTCGACGCCTTCGTCATGCTGCGTTGAAATGAGGACCTTTTCCACCTGGGTCGGCTTGCCATCGACATAACGAACAGACACCTGGGTTTTTCCATCGGGGCGAAGGAACGCAAGCGTGCCGTTCTTGCGCATTTCGGTCAAACGCTCGGATAAGCGATGGGCAAGATAGATTGGCATGGGCATAAGCGTGCTGGTTTCGTTGCATGCGTAACCGAAAACCATACCTTGGTCGCCAGCGCCTGTTTCATCTTCCTTATCGGCCGCTTCGCCATGCTGGGCTTCCCAGCTTTCATCGACACCCTGCGCGATATCGGGGCTTTGGCTGTGAATCGCGTTGATCACACCGCACGTATCGCAATCGAAACCGTATTTTGCCCGGTCGTAACCAATAGAGCGCACGACATCGCGCACGATGGTATCGACATCGACATAGGCCTGAGTCCGAATTTCGCCGGTTACGAATACCGTGCCCGTCGTGGCGAGCGTCTCGCAAGCGCAGCGCATCTGAGAGACGTCGGCCGGCTGTCCGTTCGGGGCGGTATAGCCGACTTTCGCAAGCTCGATTTCTTTGGAAAGAATTGCATCCAAAATAGCGTCGGAAACCTGATCGCAGAGCTTATCGGGATGGCCTTCGGTGACCGATTCCGACGTGAAGAGGTACGAAGAGTGTTCGTTGGACATGCTAAGAGATCCTTTCTTCATCGCTGTTGGCGGGACCACCGTGGGTTTTGCCCCCGGTTGGTACCGGGATCGACGAGCCAACCCTCTCCCCCGGATCTTGATAAATACTTCATGCATATGCGCACAAGATATGCATCCTATCGAAAAGTCCTACCGAACTGCGGTTCAGGCGTTTTCCTCCACCGAAATTCCGCCGTCATAGTGAAGGGCGTAGCCTTCAGAAGAAAGGCGTTCGAACTTATGCATGTCGGTTTCCGCCATGCCTTGCGTTTTGGTCATGCGCTTGCCGTGCATAGGATCGCACGGGTCTTTCCAGAGGCGGTCGGCAACGCTTGCCCATTCGTCGGCAAACGCCTTGGTCTTTGCGCACAATTCCTCGGCCGATTCCTCATGCTGCAAATCGGTCGACTTCGCCCCCGACCGCTTTACCATGTCAACGAGCATGCCGGAGTTTTCCAAGATAGGGCACGGACGCAGGTAGTTGGAATTGAAGGGCTGCTCCCGATGGTATTCCATGAACAACGGCTGACGCAGCGCGTCGAGCAGGCTTGTATCGTGGATGTTCGCATTCGAATAATGGCAGAACACGCATGGCTCGACATCGCCCGCAGCATTGATGTGCAGATACCGACGCCCGCCAGCGATGCAGCCGCCAACGAATTCGCCGTCATCTTGAAAATCGAGGGTGAACAGCGGTTTCGTTTGACGCATTTCACGCACGAATCGATACAGATGCTCACGCTGCGCCGCATTCGGAATGAGGTCGGGGGTCGCATCGTGGCCTACGGGCATAAACGAGAAGATCCATGCGAAAAGCGCTCCCTGTTCAACAAGCCAATCGAAATACGCCTCACTCGCAATAGAGTCGGCATTCTGCGAGGTATAGCAACACGAAACCCCGAACGCGAGGCCATGCTCGCGAAGCAGAGCCATGGCCTTGGAAACCTTCTGGAACACCCCTTGCCCTCGACGCGAATCCGTCGCTTCTTCAAAACCTTCGGCAGAAATTGCGGGCACGAAGTTCGCGACGCGAATCATGTCTTGGCAGAATTCTTCGTCGATCAGCGTTGCGTTCGTGAAGCACAGAAATGCGCAATCGGGATGCGCTTCGCACAGGCGAATAAGGTCGCGCTTGCGAACGAGGGGCTCTCCTCCTGTGTAGATATACACGTGCGTTCCGAGGGCTTTTCCCTGCTCAATGATGCTGTTGATGTCGTCGTAGCTCAGATTCAACTTGTGGCCATATTCGGCCGCCCAGCAACCCGTGCAATGCAGATTGCATGCGCTCGTGGGGTCGAGCAAAATAGCCCAGGGTATATTGCACTGGTATTTATCGCGATTGGATTCCTGCACGTCCCAAGCCATGAGGTTCGCGTCAACCAAAAATGTTTTCACGAGGCGGTTGCGGACTTCCGGGTTAAGTTCGCCAATTTTCATAAGAAGCTGGTACCAATTGTTTTTCTGATTGATGGCCCCTCGAAATGCTTCACGCTGGCTCTCGAAAAGGTTGCTCGGCGCAGCCTTGTCGATCATCTCCATCGCTTTCGGAAAGCGTTCTTGGGGTTTCTCGAATAGGTAGTCGACCATTTTGTAATATGCGGCCCTTTTAACGTTATCTACAACAGTCATGGGGTTCCTCCTTCGCTATCGCAGCCGCGCTTAGCGTTTGCGATTTTTCTCATATGTGAATTAAGTAACACTTGAGGTATTATTCACAGGTGTTTAGTATTGAGAAATTGAAAAGAATTGGCAATTGCCAGAGTTCGCGAAGTTGGGGCTTAAACCACGTTCAGACGGAAAAGTGATGCGAATCGTTGGGCGCAACAATACGGGAGGCGGATTATGGAAAAGGAAGATCGGCGCATTTCGAAAACGAAGCAGGCTATCGCCGATGCATTTGAAAGGCTCATCGTCGAAACCGATTTCGACAAGATAACCGTGAGCGCGCTCGCCCGAGAGGCGAATATCAATCGCAAGACGTTTTATTTGCACTACAGCTCAGTGGAAGATCTGCTCGATAGCCTGGCGAAAGAACATGCCAGCCAAACAGTTCAGGCTTTTGTTGATAAAGGGCTCTTCGACACACACCCGCTCAATATCGAGAGAATAGCGCAGACCATCGGGGAAAGCTATCGGGAAGCGCGCCTTCTCAACCCCCTTTTCATGCGCAAACTGCCCATTTCGCACCTCATCAATGCCATGCAAGAGCCGCTTGAGAATTTCATCGCGGAAGAGCGCAAGAGCCTCGGGCTTAGCCCAATCGAAAACTTAGGCTACTCCGTCCGTTTCTTTTTGGGGGGAATGTTTCAAGTTTACGAAAGCTGGTACAACTCCTGCAACGACGTTCAATTCGAAAAGATTTCTCGCCTGCTGTCGTTCACGCTGGCGCGAGGCCTCGACGGCGTGCTTTCGGAATCGGTCGAGCGGGCTTCGTCGTAGGCGGCAAAGCAAACTGAAGGGGCTGAACTGGGAAGTTCCGAGCAGCCCCTTGCGGCACCGTTCTTATGTAAGCCGCCCAAATTTCGGGACGCAGTCCACCGGTGCGGCCGACACCTTATTCATAGTCGTCCAGATTCGGTTCAATGGCCGGATTCCCGGGGCCGTTGGGAAGAAGGTCGAAAAGCGACGTCTCTACAAGTTCGATGGCGCAACGCGGACAAACCGCCTTGCATGAACCGCATCCAATGCAGTAGCGGGCATCATATTCAAGGTGTCCCTCTTTCGTGGATATTCGCGCACCCGTCAAGCAGCACTTGGTGCAGTCGAGACATTCCACGCATGAGTCGTGATCGGTTGCGCTTACCGCAAGCTCGGTAAGCTCGCCCACCTGGGGGCGCGCCACATACGCCTCGAGCAGCATGCGACGGCGTGGTGGCATAACGCGGCGCGTTCGCTCGCGCGAAAATGCGGCGCCAAGATATTCGCCCTCGGTCAAATTCAGAGAGTCGCGCATGCGCGCACGCTCTTTGTTGAGATAAGCCTCTTTCAGCGTGTCGGATTGCTTAAGCCGTCGCCTCCCCGAAATGATGCCGAAGGCATCGTCTTTGACGCTGTCGAAAGCAGCGCGGCGATCGAATTCGTCGCTGCTTACGACCTGTGTTTCCTCAACGAATTCGGGAATTTCTCGGTCGAAGTGAACTTCAGCGCCCGTTTGCGCTTCGGCGAGCTCGATGGCATGCGTGAACAGAAGCTCTCCCCTTTTCGGAGCGCGCTGGCAATCTTCGCAATATTTCAAATCGCAGGCAACGCACACAGGAACATTTTGGGCAAGAAGAAGCGTCCAAAGCTCGGTGGAAATGCAAGCGATACAGGGAAGAACCGTGACGTTTTTAGCTGGCTTAAAGCCGGGAAATATATTCTCCTCGCAGGTGAGATAGACGATTTCGCCGCGCATGGCAACTTTTCGAAGATGCTCGTAAAGTCGGGCCAGGCTCGTCTTGGCACCCGAAAAGGCATCGCAGACACCCATGCAAACACCGCATTTCGTGCATGCTTCGCCGTTGATTTCAGGAACTCCGTCGCTGCGAAACGATATGGCAGAAACAGGGCATGCGAGAGCGCAACGCTGGCAATCGCCACCACGCGTGCGCACGCAATGCTCTGGAATCGTAATCATTTTCATAGGCGCAACAGGCTCCTCAATGCGATGTCGAACGAAAACGCCCATGTCGCAGAAACGCCATGGGCGGTGTATTGGCTAAAAGGCGATGGCGAGCGTCGCATCGATGCGAGCAAGTACATCCTCGCGAGGAAGCAACTCGATGCTTTCAAACAAAGGCGGGCTCACCATGTTGCCGCATACGGCAACGCGCAAAGGCTGAAACATCAACTTGGGCTTCATCTCCATGGGCTCGCACAGAGCGCGGCACGCTTCCTGCAGCGGATCGCATTCCCAAATTTCGGCACTGGCCAACACTTCGCGGCACGCGCGCAGGGCTTCGTCGGCGCGAGCGCCTTCTTTTTGCAGAACCTTCTTCACGCTCTTCGCATCGAGCGCCACGTTTTTACCCCAGAACATATACGGTAACTTTTCCGCCGCATCGCTGAGGCCGGTTTCGCGCTCGGCGAGCAACGGATAGAGCGCGCGATAGAAATCGGGGCGCTCGTTGATATCGTCAGCGGTTTGCTGCGTTGCCGCAGCTTGGACCTGCTCGTCGAGCTCAAAGGGCTCGGCTTCGGACGCATCGACGATAGCGGTCTCGCAAACGGCCATGCCAGCGGCGCGCGCCTTTGCAAGCCACGGCGTGGACAGCTCAACCCACTCGGCGGCATCCATGGTCTTTATATACTGGCCGTTCATCCAATCGAGCTTCGTTTCATCGAAGACGGCGTCCTTTTTCGTGATTCGATCGAGGCTGAACTTGGAGCACAAAACATCGCGAGGGATGATCGTGGTCTCGCCGTCGAGGCTCCATCCCAAAAGCGCCAAGAAGTTCACCATGGTGTCGGGCAAATATCCGCGCGCGGCGTATTCTTCAACGCTCGTGGCGCCATGGCGTTTCGAAAGCTTCTTGCCGTCGGCACCAAGAATCATCGAGAGGTGCGCGAATGTGGGCGGCGTCAATCCGAGGGCTTCGTAGATAAGAATCTGACGAGGCGTATTGGAAAGATGGTCGTCGCCGCGAATAACATGCGTGATCTGCATATTCGCATCGTCGCAGACAACGGCGAAATTATAAGTCGGCGTGCCATCGGTGCGCACGAGAATCATGTCGTCCATCACGTCGGCAGGAAAGCTCATATGTCCATACACGGCATCGTCGAATTCGATGGGGCCGTGGTTTTCGGGAACCTTCAAACGCCACACATGGGCTTCACCGGCTTCGATACGGCGAGCCGCCTCGGCAGGGTCGATGTCTCGGCACGTGCGATCGTAGCCAGAATAGCCGCCCTCGCTTTTTTCCGCAGCCTCACGTTTCGCGTCGAGCGTTTCCTTCGTGCAAAAGCACGGATACACGGCGCCTTTCGCCTTAAGCTGCTCGAGCGCGGCGGTATAGGTATCGAAGCGCTCCGTTTGCTTATAGGGGCCAAACTCGCCGCCGACCTCGGGGCCCTCGTCCCAATCGAGGCCAAGCCAACGCATGGCTCGCAAGATGATTTGCGTGTTTTCCTCGGTGGAGCGCTCGGGGTCGGTGTCCTCGATGCGCAGCACGAATGTGCCGCCCATGGCGCGGGCAAACGCCCAATTGTAGATAGCCGTGCGGGCGCCGCCTATGTGAAGCTTGCCCGTAGGCGAAGGAGCGAAGCGAACGCGCACGCCAGAGGTCGTATCTGCCATAAGTCTCTATCCTTCCAATAGTGTCTATGCGCTTTGGGTTGACCCTTTGCGCAGCAGCCTTCCCATGATAAGGCAAGCCGCGCAACACACAACCGTGACGCCGAGCCAAATGGCGCCCATTCCCATCCAAAATTCAGGGGGATACATGCATATGAGCAGCGAATCCCAGCTAAACGTCCATGTGCCTTGCGCAAAGAACAGCGAATGGAACATGGCGAAAAATCCATCGAAGTCTGCGGCGACCCACGCAGCCAGAAGGGCGAAAATCGCAATTACCGATGCACCGGCGGCCGTGAGCACAAGTCCCAAACCGCGTTTGCCTGCTCGAAACCCGACGGCCGTGCAGCACACCGCCGCCGCAACCACGGCGGCAAGCAGCCAAGGTTTGGCGGCTTGCACTACACGATAAACATCGTCGAGATGGCTTACGGCATCGGACGTAAGCACATAACGCTCGCTCGCCGATTCAAATGAAGCATCCAATTGCTCCACCTGCCCGGAAGAGATGGGCGCAGAGGCATAATCAATGGCCCCATCGGGCAGCTTAGGGGCGCCTTTGCCCGCAGAACCCGTAAGCTGCTGCTGGGCGTTTATCGCAGCAACGGTCGCATATGCCGCGGCCTTGTCGTTGTCATCGATGGTGTAGTGCTTTGTTTGCAGGGCGGCCGCCACCAACTCGTCTTTCGTGAACGGCGAATCGACGTCGTCGGAAAATGCACGGGCCAACAATTTCGTTGAGGCGTCGGGCACCGCGCATGCGGCAAAGCCCGCGGCTACGAGGCTTATCGCCAAGGCGATGGCCGCGACCACCGACACGATGCCCGTTATCGCGGGAGAGTCCAAAACCTTAAACATGCTATTCGTCCACCCAGATGGTTGCGGCGGTGATGCCGCCTGTGCGTTTGCAAATTACCGGCTCGGGCCCCAATCGGCTAAAGACGCCAGTGAAACGCCCGTTGTAAATATAGAGGCCCTCCATGTTTTTATACGGCTGGGGGCCCTTGGCGTAATCTTCCTCGGCGCCATACAAGGGCAAAGCCATCGTGTTGAACGGCACGCAATAGCGCTGGACCAAAAATGGAGCTCCGGCTTTGCCGTCCACATGGGCATCGACAATGCTTGCCCAATACGCATCGTCGTAGTCTTCCCCTGCGAACACGTCATGGGCGCCGTAGGCGTCGGTTGGCTTGATGATCCATTTCTCGCGATTCGTCTTCACGTCGGCGATATCGACCTCATCGCTTGCCAAAAACGATGTGAAGGGAACCGTTTCGCGCACGAATTCGTTTTCCTCATCGGTGAGCAACGCCTGGGTCTCGGGCATATAAAGCACTTGGAAAATCTGCTTGTCGTGCACGAGATGGCCGGCAAAACTGCCAATGAGCGCAACCTTGCGATCGCGCACGGCATTCACGAGCGCCTGGGATTCCTCCCAGTTGTCGATGATGTCGTTGGTCACGCTGCGGCGCCAAATGGCATCGATTTCAGCATGGTCGCGGCCATAGAACGCCTTGCGACCCATAAGCTTATCGCCTTCATAGCGAAGTTCTCGCACGTCGTAAACCGAGCATTCGATGCCGCGTTTCGCGAAGAGCCCCGCGAAGATTTTGAACTCTTCCGTAATGGCGTTTTCCAGGAAGTCGACGATTGCAACGTGGGGTTTTTCGACTTTCAAATCGTACGTGTCATAGATTTTCAGGAATTCATCGACCCAACCATCGAAAAGCTCATCGTTGCACGTGCGCACGCGGTGAGCCTTCGAAAAAGCCGCATAGGGCTTCGATCCTAGGATGCTGTTCGTGATCTCTCGATTCTCGTTCATGCCCGAAGAGCCGTCGGCGTTGAACTCGCAGAATTGCGCCGACATGTCGTCTTCGTTCAAAAACAGGTCGACGCGCGCGAAAGGAAGAAGCGCGTCATAGCCGCGAGGGAGCAAGATAAGCTCCTCAAGACGAGGATCGAGCTTGTAGACATGGCGATACTCGGGGTTTTCGAGGTACTCGCGCATCACTTTCGAAAGAATGGAGTACGTCGTCGTCGCGATGGATTCGAAACGCTCATAGGTCTCTTTATTGAACAGCCGGGGCACATATGACGAATCGACGACCTCGTGATGATAGATCGCCGTCGATTGATTCATGTATTCCCGCGCAGCCCTGCTCCCCTCGCCTTCGGCGTCTGTTTTCGACACAAGTTTCAGATACTCATCTGTGAACTGGGCATTGGTAGGCATTTGTCTTCCTTCATTCGGATTTCATCGCGATAAGCTTAACCCCACAGAGGGGTGTCGCGTGAAACGCATGAGCATTCTCCCAAAGCGCACCATATATGCGAGCGTCGAGCGCTATTATTGAGTGTTGAGTTTTCCCGATATGCGAAGGATGAGCGTGAGCGAAGCCAAGACACACCATATGCGCCCCTCTTGGGCTCGCGTTGCCGGTTTTGCAAGCTATCAGGCCTTCGTGTACGCGGCGTTTTATCTGGGAACGAACCATCAGCTGGTATTGGGCCCGTTTTCAATCGAACGCGCCGAGCTGTTTTTGGCGCTCATATTCATGGTTGCGGCCTTCATCGGCGAGCGTCTTGCCTTCGATTCCGCCGAACGAGCGCTTTCTCGCTCGGGCACGCTTGCGGCATTCGCGGCTTTCATGAGCGCCGGCGCCGCAGTAGCGGCCGCCCCGGGAACATCGGCCGCAGAAGTCATAGGCGAAGGGCTGCTCATTGGCGCGCCCATGGCGCTTACGCTTATGGCATGGGGCAAAGTGCTCGGCGAAAACCCACCCCGTTTGGCGGCGATGGAAATCTTTGCCGCCACCGGGTTCGCATGCGCATTCTGCATTGCGCTGTGGTTTCTTCCGGAACAGGTCGCCGTTGCCCTTCGATGCGTGCTTCCCTTTGCCGGCGTCGCATTCATGGAAATAGCCAAAAACGCTCAGGCGAAAGACAACGCGGAATCAATCGAGCGCGCCGCAAAGCCCTCGCATGGCAGAAAGCTCTCGTCGCGCATGCTCGCGGGAGCCGCGCTTTTCGGCCTTGCCGCAGGGTTTATTGAAACTTACCGAAGCGATCCAGGCTCGATTGCGACGCCCGATCTGCCCTATTCGATGTTCATCGTGGGGCTTTTCTGCGTAGGCGCCCTAGAAATGCTCAAGCCCGCGAACGAGTCTGCGCGGGAGAACTTTTCCGCAAGCTACCGCATTGCGTTTTCCCTCATGCTCGCGGGATTTCTTTTCACCCCAGTGCTAGCGGACCTCGACATAACGGGCGATTCGGTTGTGCTTGGCGGCTATTTGGGACTTACGGCCGCTTTCGCATCGCTGTTCTGTGCGGCGGCGAAGCTCGAAGGATCGAGTTGCGCCCTCTCGTTCGCCCAGGGCTTTGCGGTGCTCTACGGCGGCGAAGCAGCGGGCATCTTCCTCGCAAACGGCTTCGATGCCCTTTCGCCGACGCATGTGACCCCGTATGCCGTCGTTGCAGCAGCGGGCTTGATGGTGGTCATATCGTACGTATTCCTCTTCACTGAACGCGATTTTCGCGAACTGTCCACTACGGTCGACGCCTATGAGCAAACCGAGGAAGTGCGCGATGCCATCGCCGAGGCAGCGGGGCTTTCGGCCCGCGAGAAAGAAGTGCTCACCTTGGCTTTGCGCGGGCGCACCAACGAGCGCATCGCGCAAGAGCTTTTCATCGCGAAAAGCACGGCAGACACGCACCTTCGTCGGATTTATTCGAAATGCGGCGTGCATAGCAGACAAGAATTGCTCGACATGGCCGAAACGACCGCTTCAAGAATACGCGTGAGGAAGAGCTGATGGCCGGAATCGCTGAAAATACAGAAGCCCCTTTGAGCAGCGGATCGGCTCGCCGCTCCGCATTCATGGCCGATTTCTTGATTGAGCACCAGGAAGGCTTCGACGAGACCCCTTTTACGCCTGTCGACAGCCTCGTGCTCTCTTCGCTCGTGTATCTTGACCTCGACGAATACGCCTATGGAGATGTTCATGGGCCGCAAGAAGTTGCGATCATCGACGTTTTGCGATTCACGCCGCTAGAGCGCATGCTTTCCGGCGGCTGGCTCAAAGACGCCGAAGAGCTGCCCGGCTTCCTTAACGCGCTTGCGCGAAGCCGCAGGTATGCCGATTTGAGCGTGAGCCTGTTTGCAAATGAAAGCGCGGCGATTATCGAAAAGCAATTCTGCGCATGCACCTTCAGCGTGGGCGCAAAAGACGGCGCCGAAATCGCCTATATCGCATTTCGAGGAACCGACGGAACGCTCGCGGGCTGGAAGGAAGACTTCAACTTGAGCTACCTACCAGTAATTCCCTCGCAAAAAACCGCGACCGCGTATGTTTCCGGCGCCCTTTCTGCAATTCCGAAAGATATTCCCATTTATTTAGGCGGGCATTCGAAGGGTGGCAACCTTGCCGAGTATTCGGCGCTCACGATCGACGAAGCCGGCTACAATCGCATTCGTCGCGTCTTCAACCACGACGGCCCGAGCTTTCTTGCCGCGCCTTCGCCGCGTATCAAAGAGGCACATTTCCAAAAGAAGCTCGACAAAACCGTTCCCGAATCGTCGGTCTTCGGCATGATTTTGGAAAAGCGCGACGGATTTCGAATCGTTCAATCCGACGCGTTGGGCTTTTTCCAACATGTGCCGTTTACCTGGATCGTCGACGGTTGCGATTTCGCCACCCAACAAGAGCTCAACAAAGGCGCGCAGATGTTCGATATTGCGCTCGACCGATGGCTGCGAAGCTGTTCTCAGCAGGAGCGCGAAGTATTTATCGACACCATGTACGAACTCATCACTTCAAGCGACGCGAAAAGCTGGAGCGATTTCCAAGACGGCTTCATGTCGAATATAGCAACGCTTGTAAGGGATGGCCGCAACCTCGATGATGCCACAAAAGAGATAATGGGGCAGGCAATCAAAAACCTCGGCGAAGTCGCCGGAGCCACGCTGCGCGAGCGCTTCGAGGGAATCATGGGGCGCATGCGCGAAGCGGTCCCCTTCATCGATTCCGATAAAAAGCTCGCTTCGCAGACACCGACCGCCGTCAACGAAACCCTTACCAAAAACAACTAGGAACGGATGCTACTCGTGGAACGCGAACCATATCAACGATTTACCGTGAAGATGGCGCTGCAGCTTGCGGCGCCGCACACCTGGCCGGCCGCGATTCTCCCCTGCCTTGTGGCGCTCGCTGCCGCAATCGGCACGGGACACAGAGTTTCCGCAATCATGGCGCTTGCGCTTTTGCTCATCTGCATTCTTATGCAAGCTTCCGTGAACACGTTCAACGATTACTACGATTTCGTGAAAGGCGCCGATTCGACGGATGACAACGTCGAGGAAAGCGATGCCACGCTCGTCTACAACAACGTGAACCCCGCATGCGCGCTCAGGCTAGGAATCGGATT
Source organism: Bacteroidaceae bacterium (assembly GCA_963631715.1). Lineage (GTDB taxonomy): Bacteria > Actinomycetota > Coriobacteriia > Coriobacteriales > Eggerthellaceae > Slackia. The sequence goes on from CAVGRL010000003.1 coordinate 62,543, forward strand.
TCTGGTGGCGGCGTTTCTAATCGGCGCATACGTCATCTGGAGCGCGGGATGGATTCCTTTGGCCATAGGCATCGTAGGCGCAATATTCGTCGTGGCTTACTCCGCAGGGAAGACGCCCGTCTCCTATTTGCCCATAGGCGAAATCGTGAGCGGCTTTGTTATGGGCGGCCTTATTCCGCTTGCCTGCTATCAGGCCCTTACGCTCGATTTGAACTGGCTTATGCTCGTTTGGGCGCTCCCCGAGATTATTGGCGTTGGCCTTATCATGATGACGAACAACACGTGCGACATCGAAAAAGACGTGCCCGCGGGACGCCGCACGCTGCCAGCAACCCTCGGTCGGGAAAAGGCGCGCGCACTCTATCATGCGCTCGTCGTCGCATGGCTCGTCTTGATCGCCATCCTTGTTGCCGCCTATTTCACGAATGGCCTTATCGTCGTGCCGTTCATGCTACTCGCCGCAATTCCCCTTCTGAAGGCCCTTTTCGCAAACCCGCTCGTGAGCGCCTCGCGCATCGGAGCCATGGCCCAAATTTGCAGCCTGAATATCGCCCTGGGGTCGTTTTACGCAGCATGCATATTTGCCTCGAACTCAACGGTGTTCCTGCTTTAGGAATTACGCAGGCACGCGCAAAGGGTCGCAATGAATAATCGCTTCGGAAGTTAGCGCCATTGAATCTGCGTTGGATTTGGAAACAAAGTGGCAAGCGATGCGATATCGAACGCCTTCAGAAGCTCTTCGGGCGTCGTAGGGTCGTCATTTGGCGCAAGCCCCGTTAATCCGGCGATGTGCCCGATAACCCCTTCGGGAGTTTTGAAGCGATCGAGCAATACATCGAGCGCGGCGTCGTGATCGCGTTTGGAAAGGCGTCGATTCTTCTCGCCTTCCACCAGCGGCACGTGCGCATAGCATGCATGCTGAAGGCCGAGCAGATCTTGCAAATACATTTGTTGCGGCGTCGAGCACAGCAAATCCACGCCGCGCACTACGGAATTCACGCCCTGTTCGCCGTCGTCTACCACCACGGCAAGCTGATAGGCAAACGCTTGGTCGCTGCGACGAATGAGAAAATCGCCGCAATCGGTTTCCAAATTCTGGGAATAGCGGCCTTGGATAAGGTCGTCGAACGCAATAGTCTCGTCAGCAACGCGCAATCGCATTGCAGGCTTGCGAGAGGAAAGCTTCGCCGCGCGTTGCCGCGGCGTGAAACCGCGGCACGTTCCTGGATAGATCGGCTTTTCTCCACGATGTGGCGCCGAAGCCGCATGCAAATCGGCCCGCGTGCAAAAACAGGGGTATACCAAGCCTTTTTCGTTCAATGCATCGAATGCCGCCTGGTACGCTTCGTCGCGATCATGCTGAAAATAAGGCCCTTCATCCCAGCTCAGCCCCAACGTTTCGAAATCGCGCTGCACGGCCTCGATGAATTGCGGTTTGCTGCGTTGTCTGTCAAGGTCCTCTATACGCAACACCATAGTGCCGCCCTGCGATTTCGCCACAAGCCAGGCGACCAATGCCGAGAAGATATTTCCCGCATGCATGCGACCTGTAGGCGAAGGTGCGAAGCGTCCTTTGATACGAGTATGAGTTTCCTGGGTTTCCATGGCGAATAGCATACCACTCGGAAAAGCGGTTTCGCCGCGATGGGCTTGCATGCTGCAAGAAAGCGAGGGCTGCAAAGATACGCTACGCCGAGGCAAAATAGAAAGCGGCGAGCTAGTCCCGCCGCTTTTTTGGAAGCTTATTTTCGCAGATCTTCCACGTGTTTCGTCTTTCCTGTCGAACGCTCGATTCCGCCGGGTTCAACAAGCTTGACTTTCGAAGCAACCAGCATCACGCTCTTGAGCTTTTCCTCAATCTGGCGACGGAAAGCATCCATCTCTTCGAAGGAGTCTTTGAATGCTTCGGGTTTAAGCTCAACGTGAATCACCATTCGATCGAGGCCCGTTTCATTATCGACCACGATTTTGTACATGGGAGAAACTCCCTCGATTGTCGAGAGAACGTCTTCCACCTGGCTTGGGAACACGTTGGTCCCACGGATGATAAGCATATCGTCGCTGCGGCTGCGGACCTTCTGCATGCGAGCCGTCGTTCGGCCGCACGCGCATTTTTCTTTCACGACCCTCGTTAAGTCGTGCGTGCGGTAACGCAATACAGGAATCGCATGCTTTCCGAGGGGCGTCAACACCAGCTCGCCCATTTCCCCATCGGCAACAGGCTCGCCAGTCTCGGGATCGACCACTTCCCAGAGGAAATGGTCTTCGGCGATATGCTGCATATCGCGGTTTGCCAAGCATTCGCCCGAAACCCCCGGCCCCATGACCTCGGTAAGGCCGTAATTGTCGGTGCACACGATATGCATGCGGCTTTCTATTTCTGCCTTAAGGGCAGGCGTGCAAGGCTCGCCGCCAAACAGACCGACGCGCAAGGTGCTCTTCTCCCAGTCATACCCCATGCGCTCGCCGACCTCGCACACATGCATAGCGTAGCTCGGCGTTGCGACCAAAACGGTCGAGCCGTAGTCTTGGATCATTTGGATTTGGCGCTCGGTATTGCCCGACCCTGCGGGAATCATCATGCAGCCGAGCCGCTGCAATCCGTAGTGCAGGCCAAAACCGCCCGTAAACATGCCGTATCCGAACGCCATTTGCACGCGGTCGCTCGGCACAACGCCCGCCATTTGCACAAGGCGCATGATGCAATCGGCCCACAGGTCCATATCGCCTTTATCGTAACCCACGACGATCGGCTTTCCCGTCGTGCCCGAAGACGCATGCAGCTCAACAATCTGATCGAGCGGTTCGGCGAACAACCCATAGGGAAATGTGTCGCGCAGAGCGCTTTTGTCGGTAAACGGAAGCTTTCGAACATCGTCGAGCGTTTTGATATCAGAAGGCTTAACGCCCATCGCATCCATCTTGTCGCGATACCAAGCCACGCGATTGTACGTCCATTCAACCTGATCGATGAGTCGTGCCAGCTGAATAGCCTCGATGCGTTCGCGGCTTGCGCATTCAATGGACGGGTTATGAATAGGAAGCTCGTCAAAGCGCCCCTCGGCAGCCGCTTGTAATGCGGCTCCCTTCGCGGTTATATCTATCACGAAAAAAACCTGCCTTCCTAAGCGACCGTGCTATCAAGGTTCGCCAGCGCCGTCAGCTGTGCCTGGTCGATGAGTTCGAGCGATTCGCCTTTCAATGCCTCTTCTGCGGCGGCCAAATCTTTCACCGAAATGGCGATATAAGTGGACACGAGCGAATAGCTGTACTCCACATTGATGCCAAGCTTGGCAATAACGCCCATGATGCGCGCCAATTCGCCCGGCGTATCGGCCAAACGTAGGCACAAGACCTCTTTGGTTGCCACGGCGCAGCCCATATCGGTCAGCACGGCCTTGGTCTTTTCCGGGTCGTCCACCACGAAGCGAACGATGCCGTAATCGCCGGTGTCGCTCATGCAATAGCCGCGCACCTGAACCTCGGCCTTGTGCAGCGCATCAAGCACGCGGGCAACGTGGCCCGACTGGTTTTCGACGAACACGCCAATCTGAGAAATGCTCATAAAGCTCTCCTTCTAGAAAGTCTCACATAGCTTCCTTTGCCGATAGCATTTATGGTCCAAGCAGGATCGAAGGCCTTGATGCTCGACCCCGATAGATTCCGCACGAGCCGGAGAACATGCAATACGGCTTCCGTTCAAACCAGAATCTGACCGGGAAAGACGCGTGTCGATTTCTTCGACCCGATGGGGCAGCAAAGTCTTATTCGTTCGCCTCCACGTAAGCGCGGCCCTTCTTGAAGGCCTCGACGTTCACGTCTTTGAATTTGGCCGGCACGCGCGATTCGATGACGGAAAGCCATACGGCCTCGTCATAGGGAAGCTTCATGGAGAGCGCTCCCAACAGCACCACGTTCACGGCTTTCACGCTGCCTGCCTCTTTCGCCAAAGCTTCGGCGGGGACAATCAGCGCTCCTGCAGCGGCGAGCGACTCGTGTATGCCCGCGGGGGCGTCCACAGCACCCGTCGCCACAGGAAGCGGCTTTATGGATTCGTCGTTGACCAGCAATTCGCCGCCGACCTTGAGAAATTCGATATTGCGCAGGGCTTCGATGGTCTCGAAGGAAACCAAGTAGTCGACACTGCCCTTATCGGCAACCATTGAAGCTACGGATTCACCCAAGCGAACGACGGTCGTCACCGCGCCGCCGCGCTGGGCCATGCCATGAATTTCTGAAAGTTTCACATCTTGCCCGCTCGCCATAGCGACACGGCTCAAAATATCGGCCGCAAGGATGGCGCCTTGTCCACCGACGCCCGACAGCAGCACGGTTTTCGTTTCGGTATTCATGCCAGGCCCTCCTAGTTCGCCTTGCCGATGCACCCATATGGGCACGTCTGCGAACACTGCTCGCATCCCACGCATAGATCAACATCGATGGCCGCACGGCCCTCTTCATCGCGCGAAATCGCCGGACAGCCGATCAATGTGCAAGCTCCGCATGCCTTGCAGTCGGCGGAAACCTCGAGCGCCGGCGCGTGCGTCTTCGACAGCAGCACGCAGGGCGAGCAGAAGATAATCACCGAAAGGTCGTCAGCATGAGCGGCGGCGGCCTTCAGCGCGGTACGCGTGGCCTTCAAATCCATCGGATTCACAACCGCGACATCTTCCACGCCAAGCGCCCGCACCAAACCCGGCAAATCGAGCTCGCGGCTTTCCCTGTGCTGCAGCGTAATGCCGTTCACGGGATTTCCCTGATGCCCCGTCATGGCCGTGGTGCGATTGTCGAGGATGCA
>CAVGRL010000003.1:67590-115378 GCA_963631715.1 Bacteroidaceae bacterium
TCCCGAAATACCAAACGGTGCGGACAGCCCGGGCAAAGCGCCGGCGGGCGCCCAGGAAGATCGTCTCGCACTTCGGCATGTTCAGGCATAGCGGCGCCGAAGGCGGCAGCGATGGCGCCCGGCGTTAGCTCCCCATCGGGACGAAGCGCCCCTTCGGGTTGCGAAAGCTCGACGCCCAACGCGCGGACGGCCTCGCTTAAGTAATCGCTGCCCTCTTCGATGACGTAGGCATCTTCCACCGAAGCCGCGAAATCACGCACCTTATGTGCGGGAAGCGGCCAAGACATGCCGAGTTTCAAAATGTCGGCCTCGGGGAGCGCCTCTTTCACGTGCTGGTAGGTCGCTCCGCAGCAAATTATGCCGACCTTGCCCGCATTGCGCTCAACGCGGTTGAAATCGCATGTTTCCACGAACTCGCGCACGGCGGCCACGCGCGCATCGAGGGATACGCGCCGCGGCTTGGCATAAGCGGGCATCATGACCCACTTCGAGGCGTCCTTTTCATAGGGTTTTGGCTCAATCTCTACACGCTTCCCTACCTCAACGGGGCATTTGGTATGCGAAACGCGCACAGTCGAGCGAATCATACAAGGAAGATCGAAACGCTCGGAAATATCGTAGGCCGCCTTGGTAAACGCCAATGCCTCGGCGGAGTCGGCGGGGTCGAACATGGGAATATGGGCCGCACGCGCATAGAAGCGAGAGTCTTGCTCGTTTTGGGAGGAATGCATTCCGGGGTCGTCGGCGGCAAGAATCACGAAACCGCCGTTCACTCCCGTATACGCCGAGGTGAACAAGGGGTCGGCGGCCACGTTGACGCCGACGTGCTTCATCGTGGACAACACGCGACGACCAGCGGCAGCCGCCCCCAAACCAACTTCGACGGCAACCTTTTCATTTGGGGCCCATTCGGCATACACGCCCGGCAATTTGGCGAAGGTCTCCATGGTCTCGGTAGAAGGGGTGCCCGGATACGCCACCCCGATGCTTGCTCCGGCTTCCCACGCGCCGCGCGCGATGGCCTCGTTTCCTGAAATCAGCTCCATACCTGTTGCAATCCCCCTTGGATGGTATCTAAGCACGCTGTGCCCATTCAATTCAGATAGACGCGATAAGCCCTAAGAATCGGCAATCGCCCGCTCGCACTCACGCGCTCGATAGAAAAAAGCTTCAAAGCGCTTTACGAAGGCGCCTTTAGCGGATAGACGGCGTTGACAAATAAGCCAGAACGAACGTGCCGATTTGAACAACATCGCCGTCGCGAAGGTCCGCATCCCGTACGTTCAAATTGTTCACCCATAAGCCGTTATAAGAATCGGCGTCGATAATCTTGAAGCCGGATGGCGTTCGCTCAATAGTGGCATGCATGCGCGACACCGTCATGTCGTTGAGGAAGATATCGCATTGCGGGCTGCGACCCACCGTGAGGCGGTCGGCCGCCAAACGGAAAGATGCTCCAACTTGAGGACCTCGCACAATTTTCAGAGTTGCCTCAGAAAGCAAATTCGCGTTAGCCGTGGCCGCATTCGTGGCCTGGGCTTGCATATTCAACGGTTTGAAGGCCTGTGTTTTCCCTAAAAGCTTGAAGCCGCACGCATCGCAGGCAGACGCTTCGGCGGCTACAGGCGCGCCGCACACGGGGCAAGTCTGCAGAACACGTCCCATGGTTTCGTCGGTCATGGCATTCACCTCGTCTATCTAAAGCCGCATCGAGCGCTGCGGCGGCGCAATTCTTCGATTTATCGGTCGCTCAACGGCTGGGACGCCATCAGGTCTTGCGACTGCGCCACAACCTCCTGGCCTTGCATCCCGCGAATCCATCGGTCGAATGCAACACCGATTCCCTCAAGGAAGTTCGGAGCGGCCACATCTTCGACAGCGATTACCTTGGTCTGCGCGATAGTCTTTCCGTCCTGCGTAAACACGAGCGTTCCCAACACGTCACCCGCATGAACATCGCCCGTCTGCTCATTCAAAGTCAGCTCAGCAGAGACATCGCCTGCGACCGTGAATACCTCGGCCGTTAAATCGGGGTCTGCAACCGTGGCATCGATCGTCGTATCGACCCAATCATTATGCGCCACTTTGGCCACGAGCGGAACGCTGGTGCCGTTATAGTCCACGTATCGGCTGGTATTGACCAGTGAACGACTCTCGAGGTTGTCGTAGACCCAGTCCATGAGCTCCACCGTGTCGGCAAAACGATCCTCGCTTGTGGGCGAATTCAGAACCACGCTGTAAAACTCCCCGGCGGCACGATTTACCGCCGCGGCAAAACAATAGCCAGCGTCATCGGTCGTTCCCGTTTTCACGCCGCAGATTCCCTCGTAAACCCCGATGAGCTCGTCAGTCGAAATAAGGGATACCGCCCGCTGCGATCCGTTGGACGATTTCACGGTGATCGTTGTGTCACCAGCGTCGACGATTTCGCGGAACGTATCGTTTTTCATGGCGTAGCTCACAACGACTGCCACGTCTTTGGCACTGGAATGCAGATCTTCCGAGCCGAACGTGCCGAAATCGAGGCCATGGGGGTTAGTGTAGAGCGACTCGCTCATTCCCAGCTCGGCAGCTTTTTCGTTCATGGCCGATATGAATGCATCGTAGCCCGTCGATTCATCGCCGGTCATGTATGCGCCAACCGACTTCGCAATTGCTATGCCGGCATCGTTTCCTGAAGGGATGAGAAGTGCATAAAGCGCCGTGTTCAAGTCCATCGAATCGCCCTCGAGCAAACCTGCACTCGATTCGCCCACCGTCGCCGCTTCGGTATCGACGGTAACAGCCAAATCGAGAGGAGCCTGCTCAAGTGCGACCACGGCAGTCATCACCTTGGTAATGGACGCGATTTTTACCTGAGCATCGGCCTCGCGCGAGAAATACACCGTACCGTCGGCGCCTACGAGTATTGCATTCGAGGCCTCCACATCGGGGCATTCGTCTTCTGAAAGCCCTCGATCGGCAACGGTTTTCCCCATTACGAGATCGGTGTCAAAAACTTCTGCGAAGGCGAATGCCGGCGTACACAAAGAGCACGCCGCGGCAAGCGCCGTCGCAAGCAAGACACGACCCATGCGAGAAACAACGGAAGCGCCCGCCGTGGCGGACGCTTCAACATTGTTGCATTGACGAGCAGAAACGCTAATCAAGCTGGTAAACCTCCTCGGCAGAGACAACATCGAACCCAGCTTCAGCAAGCTTTGCCTCAACAGCAGGGTCAACAACCTTCAAGACATCGATAGCCGTAGCCTCGCCCCGAGAAAAGCAATAGCCGTATTCGATATTGGCCCCCATGCTTTCGATGGCCTCCAACAAGTTCGCAAGCCCACCAGGCTCATTAGGAACTCGCACAGCCAGCACTTTCGTGACGCTGGCGCGATAGCCAGCTTCATCGAGCTTTTTTGCCGCCGCCTGCGGCGTGTCGCAAAACACACGCACCACGCCGAAATCGGATGTATCGGCAATAAACAAATCGTGCATGTTGATGCCCGCGTCAGCGAGCGCGCGGCACAGGCCAGACAGACGCCCTTTTTCGTTTTGGATGAAAACGGTGAGCTGTTCGATCATTGCAATGCTCCCCTCTCGCTAGTTTTGCTGTTTTACTTCGCGCAAGTCGATAAGGCGCTTCGCCTTGCCCTCGCTGCGCTCTATGCTCTTCGGCTCGCAGAACTTGATGTTCACGGCAATCTGCAGATTCGACTTCAAAGCCGCAGCCAAGCGCTTCTTCAAGTCTTCAAGCGCACGCACCTCGTCGAACGGGAAGTCGGGAGCGGTTTCCACTCGCAGCTCGATTTGGTCGAGCGTTCCTTTGGTCGTGAGCACTATCTGATAATGCGGGGTGATCTCGTCGAAGCTCGCCACAACCTGCTCGATTTGCGACGGGAAGACGTTCACGCCACGAATGATGAGCATATCGTCGGTGCGACCAACGATGCGATCGATTTTTTTGTGGGTGCGTCCGCAGCTGCATGCGCCCGGCACAAAGCGGGTCAAATCGCGAGTGCGATAGCGGATGAGCGGGGTACACTCACGCGTCAGCGTGGTAATGACAAGTTCGCCATATTCCCCATCAGGGACCGGCTCAAGCGTATCGGGGTTCACGATTTCTGCCAAGAACTGGTCTTCGCACAAATGCAATCCGTTGGCATCGGAGCATTCCATAGCCACACCAGGACCCATAATTTCCGACAAGCCATACACATCGCAATACTGCACACGAAGCTTCTGGCGAATGTCTTCGCGCATAGCCTCGCTGCAAGGCTCGGCCCCCAAAATGACGCCATTGAGCTTGAATTCGTTCATGTCGAGACCCATCTCGACGATGGTGTCGGCGATAAGCAACGCGTATGACGGCGTGCAGCACAGAATGGTCACACCGAAATCCTTCATGATTTGGATTTGGCGCTTCGTGTTACCCGTAGACATGGGAACGACCATGGCACCAGCGGCCTCGGCGCCAGCGTGAGCCCCCAAGCCGCCCGTGAATAGGCCATAGCCATAGGCTACCTGCACGACGGAATCCTCGCCGCCATCGAGCATGTAGATGCCGCGAGCAAAACAATCGCCCCATACTTTGAGGTCGGCTTCGGTGTAGCCAACGACGGTCGCCTGACCGGTAGTTCCCGACGAGGCATGCACGCGCACGCATTCGCTGCGAGGAACCGCGAACAAGCCGAACGGATACGCATCGCGCATGTCTTGCTTCACGGTAAAGGGAAACTTGAGAATGTCTTCGAGCGATTCGATGCTCTGCGGAGTTACACCCGCTTCGTCGAAACGCCGCTTATACAAGGGGATGTTTTCGTAGCAACGCTGCGCCACGTCTTTCAAGCGTTCGAGCTGAAGCGCCTCGAGCGAGGAATGCTCCATGCATTCGATTTCTTCCTGGTAGTACTTCGGCATCGAGAATCCCTTCCTCGTATACGGCATCCGCCTTTGCGACAGAGCTAAAAGAAACGTGTGACTACTTTAGTGCAGTGGAGCGCACCTGTGAAGAAGAAAATTGCGAAAAGCCTGCAAGGCGGAACAACCGCCCTGCGCCCTAAGCTTCGCCAAGAACGCTTTGCTCGGATTTCGCCAGGCGCATTTCCCGCAAACCCGTCGCTATATACACAGCCGTCGTGTAGAGGCAAAGCAAGAGCCCGGCGTAAACAAACCAGATTCCCCAGGAGCATGAAGCGGCATTAAACCCAGGAAGCCAAGCGAAATCGCACACGCCAAGCCCAGGAATGCATGGCCAATTCAGAAGGAGCCCGGCGAACCCGACGAACAAAAACGTTGTGGCCACTTTACCGGGAAAGATGACGGCAACACGCCTTTTGTAGCGGGCGATGAGATACGCCCCGCCTATGAACAAAACGACATCGCGGGCGATAACGAGCACGACGATCCAAATAGGAAGGCGGCCCACCAGCAGCAATCCCACCACGCCGCATATCATGAGCGCCCGGTCGACAGCCGGGTCGAGCAGACGTCCCAGCTTTGAAACGGTATGTGTGCGGCGAGCCAGCTGCCCGTCAACGAAATCGGTCGAAGCGGCGAGGGCGAATATGAAAGTCGCCAAGATATCGTGCCCATCGAGCAGCAGTACAAGATACACGGGCACCAAGCAGAGCCTGACAAACGAAACGAGGTTCGCGGCAGTAAAGATTCTATTCGTCACTTCCTCTTCGGGAGTATCCCAAGAAGGCCGCGTTTCTTGCTTAGCTTCGCCCATGACTCATCTTTCAATAAGACAATACAAAAATGGACCCGCTTAATGCGGGCCCATTCATTTTAGCAAGGGTTATACCCTTAAAGAACGCCAAGCCGCGTTTTCTAACATCTGGCACACAGACGTTGAAGTTAGCGAGAGCGCGCATTCGATGAAGGCGCCATAACTCAGCTTGCCACAGGCGAAGGAAATGCCGCTTCACCGAGCACGCAAGAACCGCTATTCTTTCGCAGATTCGGCTTCCTTGGCGGCCTTCGCCGCCTTTGCGGCAGCGATGCGAGCTTCACGCTCCGCCTTTTTCGCCGCCTCGGCGGCCAACTCTTCGGGCGTTGGCGCGGGTTTCTCTAGAACTTCGCAGGCAATCGCGGTCGCTACGTGGGGAATCTTCGCATTCATGGAAAGCGAGCCCTTGGGGCATTCCCTCACGCAGGTATCGCATTGAATGCACCGAAAATGGTTGATCGCCCACGTTTGGGCCTTCTTGTCGACCTCGATCGCATCGCACGGACAACGCTTCACGCAAATCCCACACAGGATGCATGCGGCCATATCGTTTTCGACCATACCGCGATGACCTGCGGGGATATCTCGTTTTTCAATGGGATACATGACCGTTTCAGGCTTGCCGAACAGCGAGCGCAGGGTCATCTTCCCCAATTTGAAGCTTCCCATAGCCCTACCTTTCCGAACAGCTGATACACGGGTCTATCGTAAGAACGACCATGGGGACATCGGCCAAATCGCAACCTTCGAGCGCCTTTACCATGCCTGCGAGGTTTTGCGTGGTTGGCGTGCGCATACGCATGCGTTCGAGGTTTGCCGAGCCGTTGCCAAGCGCATAGTAATAGCATTCGCCGCGCGGTTGCTCGAACACGTTGCATGCCTGGGCACCGGCGGCAGGCTTGAGTTTCGTCTTCTCCCCTATGCCGTCATTGGGGATTTTTGCCGCCAATTCCTTCACGATGGCGATGGACTGGTTCACTTCGGCGCAACGCACCTCGACGCGGGCCAGGCAATCGCCGCCCGTCGAGGTAATGGGGGCGAAATCCGACAAGTCTCCATAGGCGCCATGGCCAAGCACGCGGCAATCGTAGGCAACATTGCTCGCTCGCGCGAAAGGACCAACCATGCACAGCTGCTCTGCCTGCTCTTGGGACAAATAGCCAACGCCATACAAGCGGCTGCGCACCGAGGAATCCTTCAAGAAGGTGTCGCAAATCTCTTTATAGTCGCTCTCGATGGAATCGAGCTTTTCGCAGATCCATTGCAACGTTTGCGCATCGATATCGCGCACCACGCCGCCAATCTGCACATACGACAGGATCACACGCCCGCCCGTTGTGGCCTCGAAAATATCCAAAACGCGCTCGCGCACGCGCCAGCAATGCATGAACAGGCTCTCGAACCCAAACGAATCGGCCGCAAGGCCCAACCACAGAAGGTGCGAATGGACGCGAGAGAGTTCATGCAAAATAACGCGCAGGTACTGGGCGCGCTTCGGAACCTCGATTCCCAAAAGCGATTCAATCGTCTCGGCGTAGCCGTATGAATGCCCGAAGCTGCAGATTCCGCAAATGCGCTCCGCCACGTAGATGAACTGGTGGATATCGCGCGTTTCCACAAGCTTTTCGAGCCCGCGGTGAACAAAGCCGATCTGGGGGATGGCCTCGATGACGCGTTCGTCTTCAACAACCAAATCGAGATGCAAAGGCTCAGGCAAGACCGGGTGTTGAGGCCCGAAAGGAATCACGGTCGCTTTCCCCATGCTACTCACCGCCTTTCTGCGCCGCGACTTTTGCGGCTTTCGCCTCAAACGCCGCCATAACCTTCGCGGCTTTGTCTTCGGGAAGATTGGCGCATTTTGCCTTCACCTTCGCGCGCTCGGCTTCCCAATCGATCTGCGACGCGGCTGGCGCCTGTTCGTCTGCCGACTGAGCCTCCGATTTTGCCTTGGCTTCCTTGGCGGCCTTTGCCGCAGCCAGTTTTGCCGCCTTTTCGCGCGCGGCCTTTTGCTCGGGAGAGATGATCGTCATCGGCTTGTCTGTCGCAACCTTGTAGAAATTCCCATGGAAGTCGATGGCGATACCGTCGACTTGGACTCCGAACAGGTCGTGCGCCTCGTTCTCGAAAGGAAACGCCGACAAGTAGTATTTCGTTACCGAGGGAACATGCACTTCGGACGCAACGCCGCACACGCGATAATTGCGAACCGGATAGCCCGAAGCAGCCGTGCCTTGGTAGGTGTACACCAAATCGATGCCCGCCTCGCCATTGATGCACAGCACCTGCACGAAGCGAGAATGCTGCGCATGCTCCCGTTCGGCAACAGCGAGGATATCTTCAAGCGCGATATCCTCGAAGCTCTGATTCATTTCCATTGCCTACGCCCCCTTTCGCTGCGCCGCAAGGGCCTCGCGCTTTTTCTCCAACACGCCGATCCCCTCAACAACCGCATCTATGATGCTCTCGGGGCGGATAGCGCAACCAGGCGCGTACACGTCAACCGGGATAGCCTTGTCGACTCCGCCGATCACGTTGTAGCAATCGTGGAAAATACCACCCGAGCATGCGCAGATGCCGCACGCGACCACGACCTTCGGCTCAATCATCTGGTTATAAATCTCTTGCACGACGCTGATATTTTGCTCGTTCACCGAACCGGTGACCAAGAAAATGTCAGCATGCTTGGGATTTCCCGTGTTTACCACGCCAAACCGTTCGGCGTCGTAGAGCGGAGAAAGAGCCGCCAGCACTTCGATGTCGCACCCGTTGCAACTTGAGCCATCGTAGTGGATGACCCAGGGAGATTTCGAAACATTGCTCACTGCAAGCCTCCTTTACGCGAGTATGGCAAACATAAGCCAGGCGATATTCACAAGCCCGCAGCCCAGCGCCACCGACCACGCCCATTTCAAGCATTTCTGCCATTTCACGCGCGCGAAATTGTTATCGATGAAAATCTCGAGGAAGAATGCCAGAGCGGCCACCACGACGCCACACACGATGGAGGCCGGATTGTCCCAAACGAAGAACATCGCGACCCACCCCAAAAAGAGCGTAGTCTCGCACCAGTGCATAACCTCGACTTTCGCCAGCGTGCGACCGCTCATCTCGGTTGTCACGCCCTTCACCAGCTCCTGGTGCGCATGGTGGCTGTACGATAAATCGAATGGCGACTTGCGCAACTTGATGGTGAGGATGAACATCAAGGCGATGAATATCGGCAGGCATACGACCACCATGGGAGCGCTGGCCCGCGTGACCCCCGCTACATCGAAGGTACCAAGCGCCAAGAACATGCAGACCGACAAGAAGAGCACCGTGGGCTCGTAGGCCATTACTTGCAGCGTCTCGCGATCGGCGCCCACTTCGGCATAGGGGCTTCGCGCCGAGTATGCGGCCACGATGAAGAACAACGCGGCAAGTGTGATGAGGAATACGCACAGCAAGAAATTGCCGCCGGCGAAGAACACGCCCCCCGAAACCAACGTGAGCACGAGTGCGAAGGTGATATAGGTTCCCTCCACGGTATTCACGCTGACGTCGTCTTTCTCGATAAGCTTGCGCACATCGTAGTAAGGCTGCAAAATCGGCGGACCCACGCGACCCTGCATGCGGGCGGAAATTTTGCGGTCGATTCCGGCAAGCACACAGCCAATAACGGGGCCTGCAATGGCAAACGCAACAATGCCGATGATGGTTTGGAGCAGACCCCCGCCCACCGTGGCAATCGGCAGATACATGGAAAGCGATGCGCCCGTGGCCGCCACGATGCCGCCTGCGCCCAAGATGCTCGCCGCAAGGCCGGCCACCATGATAAGCGCGCTCACGATGGTAACGGGCTTATCGAGAACCTTCTCGCCGAAGATGTCGTTCATGTACCAATTGCGCAGCGTAGCCTTCACGGCGGAGCCCATAGAGCCTTTGAACAGGCGCGCATCGGAATCCACCGTTGCGCCAGCCAGGTAAATGGGCACCGTCTTTTTCGTCTTGGACTTCACCACGCCCAAGGTGCCGAAGAGCACGACCACGATCGCGCACGCGATAATCGACATGAGGAGCATATTGTCGGCGCTGATAGCCGAAGCGATGCTGCCGTAGGTCGAAACGAGAAACGGCTGCACAAAGGCCGAAGACAAGATGGGCATATTGATGCACGCAAGGGCCGTGAGCGCAGCCATGAGTATGATGGCCGCCCATTCGCTTGCATGCACGCCATCTTCGACGGAGCGCTCATGCGCGGCAATACCCGCGAGCTTGCCAAGCCATTTACCCCAGAACATGAACGTCGCAGCGCTGCCGAATGCGAGAAAGACCAGCAGAGCCACTTCGCCGGAAGAAGCGAAGCTCGCAAGGGTCGCCCATTTCGAAACCAGCATGCCAAACGGCGCAACGAACATCGCCATGATGCCGAGCATCATGAAGCGCGCCAAACGCGGCATGCGTTCGAACAGACCATCCATATCCTCGATATCGCGACTGCCAATATGATGCTCGGCGGTGCCGACGCACAAGAACAGCAGCGATTTCGCCACAGCATGAAAGATCACGAGGAAGATTGCCGCCCATACGGCCTCGGGAGTGCCAACGCCGGCGCAGGCGACGATGAGGCCAAGGTTGGCAATCGTTGAATAAGCCAGCACGCGCTTGGCGTTGCTTTGGGAAATCGCCATGAACGAAGCCACGCAGAACGTCAGCCCGCCGATGAGCACCGTCATGGCGGAAGCAATCGGGTATACCAAGAACAGCGGAGCGAGTTTGATGAGCAAGAAGCAGCCCGCTTTCACCATGGTCGAGGAATGCAGAAGCGCGCTTGTGGGCGTAGGAGCCACCATGGCGCCAAGCAGCCACGTGTGAAACGGCATCTGCGCAGCTTTGGTCATGCCGGCAAACGCGAGTAGGGCCACGGGCAGCACGAAAACAGTAGCAGCAGCCGGGTCATTCACGGCCGCATTCGCAGCCGTTTCGATAAAGACGCTGAACAAGCGCGATTGCCCCTGCAATCCAAGCCACAGGATAGCCGCCTGGAATGCCAAGCCGCCAAGCATGTTCATCACTATCTGGCGAAACGCGTTGTTGATGGCCTCTTCGGTCTTCGTGAAACCGATCAGAAGGAACGAGCACAGCGTGGTAACTTCCCATGCCGTATACATCCAGCACAGGTTATCCGAGAGCACGATGTTGTACATCGCCGACAGAAACGCGAACATAATCGCGAAAAACCAAGGACGGCGGTCTTTTTGCTCGGGATGGTGCTCTTGGAAATCTTTCATATACCCAAGCGCATACACGCAGATACCCGTACCGACGATGCCAATGATGAGCACCATGATGATGCCGAGAGAATCGACACGCATCTGGCTTTCAAACTGCACCTCGCGCTGGATGTTGTACTCGAACCACAGCGTGGTAAGAATTTGCCCCAACGCCAGCACCAGCGGCAACCAGCGCCGATATTTCACGGAATAGCACACCACATATATGCCGACGGTGATATCGATGACGATATTCACCACGGCCAGGAAATGGCTCCATTGCATGGGCAAATCGAAATACAAGGCGCCAGCACCGGTGTAGCATGCGGCGAATGCGATGGAGAGCACCGCGATTACGACGGATGCGCCCACCGCAAGCACGTCGCGCGCCTTATCGGCACGAACAACGAGCATGAGCAGCGCAGCCACGCACGGCACCATGATCAACGAAATAATCAGTTCCATAAGCACTCCCGCCTATCGATAAAACAAACGACGGGTCTCCCCGTCGTTTGTCACTATAGTGTAATGGATTGAATTGTCACCTGAGAGGTTCTATTTGTGCGTACTCTCCACGGTGAACGGTTGGGACTGAAAATCCCGTTACTAAAAGCGATCGGAATCGCTGGCGAAATCGGCCATGATGAATTTCGCGGCAACATGGGCCATGATGTCATCGGAGCCTTGCGCCAGCTGATTGCCACGGCAATCACGCCAGATTCGGCTCACGCGCGTCTCATCGGTATAGCCCATAGCGCCGAAAATCTGCATCGCATCGTCCGCGACTTCAGTTGCTGCCTTCGGCACGTAATATTTCATGAGCGCAGAATCCAAATGGGAACGAATCTCGCCCGTTTCGCCATGCTCGTCGGCCGCGCGCGCGGCATCGACGATAAGCGCGCGCATCGAGCGAAGCCTGATCGTCATCTCGGTGAGTTTTTCTTGCACCTGGGGTATGCTCGCAAGCAAGCGCCCCTTCACCATGTGCTCGGAAGCATGGCGCACTGCATCGCAATACGCGGCGCGGGCCAAGCCAAACGACGACGAGCAAACGAGAATTCGCCCGAGCTCATACTGCCGCTTCAGCATGGCATCCAAGCGTCCTTCAGTTTGAATTTGCCATTCAGGAGCCAGGCGCACATGGTGGAATTCAATTGCCGCAGCAGAAAGCATCTCTTGACCAACGGCATTGAGCGGATACGTCGCAATGCCCGGGCGCGATAAAGGCACTAGCCACAACGAAAAACCGCCATCGGCGCCGCCAAACATAGGATCACTCGCAAGCACAAGCGTTTCTGGAGCGAACTGGCCGTTCGAAACGAAAGACTTCCGTCCGTCAAGATAGATTCCGCCATCTTCAAGCGACACCGTCGTTTTGACGGCAGATGCATCGGTGCCGGCATTCGTTTCGGTGAACGACTGAGAAAACGAGACGCGCCCATTGCGAACCATGAAATCGCGCGTGATTTCTTCTTGCGAAACTTCACGCATGGTCGACATAAGAGCCATGGAAATCATGTCGGAAAGAAACGGGAGCGTTGCCCCCGCTCGTTCCGTCAGACGCGCGATAACCGCCGCGCGCTCGACGAAGGAGCAATCTTTGCCGCCGATATTGTTCGGCTTAACGTAAGACCCGAGCTCGCTTTTATAGAAATCCTCATAAACGGAACGCGGAATGCCACGCGATTTGATCCATTGGCGAATATTCTCTTCAGAAAAATGCTTATTTGCAAACGCGTCGACGACCTCGACAGCGTGCGCATTCTCTTCGTACGTCTCCATTGGCACCACCGCGCAATCTATTTCGCCCGAGCCGCAGCGAGCGACCCGAATAATTCTTTAACATGATCGCGCAAAGCGCGTTTGTCAATCTTACCATTGCCCAAATGGGGAAAATCTTCCATTTTCAACACGGTGTCGGGAATCTTGCATTTCTCGACTTTGCCTTTCGCGAATTCGCGAAGCTCAAACGACGTCATCTCGACCGAAGGCTTCGGGATTACGCAGAGGCAGGTACGCTCTCCCAATTCCGGATCGGAATACCCAACCAAGCAGCAATCGCTCACGACGTCTTCGGCCGAATACACGCGCTCGACTTCAGCGGGAAATATATTGATGCCCCCGCGGATGATCATATCCTTGATACGTCCGGTGATTGAAAGCATCCCGTTTTCATCAATCGCGCCTACATCTCCAGAATGGAAATACCCCTCTTCGTCGAGCTCAAGCTTCAATTCACCGGAAGAGTCGATAACGCCCTTCATAAGGGAAGGCGACTTCACAAGAATCTCGTCACTGCCGTCGGCGAGCTTCACTTCAGCCCCATCAACAAGCCCGCCGACAGTCTCGCAGCGATGCTTCGCATCCATCGAAAGCGGCGTCACCGTAAGCGTTGCCGCCGTTTCGCTCATGCCGTAGCTTTGCATGATGCGGCACCCATAGCGACGCTCGAATTCAAGTACCACCGCTTCGGGGCAGCTAGCACCAGCCACAAGACCCGCCCTTAAGCCCGACAAATCCCAAGCGCTCGACGAATCCAGGCGAAGCTCCCGCACGAACATCGTGGATACGCCCATATGAATGGTCGCACGCACGTCATGGAGAAACGCGAGCGCCGTTTGCGGGCGATATTTGGAAAGAGTCGCAAGCGTTGCGCCCGAAAGAATGGTCGCATACGTTCCAACGAGGCCAAACACGTGGGAAAGCGGAACGGGCACGAATACCACATCGGAATTGACAAGGGAAAACGCACGTTGCAGCTGAAAGCCATTGCGCGCGAACGAAGACGCCGCCACGACGATTGCCTTGGGTAGGCCCGTCGAGCCAGACGAAAAGACAATCAGGTCGAAGTCATCGCATTCGCACTCGAGAGGCTCGCTATTCCCACGACGCATGGCGTCTGCCACGGAAGGAAACGGACCATAGGGGATGCCTATGGACATAACACTCGCTTCGGGGAATTCATCGCTCACGACGCGGCAATATGCCTCGCTTGCCATAATGTACAAATCGGGGTGAACGAGCATGGAGCAGCGCACGATATCTTCGCGAGCATAGGCGGAAGAAAAGAGCACGAGCCTGCAACCGAGAATCTCGCACGCTGCCATGACGACGGGAAAATTGACGTCGTTGGGCGCGCATATAGCAATGGTGCTCTGCGCCGATATGCCGCACGAATCGCGCCAATAGCGAGCCAGGGCATTTGCCCCATGATACGCCTCGCCATACGTAACGCTCGACGACATGCTCACGGCCAACCGCTTCGTACCGTTGGTCTCATAGCCATGACGTATGGCGCCGGCCAAGGTCGGCTTTCCCCAAGGAGCGCTCAAGCGATTCGCATTTGCGCCTCGAATAACTCTATCGGCCATCGCCGCCACAGCCTTCGCAGCTTGTCGGGCCTTCTTTCTTCGGGTCTTCGACATCGGCCGGCGAGGCATTGCGCGCATCTTTGTCGCGAGCAACAAGCGCAGCCCCGAGCGCACCGTTGAACTGTGCCAATCGAGAAATGAGAATCGGATAGCCAATCTTTTTCGACAGACGCTCGCGCAGCCCAGCATTAAGCGCGACACCGCCCGTCATGGCCACATCGGGTGTAATGCCAACCCGCTTGGCAAGGCCCGCCGTGCGCTCGGCAACCGATTCATGAATGCCGGCAACGATATCGGCAATCTCTTCACCGGCGGCCAACTTGGATATGACTTCCGATTCGGCGAATACCGTGCAGGTCGAAGAGATGCTCGCAACTTTGCTCGAACGAGCATCAAAATCTTGAAGATCAGAGACTTTGCATTGGAAAACGCCAGCCATCACATCGAGGAATCGTCCCGTGCCAGCTGCGCATTTATCGTTCATGGCGAAATTCTCGAGCCGACCGCCCTCGCCGATGCGAAGGACTTTGGCGTCTTGCCCACCAATGTCAATGACGGTTTTCGCCGTGGGGAACAGCGCGCCGGCCCCTTTGGCGTGGCAAGATAGCTCGGAAAGCGTCATATCGGCCCAATCGAGCAGGTTTCTCCCGTAGCCCGTGGCGCAGGAATAAGCAACCTCGTCAATCGAGATGCCCGCTTCGCTGAGCGCCGCGTCAATAGCGGTTTTAGGACCACTCGTGCCAGCGCCAGAGCTGTAGAGGCCCTTGCCCGCTATCGCTCCCGAAGCGTCGATCACGACGCACTTCGATGCGGTGGACCCGATATCGATTCCTAAATAAAACATTGCGTTCCCCCGTTTCTTAACCCCAAGCAACCTTGCTCGCCTATCCGAAAACACCCCTTGCGAGGCTGCGGCCAACCGCCGCTTGACTGCCAACTATACGCTCACTCGGTTGGCCTCGCCTTGAAATTAATCGGGTTCTAACTCGGGCAAAAGCCGAAAAGCGGAGAGAGGCTTCGGATAAGCGGCACGAAAGCATAGCTGGACGGGAGGAAGGCCCGCGTCCAAGCCGGCGACACCCGCGCTCGAATTCGTCGTTGAATCGAGCGCGAATGCCGCTAAGCGGGCGCGGCGAACAGCAACCCGTCACGCCTCATAAGCCGCCGGAAATCTCGACGAAGTCAGACTACTTCTGGTATTTCTTCGCCAACTGACGACCAGCGATGTAGACCATGATCTCGTCGGTGCCGCCAGCGATCTGCATGCCGCGAACATCGTTGGCAATGCGGCCGACGCGGGTCTCGGTGGTATAGCCAAGGCCGCCATAAATCTGGACGGCTTCGTTGCACACCCACGTGCAGGCCTGGGCGCCGTAGCGCTTCAAAAGGGCACTCTCGGTGCGAATGCTCAAGCCCTGGTCCATGCGCCACAAGACATAGTAGAGCAGGTTGCGCACGTTGATGAGCCTGGTCTCCATCTCAGTGAGCTTCTCCTGAATGAGCTGATAGCTCGAAATCGGCTTGCCGAAGGTGATGCGCTCGTTGACGTAGTTCGCCGCATCATCCATGCAGGCCTGGGCGCAGCCGAGGCACTGAGCGATGATGAGGGAGCGCTCCATCTCGAAGTTCTTCATGAGGTTCTTAAAACCGCCGCCGTATTCGCCGACCATCATGTCTTCAGTCAAAACGACGTCGTCGAAATACATCTCGCAAAACGGCATAATCTGCTGGCCGCGCTTGCCGAGACCGGCGGTGGAAACGCCCTTCAAGTCCTTGGGAACAAGCCACATGGTCATTTCGCGATTCGTGGGAGCAGGATCTTCGTTTTTGGCGATAACGAGGCTATACGGTAGGCTCTCGCCAGCGGTAACCCAGGTTTTTTGGCCATTCAAGATATACGTGCCGTCGGCCTGCTTCTTAGTGGTCGCCGTCATCGCGCAGTTGTCGCTACCAGCGGCGGGCTCAGAAAAGCCCAGGCTGAAAATAGGCTTGCCGCTCTTCATGTACTCTTCCATGCAGAAAGCGACCTGCTCGGGGCTGCCAAAGTCGATCATGTCGCACATGGCAAGCGTATTGTTCAAAAACGGGGTGATGCTGCCCGCATAGTGAGCGAATTCCTCGGTAAGGATGCCCAGCGTGACACGATCGCAAGGAACGCCGCCGAGCTCCTCGGGAATGCCCATAAGGCCAAACCCGGCTTCAAGGTATTCCTTGATGAGCTCGTCGCTCATGCCGTGGTTTTCGAACATCTCGACGATCTTTTTTTCGTCAAGGTTGCGCTCGCAGAACTCCTGAATGCTTTCGACAAGCAGCTCTTGTTCATCGGTGCGAGAGAAATCCATCGGTGATCCTTTCATTTGAAAAAGTCAGTCACAGTGCAAAGGAACTTTGCGGTCTTGGCGCCCTCCCCTTTACAGGGCGCCAAATGATGCGGCCCAACCGCGCGCTGGTGGGCCGTCGAAGCCACAACCGAAGTTCGGCTTCCCGATTGACTTGCGCTCGCTGTCCGCTTGCGGACGAAAGTCAATCGGGCAGCCGGCTCTTCGAGGAAAAAGAGCCGATCGGTTGCCCCGCCCTCCATGGGATCAACCCACGGAGGGCAAGTTCGAAGATGGCCGCCTACTCAGCAGTCTTCTCGAGTTTTTTGCTCTGGCCCAAAGCGAACAGCCCCAAAAGGAAGCACAGAACCATGCAAACGATGGACAAGGTGAACATAATCGAGAAGCCGCCAGGCAAATCGACGATGAAAGCCCAGAAGGTGGAAGCGACAACGCCGCCCAAGGTGCCCGCCATCGATACGCGGGAATAGATGTTGGTGTAGTCGCGAGAGCCGAAGGTCGTACGAACGAGCAGCGGGGTCTGCACCGTGGTGCAGGCGTATACGAAGCCGAAGGCAAACGAGCCGACGAACAAAAGGATGACGATAGCCGGCAAGAACCACATGAGGACAACGCCCACGATGCCGCAGCCAATGCCGAGCGCCATGCCAGCCTTGCACGACTTGTCATTCACGCCGCCAAGCACAACCTTGCCGATAGCCTGACCAGCCATGCAAGCGGAAGCCACAACGCCAGAGACAGCGGCAATTTCGGGAACGCTCTCCGAGAACGAGGCGCAATACGAAGGCAGGAACTGGTAGACGGTCTGGTTCACGGTAATGAGGAACGAGAATCCGGCAAGGGCGAAAAACGCCGCGGTCTTCATGGCCTTATCTGCAGATACGCCAAGCTCAACGGCTGCGGGCTTGCCGCCCTCATCGACGACCTCGTCTGCGCCATAGGGAGCCAAGCCCTTGTCGGAAGGCTTGCTGCGAAGCACAAGCGCGGTAAACGGAAGCGTCACGACGAGCACGATGATGCCGAAAACCAGATAGCCGGTGCGCCAGCCCTCGGGACCCATGTTGATAAGCGCAGTTCCAACCGGGTTGAAGATAACGCCGCCGATGCCGGTAAACGCCATGCACAATCCGATGAAAAAGCCGACCTTCTTCTTGCACCATGCATTGATCAACGAAGGAACGGCCAGGTAAATGAGCGGTGCCGTGCCAATGCCGAGCAAAACGCCCGCAATGTAGAACTGCCACACGGCGCCGAAGAAGCTCATCGCGATAAGCGTCACGCCATCGATGATGACCGCGGCGGAAAGAATCACGCGCACGTCCATCTTCGACATGAGCTTGCCGGCAATCGGCAGCATGATCATCATGGCCAGGTTCAAAATGCTGAAATACAGCGTGAAGGAAGCCTTGGGCACGCCGAAGTAATTGGAAACCGGCGTGAAGTAGATGCCTGCGCAGCTCAAAACAAGTGCGCAAGGAATGCAGGTGATCGCGATGCCCGCGGCAACGATCAGGAAGGCGTAATGAAAGCCGCCCTTTTTCTGAGTAGCATCAGATGCCATTTCTATCCCCTTCTCAGGATGAATCCGCAGCGCGGATTGGGTTTCGCCCCTTGCGCGCCATCCCCTCGATGGGCCCGCAAGGAACGCCTGGATGAAGCACATCGGCCTCAAAGGATGCCCGCGAACGTATCGCGCATCGCGGGCATCCTGCAATCAGCAAAGCCTAGAACAGGTCTTTGAACGTTTCGAGCTGGGTGCGAGCCTGCTCGTACGATTCGGTCGACTGGTCGATTTCGATGGTGACGACAGGAATGCCGGCCTCGCGCAGCGCCTTGGTGGCAAGCGGCGCCTCGAATTCCTCGGGATCGCAGAATTTGGCGAGCAGGATAACCACGCCTTGCGCGCCCGACTCCTTCGCCTTGTTGACGAGCGCATCGATATGAGCTTTTTTCGGATCGAAAAGCTCAGGGTCGTTGGCAAGGTTGCACCAACCGTCAGCCAAAGCCTCGATGCCGCAACCCGCCTCGGGAACCTCGCGCGAGAAGGCGCGGGATTCTTTCGCCAAATCGTCGGCGACGACGGCATACTTGTTGGCGTCGAGGATCTCGGTAATCGCCGGGATATCCTCGTAGATGCCGGAAAGCACAACCTTGTTGAAGCCGGTAGTCGACTCGGGAAGCTTGGCCAGTTCCGCGTTGAGCTCTTTCACCTGGGCCAAATGCTCGTCTTTGAGCATGTAGTAGCCAGCGTTGATGACGGCCACGCGATCAGCGACGGAAACCTCAGCAGGATGGCTGCCTGCAAGCTCCACGAATTCGCGCATCGCAGCGCGCCATTCGTTGTACAGCTTGATGGAGGCCAAAAGCTCATCGTTTTCGATAATCGCGTTCGCAGATTCCTCAACGCCGCGCTTGACCTCTTTGTAGGAATCGATCGCATACTGACGACCGGCCTCGATGAAGCGGTTCTGGGAGTTGCTCACATAAATCATCGGAATCTTCGTGCCCATGGCAGCAACCCAGTTTTGGCTGAACGCGCGAAGCGTGTCGCACAGACCGGTGATCATCATGCCGGAAAGGCCGTTGAGCTTGCCGGTCATGCCCATCTCCAGCGTCATCTGGCAAATGGAGCAATAAAACGGCGGGAAGTATTTCTTCGCGTTGTCGGAAGAACCCACAGCACCCCACACGCCGAAGGGAACAGCTCCTGCCGCATGCACGAGTTCTTCGGGCACATGGTAGGGACCAACGCCAATCACGCGCTTGCCCTCGGCCAGGTATTTGTCGAGCTGGGCCTTGGGGTTGTTCGCGACCTCGGCGAAGCTGGCCAGCATTTCCTTGATTTCAGCCATCGTCTACTCCCCCTTCTTGTTGTTTTCCATGATTTCGATCAAACCTTCGACACGCGTGTTGTACTGCTCTTCGCTGAAGTTGCGCGGGTCGGACTGGTCGCCGTCGAAGGTGACGACCGGAATGTGCAAATCACTGGAAATGCGGCGGGCCATTTCGGGAGCGATGCCCGACCACATCTTGCAAGAACGGTTGTTGTGGACAAGACCGCCATTTACCTTGCCGGCGCGGCAGAGCTCTTCACGAAGCTCAACGGCGCGCTCAAGGTTGATTGCGTTGGGAACGCTGGCGTATGCGCGCATAAGCTCGTCGGTGTTGCCGTAAGTGAAGGCGAACGAAGGGCCGTACACGCATGCGGTGACGTTGCTGCCGGAGTGCTTAAGCGGATGCAGCGTGGCGCGCAAGAACGGCCAGCATGCAATGCCCTCGAACATGACGCGGTTTTTCTCTTCGACCTTGAACGTCGACTTGTGCTCTTTGACGAATTGCTTGTATTCGTCAATCAGCTGCAAGAAGCCATCGAGAGACTCCTGCTTGCCGCGCGCCATGGTCGCGACGGCCATGTGGTTAAACAGCTCGAAGCCGTTGAGCGGGCTGGGCTCGTACTGCATGTACTGGGTTGCCTCAAGCCACGCCTCGCCAACCTTGTTGGAAATCTCGCAAACCTCGGCGAAGCGCTTTTCGTCCCACTTCTTGCCGGTGATTTCTTCGAGCTGCTTGATGGCGTCGTCGAACTGGCCCTTCATATAAGCCACGCGCTTTGCGTCGACGTCATATTTCTCGTTGAACGGCACATCGATCATGATGACGGGAACATTGAGCATTTTGCCGATGTTCTCATACCAGTTCATCATGCAGTTGCAAATGTTATTGCAGCACAAAACGAAGTCGGGAAGCGGCATCTCGCGCTCATTGTTGGGGCACTTCGCCAAGTCGGCGTAGGCCATTGAGATGCGGGCGTATGCGCACAGGTCGTTCGAAAAGCCCAGATCGCCTTCAGCATGCTCGAGCATCGGCAGGCTTCCGCCCTTGGCCGAAATGGCGGCCGCTTGGCTTTCGGGATACACGCAGTGAAGGCCAAGCGTCTCTGGAATCTCCTGCGGGAAGTTCGAAGAAATCCAACCGACTTTCTCGCCGCGGGCCTTCGCTTCGATGGCGCTTTCGTAAACGTTATCGGCGATATTGGCCAGAACCTTTTTCGCGGGAAGTTTCTCGGGAGCCTCTTTCACTTCTTCAGTCATCAATTTCCCCCTTTATTTCTTGGCGCCAGATACATCTGGCAAACGAAGCGTGCGCCGCAATTGCGTGCATTCGCGAAGCGGCGCACGTCTAAACCGGGACAGGATTACTTATGCTCGCCCTGCATCGCGATACCCTCGTCTTCGAGAGCCTTGACCTCTTCGTCGGTGTAGCCGAGAGCCTTGAGCACTTCTTCGGTGTCTTCGCCCAAAAGCGGAGCCTTCTTGTACTCGGGAAGTGCGGTTTCCGACATGTTGATCGGGGTGCGCACCAGCGCCTTGGGACCGCGCGGGTAATCCATCTCGTAGAAGACGTCGTTAGCCCAGGCCTGCTTATCCTTGGAAACTTCTTCATAGGTCTGGCAGGCAGCGAACGGAATGTCGAGCTCGGTAAGAATAGGAATCCACTCTTCCATGGTCTTTTGCTGGAAGCCTTCCTGAACGATGTCGTAGGCCTCGCCAAGGCGACCGGAATCCTGAATCTTTTTCTGGTCGCTCAAAATCGGATCGTCAAGAACGTCTTCGCGGCCGATCGCCTTCATGATAAGCGGCCAATAGATGTTGAAGTTCGGGCCCATGACCTGCAAGAAGCGATCGTCTTTGGTCTTAACGGCCGGCTGATAGGGCAACGGGTTTTCACGACGGTCGAACGGATAGGTAACGCCGTTGAACTCGGTGCCATACTGAGCGCCCTGAATCTGGAAAGACTGAACCCAGATGGCGGTGTGCAACAAGTTGGTGGAAACGTTTTCGCCCTGTCCGGTAAGGGCTGCGCGATACAGCGCGCCCAAGATGCCGGCGGTCAAAGCGAGAGCTGCCTGATGATCGCCCAAGGCGGGAATGAGGTTCGAAGGAACGGTGCCCTTTTGATAGAGCGATCCCGACCAGCCGGAGCGGGCGAAAAACGCCGTGTAGTCGAAACCGGGAAGGTCTTTATCGGGGCCCTTGTCGCCATAGCCGGTGAGGCTAGCGTAGACGAGCTTGGGGTATTTGGCCTTCAGGTCGTCGTAGGTGAGGTTCTGGCGGGCGAGTGCGCCGGGGCGCCAGTTGGTCAAGAAAATATCGGCATCATCAAGAAGCTTGAAGAGCACTTCTTTGCCCTTGGGCTGACGAAGGTCGAGCACGATGCCCTTCTTGTTCGCATTTTCGAGGTCGAAATTCGTGTCCTCGTGCGGGTCGGACGGGCGGCCCTCATTGGGAGCAGTGAAGCGCAGGTTGTCGCCCTTGGCGGATTCGATCTTAACCACCTCAGCACCCATGTCGGCCAGAATACGACCAACAGCGGGGACCGCGATGAACGTCGCCATTTCGACGACTTTCACACCAGCGAGCGGACGTTTGACGTCTTCCATGTTTCCTCCTAAAAGTATTCCCCTTACGGCCCGAACCACGTCTTGTTCGGACGCCTATATTGTGGATTGTGTGGAGGAGATATTCATTAGACGTAACGTCCGTGCGTCTAAACCCATTTAGACAAATCGTCAATTTACCTAGTTGAAATCTATGAAAGCTCGGGCTTCCATAAGTTCACCCAATATATAAGGTCACGCTCCCGTAGGCATCTTGCCCTCAAAGCGAGAAGGTGACTATAATTCATCTGGGGAAACACAGAAGAGGATGCATCGTATGGCAAAGCGCGACACACGAGCGGAAATCGCTGCGGCATTTAAGGAATCGGTTTGCAAAACCTCGCTATCGCAAACCCGCATTGCCGACCTCATATCGGAACTTGGCATTAATCGCAACACGTTCTATTACCACTTTGGCTCCAAATACGATGTAGCCATGTGGATATTCAGAAGCTCGCTTGCCGCGAAATTGCGCCACGATTTTCCCGAAAGTCAGCTTGTTTGCGCCCCTTTTTCGGAAACGGGCGCCGGGAAAGAGCCGCTCGCCTATTACGTGCATAAAGAAACGGGCGCACGCACGCTCGATTCGGGGGCTTATTACAAGATTCTTGTTAAAACGGTGCTCGAAGACTCGGATTTCTACCGCAAGCTCTTCAACGAACGGGAGCATGAGTTTATTCAGCAGATAGTCGAGATGCTCATTCCCGTGTTCGTGAGCGATATCGATTTTATCTTAGATGGGCGCTACATGCCCGATGAAGTCAAAGGGCTTCTCGCCAACGGCTGCGCACACCAAGTGGTCGCTTTCGTGGGGTTTTTCCTCAAGAATCGCGCAAATACCCAAGTGCTGCTCGACGACCACCTCAACCCATTTTGGAATATCCTCCAAGAATCCCTTTACACGGCGATACAGGAACATCCCATCAATAGGTTTTAAAGGGCGCCCGAATCGTCGGGCATCGCGCTCCAGGCGAATTGGGCGTTAGTTGACCTTCTTCATGTACATCGTCATCTGCGACGTGTTGAACATCTGACCATCGGAGAGGCGGAACTGCTCGACTTTCCACACTCGAACGCGCCCGCCGTCGCGAATCGGGCTCGCAACCGTCTCGATGGTATCGCCCTCGAATACCGGCAGTAAGTGAGTCGTGGTGAGTTCTAGACCCAAAGCGTGCGACACCGAAGGATCGGTATGCGCCGAAATACATTCGCTCGCTGCATGCTCGGCCAAATAAGCGCTGATGCCGCCGTGGATAACGCCATGGCGCTGCAGCATGTCGGCCGTCACGGGAGTACGCATCACGTAGCGCTCCGGCGTGTCTTCGACGATTTCGATATTCAAGATATCCGCCATGCTCATGGGCAATCTCCTTTTCGACACAAGGCGTTTGGGAACGGCTTACTTCAGCTTATTGGCTTCTTGCGCACGCACGGCATCGCCGCGATTCACGAACAACGTGATAAGCATACCCGTCACGATGGGGAAATAAAAAGTAAGGAATCGCCAGATGAACGTGGAAAGCGCCACGAACGATGCGCTCGGGTAGATGGTGCTAAAAAAGAGGGCATAACTCGTTTCCGCCGCACCCATGGCGCCCGGCGTTGGCACGAAGGAAGAAATCATGTACACAAACGCCTGACACGAGATAACAGTGAGGAAATCGCCGTCGCATCCAAGGCCGCGCATGATCACGTAACTGATGGTGAAAAACTCCAAAAGCTGAATAAACGTGACCACGATGCTTTGCACGAAAAGCTTGGGCTTTTTCAGCATGTAACGAATTTCGGCATAGGCGTCGTCAATCGTTTTGGTCGTGTCGGCGATATTTTTGTCGGGATCTTTCACGATACGAAGCCTACCGGCAAGCTTGAAAGCCCATGACATGAGCTTGACGATGCCATTTCTCCATAGGGCGATCGCCAAAAGCATGGACAAAAGGCCAAGCCCCCCAATGAACCCGATGATAACGAGCGTGGTAAGCGCCGGGTTGTCTTCTATGAAGTAATTCAATCGTGCCAGCAAGACGATCGCGCAAAAGGCGCTCGTCGCGACCTGATAGGTAACGAACCTACACACGAGCATAGGCATGCTCTTCGAGAGAGGCATGCCGAAGCGATTATAGTAATACGCTTGAAAAGGCTGACCGCCACTCGAAAGCGGCGTTATGCAGTTGAAGTACTGACCGATAACCGTGCAGAGAAACGTGTCGCGGAATTTGAATCGCGGAAACATGTCGCGCGAGAAGATCTGCATGCAAACCGACTCGAAAAACCAATAGCCCACAACCATAAGCAGTGCAAGCGCGAGCCACGACCATTGCATGCTTTGAAGGGCGTTCGCAAGATCTTCGCCCTCGCCAGCAAATACCAGGTAGCCCACAAGCATGCCGAAAGCGAAAATGCAAAGAAACACGTTAAGCATGCGCCCCTTCACGTGGGGGCGCTCCATCGCTGTTTCCGGAGCGATTTCATTGAGCAAATTCGGCTCTAAAACCGCTTCGGCGTAGGGCTCTTTGTCTTTGGAGTTGCTTGACATGCGTTTTCTTTTCTTGAATTAGGCGAATTTGAAAATCTTCGCCGCCACGTTATAGCCGAATTTCGCGGCGAAACGACCTGGTGCCGTCTTGCGCGCGACAAGCCCTGCAAACGACGCATGAAGACGGCGGTAAAGCACCGGGTCGCTTTTGCGAACATATTCCCAGAGCTTTTTGCTGTCCTCAATCGATTCGGGGGTGTTGATTTGGTACAAGTGAATCGACGAAACCGTCATCATCGCGGAAAGGTAGCGCAAGCTGCAGCTCGCCAAACGCGGGCTGATCTTTTGCAACGCCTCGAAATCAAAACCGTCGATTGCCCACTTCGTTGCGCAGAGCTGATCGCCAATATGGCGCTTAAGGACCTCGGGCTCGATGGATTGCCCCTCGCGGCCGATGGTGTACCAATACAAATCGCAATCATGGTAATACAGGGTCTTCACATAGCGCAGGGGCTTCAGCATAAGAAGGCTATCCATATACGACATGCCTTCGGGAAGCACCAGCCCGCTATCGCGAACGACTTGCGTGCGGTATATCATGCTGTGAATCATGAGGTATTGGTCGACCTTGGGAATATTGAGGTCATCCCAACCAACCACCGCATCGGCGGGAATGAGCTTGCGATAGTGAATCGTGTGGCGCGTCGCATCTTCAACGCGGTTATATATGTAATTCACCACAAACAAATCGACCCCGCCGGCGCTCGCTTCAAGCTCACGAAGCCGTCCAAGCACCTCGTCGAGCACGCCCGAATCGAGCCAATCGTCCGAATCGACGACATAGAAATAAGCTCCGCTGGCACGCTCCAGCGCATGGTTCACTGCCCCGCCCCAGTTGCGATTCACCTGATCGATTGCCACGACAATATCGGGATAGCGCTCCTCATAGGCCTGAGCGACGCCCAAAGTCGCATCGGAGGAGCCGTCGTTTACCACGAGAACCTCGACCTCATCGCCCGATTTCACGAGCGTATCGAGGCACGTGCCCAAGAATTTCTCTGAGTTGTATGCGGGGACGGCAAGCGTCAAAAGTTTGGAGTTCGGCATACCATTCATTCCAAAAAAAATCGTCCGAACCGCCCATGCGCACGGCGCGAACGGCTTTCAATAGCCAAGGAGTATATCCTTTTTTGCCATCGAGCCGTCAAAGGAGCCTCCCATTACGCACAATCTGTTGAAGGATTGCAAACTGTGCCGACAAGATTCATAAAATGGCATCGCGCAAATCGCATTTCATGCCGATTCGTATTCACCTGCCCCAATCGCACTTGACATGATTCATGGTTGGTTTATCTTAATCCAGTTACATAGGTTGGTTTATTGTGCCCGGTTACTTCAATTATGGGGCCGCGCAAGCGGAAGGGATTGAAGCCGGCGGCCAACACCCAATGAGGTTTCAAAAGGGGTATCCATAAAGAGAAAGGCGTTTGCCATGGCAATACAAAACTCAGCGGGGCCTTTGTTGCTCGTGAACGGGCTTACCGCATCGGTTGACGAAAAAGAAATACTCCACGACGTCGATTTGTCGGTGGGAGCCGGAGAAACGCATGTGCTCATGGGTCCGAACGGCGCGGGTAAATCCACGCTTGGCCATGTTGTCATGGGCGATCCGACGTACGAGGTAAATGCCGGCAGCATCACCTTCGACGGCCAAGACGTCACCGCCTTGGCACCCGACAAGCGCAGCCACGCGGGCATGTTCCTCAGCTTTCAAGCGCCCGTAGAAATCCCCGGTGTTCCGCTGTCGAGCTTTTTGCGCGCGGCAGCCGCAGGGCGCGAGGGACTTAATCTTAAAGGCAAGCAGTTCCGCCGTCACGTTCAGGAGCTGTGCGAAACGCTCGATTTCGATTCCGCGTACCTCGACCGCGAGCTCGGCGTGGGCTTTTCCGGCGGCGAGAAGAAAAAGCTCGAGATGCTGCAGCTTTTGTTGCTCAAACCAAAGCTCGCCATCCTCGACGAAACCGATTCCGGCCTTGACGTCGATGCGCTTTCCGTCGTCTCGCGAGGCATAGAGGCATACCGCAACGCATGCGACGGCACGCTCGTCATCATCACCCACAATACGCGCATCTTGGAGCGCGTGGAGGTCGACCGCGTTCACGTCATGGTGAAAGGCCGCATGGTGCATGAAGGCGACGCTTCCCTCATCGAAAAGATCGACTCCGAAGGCTTCGAGCAGTTCGAGCAAGCCGCCGCGGCGGCACTTGCGTAAGGCGGCGGCGCGATGACAAAACAGCATTCCGAGGTTGCCGACATCGATCGCAGCCTCTACGACTTTTCATACGGCGAAAGCGAAGAACGCCTGGCTGCTGGCCTCACGCCCGAGATTGTGCGCGAAATCTCGGAGAAAAAAGACGAACCCGCATGGATGCTTGAGCATCGACTGAAGTCACTCGAGATTTACCAAAGCATGGCCGCGCCCGATTGGGGTCCGTCGATTGCTGGCCTCGATATGGACAACATCGTCACATACGTGAAGCCGAACACCGACCAGAAAAGCGACTGGGAAAGCCTGCCCGACGACGTGAAGAATACCTTCGACCGCCTGGGCATACCGCAGGCCGAGCGCGCATATCTCGCAGGCGTCGGCGCCCAGTACGACTCGGAGCTCGTCTATCACAATATGCAAGACACTGCATCGAAGATGGGCATCGTCTACTCGGGAATCGAAGAGGCGCTCCATGACGAGCGTTGGGAAGCGCTTATTCGCGAGAAGTTCATGACGCTCATCCCTCCAACCGACCATAAATTCGCAGCGCTTCATGGCGCTGTGTGGTCGGGCGGAAGTTTCGTATACGTCCCGAAAGACACCAAGCTCGACTTCCCCCTGCAAAGCTATTTCCGCTTGAATGCGAAAGGCGCAGGACAGTTCGAGCATACGCTGATCATCGTGGAAGACGGCGCCGATTTGCACTTCATCGAAGGTTGCAGCGCGCCGAAATACAACGTCGCGAACCTGCACGCGGGCGCCGTCGAGCTTTTTATCGGCAAAAATGCGCACCTGCGCTACTCGACCATCGAAAACTGGTCGAAGAACATGTACAACCTCAATACCAAACGATCGGTCTGCGACGAGGGCGGCTCAATTGAGTGGGTATCGGGCAGCTTTGGCAGCCACGTGGGATACCTCTACCCCATGTCTATTCTGTCGGGACGCAAATCGACCTGCACGTTCACGGGCATCACGTTCGCAGGGCAAGGCCAAGACCTCGACACGGGCTGCAAAGTCGTGCTCGCGGCGCCGGAGACAAGCGCCGCAATCGAGACGAAATCGATTTCGAAGGGCGGTGGCGTGTCGACCTTCCGCTCGAGCGTCGTTGCCACTGAAGCAGCGCAGAATTCGGCGGCATCCGTAAGCTGCCAATCGCTGATGCTCGATGCGGCAAGCCGATCCGACACCATTCCCGCCATGGATATCCGCTGCAAAAACGTAGACGTCGGACACGAGGCAACTATTGGCCGCATTTCCGATGACACCGTGTTTTACCTGATGAGCCGCGGAATTTCGGAAGAAGAGGCACGCACTATGGTGGTCAATGGCTTCGCCGACCCCGTAAGCAAAGAACTTCCTTTGGAATACGCGGTCGAAATGAACAATCTGATCAAGCTCGAAATGGAAGGGGCGATTGGATAATGGCTGAAACCAATACGCAAGCCGTGCGCGCCAATGCGCTCATCTCCCCCACCTGGCATCGTCTGAACATGAACGAGGCTCACGTCGACGTAGTCGACACCATCGCCAACGATTCCGTTGAGATTATCGTACCCGAGGGCGCTACCGTCGGTGCATTCGGCGCCTTTGAAGCCGCCTGCGATCAGGTATGGGCAACCCGCCCTGAGCAAGCCGAACCGCAGCACAACACGCAACCAGATGAAGAGCTGCACAACGGCGGCGAGGTGAACCTCGATTTGGCTGCGGCGTCACCCGTTACGCGCGACGCCGAGAATCCACAAGCATTTGAACATGGCATAGGCCAGGCTGCCGCCGAATGGCTCGAAGCGCATGCGAGCGCAACACGCGTCATAGAAATCGGCGAAAACACTTCCCTCGATAGCCCCATCGTGATACGAGCGCACGGAGCAGCCGGAGCCGCAGCCGTTGCGAACCTTTCCGTTGTGGCACACAATGGCGCCGAAGTTCAGATTCTTATCTGCTTCGATTCCGACGAAGAAGGCGAAGGCCTCATCGGCAGCACGCTTTCGGTTTTTGCTGGCGCAGATTCGCATGTCGACATTCAGAGCATGCATGTTGCCGCAGACGGGTTCACCACGATGGATGACACGTCCCTGTTCCTCGATACCGACGCCCGCATCACGGTGCGCCATACCGTTCTTGGAGCAGGAAAATCGTATGTGGGCCTGGCCGGCAATCTGTCGGGAAGCCGTTCCGACGTTCACGTGACCACTCGTTATGTGGGCCATGGCGAAGAGGAACTCGACTTCAATTATCTTTTACGCCATCGCGGACAAAAGACGACCAGCCTGATGGATGCGCAAGGTGTTCTGACCGATGAATGTTGTAAGGTGCTGCGCGGAACCATCGACTTGGTCTGCGGGTGCGCGGGCGCCGAAGGAACCGAAACAGAGTCCGTCGTGCTCGCCGATGAGCGCGTGAAAAACAAATCCATCCCGATTATCCTCTGCAGCGAAGACGACGTTGCGGGAAATCACGGCGCAACTATTGGACACATGCGCCCCGAGCAATTGACCTACCTCATGAGCCGCGGCATTTCCCAGCAGGCGGCAGAACGCCTGCTTGCCATAGCGACTTTCGAAGACGCAGCTCTCACTACGCCTGACGCCCTAACGCGCCAGGCAATCGTGAAGCTAGCCAAGACCATTGGCATCCCTGCTCATTTCGATACGGTTGAGCAAGCGTAAGGATCAAGCATGACTGAGATGAACACAACTTCCTCGAGCGCCTGCGCCATCGCCGATGCCGCACAGGCAGCAGCGGCCTCGGCCCGCGCGACCGACATCGTTTGCGCGGCGAACATTGCGGAAAACCCCTACAAACGCGATTTTCCGTTGCTGGCCAACCACCCAGACCTGGCCTTTCTCGATAGTGCCGCCACGGCTCAGCGCCCTAAAGCCGTGCTCGATGCACAGCGGCGTTTCTATGAAGACATGAATGCGAATGCCCTTCGTGGTTTATACCGCCTGTCGGTAGAGGCCACCGAAGCAATCGACGTTGCTCGCCATCGCGTCGCGAAATTTATCGGGGCACCGAAGGCTGAAGATGTCGTGATGTGCCGCAACGCAAGCGAGGCGCTCAACATTGTGGCCAAAGCGTTCGCCCCCACGGTACTTCAGCCTGGCGATGAGGTCTGCATCACCATCATGGAGCACCATTCGAACCTCATCCCCTGGCAGCAGGCATGCCGCGCCGCAGGAGCAAAGCTCGTCTATCTCTATCCCGATGAAAACGGCGTCATCACACACGAAGAAATGGATGCGAAGATCACTTCCAAAACGAAGATTCTCGCTTGCGTGCATGTCTCGAATGTACTGGGCATCGAGAACCCCGTTGAGGAACTCGGCCGACGCGTGCACGAGGTCGGCGGATATTTCGTGGTCGATGGCGCTCAGTCGGTGCCGCACATTCCCGTCAATGTCGAAGAAATCGGCTGCGACTTCTTCGCGTTTTCCGCCCACAAGCTGTTCGGCCCGTTCGGCATGGGCGTGCTTTGGGGCAAAGACGAGCTGCTCAATGCTATGCCGCCGTTTTTGACGGGCGGAGAGATGATCGACAATGTAACCGAGCAAGACGCCACGTGGGCACCCGTGCCCGAGAAGTTCGAAGCCGGCACGCAAGATGCAGCCGGAATCTATGCCACCGCCGCGGCCATCGCTTATGTGGAATCGGTTGGGTTGGACATCATAGAGGCACGCGAGAAAGCCCTCGTCTCTTATTGCATGGACGAGCTGGGCAAGCTTGATTTCGTCACGATTATTGGACATTCCGACCCCGAAAGGCACCACGGCGTGGTGAGCTTCAACGTGAACGGAATTCACCCGCACGATGTTGCAAGCATTCTCGACATGGACCAAGTGGCCATTCGCGCCGGCCACCATTGTGCGCAGCCGTTGCTCACATGGCTTGGAGTTGAAAACCTTGCCTGTTGCCGAGCTTCTTTGGCGTTTTACAACGACAAAAGCGACGTCGATAAGCTGGTTGCTGGCCTGAAACGAGTTTGGAGCATGTTCCATGGCGAATAGCGGAATCTACACCACGGCATTGATGGACCATAACGCCCACCCCGACTACAAATATGAGATGAGCGATGCTACCCATACGCACGAGGGCATTAATCCAAGTTGCGGCGATGAACTCGTGCTGTCGCTTCGCGTTGAAAATGGCATTATCGAGGAAGCCGCGTTCACGGGCCATGGTTGCGCAGTAAGCCAAGCCTCAGCCGACATGATGGCCGACGTGATTACCGGCGAAACCGTCGAGGAAGCACAACGCTTGTCGCAGCTTTTCATCGATATGATCAAAGGCAAAGAACTCACCGAGCAAGACAAGATCGACCTTGACGAAGCTGCGCAGCTGCAAGACATTTCGCACATGCCCGCCCGCGTGAAGTGCGCAGAACTCGCATGGCGCACGCTCGATGGCATGCTCGGCGAAAGCGCAAGCGACCAGCCGGCGACGACAGAGTAGCTTCCTGCCTCAATCGCACGACACGACGAAGGCCCTCCACCCTGTTTCCTTCACAACGTTCCAGGCGTTCAGGAAACAGGGTGGAGGGCCTTCTTGGCATCCTCTAGCGGAACGCTTTCCTCAGAGAAAAATGCCCCAGATTGGAAAACAAGAGAAACGCCTCGCATCGGTTTCAATGCGAGGCGTTTCCGTACCGTCGACACGACGCTCAAGGGAGGGGTGCGCCGTGAGACCGAGGGATTATCGGAAGGTTATTCCGCCATGGCGTTGCGGGCGGCGATACGGCCGAACACGACGCACTCGCCGATGTTGCCCGTGCCCTGGTACATATTGCCCCAGATAGAGCCGAATTCGCCTGCTGAGTACAGGTTCTCGATCGGGTTGCCGTACGGGTCGAGGATGCGAGCCTGAGCATCGCGCACCGGTCCGCCGTCGGTGTTCAGCATGGTCGGCGTGCACAGCGTTGCATAGAACGGGCCCTCCGCCACCTTCGTCATGTGGTTGCTGGGACGATAGAACGCAAGATCCTCGCCATTGTCGCAGAACGTGTTCCACGTGCTAACCGTCTTGGAGAGTTCGTCTGCTGGAACATCGATGAGCGTGGCAAGCTCTTCGATGGTATTCGCCTTATACGCCCAGCCGTTCGCATCGGGATTCTCGCGAAGATTCTCGGGGAGCGCACCTGCGGCCAAGCCAGCGGCGTCGTAGACGAACCATGCTTTCGGGGGCAACGGCAGATGCACCCAGCGGCCACCCCACTGCGTGGCACCGTGGCGGTAACCGACATTCGTACGCAAATCGCTACCGATAGGCAGCACGTCGCCAGAGGCGCACGCATCCCAGTCGTTGTAAAAACGACGACCGTTCACGCCGACCGTGATACCGAATTCTTTAGTAAGACCCGTGGGCTGAGTCTGCGTGAATTCGGTGTTTTCGAGGTTGCGCGGAGCCATCCAGAAGCACGCGCCGCCCTTCATATGCCACATCGCAGCGCCGGCTTTTGCACACGCACGATGGCCGTCGGCCGTGTTCTCTTGCGCGGCAGCGGGCGTGACGCCCTGCATGCCCATGTAGTTCTCCAAGTACTCAGCGTCGTTCTCGAAGCCGCCGGTGCACATGATCACACCGCCGTTGGCCTTGTAGTATTTGTTGTTCTTCTCGCCAGCGACAACGCCCAAAATGGCGCCTGTCTGCGGATCTTGCACAAGCGCGGTCATCGGCGTGGACTTCTGGTAGTCGACGTCACTTTGCTCAACGTACTGCTGCAGAAACACGGCGATATGCTTCGGGCCGGTTTTGTCTTCGCCGCCCGTGAAGCGGATCGCACCCATATACTGCGCTCCATCGATTTCGGGATATTCAGGATTTTGATTGGTCTGCGAGCCCTCGTATCCCGGTCCCATCACGGCCATGTACGGCTCGGCACCAAGGCCCTTCAACCATTCAACGTTTTCGGTCAAGCCATCGCAATAGGCGGCCATCACGTCATCGGGCGTGCAGTCGGAATCGCCATTGAGGCCCTTGATGTAAGAATTCAAGAACTTCTCGGATTCGTCGGTCCACATGCAGTAGCCCGACGATTGAAAACTGTTGCCGCCGGCGCTTTCGCCCTTTTCAAGCAGAAGGCACTTTTTGCCGTCGCCTTCGCTGGCGACGGTCGCCGCAGCAGCGAGACCCGCAATGCCGCCGCCCACAACGATAACGTCGTATTCGTCGTCCCATTTGATGTCGGCGACGTTACTTACGGCGTCATTCTTCGAAGACGATCCGCTCTTCGGCGCGCAGCCGCCGAGCATCGCCGAGCCTGCGCCGAGCGCGAGCGCCGCGCCCGCGGCCTTGATGAAGTTGCGGCGAGATGCGGTGAGATTCAAATCTGCCATACCAAAACCACCCTTTAAATCGAGCGATGCGCTATGTATTCCTCGAAGCCGTTTTATGCTCCGCCCCTCCACGCGAGCGCATCGGTTTCGCGTTTCGATAGCGATACCATGCCCCGACGCGCGCCCCGCGTCTCGCCCCCTTCAGGGGCAATCGCATACCCAAAAGGGGTACATTACACGTTTGCGCAGGTCAAACGGGTTCTGTGAAAAGCTTTTTTAAAGATGCGCATTGGCAGCGTCGAGCATGGGTGAGATAATGCGCCCTATGGAAAACACGGTGAACATACGCGCGGCAATTGGCTTTTCGCCTCAATCGAAGTGGCACGAAACCGCACCGCTTTTCGGCCTGGCCATCGTCCATGCGTGGATATATGCGTTCAACACGGGCGGCGGGGCTGCACCGGGAGAATCGACCGCATGGCAATTCGTCTACCTCCCCATTGCCGCCACTATGCTGGCGCTCGCCGTGGCTTGTCATGCACGGCCAGGCTTCGCATCGAGCAAAATCGGATGTGCCGCTGTATCTGCCGCAGGAGTCGCCGCAGCAGGACTTGCGTTCATTCCGCAAAGCGCGACTGCAAGCGCGGCATCCCTCATCCTCGGTGGCGTGTTCATTGGCTGGACATATTCTCTTTGGGCGATTGTCTATTCGCGCTTCACCATGATGCAGGCGACCTTTTACCTCTTTGGTAGCGGCATACTCGCCGCACTTCTCAAAAGCATCCTTTTTCTTATCACGCCAGCCCCGGCCAAAATCGCGCTTGCCCTTTTAGCGCCGATTGCATTGCTAAGCGGCCGTAAGGCGTGCGCCACATGCTCCCAGCAAACAAAAGCGGCGTTGCGCTTCACAAAAAAAGACGCGAGATCGCTTTGGAAAGTCGCCGCGCTCATCGTGGTGTTCAGCGTAGTGAATGCGAACCTGCTTTTACTCGCCAACGAGCAGCAGGGGCCGGCCGAAATGCCTTTGTTTTCTTTCCTGATCGCCAGAACGTGCGAGATTGTGTTGTGCGCATGCGTGCTCGCCTGGACGTTTTCCTTGAAAAGGCCGTTCGATTTTGTGCAGCTGTGGCGCATCATCCTTGTATTGCTCGCGACCGACATCCTCATGAGGATCGCACTTCCCGGCCTATGGTTGCAGCCCATTTTCTCAAGCATCTGCGTGAACTTCATCGTGATGTTCGTATGGCTCACGCTTTGCGATATCGCCCAGCATAGCGACATGAAACCGACCACCGTGTTCGGCATCGGCTGGAGCCTGTATACGCTTCCGTTGTTTGCGGGCGTCACCTTCGCACAAGCGGCAAGCGGGCATGCAACCGAATCTGTCTTTTTGGCTGCGCTTCTCTACGTCGTGCTCATAGTGTCGACGTTCTGCCTTGAGTTACGCGACCGCGATATGCAGCTCATCTTCAGCGATATCAATGCTGCGGCGGCACCAGCCCCATCGGAGTTTGAGGATATAGACGCCCGCTGCCGAGCGGTTGCCGAGCAAAAACGCCTCACGCCACGCGAACTTGAAGTCATGCAGATGCTTTGCAAGGGTCGCACGAAAGCCTATATCGCTGAATCGATGTTCGTAACCGAGAACACCGTAAAAGGCCACACGAAACGCCTGTATGCGAAGCTCGACGTGCACAGCAAGAAAGAACTGCAGCAACTCATAGATTTGCGATAATCGACAAGGGCGCGACCAATGCTTGTCTACGCCGTTTCTTTGCTTCAGAACTTATAACGAGAACAGCGAATTGGCACCTCCGTAATGACCCGGTCTTTAGCGTGCTCCCTAGGGCCCCTCGGAAACGCCTGATAGCAATCCGTAAATAACGCATCATGCAGAAAGCTTCGCCGTTGTCGGCTTTAAAGACGCGTTTATACCATGACGCCATGGTCGAAATCGCCTTTTCGACAATAGGCTGATTCCGCGGTAGCCCACAACGGCAATCCTGACGCATGGGACGCTTTCTTCAGAGAAAAGCGCCCCACTATCACGCAAAAAAAGGCGCCGGCCGAAGCCAACGCCCAAACTGCAACTGTAATGCGTTTGCCTTTATTCCTGGGGCTCTTTCTTGCCGAAGCACTTCCAGCGAATGACCTGGACCAACACCACGGCCATGAAGATCATGCCAACATAGCCGACGAACGGATACAGGATATTGATGAGCATCGAGAACTGGAACTGACCGCCAATCAGGAAGATCACCGCGAGGGCAATGAGCATGACGCGATATTTCGTGGGATCCTTCTCTTCTTTCACAAAGAGGTTCGCAACCGAAATCATCATCGGAACGATGGTGTTGTAAATCATGATGATGAGAATCGCGGCGTAAATCGCGCCCATTACGGGGTTGAGCATGCGCGCGAACTCAAGGCCGGGAACCTGAAGCGCATACACCTGGTCG
The DNA here is from genome assembly GCA_963631715.1 of Bacteroidaceae bacterium. Lineage (GTDB taxonomy): Bacteria > Actinomycetota > Coriobacteriia > Coriobacteriales > Eggerthellaceae > Slackia. The sequence continues at coordinate 103,185 of CAVGRL010000003.1, forward strand.
TAGGTGGTAAGCATGCCGAGGTTAAGCGCAAGGGCGCACACGCCCAAAAGGATGCCGCCCAGAAGGCCGCCCCACAGGGCTTCTTTACCGGTTTTCGCCTGGGTTCCGACCTTTGAAATAAACGGCACGCCTGCGACGATGTTGTGGGCCACGTAGTTAAGCGCGGTCACGATGATGACGATCCACAGGGGAGCCGCGAAATCCACAGCACGAAGCACGTTGCCCTCGGCATCGGCCGCAGCGACCATGGCATCGGCGTTACCAAGGTTGCCCCAGTTCATAGCAGCGGTCACAATAGAAACGCCAACCAGAAACACAATGCAGATGGGGGCAGTAGAGCCAAGCAGTTTCGTGAGCTTTCCAAGGCCAAGCCAAGCACTGCCTAGCGCGATAAGCGCCATGAGAACCGATCCGACGATGGAGGGAATGCCGAAGTACTGCTCGAACATGGCACCGGAACCGGACGTCATAACGATACCGACCAAGAAGCAAAACAGAACCGAGAACACGTCCATGAACATGCCGAAGTACTTGCCGCAATAATGGCGGAATGCCGAGAAATGCTCCGACTTAGCGAATTTCCAGCCGTAGTACGTAACGGCCGCACACATAAGCGCGAACAAGAGCATGGTGAGCACAGCGCCCCAAATGCCAGGAATGCCATAAGCGGTGAAATACTGCATGACCTCCTGACCCGACGCGAACCCCGAACCAACCAAGGTTCCCACAACGGCACCGCCGATTTGCAAAACGCGACCCACGCCGCCTTTCTGCGATTCGTTGGATGACTTCTGAGCCTCTTCAGCCATAGCCATACCTCCTCTACTGCGCGAAACTACGTTCATGGCAGCATCAGCGAGCATTCGCGCACGCATCGTCCCTAAGGCGAAACGCATGCGGATACCCCCTGAATGCTTTATACGCAGGGGCTTCGCGCACAACCCCAACGCATACGCCGCCAAAGTTACAACGGCGTAAACATTATGTATATCGTCGAATTGTTTCCGAAGTGTTACAGAACAGCAAGCGAGCCACATGTTGCTCATGTGGCCCTCCATGAGACTGCATGCGGAGCATGATAGAATCGACGAACGTTTTAAGAAGGAAGGCATGTTATGCGCGAATACGACGAACATCCATTAGACGAAGCCGCACTCAAAGAGCTCAGCACGCTTGTCGATGCGCTCGATGCGGGAGAAGACGTCACCCTCGTCGCATTTCAGCGGCTTTGCCCAACAGGACAAGAAGGCGCTTTCGATCAAAACGCCGTATTTATCTACCAAACGCTTGCCGAAGAAGGCTTCATCGACGGGGTCTGCGAAGACGGGGAATTCTTTTTCGAAGATATCACTGAACGCGGAATCAAAGCCGTTCAGATGCCAGCAACGCCCGATTGCGCCGAATGCGAAAGCGAAAGCGAAAGTGGCAATGAGGACATTGACCTGCTCGCCGAAAGCGCCGAAGAGCCCATGGCACAAGAAATCGAAAGCAAACCGACTCGGGGCATAACCAAGGCATTCGAAAGCGGAGAGCTCACCCTTCCTATTGCCGCTGGTTTTATTGCCGGCCTGATTGGAGGGGCTCTGTCGGCCGTCATCGTTTGGGCCATCATCTAAAAGCGGCTCGTTGACGCACGGCCGCCTGCGCTCGAAACGGCGTCACAGAGGCCGCCGGCGCACTTCGGTGTCCACTTCCCCAGACGGGCAAGACGCTCGGCAATGCGAGAGCATTCCCACTAAAGCGACTTCAAGGAAATACCCACCGCAAGCAAGCGTGAAATGGAGGCGCCGAGCCGCCCCCGCTAATTAAAGACAAGCCGGTCTTGATTGCAAAGGCATGCCCACTCTATAGGATCGGCTCCGCAGCGCATGAGAAGCTCGTTTGCCCGCGAAAAGGGACGAGAACCCATAAACGCAACGATATCGCCCGCCGCACGCGACGCCGAAAGCGGAGACGGATGCGTCGAGGCGATGATGAATTTACCCTTAATGGGTTCAGAGGCATCAAGAAGTTCGGGCGAGCCTCCTTCAAGCGAAGGTACGCCCGCCCAATTGGGCGCCTCGACAAGGACCGCATTGGCAGCACCTTCGATAAGGTTGAGCGCATGGCGCCCCCACGCGAAAAAAACCACGGGCTGGCCTTGCCTGAAACACGCCTCCACCACGCATTTCGTCACTGCTTGCCATCCGAGTTTTGCATGGGAGTTGGCCTCGTGCTCGCGCACGGTAAGCGTTGTGTTCAACAGCAAGACGCCCTGTTTGGCCCATGGCGTCAAATCTCCCGAAGTTGGCATATCGCAGCCCAAATCGACCGAAAGCTCCTTGTAAATGTTTCGCAAGCTCGGCGGTAGCTTCTGCCCGCAAGGAACGGAAAAAGAAAGCCCCATGGCTTGGCCGGGACCGTGATAGGGGTCTTGCCCCAAAATAACCGCACGAACCCCATGGGGCGGCGTAAAGGAAAGCGCATTGAGAATATCGTCTTGCGGCGGGTAGATTACTTGCTCGCTACGCAAGGCCGCAACTTGGGAAAGCAGGCTGCGAGCCGATTCGGAAGCTTCCGTCGGCAAAATTGAAAACCATTCCTCTATATATGCGCGAGACTCCACTGTCTCCCCCTTTCAAGCCGTTTCATAATAGCCAAGCGAGCGTTGGCTGAAAGCCCAGGAGACAAATGCTATTGAAGAGGCCACGAAATACTCGGATAAGGCTTACAAGCCGAGCGCCACGGAGAAACGCGAGATGCCAGATGGCCACGTTTAGGCGCCAACGCAAGCAGACTTACGTATAAAGGCGCGTCTTATCGGTGCAATCAGCTTTGCGCCTAAGCGAACAGCATGAAGATTTTCGCGAGCAAAAACCCGATGAGGCCGCAGGCGGGAAACGTGATGATCCACGCGAAGAGCATGTTTTTCGCAATCGACCAATTCACGCGCTTGATCGACTTCGAAGCGCCCACGCCCATAATCGCCGAAGTGTTGCAATGTCCCGTTGAAACGGGCATGCCGGTGAGGCTTGCGACGAGCAGGGTGAACGTGGTGGAGAAATTGGCAGCCACGCCCTGGTATTTTTCGAGCTTGACCATATCCATGCCGACCGACTTGATGATTCGCTTGCCGCCAAGAATCGTGCCCAAGGAAATGGCCACAGAGCACACGACCATAATCCAGAGCGGAAAGCCATACGAGCTGGGATCGGAACTTCCGAACGAAAGCGCGACGCCGAGCATTGCGATGGACATGAACTTCTGCCCGTCTTGGGCGCCATGCAAAAACGAGAGAGCCACGGCGCAAACATCCTGAATGCCCGTGCATACGATATTAGCGGTTTTACGATTCATGATATTGAAGGCTCGCTCGACGATCTTCGTGAAAATCCATCCGAGCAAAAAGCCGGCCACCAGCGAAAACACCATGCCATAGATTACCTTGGCCCATTCCGATGGCACCACGCCAGAAAAGCCGTTCATCGCAATAGCGCCACCCGTGATGCCAGCGATAAGCGAATGCGATTTCGAGCAGGGAATTCCGAAATACCAGCAGAGAATGCCCCACGCGATGGCGCCAAGCATCGCCGCGACCAGGGCCAGAAGCGCCGCATCGGTATCTCCCGAAAAGTCCACCATGCCAAACATGGTCTTCGCGACGGCCGTCGATATGAACGTCATGCCGGCAAGACCTACGAAATTGAACACAGCAGCAAGGCCGATAGCAACATTCGGGGGAAGGCAGCGCGTTGAAACCACGGTAGCTATGGCATTCGGCGCATCTGTCGCGCCAGAAACCGCGGTCACCCCGATGACCAGGGCGAGAATCACAAAAAGAACCGGCTGGGATGCGGCCTGGGCCAAAAAATCGAAGAAGGTTAGAGCCACGAAACACCTCGAATGAGCGAATGGGCATTGCAAATACCAAGGCTATTTTACAGAAATTTCTCCTTGATTTTACGATGTTCCGAAATACGACACCTTCTCCCCTTGTCGAAGCCCAAATATGGAACCAATTTCCAACCGCCATGCCGCTCGCCCAGGCATAGCCTGAAGCGCGAAATGGAGCTTTTGCCTTCCCTTGTCTTTATCGGCTAGAATTCACCCAACAACAGGCCCGAAACGCAAAGCAAAAAAATCGAAGACGTCAAGCTTCGGAGGGCAAGCGTTTCAAGGAACAGCAAGAGAAAGCCGTCGGTGCCATCGGCATCGACGAAGAGCACGAAGACTCCTGCGCCCGACAAACGTCGGGCGCTTTTGTGAAGAAAGGATTCCCGCATGGGCTCAAGAACATTCGGCATCATTGGAGCCATGGATATCGAAATCGCCCTTTTGCGCGACCATATGGAAACCTTGGCAGACGTAAGCGAGACGCGCATCGCGAACATGACGTTTTACCAGGGAGTCATTGGCGGCGTTTCGTGCGTGCTCGTACAATGCGGCGTCGGTATGGTAAATGCGGCCGTGTGCACGCAAATCCTGATCGACGAATTCAACGTTGCGGCGATTATCAACACCGGCGTCGCGGGCTCGCTTGACGCGAAGATCAATATTGGCGACATCGTGGTGGCAACCGACGCCGTGAATCACATCATGGACGTGAGCAATCTGGGCTACGAATGCGGCCTCACGCCGGGAAGCGACACGCTGGCGTTTCCCATGGACGAAAGCCTGCGTGAAGCCGTGCTTGCCGCGGCAAAAGCCGTCGGCGTAACAACGCACGAAGGACGAGTCGCCTCGGGCGACCGTTTCGTAAGGGACGAGTCCGAAAAAATGCGCATCACCGAGACCTTCGGCGCAAAATGCTGCGAAATGGAAGGCGCCGCCATCGCCAATGCCTGCAACTTGTCGAAAATGCCCTGCGCCATCGTTCGGGCCATATCCGACAAGGCCGACGGCACTTCGACGATGGACTATGTCACATTCGAATCGCAGGCAGCCCATCACAGCGCGGCGCTCATCATCGCCACGCTCGAATCGCTTCACTAGAAAAAGAAGGAGCGCCACCAAAGACAAACGGCGCAGCAAAACCTTAATAGGGAAAACACCCGGGACGATCGAGTGGGAATGATATCCCGTAAAAAGGTATTAGTTTTCTGAATTGACGCAGATTCGCCCTGGTCGAGTGGATGGGGCTCGTGGAGGCCGACGAGGCCGACACCCACGAGGCGCTGGACAAGCGCATTGAACCCGAGGGTTACCGCGCCGTGCAGGATCGCGTGGTGGCCACGTTCGCCGATCTCCAGCGCTTCGAGCTCGGATACGACGGCGCATACGATCCGGCCGACTACCCTGCCCAACCGCCGACGCTGGGGGAGACCCTCAAGGATTTGCGCAAGGCCGCAGGGCTCACCCAGGGAGAACTCGCCAAGGAGGCCGGCATCAGCATGTTCAGCGTACGTGCCTACGAGCAGGGCAAGCGCGTGCCCACCGACGACCAGCGCGCGGTGCTGGCCAAGGCGCTCAACGTATCAGACGAAGTCCTTACCGACTTCGGCATAAAGAACCCGAACGATGCGTTCCACTACCCGCTTGAGCTCGCCCACATCTACGGCATGCGCCCGCAATGCCATGACAGCATCATCCTGCTGGCCCATACTGGCCGCAAGAAGCCCCTCAACAAGCTCATCCGCAACTGGAGCTTCGAGCGGGTCGATATGCAGAATGAAAATGGGCAGAATCCCTGAATCTGCAACCTCGACCCTACATGAGCATAGACGGGCAGATTCTAAACGCGGTCTACGTTAACCATGCTTGACTATGCTAGTGAAGGATGATTGAAAGCTGATATTTATCGAAAGGCTCCCCTCGGCCATCTCTTTCGGAAAAGCACGAGAACTTTACCTTGTCCAGCGAAGGCGGTTCTATGTCGTTTTTATCCAGGATTCCTAAAATACTCTCCAGCGATCTGATGCTTTCTTTCCCAGTTCCCGGAATCGATGTGTAGGCGTATACCTCCTCCATGTCAACGATATTCTGAAGAAGGAAAGCCCAGTCTTCGCCCATCCCCGAATAGAGCCCTTTCAAAATATTGAAGCCCTCCTCATCAAGCCAGCCGAATTCGTCAGCATCGTAGCAGTCAAGTTCGTAGATGTATTCTGGGAGTAAGTCCATTACGCGATCAGCCCAGTCATCCCAATAAATATCGTCGGCGATGCGCCAGAACTCCGAGAAAACGAACTCCCAATCACCCTCTGATTTTTTCGAAAGCGCATAACGCTCTGCACACATGGTTGCGAATGCCATCCTCCCTCTTAGGGAGATATTTTCAATAGCCTTATCCATCGTCGACTCCTAATCCAAGTCCGTCCAGCCCGAATAGTTACCCTCGATACGTCCTTTAAACGCATAGGTGCAATTCTTGCAGGCTGCTTTTAGCTCGCCCATCCGGCTCTTTGTCACATGTATGGTGATCATCCGTAGATTCTCCACTTTGGCACCTGCATTGAGAGCCCTATTCACGGCATGAACCTCAGCGCAATTCCCAATTTTGTATCCACTAATCGTCGAAGAAGGCAAAAGACCGCTATGCTTTCCGTCACCAAACAGGATAGGGTTTTCTCGCTCCCCTTCTTCCTTAATTCCACGATTTCGCCCATAATATGTCTTTCCGGTTTCCGTATCCACGACGGCACAGGCAGTGTTGAACCTCTTACGCTGATTGTTTGGCAACTCTGATTGCATTCGTTGAGCCCAATTCGAGACTCTTTGATGCATCGCTGCAGCCGATGAGCCAGAAGTCGACTGCGAGGCTCCATGCGTTCCGCCATATGCCCCACTCACACCGCTACCCATCTTAACCACGACCCTTCATTCGCGTGGTCCAGTCTGGGTACTGGTGCAGTTCTGTCCTGTTCTGGAGTTTGCGGGCAAGTTCGGGGGCCAACGAGCCGTGGACAATCAGCATGCTTGGTTCGAGCTCATCCATCATAGCCATCAAACCTGCATTGAAATGGAATTTATTCTGCTTGCCACTGAAGCAGCCATACGAGCTGACCACAACGGGGGAACGCCGTGGCACACCCTTGAAAGCAACCTTTTCCGGTAACAGGCACGTTGTGTACGTTCGTTCGTCTCCCCAGCGCACAAGGGGGTAGACATTTGCGCCACGGCGTTGGTAATAGAATCCGATCGCTCGACTGCGATAGATATTGGCTATCTGCGCTGTGAGAGATGCATCGCGATACAGCGAACAATCGAGTGGGGTGAAGATCGGAAACGAGATGATGTCATCTACGTATTTCTCTGGGCAAATGAGAACTTCGGCAAAATCGATGTCCTTTTCAAAGAACTCGAGCATCTCGCATTCACTGGGAGCGCGTCTTCTGTTCGTCCAGGACGTCAGTCCCGTGGGAACAAGAACCGCGCGAGGCGGATCAATGCACGGAATTTCAAAGATACCGTCGAATCGCGCCCCTTCGACAAGCTCTGGATTGAACCCGTCGTCAATAATTGCTTTTCGTTTCGTCATTATTCCTCCTAAATTCGAGGCCTGATAACGTCGGATGGCCATTCCGTTACGCGTCATTCTCAAAAATTCAGGAGGTTTGCAAGAAGCAGTAAAATACGTATTGGTACGCGTTGGTACAGTTAAGAAACGATACGGAAATGGAAGAGATCGACTTCAGCAAGTTCGCCCAGTTGACGGCGCCTATACTTAAAGGAAAAATGAGTCAGGCAGAGTACGCAAGGACGCTGCTCATACTTGCTTGCGACTTTACCGGAATAGATGACGACCCCGTATCGCAGAGAGATGACGAAGCCCTTAAGTCCTATTACACAGGCAGTCGAGGCATTGGCTCAATAGCGGCGGAAATCTCCAGATATACCGATACGCAGGTGTTCGAGAGATATCTGGAAAACATGGAGTTAAGATTCGACGCGGAAATGGCACTTTACAAAGCGCTCTCTCCCTATTGCCCTACCATGACCGATACGTCTATCTACCAAAGCGCATCGGAACTATTGAATCGGATTGTGCTTAGGGCCTCGAAAGGCAGAAAGGGGACCGTATCAAACGACACCCAGCTCAATCAGGACAAACAACTAGAAGCAGCGTTGATTCAAGAGTCGAACGGCAAATGCGCATTCTGCTCAAAAAGACTTACGACAATTAAGAGAGGCGCATTAATAACGTGCGCGGAGGTCACTCGGATAACGCCAGTAGCTATCAACTCAGTAGAGCGGCTAACCTACGAAAAATCAGGAATAACGCTTCCCGAAGCAGGGAGCGCCGATGACTATATCGCTCTCTGCAAAGACTGTTCATCCGCATACCTGCATGATTCCTCATCAGGCAAAGTCAAAAGGGCCCTGAAAGCTAAGGACAGGCTAAAGACCAGGCAGATCGCCCTTGATCGCCTAGACCGCGTACCCATCGAGGACGAAATCGCGGAAGCCATCGAAAAGCTATGCGGCGTCAAGCAAGGGGAAGCGACGGCGCTCAGAATGGACGCACTTGCGCTCTGCAATAAAATATCTGCCAAGGAACCCCTGTTGAAAGACCGCATATCCAACGACGTTGCAAAATACTACCGGTTCATCGAGGACAACTTTCGACGGCTTTCTGATACGCTGAATCTTAACTTTGACACGCTAATTGCGGCGCAGGTCAATATGGCGTTTGAATCAATACGAACAATTGATGACAACCAATCGGTAACCTATCAGCTACTAGTCGATTGGCTACAAGAGAAAACCGGATCCAGGAGTCGCGAAGCCTGCGAAATCCTCATCTCTTTCTTTGTTCAGAACTGCGAGGTGTTCGATGAACTTCCCAAGTAAGGTAACCCCATATAACCTTAGTTCCTTCCCCTTGATGGTGTTGATACTAAACGAGCTCGAAGTCTCGCCGACGACCCCCTCCGACCTTCTTGCCTCAAGGAAAATTAAGCGGCATTCCATGCATGAAATAATCGACGCGCTTGATGCGCTCTTCGCGCTAGGAAAAATTGATTTTGACAATAACGGATTGAGACTGCGCTATGTTGGATGAAGTCAGATGCGACAGATTTACCGATGAAGGTAAGCCGAGGAAGGCAATACGTTTTAAGCCGGGTCTTAATGCGGTGCTCGGTGCCGAACGGGCCAATAACAGCATAGGTAAAACGACGTTTCTTCTAGTAATAGACTTTTGCTTCGGCGGCAGTAGTTACTCAACGCTCAACGGCGATGTTTTGGATAACATCGGCGATCACATCATAGAGTTTGCTCATAAGTTTGGCAACGAAACTCATCGCTTCTCGAGAGGCTTTCTAAACTACCGCATGGTGAATATATGCGATGAGGATTATCGGATCAGGAAAAGCATTTCCCTTGACGAGTTCAACGACTGGCTTCTTGAAAAATACCAGATGCCTAGTGAGGATTGCAGATTCAGAGATCTTGTCCGTGGCTATCAGAGAATCTTTGGCATAAAGAACTACGATGAGAAACTTCCGCTTAAAGCCAACGAAGGCGACAGCATGGAAAACGGCATCACCAGGCTACTCAAACTTTATGAGCTCTTTCCAGAAACATCATCACTTGACAAGGCATGTAAAACGGCCGATGAGGAGTTAAAAGCTTTTCGCGCTGCCGTAAAGCATCAGCTCGTCATTCCTGCCGCAGACAAGAGGACATACGAATCGAACAAAGCAAGGATCAAAATCCTGCAATTCAGAAAAGACGAGCTGATGCGCAAGGATCACGACAATCTCACCGATTTAGAGCCAATGGTTGCCGAACGCGTTTCAACGCTCAAGAAGGACGCGGCAAACCTAAAGAGAAAAAGAACAAGACTTCGCAGCGAACTTGCCACAATAGAAGACGAGAAATCCTTCGCCACATACAAAGCCGACAAGAGCATGCCTGAATTCAGGAGGTTTTTCCCTGAAGCCAACATCAGATCTATCGAAGAAATCGATCGTTTCCATTCGCAGCTATGCGGCTATCTAGAGAAGGAGCGCAAGGAGCAGGAACTTTCGCTGAAAACCGAAATCGAGCTTCTTAGTGGTCAGATAGATGAAATCGAATCCCAAATTCGCGAATGCGGAAGCGTTTCAAACTTAACGTCCGTAATCCTTGACGAATACTCCTCGCTTGATCGAGAGATTTTCCAACTGATCACCGCCAATGACCTGTTTGAGAAAAAGAGAGCGATTGAGGAGGACTGCAAGAGCAAGAAGAGACTGCGCGATGAACGCAAGTCCCTCCTTCTCGGATCGATGCAGACAGATATAAACGGGGAAATCGCCGAGTTGAATACTGAAATATGCGGACCAGAGAAGGCGGCTCCGGTTCTCAACATAGAGTCCTCAAAGAAATATACCTATGGTATCAGGAATGACTACGGAACTGGTTCATTAACGCGCGCGATGGTCATGCTCGACCTTACGGTGCTTAAGCAAACAAGTCTTCCCTGTATTACTCATGATTCGCATCTTATAAAGCAAATCGAAGACGATGCCGTTTTGGCGCTTCTTGAAAAATACGATGAAACCGACAAGCAGGTTTTCATTGCAATAGATAAAGGGCATTCATATTCCGATGAGGGAATGCCCAATGTTTTAAAGAGTTCGATTGTGCTCCACCTGGATAAGGGACACGAGCTATTTGGCAAGGCTTGGAATGTTAAAGGTGATAAGGAAGCTAACAACTAGTTGGTTCCATTTTGGTTCCAAAAATTTTGAAACCTGAACTCGCTGGGTGAACTTGAGTAAACGCGAACAAACACCGGTTCACCTCGTAGCACGAATAGTTCATTGAGTGGGAATAGAGGTTGATACAGAAACGTATCAATTCGTGACCCCATGCACCCCTTGAGAACATGCAGCTCAAGGGGTGTTTTTATGTCCTGAGACAGAAAGCGAAGAGGCGAAAACGTATCAGCAAATGGGTCAAAATGACCCACGAGAATGAATCTGCCCCGATTTCGTTTACAGGTCCTATGCCGCCTTTTGAGCGGCCCTTCGCCGTACTCCTTGGCGGTGACGTCGATGAAGATCAGGCAGCCGTCGTCTTTTGCGACCAGGTCGACCGTGGTTCCCTCGTTCGAGGTCCAGCCGGTGTCGAGGACCTCGTAGTCCTTGCGCTCGCAGAAGCGGGTTGCCGCCTGGACTGCCTTGTCCTGAAGATTGATGTTGCTCATGATGACCTCCGATTTACTGGGCCGGCCCCTTTGGCCTGCCTTGTGGTCCGGAAGCCGCTCAGGTTCCGCGCGAGGGCAAGGAGGAAGGCGAAAACCCGCAAGGGCCCCGAGTTTTGCGCAGCAAAAGTTTTTCGCGCCTTGCCCGCGGCGGCGGGTCCTGTGCGAGCGTGGCGGAGCCAAGGGAGGCGAAGGAGGTCTGGCCGATAGGAGGGGGTCTGTGCGACTCATTCAGGATCGGCTGGATGGACTACCTGCTATGAGCGCGAATTTCGAACCGAAGGTAATTGGACCGAACGAGGCAACCAGAACGATTGTCCGTATGACGAAGACTTGGCCTCATCGGCCATTGCAAAAGACGGTGGCAATTCGATCGATGGCAAGATTGCGCTGAGAGCTTGCGGCAGCATGCCGACTCGTTGATTCACCCAGAAACAGTCTGCTTCCACATCAACTTGCACGTAAGCACGAGGGTGCGTGGCGCCACTCGCCTTCATTGCGGGAGCGATATCGATCGGACTGGTCCTGCGGAGCCAATGGCTTAGGTTTACCTGCGGCTCTTCCACATGAAAGACCGTTCCTCATGATTCGCTCTCAAGCTCAACGCCCCGCTAATCCGACGAGGTAGGTGGACTTGCCTCCCTTATGAGTAAATGGTTTTTTATTACCAAGATTTCTGGTTTACAGCTACCAAATTGGTGATATAGTGTTTTCAGACATAATTTTGGTAGTCAAAAACCAAGGAGGCAGCATTGGAAAACACTCGAGATATCGCACGGGAAGCCGCCAGCGCTCTTCGCGGATCAGTGAACAACCGTGGTTACAGCTATATTGCCGTTATGGCGATTTGCCATGCCAAGAGGGCTGCTCTTGCTCACTTCAGCTCCAGCATCGCCTACAGCGAAGATATCGTCGGGAACCTCATCGAAGCCGTTCGCGTGAACGATGATGAGGGATGCATCTATCACTTCGTCGAGGAAGTACTGATTTCTGGACGCTATCTCGCGGAGGCTGACGAAGTCGTAAGGAGGGTTTGCGCGATCCTCCCTGACGATCCCGAGGAGCTTGCGGATATCATTCTCGACAT
>CAVGRL010000004.1:0-46449 GCA_963631715.1 Bacteroidaceae bacterium
GTGCGCGGCGGCAGCTCCACGATTGCATGGCGACCCGCTTCGCGCTCGGCCGGCTCGCACAGCTCGCCCATACATTCGAACGGCGCATTCCAGCTGAACACGCGCTCGGCAGGCAGGCCCAAGTGCTCGACGATTTTCTCGCAGCCGCCGGGCGCCACCGGATGCATCAGCAGCGTGGCAACGCGCAGCGTGAAGAAGCTGTCCACAAGAATTTGACGACGCATTTCTTGGTCGGCGGCGCCTTCGGCGGCCTTGATGCCGTCGGCCCAGTGCTTTTGCGCCCAGCGAATGAAATCGTCCATGAGCGTCATGACCGAATGCAGTTCGGCCTTGTGCATGATGGCCTCATATTCGGCCATCACCTTATGGCAGCGAGCAACTACATCGGGCGCGGGCGCGCCAAGCGGCATGAAGCCCTCAAAGCTCTTCTGCGCTTCGTAGAAGCAGCTACGCGCCAGACGGTTGAACACATTCGTGAGCAGCGCGCCCTCTTTGAGCACCGGGTCGGCCACGCGCGAGTCGGTGCGCTTGGTCTCATCGGGGTCGAACGGCTTGGGCTTAAAGCCGACCGATTTCACGTCGAGGCCCAAGCCCAACCAATGCGCGCGCAGCTGATCGACCGTGTAATGCTCCAACAGCTGGTCGGCCGAAGGCGGCTTCACCGCGCCCGACGACGACGCTTTTGTCTTGCCGAACAAGATGTGATGGTTCGCGATAAGGCTCGTCTGCTGCAGCTGCCCCGCCGCAGGCCATGCGGCCTCGGCGTTGCCATCTTCCAATGCCACCCACAGCGCGGGTTGGGCCACGCCGTAAAAATACAAGTTGTCTTGCCCGATGAACTGGTACACGCGCGCATCGGGACTGCACCACCAGTCGCGCACCGATTCAAGGCCATCGCCGCGAGCCTCAAGGGCCGTGGCCGAAAAGCTAATGGGCGCCCATAGGCTTTCGGGCCAACACCACACGGTAAGATCGTCGACGCCTTCCATTTCGGGCACTTTCACGCCCCACTCGACGTTGCCCGAAATGCGGAACGGCACGAGCGCCTTGCCCGTGCGGAAACGAACGCCCGCCGCAGTGAGCACATCACGCGCAGCATCGCGCGCTTCAATATCGGCAAACTCGATTTCGAAGCTCTGCTTATTGCCTTCGGCGGCATGGAATTCATGCGCCGGGAGCTTCGACTCGACGGCGCGATAGGCGTCTTCCAACTCGTTTTTAATGTAGATGACAGGCGGCACGAGAAATTCCTTCGCCGTCTGCGATACCACAGGACGCACCTCGGGATCGGCTTCGAGCGCGTCGGCAATTTCGGCTAGCTGGCTACGGAAATTCGGCAGGTCGAAATACCAATTGCGCACGGGACGCAACTCGGGCACGCAGCCCGTGAGCGACGACTTCGGTGCAATAAGGTCGGCCGGGTCGAACTGGTGGCCTAAGTCGCATTCGTCGGCATAGGCCTTTTCCGACTTGCAGCCCTGCACGGGGCAATGGCCCTGCACCTGGCGGCCATTAAGGAACTGACCGGCCTCGGAGTCGTAAAATTGCAGCGTTTCCATCAGGCGAAGGTGCCCATTTTCGTGAAGCTTCTTCAGCAGGTCGTTGGTCACACGCTGGTGAACCTCGCCCGCACGGCCGATTCCCGACCCTTCATAGATGGAAAGCGAGACACCATACGCGTCGAGCGTCGCTTTCTGAGCATCGTGATTGCGCTGCACGTAATCGACGATGGCTCCTTCGAAACCCTCGCTTTCGCACGCCTTGCGATAACCCTCTTGGATAGGCGAACCAAAGCAGTCGGTTCCCGAAACGAACAGCACGTTTTCATAACCCAAACGGTCCCGCAGGAAGCGGGCGTATGCATCGGCAGGCACGAATACGCCGGCCACATGGCCAAAGTGCAACTTCTTGTTGCCATAAGGCATGCCCGCCGTCACTACGGCGCGAGCAGGCCAGGCCAGTTTGCTTTCATATTTCACGACAGAACACCTTCATCCTTCAAAAGATCGAGAAGTTTTTTCGCCGCGGCAGACGTCGCAGAAGAATCGTCGCTCGACGAAAGCAGATCGACAAGAGAGCTCAATTCGCTTGCTTGCATAAGCGAGACAACGCTGTAATCAGAACCGATGCCGGCCAGTTCGGCGGCCGCATCGAGTGCATCGTCGTAGATTCCCACTTCATCGGCCAAGCCGTTGGCGATGGCCTGCTCTCCCGTAAACGGCATTCCCGTGGCGAGCGCCCGAACAGCGTCTTCGCTCATGTTGCGCCCAGAAGCAACGTTTTGAATGAAGGCCTCGTTGGAAACCCTGATAAGCTCTTGGTAGTAGGCGCGCTCTTCATCGGTAAGTGCACGAGTGCCATAGCTCGAATCTTTCGATTCCGCCGATGCTATATTGTCGACCTTGATGCCAAGCTTATCGAGCAGCTCGGAAATATCGGTCACCTGCATCACCGTGCCAATGGCTCCGATATCGGTGGTCTTGTTCACGAAAATCTTATCGGCCTGGCTTGAAATCTCGTAGGCGGCGCTGCAATTCATCGAGGCGCTGGAAACCACCACCGGCTTGCTGAAGCGCTTCACGTATTCGGCCATCTCTTCGCCGGCCGTCGCCGTGCCGCCGCCCGAATCGACGCGCAGCACCACAGCCTTGATGTCGTCATTGGCTTCAGCTTGCTCGAGCAGCGCCGAGAGGCCCTCGGGAGAGCATGCCGTGCCGTCGTATTGAATGGTGCCCGAAATATCGATGACCGCGACGCTTGGGCCAGAGGAAACAACGCTGTCGGAAGACGATGTGCCGCCAAAAGATGCAAGCGTCGACACGGCGCTTGAACACGACATGGCACCGATGGTAAAGCAAAAAACGATCGCGAACAAAATCACGCCCAGCACGATCCACGGAGCCTTCGAGCTTTTTTGCTGCACGGCGACATACGCGGGCTGAGGCTGAGGGGTTCCATAATAAGCCCCCTGATGCTGATTTTGCGGAAACGCCTGCTGCTGCGGTTGCCCCTGCTGCGCATACGGCTGTCCGCAAGGCTGAACGGGCTGCTGCGCAGGTTGTTGTGCAAACGACTCGCCCGTCGCCTGTTGTGGCGCAACCGGCTGCTGCGGTTGCTGGTTCGTGTTCTCTTCTGCCATGGATGCGCCTTTCCGAATCGCGATTTCGCATGCGTAAACATAACCTATTCATGGTAGCGAAAACGATGGCGTTTTACGGCGCGCCCCACCGTTTTGATAGAATCACTCGCTATGAAATCTTTGATGAATGGAAATAGCGGGCACACCAATCACTTGAAGGCCGCGCTTTCATGGATAGCGGTTCTTATCTTGCTCGTGCTCATTTTCTGGATGAGCAATACTTCGGGCGGCGACCTCGACAACAATTCCGGCATCGTCTCGCTCGTGAAAAACTGGCTTGCAGCCCTCGCGCTTGAAGCCTTCGGCCACGAGGTCGACGTCTCGCCCGTGGGGCATTTCGCTGAATACTTGGCGCTCGGCGCGGCGCTCGCCAATGCACTGCGCTTCACGCCGTGGACGAAATTCAGGAAAACGGCAGATGGCAAAATGCATCCCTCGGGCATGATAGGCGATTTCCCCGCGCCCGTTGCGGCCGTGTTCTTCTGCAGCTTTTACGGCGTAACCGACGAATTCCACCAGATTTTTACGCCCAACCGCAGCTGCGACCCCGCCGACTGGCTGGTCGACAGCTGCGCCGCCGCAATCGGCGCCGCCATCATCTGGGCAATCCTGAAGAAGCGCGCAGAAAAGAAAACCTGCTAAACGCTCAGAGCTTTTAGCAGGTTTTCAAACCGCCGCAGGTCGAGCACAAGACAGCGAGCAGCCCCCTGACGAGTCGAATTGCCTTGAAAGAGGAGCGACGCATACTTCGGTACGCGAGCGACGATTGAAAGGCAAGTCGACCGTCAGGAGGCCGCGCAGTGTCAACAGCAAACTTTTACCGTCAGGCAAAAGTGCCACGTTTACGCTTGCTGCCGGAGCTTGCTCCATCCTGTCGCTCTTTGCAGGAATTACTCAACTTGTACTATCGGGAACGCGAAAGACCAAAGTGAAAAGAGAAAGGCGGCAGGATTAATTCCTAACCGCCCCACTTAATTTACCGGCGTCGCTCGCCACCTACTTATGAGATTGAGCCCTCTTAAGTACGGGCACCGCTGGTATCCGCATTGTGCCAACCTACGCCAACACTTTGAAGACGCATTTTTTGTTGCGCGACGGCTGGTCGATCGCGATGCCCGGCTTGTGCGCATCGTCGGGAAAATACGCCGCGAAGCTGCCCGGTTCAAGAATCGCTTGCGTGGCAGCTTGGCCATCGAGCAGCATGAAGTCGCCCGCCTCGTCGTATTCGCCGGCGTCGCACTTCGCAAGCACCTGCGAATCGATGCGCTCGATACCAGCCGCAACGACCTGCACGTCAATGTAGCGCTTATGCGCCTCGAACTTGCAGTCGGCGAACGGCTTGGAATCGTATTCGGCAACGTTCACATACAACGCATCGCCGTCGATGTCGGTGCGGCCGTTCGGCAACGCGGCCAAATCGTGCTCGCGCGCCCACTCAATCGCTCGACGCACGCCCGCATGCCCAATCGTCGACAAGTCGGTGCTTTCGATATTTCCGAAGATCATGGGATGTCCTTCTTCCTTGCTATGAATCCCCGACGAGCCAAAGGGACTGGCCCCTTGACCCATATAACCTATTTCAGCAGCTCTCGGCCAGCGGCTTCGAGCGCATCGAGCAGAGCATCGGCCGCAACGCGGTCGGCGTCTTTCGCGAACACGTAAAGCTTGATCTTCGGCTCGGTGCCGCTGGGACGCACGATAATCTTGTTTCCGCCCTCAATGTCGAATTCCACGACATTGGCCGAAGGCAGACCGTTTACGCCGCCCTCATAATCGACGACGTCCTCGACCGCACGACCCGCGAGTTCAACTGGCACATGCTCACGCAATTTCGCCATAATGCCACGCATGGTCTCGGCACCCGCAGCGCCCGGGAACGACACCGATACGGTGCGGTTCAGCCACCAACCATGCTTCTCGTACAACGCGCGCATCGCCTGTGCCAGATTCATGCCGCGCAGCTTATAATCCTGCGCCATTTGGCAAATGAGCAAGCTTGCATTCACGGCGTCTTTATCGCGCACATGGTCGCCCGACAGGTATCCATAACTCTCCTCAAAACCAAAAATGAAGCGGTCGGCCTGGCCGGCGTCGGAAAGCTCGGTGATGATATCGCCGATATATTTGAAGCCCGTCAAGCAGCGTCGCAGCTCAAAACCATATTCAGCAGCGAGGGCATCAACCATGGCGGAAGAGACGATCGTCGTGACGGCCACCTTATTCGAAAGGTCTTCGCCGCGCTCGGCGCGCATACGCGCGATATAGTCGAGCAGCAGCACGCCCATCTCGTTGCCCGTGAGCAGCGTATAGTCATCGCCGTCTTTGCACGCCACGCCAACGCGATCGGCGTCGGGATCGGTCGCCAGCAGCAAATCGGGATGCACCTGCTCGCACAAATCGATGCCCTTCTGCATGGCCTCGCGAATTTCGGGATTCGGATACGGGCATGTAGGAAAATCGCCGTTGGGCTCGCGCTGCTCAGGCACAACGGTCACGTCGGTCACGCCCGCACGTTCGAGCACGGTGGTCACAGGAACAAGGCCCGTGCCATTCAGCGGCGTATACACGAGCTTCAATGGCGCAGAGGCGACCTGCTCGTCGGTCAAAGTGCTCACCGATTTCGACAGAACCGCGTCGTAATAGCGCTCGAGCACCGCATCGTCAATCCATTTCACCATGCCCGCGGCAACGGCTTCGTCGAAATTCATCGTTTTCACGCCCGTAAAAGCGTCGGTGTTCGCGATGGAGGCCGAAATGGCCTTCGCTGCCTCGCTTGTGATTTGACAGCCATCGGGGCCATACGCCTTGTAGCCGTTGTACGGCGCAGGATTGTGGCTGGCCGTCATGCAGATGCCACCCGAACAGCCCAGATCGCGCACGGCCCACGAAAGCGTCGGCACCGGAGAAATCTTCGGATACACGTGCGCCACGATGCCGTTCGCAGCCAAGATAGAGGTTGTCACCTGCACGAACAGTTCTCCTTTGTTGCGAGAGTCGCGCGCGATAGCAACGCTCGGATTCTCGAAATTCGCATTCAGGTAGTCGGCGAAACCTTGCGTCGCGCGACCAACCGTGTAAACGTTCATGCGATTCGTGCCCGCGCCGAGCGTGCCGCGCAGGCCCGCCGTGCCGAACGCCAAATCCTGGAAGAAGGCGTCCACCGCTGCCGAATCGTCGCCCGCATCGGCCGCAACCTTCATCTCGGCCAGCTCGGCCGCCAATTCCGCATCGGACACGTTGGCAATCCAACGCTCCAATTCAGCACTCACATCGCGATTTTCCATTTCTGTATCTCCTAACCGCCCAAGGGCTTTTCACTAGCAAAGATAAACGTCCGCACGACGAAGCGTGCGATTCCGATAGATTCCGCATGTTGAAATGCCCAGTGGGCATTTCAATCCCAAACTTCTGCGCCCGAGCGGGCGCGTTGCCGCTCGGCGAAGTCGAGGCGGCAACTTAATGTGGCTTTCGTGCGAGCCAGAGCTTGACCGAAGCGGAGACGTATGTCCGCCTCGCCGAGCCCCGTCTACTTTCCCTCATCCCCTGCATCGAGAAATATTTTACGCGTCACGAAGTTCCACACCATGACGATCGCCGTAGCGCCAATCTTCGTAATAAGGTAATGAATGTGCAGCAGCTCGACGCCCGCCCACATACACGCATTGTTGATGACAAGACCGATAACCGAAAGCACCACGAAGATGATGAATTCGCGACGACGGCTCATGCCCTCTTTGTGGGTGAACACGTAGCGCATCGAGGCCACGTAGTTGAACACGACCGAAACCGTGAACGAAATCGTAGCCGACACGAGGTAGTTCACGCCGAATGCCTCGGTCAGCAAGGCGAGCAGGCCGTAATCGATGACGAACGCGATTACGCCCACCACACCGAATTTAGCTATTTGAGCCAAGAGTTTTTGCATATATCTCCTTCCGCCGGCCTAACGGCCGCCGGCGGTCGCCGACGCTGCGCGGCGTTTTATGCGGCATCTTGGCTTTCATTCGTCGCTCGCGTACCAAAGTACGCTTCGCTCCTCTTTCAAGCCAATCCGCTCGCCTAAAACGCCGCTCGCTGACTTTGACTAATCCTACGACAATGTCACATTCCGTTACGTCCAGAACTGGAACGTCTCGAGCAGCCCTTGGTATGCCCACGGGTACGCCTCTGACACCCAACCCGTCTCGGCCGTCACACACAACAGCACCGTGTACGCCACGCCCACCGCCACCGCAACGGGCAATACGCGCACATACACAGCCTGGACTTTCGATCCGGGCTCGATATTTTCGTTCACGATAAACAGCAGCAACACCGCCGCCATCAAAAACATGATGCTGAAATCGGCGAAATATCGCTGCAGAATGCCGGCCATTTCAGCATCGGCAACCCCAATGAGCAATCCGACCACGATAAGGACTCCAATAACGCCTGCAACCGTACGCGTTTTGCGCTGACTGATGCGCATCTGCAAAATACGGCGAGCGAATGGCAGCACCCACAAAATAGGCAGCACGGCGAAAATTCCGCCGAACGTGGCTTCTTTCACCGTTTGACCCAAATACGTTGAATCGAACGTGACCGATTGCAAATACGGAAACACGCCCGTAGTCGATGGCGTTTGGAAGAAATACGCGAACAACGCCGGCGCAATGCGGCCAACCGCCATACCGCGCTTCGTCATGTCGTTCACTGTGAGATTGTAGTTTGCGCCAAAATCGAGCAAGCTGCCGAAGCGCGCCTTGTTGTACCACATGATGGCAGCACATATCACAATATATGGAGCGATAAGGCAAGCAAATTGGCGCGCCCCCGCTACCGTGCGAATGCGGCCTTCCGTGATATACATGCGCCAAAACAGCGGAAAAGCCAGGAAACTCAGCAACACCAACTGAGGGCGGCACCCAACCACAAGCGCCATGCACAGTGAGCCCGCCAGATAAAACACCTCGGGCCTATCGTGGCTGCGACCAACCATCCAGAAATACAATCCCCATACCGAAAATGCGAGCGCAAGCATGATGGGCAACGAATAGAACGTGGGGAACTTCAACAAGTACGGCACACCGCAGCATGCAACAACGGCTATTTGGAGCAGAAGAAATACGCCAATTGTCATGCGCTTGAAATGGTAGCGCGCAAAGCGATCGAGCAGCGCCGAAACCCCAGCCACAAAGAAAAGCATTCCTATAAGCACGCCGATAGCCGTGGGGAAGTTCGCGCCTGTGGCCAAATAGAACGGAAGGTAGAACAAAAACACCGGGACTACGCCGAAATACACGTAATAGTGACCGTTGTAATAGGCGGTATCCCACAAATAGTTCTCGCCCGTTTCTTTCACGAGCTGGTCGCGCGCGCCTCGGTCGTAAGGGTCGTCCATGTTCTGCAGCCAGTTGGGCGGTTCCTCTTCCAAATACAGCCGGCCTTGCGTTATCGATTTCGCAAGCTCGGCGTATTGCTGGGCGTTGTCTCCACCGCATTCGAATACGTTGATGATACTCACGCCATCCCATGAGCCGGAATTGTAATTCTGCGTTGCCACGCCAACGAGATTCGTGCCGAAGAGCAAGAACGCCGACCCAACTACCATCTCGACAGCCGCAACGCCAACGACGGCAATCTTCGTGCGACGAGGATGCTCGCGCAGCGCCGTACGGTATAAACTCGATTTCGGCCTGAAGGCATACAAAAGCGCCATGACGCATGCCGCAAACACAAAACGATTGAAATTGAATTCGAACGGCTCAGGAGCATTCAGGATTATCTTCGAAAGATACAGCGGATAGGTGACTTTCGTTTCGCCGTCATCAATGCCAAGCTGTATGCGCAATTTGTAGACCGAGCCCGATGCATTGATGTTGAGGTATTTGCTTTCGTCATTGTTCGTAGCGACATAGGTCACAGGCACACCCGCGGTATATTCGTCATCGTCGAAATACGTGGAATGGGCATCGTCGGTGAACCATATTTTCACAGGCACGTTTTGCGCCGATTGGTTTCCCGAAAAATCGAGCTTGATGTTGTGCACCGGCACGCCGATGTAGTCGAATTCAATAGTGTTGTCGATCGCCGACACACGTAAGCGCTCATCCGAGGTTTCCTGCAAATTCGACTGCTCGTTCAGCGTAATAGGCTGCCAGCCAAGGCTTCTCCAATGGTTGAAGTTGAATACCACAGCCTCGAGCACGGCGGCGCATAGCAAAATGACGCAGGCGACTTTCGCGAAGTGACGCAGCTGCGCATGGTGGGTGGCGACAAAGTCGCGCAACAATGTGAAAAGAGCACGCATGAAGCGCATTATACCCAAGGCAGATCCCCATGGGGCGCATCCGGAATGCACCCCATGCGCACCACAAAAAAGCGCCTCCCGAAGGAGGCGCCGGCGGAACAGTTGCCTCCGAGGAAACTGTCCCGTTCTCATTTTGCGACCGAATTACAGACCCAGCAAAGCCTTCACGTCGGCATAGACGATGTCAACCGGGCGATCGCCGTCGACGGACTTCAGCAGGCCCTTGCCCTTGTAGTAGTCGATGAGCGGGCTCGTGCTCTTCGCGTAAACATCGAGACGATTGCGAACCGTAGCCTCGTTATCGTCATCGCGCTGATACATTTCGCCTTCGCACTTGGGGCACGTGACATCGGCGGAAGTACCCGTGTAACCGCATTCCTTGCAGCAACGACGGTCGGTGAGACGCTTGATGATGACCTCGAAATCCACGTCGACGAGCAATGCGGAATCGAGCGGACGCTCGAGGCGAGCGAGCATGTCGTCAAGCGCTACAGCCTGAGCCGTAGTGCGCGGAAAGCCATCCAAAATGAAGCCCTTCTCGCAGTCGGGCTCGCGCAGGCGCTCGTCCATCAAGTCGATGATCAGGCTGTCGGGGACCAAATCACCCGCGTCCATGTAGCTTTTGGCCTTCTTGCCAAGCTCGGTTTGATTTTTCACAGCCGCGCGCAAAATGTCGCCGGTGGAGATATGGGGAGTGGAAAATTCCTCGACCAATTTGGCGGCCTGCGTGCCCTTGCCGGCGCCCGGGGCGCCCAACAACACGATGTTCATTCGTAAGTCCTTTCAACTTATGCAGTTGCCACATTGTAGCAAGCCGCGCCACACACGCGGCAAAAACCCAGACAATGCGCGAATTCCGTCGCCGCAAGGCAACTCGCCGACCTGCTAAACCGAGATATTCAATGCGTACAAATCCCACAGCCCCTTGAGCAGCAGGTCTGGATCATGCACGATTTTCCTACGGCACGCCGGTACAATCATGCGACTGATTCCGCCCGTGGCGATAGCCGTCACTGGCTCACCAAGCTCATCGGAAATACGGTCGATCAGACCATCAATGGTCGCAGCGTTGGAATACAGCACGCCCGAATACATGCACTCGATCGTGTTTTTGCCAATGAGACCCTTGGGCTTTTCGAATTTAATGAACGGCAGCTGCGAGCATTGCGCGGTGAGCGCATCTTGCGAAATCGCCACGCCAGGATAAATAATCGAGCCGATATACGTACGGTCGCTCGTCACAACCGAGCACGTGGTCGCCGTTCCCATGTCGAAAATGGCGAGCGCACCCTCGTAATCGTTCACGGCGCCCGCCGCATCGGCAATCATGTCGACGCCCAAACGCTCAGGTGTATCCATGTCGATCGAAAAGCCGAGGTTCATCTGGTAGTTCACAACGAGCGGCTCAAGGTTCGTCTTTGCGCGAACCGAAGCCACAACCGACGGCGTAAGCTCGGGCACGACCGATGAGATAACGACACCGCTTACGTCGGTGAAATCGAAGCCGTGCATCGCGACAAGCGCCTCGAAGTTCTCCATGAATTCGGGCACCGTACGGCGCTTATCGGTAGGGAAACGCAGCTGGCTGGCAAGTTCCCCACGATTGGGCATGAGCCCCATCACGACATTGGTATTGCCGATATCAACGGTAAGAAGCATGGGTTATTCCCTTTCCGCCCCTGGTTGCGGCTCAATGGAAAAGAGTTCTGTGAGCAAAGCGTCTGCGGCGTCTGTCTTCGACATCATGGGAAGGTCGATTTCCCTGTCGCGCGAAATGAGAATCAAGTGGTTGGTATCGCCGCCGAAACCGGCCCCCGTTTCACGAAGACTGTTCGCGCAAATCATATCGACGTTTTTGCGCACGAGTTTGCCGCGCGAATTCTCGAGCACGTTGCATGTCTCCATGCTGAAGCCGCACAAACGATGACCGGCAACTCGATGGGACCCAAGCCACGAAAGGGTGTCCGGCGTTCGCTCTAACTCGATTGACATATCGCCATCTTTTTTCTTCATTTTCTCGCCAGCCACCCGCTTGGGGCGATAATCCGCTACAGCAGCCGCAGCAACAATTGCATCGCATTGCGTATATCTGCTGGTCACAGCGTCAAAAAGGTCTTGTGCGCTCACAATCGAAACAAGTTCGACGCCATCGGGCGCAGTAAGAGAAACCGGGCCGCTCACAAGCACGACGCTCGCGCCCCTATCGCGCGCCGCTTCGGCAATGGCGTAGCCCATGCGTCCCGTGGAATGGTTCGAAATAAAGCGCACCGGATCGATAGCCTCTTGCGTAGGACCAGCCGTCACCAAAATGCGCATGCCTTCCAAATCGCACGTCGGCGTATCGCCCATATCGAACCCCCATTCGACGACATTTCAACCGCTGTATTCTAACCGATGCGGCAGGTATATTTTCGAACTCGCTTCAAGAAGCCTCTCGGCAAACAAGCTCCCTACCTAGGCCATGTCTTCCAAACGCCCATGCTTCTCGTAACGCGTGATGCGCGAAATTTTATTGTCGTCGTCAACGAACACAACACGCGGCGGATTCGAGGCAACCTCTTCAGGCGCCATCTGGCAATAGCACATGATAATGACCTTGTCGCCCACCGACACGTTGCGCGCAGCAGCACCGTTCAAGCAGATCATGCCCGAGCCAGCCTCGCCCGCAATAACATAGGTCTCGAAGCGCTGCCCATTGTTCACATCGACAATCTGCACCTTCTCGTATTCCAAGATGCCGGAAGCCTGCATAAGATCTTCGTCGATTGTGATGCTGCCTACATAATCAAGTGCGGCCTGCACAACCGTAGCGCGATGAATTTTACCTTTGAGCATATTGAGTTGCATTATCTTCCTTTCGTTTGCCTGTCGGCAAACGATGCGGCTCGACGCTGCGCGGGATTGTGATGGCCAACTCGCCGTTCACCCTTCGGCTCGCGTACCGAAGTACGCGTCGCCTCGACTTCACGCCGATTTGACTCGTCACAATCCCGCTCGCTGACTTGAAATCGAACCGAATCGTTTAATCTCTGTCGGGAATGGTCCGCCGGATGGCGCGCCGCGCGGTGGCGGCTGGGGTCGTCTGCGCTCAATCTTGCTCTTATTCAAAAGCTAAGCGCAGCCAGGCGAGCGCATAGTGAGCAGAGCGAACGGTAGCGAGCCGTGGCCCCAGCCGCCACCGCGCGGCGCGCCATCCGGCGGACCTTGAGGACTACCCCTCGTAAATAAAGTTATCGATCAGACGGGTTTTGCCGATGTAGACCGCCATGGCAACAAGAATCGGGCCATCGATGGCTTCGACCGGCTCGATTGAATCCCACGACACAACCGACACGTAATCGATCTTCGCGAGTGGTTCGGCCGAAATCAGTTCACTCATAGCGCCCGTCACGGCGGCGGCACTCTTCTCGCCTTCTACAACCAGCTTCTGACCGAGCGTCACAGCTTGCGAAAGCACCAGCGCCGCCTTGCGCTCGTCGGCGGAAAGGTACGTGTTGCGCGAGCTTTTCGCCAAACCATCGGCTTCGCGGACAATCGGGCAGCCGATGATTTCGACGTTCATATTCAAGTCGCGCACCATACGGCGAATCACGGCGAGCTGCTGGGCATCTTTCTGACCGAAGTATGCGCGGTCGGCCATCGAGATGTTCATAAGCTTGTTCACTACCGTGCACACACCGCGGAAGTGGATGGGGCGGCTCTTGCCGCACAGCTCCTTGGTCACAGCCGTCATATCGACGAACGTGCACGCGTCTTCGGCATACATCTCGGACGGTTCAGGATGGAACACGAGCGCCGCGCCCGCCGCGGCGCACAGCTTCGTGTCGGCCTCGAAATCGCGCGGATAGCTCGCAAGGTCTTCAGTCGGCGCGAATTGCGTCGGGTTCAGAAACACGCTCACCACCACGCGGTCGTTTTCCGCAACCGCACGCTTAATCAGGCTTTCATGCCCCTCATGCAGGTAGCCCATCGTAGGCACCAGGCCAACGGTCAGGCCTTGCTTCTTCCATTCGCGCACCTGCGCTTTGGCATCTTCGACGGTATATGCGACATCCATGACGTTCCTCTCAATTCCTCAAACTGGGACGCTTTCCTCAGAGGAAAGCGTCCCGACGGTGTCCTTAATACAGCTTTTCGAGCACTTCGTCTTGCATTTTGTAGGTATGCCCTTCGGTCGGAAACGCACCCGATGAGACTTCGGCAGCGTAATTGGCGAACGCCTCGCGCATCACTTCGCCCACGTTGGCATAGCGCTTCACGAATTTCGGCGTGAAGTCGCTGAACATACCAAGCATGTCTTGGTAAACAAGAATTTGTCCGTCGCAGCCCACACCCGCACCGATTCCGATGGTCGGGATCGAAACAGATTCGGTAATCATCCGGGCAAGCGCAGCAGGCACAGCCTCTATCACAACCGCGAACGCACCTGCCTCTTCAACGGCTTTAGCGTCGGCGAGCAGCGCGCGGGCAGCTTCCTCGCTTTTGCCTTGCACCTTGAAACCGCCAAACACGTTAATCGACTGCGGCGTAAGACCGATATGGCCCATAACAGGGATGCCGGCCTTCACAATGGCACGAATCTGCTCGGCCACACGCACACCGCCCTCGAGCTTCACCGCACCTGCGCGGCCCTCTTTCATAAGGCGGCCGGCGTTGCGTACCGCCTCTTCGACGGATACTTCATAGCTCATGAACGGCATATCGACGACCACAAGCGCGTTTTTCGCACCGCGGGCGACGGCGGCGCCATGATGGATCATGTCTTCCATGGTCACCGAAACGGTATCCTCGTAGCCAAGCACGACATTGCCCAGCGAATCGCCAACCAAGATACCGTTGATGCCGGCTTCATCTTCCAGCTTCGCCGTAGAATAATCGTACGCGGTGAGCATCGAAAGACGCTCGCCTTTCGCTTTGGCCGCAGCGAACGTCGACACCGTGTTCTTCATGTTCCTCGCCAATCCTTCCCTGAACCTAGCCCAGTACGTTCATTCCTCTTATTTGCGAGCCGCACGGAGCACATCCGCGAGCTGCGAATAATCTCTATCAGGATGCTTTGCTGCCGCGATTTCGAGCAAAACGCGCGACAACGCGGTATAAGCATCGCGTTGTTTCAGCAATGTGGGGTCTTTCCTAAATGCGAGCAAATGGCTCGCTACCGTTTCGACATCGTTGCGCTCGATAGGGCCAGTAAGCGCATTGATGGGGCCTCGCTGGACCACCGCTTCGCAGTTGCCCGCAAAAAGCGGCGCAAGGGCCTCTCGTGCTTCATCGGCGTCGAATCCACAACGTTCAAGCATGGTTTGAGCACTGGAAAACAGACCGACGGCTAAATTGCTCGCGAAAACCGCCGCAGCATGATAGAGCGCTTTGTCTTCTGAGGCGATTTCTCTATGCCGCACGCCGCAAGCATCGAGCAAAACGCTCACCGATGCCACTGCCGAAGCGTTACCTTCTATGGCGAACAAGGCGGAAGCGATGCCATCGGAAGACGACATCCCATCTGAAACGGCATAAAGGGGATGCACCGAAGCGGCATTCGCGCCGAAATCGAAGGCGTCGGAAAGCACGCTTGCAGAAAGCGAACCGGAGCAATGGCATACGACCTTGCCGGATAGCGACTCACGGGCCGCTTCGCCATACGATTCTATGAGAGAAACCCATGCTTCGGCGATGCACCCGTCGGGGACCGTGAAGAAGATAATGTCAGATTCATCGACAACGGCCCGCGCGCTGCCAAACGCCTGCGAACTCGTGAATTCGGCTGCCTTCCGTGCGTCGTCTGCGAAAAGCGAACTATATCCGGAAACCTCGATTCCCGATTTGGCGAACAGCCCGCCTAGCGAACAGCCAACTTTGCCAGCGCCTACGAACCCCACGCGCATTTTCGACTGAGCCACGTTCCCTCCTCACGCGAATCGTGTCCAACAAGGCATGCATTATGGGAATCACGCTGTTGAGTTTCCATCCCTTAGAATAAAATCCCCCGCATTCCCCTACTTGTTTTCTATTTATTCTCTGCCGCAAATACGGAAGGAACTTAGGGGAACGCTCCGAATTCAAAAGTCCCGGAGGGATTGCCTGGATACTTCCCTCTGAGGAAAGTATCTAAACAAGGGAAACATCCCAAAGTCCAAATAGAAAAGCTCCCGATGGGGAGCTTTAAAGACGATAAAAATGCTGCGAAAGCCAATGCAATCGATATCGGCGAATCGAATAACGGGGATGCCATCCTCGGCGACATCCTCGATTTCAATGAATGCACTTAAAGGACGCACGGTACAGCTAACTCAGGCGCTTCAGAATGAAGCAACAATCGGGATCAAACCCGAATAGAGGCTTGCTGCCGAAAAAAAATGGGGCACTTCCCTCTGAGGAAAGTGCCCCATGCGGCGTAAACAAAATGCGGGCCTCTCGGCCCGCATTTACGAATTACTTGAAGAACCCGTCGTAGTTGTACATCTTGAGCTGACTTTCGAGTTTGCTCATGGTGTCGAGGGCAACGCCGATCATGATGAGGATCGAAGTGCCGCCAAACGCTTGAATAAGCTGATTGTTCGTGAAGAAGAACAAGATAGACGGAACCACGGCGATAAGCGCGATAAAGATGCCGCCGGGCAACGTAACACGATTAATGACATTCTTGATGTATTGCGTCGTGGCGGAACCGGGACGCACACCAGGAATAAAGCCACCCTGCTTGCGCAAGTTGTCGCTCGTCTCTTCGGGATTGAACACCATCGAGGTATAGAAATACGCGAAGAAGACAATGAGGACAAGCGTGAGGATCCAGTTGATCCAACCCGTCGACATGGCATCGGCGGCCGCGGTAAGCCAATCGATGTTGAACAGTGCCGCAATCTGAGCCGGGAAATAAATCAAGCAGCTCGCGAAGATGATAGGGATAACGCCCGCAGCATTCACCTTCAAGGGGATGTAGGTCGACTGGCCGCCCATCATCTTACGACCTTGCACGCGCTTGGCGTAATTCACGGGAATGCGACGTTGGGCACGCTCGACGAAGATAATCGCCGGAATGCACAGCAGCACGACCGCGATAATGAGCACCGTGACAGCAATACCCATGCCCGTGTCGTTCATCAGGCTCACGCTGCTAAAGATTGCAGAGGGAACGCGAGAGACGATGGACACGAAGATGATCAGCGACATGCCGTTGCCGATTCCGCGCTGAGTAATGAGCTCGCCCATCCACATGATGAAGGCCGTGCCGGCAACCAGCGTGAAGACAACGATGATATCGGTGACAATCTCGGGGATTTCGCTCGTGAACACCACGCCATACGCAGAGCTCTTGAACAAGAACAGGTAACCAACAGCGTTGATCAGACCAAGGCCCAACGTGAGAAAACGCGTGACCTGGGTAATCTTGCGGCGACCAGTCTCGCCCTCTTTCGCCCAACGGCCCACTGCAGGAATGACGCCCTGCATGAGCTGCATAATGATCGAGGCGGTGATGTAGGGCATGATGCCCAAAGAGAACACCGAGAAGTTCGACAACGCGCCACCCGTAAACAGGTCGAGCATGGTCATGCTCACACCGCTCGAGGCGAAGGCGTCAGAGAACTCTTTGAAGGGGATGCCGGGCACCGGCACGTATGCGCCAAAGCGATACAGCGCCAGAATACCCAAGGTGAACAGGATCTTCTTGCGAAGCTCCGGCACCTTGAACGCATCGATAATGGACGTTAGCAAGACTGCTCGACCTTTCCTCCAGCAGCCTCAATCTTGGCGACGGCGGCAGCGGAAACCTTGTCAACTTTGATGGTCAGCGGCTTGGTGATTTCACCACCGGCAAGAACCTTCACAGGGGTGTCGAGCTTCTTGATGATGCCCTTAGCCTTCAAAGATTCGGCATCGACGACGTCGCCGGCCTCGAACTTGCGCTCAAGACGGGACACGTTGACGGGAGCATACTCAACACGGTTGAAGTTGCGGAAGCCAGGGAGCTTCGGCAGACGCATGGCCAAAGGAGTCTGGCCACCCTCAAAGCCGGGACGCTTGCCGCCACCAGAACGGGACAGCTGACCATTCATGCCGCGACCGGCAGTTTTGCCGTGGCCGGAAGCAGGACCGCGGCCAACGCGCTTGCGTTTTTTCGTAGAACCCGCTGCGGGTACCAGATCTTTGATTTCCATTTTCATTCCTTTCGCTTTTTCAGGCAAGATTCGCTTGCCCAAAGCCGGCAGCTCGCTAGCCGGCCAACTACATAGTGCGCTTGGCATCGAACAATAAGCCCGATTGCGCAAGCCTTAAAAGGATACGAAAAAAAGGCCGGTCGTGCAATACAACCGGCCTTTCAATTCACAGCTTGAACACCCAAAGTCCTCTAGGCTTTGCGAGCGACCTTGCGCTGCTCCATCGCATTGACGCACACAGCGCAACTCTGGTCGCCCGTGATGTTAACCGTCGTGCGCATCATGTCCAAAATGCGGTCGACACCGGCAACGAGCGCGATGCCCTCCACCGGCAGACCAACAGATTGCAAAACCATGGCGAGCATAATCATTCCAGAGCCGGGAACGCCGGCGGTTCCAATAGACGCCAGAACGGCGGTGAGCACAATCGTAAACTGCTGGGAAAGGCTCAACTCAATCCCGAAGACCTGCGCGATGAAAATCGAGCAGACGCCCATGTAAATCGAGGTGCCGTCCATATTGATAGTCGCACCGAGCGGCAGCACGAAACTCGAAATTTCGTCTTTCACCCCAAGCTTTTTCGAACATTCCATATTGATGGGCAGCGTTCCCACCGAAGAAGCCGATGCGAACGAAAACGTCATTGCCTGCATTTGGCCCTTAAAGAATTGCACGGGGCTCATCTTCGCGATAAGTTGAACCATGCCCGAATAGATGAGCACCATGTGCAGAATCATGGCGAGATACGCGACGATGATGAGTTTGAGCAGCGGCAGCAAGATATCGGGCCCATTGCTCGCGATGACCGGCGTGATAAGGCCGAAAACGCCAAAGGGAGCAAAGCAGATGATGCCATGCATGATCTTGATGCAGACCTCGTTCATACCGTTAACGAAGTCAGCAACGGGCTTCGCCTTTTTGCCCGCGGCCATAATGCCGAAGCCAAACAGCAAGGCAATCACAATGACCTGCAGCATGGTGGCATCCGCCATCGGCTCAATAATATTGCCGGGGAAGATGTTAACGATTGTGTCGATGAACGAAGGCGCCTCTTTCGCCTCGTAGGTCAGTTCTCCTACGGGCAGCGTATAACCGCTTCCCACGTTGAGAAGATTGGCGATGGCGAGGCCAATCACAATCGCGCAGGCTGTCGTGAGAAGGTAATACACGACGGTTTTGCCGCCGATAGCGCCTACGCGTTTGATATCAGACAACGAGATTACGCCCGCCGTCATCGAGAAGATGACCAACGGAACGACAATCATCTTGATGAGATTCAAGAATATCGTACCGAAGGGCTTGATATACGTAGTCGCAATATCGGCATTTCCCTGCAAGGCAATGCCTGCAAGCACGCCAAGCGCCAATGCAATAAAAATCCACGTAGTGAGCGACAGGCGCTTATACCAGGGCAGACCATCGTGAGATTCTGAAACCTCTTCGATGGTCTCGCCAATTTCTTGCTTGGCTTCGTGACCAAGGTCGCGAAGATCGGTCATGGTGTTCCTTTCAACAAAACGAATCGGAAACATTGAAGCCTCCGCAGTCCATACAAGCATGACCTGCGGGTGATTCAATATCGCAAACATTGTAGTGAAGAATTGTTTCCGACTAGCATTAAAACCATTCGCTGTCGGCGAGCGAGATTGCTGCGCACGAAAAAAGCCCGCTCCGAAGAGCGGGCTTTTCAATTGAAGAACTAGTCCTCAACGACTTCGATAAGGTGCTTCACCTTGAAAATCATGCCGCGAACAGAGGGGTTGTCGACCTGGTCGACAGTACGGCCGATTTTGCCAAGGCCCAAAGCCTTCAGGGTTTTGCCCTGGTCGGCCGGACGGCCGATCGCGGAGCGAACCTGGGTGATGTGAAGAGTCTTCTTCGCTTCAGCCATGATTACGCCTCCTTCTTTTCGGACCAGCCATAAATCTGGCCAACGGTCATATTGCGGCGCTCAGCAACCTCGGTGGGGGCAGAGAGGCCCTTGAGGCCCTCGGCGGCAGCCTTCACGATGTTCATCGCGTTGGAAGAACCGAGAGATTTGCCGAACACGTTCTTGAAGCCAGCGAGCTCGAGCAGCGCACGAACCGGGCCACCGGCGATGATACCGGTACCAGGAGCGGCAGGCTTGAGGTAAACGCGACCCGCACCAAACTCGCCCATGATGTCGTGGGGAAGCGTGCGGTCCTCATTCATGGGAACGCTGAACATGTTCTTCTTGGCATCTTCGATGCCCTTTTTGATAGCGATAGGCACTTCCTGAGACTTGCCCATGCCAACGCCAACGTTGCCTTCGCCATCGCCGACAACGACAAGCGCAGTCAGGCCAAAGCGGCGGCCGCCTTTGACGACCTTGGAAACGCGGTTGATGTAGACCACGCGCTCCTGAAGCTCAGGAACGGCGGACTGCTTCTTTTCTTCTTTGCGAGGAGTCATATCCTAACCCTTTCCTAGAACTTCAGGCCAGCGGCACGAGCGCCATCGGCCAGAGCCTTGATGCGGCCATGGTAGAGGTTACCGCCGCGGTCAAACACGACCTCGGTGATGCCAGCCTCAACGGCCTTCTTGCCGGCAATTTCGCCCATGGCGGCAGCGCCTTCGACGTTAGCGCCCGACTTGCCGGTGGCCTTGAAGGCCTCGCCAAGGGTGCTCTCGCCGCAGATGGTCACATGCGCGACATCGTCGATGAACTGCACGTACAGATTCGAATTGGAACGGGTTACGCAAAGGCGCGGACGAGCGGCGGTGCCAGAGATCTTGCCGCGGACGCGACGGTGGCGACGAGCCAGCCCGGCCTGCTTCTTCTGGAGTTTCTTCATCTTCTATCCCTTCAGACCTTTAAGCTATTTGTCGCTCTTGGCGGCCTTGCCGAGCTTGCGGCGAACCTGCTCGCCCTCGTAACGAATGCCCTTGCCCTTGTAGGGTTCCGGCGCACGCCATTTGCGGATGACGGCAGCGGTCTGACCGACCTGCTGCTTGTCGGCGCCAGCAACGGTGATATGAGTCTGGTCGGGCACAACGAAGGTGATGCCTTCGGGGGCCTCGACGACGACCGGGTGGGAATAGCCAAGCTGAAGTTCCAGATTGGTGCCCTTCAACGCGGCACGATAGCCAACGCCCACGAGCTCGAGTTTCTTCTCGAAGCCAGCGGAAACGCCAACGACCATGTTGTTGATGAGCGAGCGAGTAAGGCCGTGGAATGCCTTGGCCTCGCGGGAATCATCAGGACGGTTCACGATAAGCTCGTCGCCTTCCTGAGCAACGCTGAGCATGGGGTTGAACTCATAGGAGAGCTCGCCCTTAGCGCCCTTCGTGGTGATTTTGTTGCCGTCGATGGCAACGGTGACTCCGGCAGGAACCGGAATGGGCTGTTTGCCGATACGTGACATAGTAAGCTCCTTCCCTTTCCTTACCAGATGTACGCGATAACTTCGCCGCCGACGCCCGCTTTGCGAGCATCGCGGTCGGCCATAACACCCTTGGAGGTGGACACGATAGCGGTGCCCAAGCCGCCAAGAACGCGGGGCAGCTCATCTTTGCCGGCGTAAATACGCAGGCCAGGCTTAGAGATGCGCTTGATACCGCGAATGGTTTTGGCTTTTTTCTCGCCATATTTCATCGTAATCTCGAGAATGTCGCGAGGAGAGTTCTCGATGATTTCGTAGCCGCGCACATAACCTTCTTCGGTCATGATGCGAGCGATTTCGACGAGTTTCTTCGAAGACGGCATAGCAACCGTCTCCTTACCCGCAGAGTTGGCATTACGCACACGCGTAAGCATATCTGCAATCGGGTCGTTAATGGTCATTTGATTCTCCTTTGGTTCGTGATGAGCTCAGCCGGAGGTACGCAATGACGCCCGTGGCGCGTGCGCCTTACCGACAAGCACCTGACGTGGGCCTACCAGGAAGCCTTGGTCACGCCGGGGAGTTCGCCCTTGCTAGCCAACTCGCGCAGGCACACGCGGCACAGACCGAACTTGCGATACACAGAACGCGGACGGCCGCAGCGGGTGCAGCGGGTGTAGGCACGAGTCGAGAACTTCGGCTCGCGATTAGCTTTGGCGATCATCGATTTTTTTGCCATGCTTTCCTTCTTTCCTCTATCTCCACTCGGATTTTGCCGAATGAATCACTATTTCTTGAACGGGAAGCCGAGCGCATCGAGCAGTGCTTTGGCGTCCGCGTTGTTTTCGGCAGTGGTGACGAAGGTGATGTCCATGCCGCGGGTACGATCGATTTTGTCGTATTCAATCTCGGGGAAGATGAGCTGCTCGGTAATGCCGAGAGTGTAGTTGCCACGGCCGTCGAAGCTCTTCGGGGAGATGCCGCGGAAGTCACGAACGCGAGGCAGGGCCATGGACAGCAGGCGGTCCAGGAACTCCCACATGCGGTCGCCACGCAGGGTAACCTTGCAGCCAATAGCCTGTCCCTCACGAATATGGAAGCCAGCGATGGACTTCTTGGCGCGAGTGACGCAAGGCTGCTGGCCAGTGATGACGCGCATATCGTTCATAGCTGCATCGAGCTGCTTGGAGTCAGACGCCGCTTCGCCGACGCCCATGTTCACGACGATCTTCTCAAGGCGCGGAACCTTGTTGATGTTGTCGATGGACAGCTCGCTTTCGAGCTTGGAAACGATCTCGGATTTGTACAGTTCTTTCAGGCGAGGAGTAGCCATTTGTAAGTTTCTCCTTTGTCGATGAATTAAACGCAGGATTACCGACCCTGCGTCCCTGCCCGCCTAAGGCAGCCAGGGCCATATTCTACACGGCTAAGGCGCTTCCCACAGAAAATCCGCAGGAAGCGCCTCATAATCATTGGTTATTCAACCGTTTGCATCGATTAATCGATGTCTTTGCCGCATTTCTTGCAAACGCGAACCTTTTTGCCCGCGTCGTTGATGCGCTTGCCGGTGCGAACCGGTTTGCCGCATGCGGGGCAGACCAGCATCACGTTGGAAACGTGAATGGGGGCCTCCATGGAAATGATGCCGCCCTGCGGGTTTTGCTGGGTGGGGCGAACGGCCTTCTTCACAATGCCGCAGCCTTCGACGACCACGCGATTGCGCGTGGGGACCGAGCGCAGGATAACGCCCTGCTTGCCCTTGTCTTTGCCGGCGATGACCTGAACCTTATCGCCCTTTTTGACCTTCATGCTGTTCATGCTCTGTGCACCTCCCTTAAAGCGTCTCGGGTGCCAGAGACACGATCTTCATGTATTTCTTGTCGCGCAGCTCGCGGGCGACAGGGCCAAAGATACGAGTACCCTTGGGTGCGCCGGAGTTGTCGATAAGAACGGCGGCGTTCTGGTCGAAGCGGATGTAGGAGCCGTCTTTGCGACGAACTTCCTTCTTCACGCGAACGACGACGCAACGAACGACGTCGCCCTTCTTGACGTTGCCGTTGGGAGCGGCCTCCTTAACGCTGCAGATGATGACGTCGCCAAGGCCCGCATAGCGGCGCTTGGAGCCGCCGAGAACCTTGATGCACTGCACCTTGCGCGCGCCGGAGTTGTCGGCAACGTTCAGCATGGTTTGCATCTGAATCATTGTGCAATCCTTCCGATAGTCTAATTACGCAACGCTTGGGCTATTTGGCCTTTTCCACGATCTCGAGGAGGCGCCAACGCTTCATCTTGGACAGCGGGCGGGTCTCCATGATGGTGACGGTGTCGCCGAAGCCGGCCTCGTTGTTCTCGTCGTGAGCGTGGAACTTCTTGGTGGTCGTCATCATCTTGCCATAGACAGGATGCGGCTTGCGTTCCTTGATCTCTACCACAATGGTCTTGTCATTGGCCGCGGAAACGACGATGCCCTGACGGACCTTGCGGGAATTACGGGTTTGTTCACTCATGTTTATCCCACCGAATCCTTATTTCAATGCGCCGGCAGCGGCGATTTCGCGGGCGCGCATCTCGGTCTGAATGCGCGCGATGTCCTTTTTGACCTGCTTAACGCGAGCGGTGTTATCCAGCTGGCTGGTAGCCATCTGGAAACGCAGGTTGAACAGCTCAGCACGGGCTTCCTTCAGCTTGACGGTAAGATCGTCAGAAGAGAGCTCGCGAATCTCGACGGCCTTCATTATTCAGCCACCTCCGATTCCTTGGTAACGATCTTGCACTTGATGGGAAGCTTGTTGATGGCAAGGCGGAGAGCCTCTTTGGCGGTAGCTTCATCGACGCCGCCGATCTCGAACATGATGCGGCCGGGCTTGACGACAGCGACCCAAGCTTCCGGGTTGCCCTTACCAGAACCCATGCGCGTTTCTGCAGGCTTCTGAGTAATCGGCTTGTCGGGGAAGATGGTGATCCAAACTTTACCGCCACGCTTCATGTAACGGGTCATGGCGATACGAGCGGCTTCAATCTGGCGGTTGGTGATCCAGTGGGCCTCAAGAGCCTGGATGCCATATTCGCCATGATGCAGCTGGGTGTAGCCTTTAGCCTTGCCCTTCATGGAGCCGCGTTGCACCTTGCGGTGACGAATGCGCTTAGGAGCTAGCATTTACTTAGCACCCCTTTCGTTGCGATCGTTGCGGTCGCGACGGCCGCGCGACGGACGAGAGTTGCCCTCGAGAGCGGGCTGGGGGGTCTTGCCGCCGGGGAGTTTTTCGCCATGGTAGATCCAGACCTTCACGCCGATGGAGCCCATCGTCGTGGCGGCGGTGGAAAAGCCATAGTCGATCTTGGCGCGCAGCGTGTGCAGGGGCACACGGCCTTCGCGATACCACTCGCGACGGCTCATTTCAGCGCCACCCAAACGGCCGGAGCACTGGATACGAATGCCCAGGGCGCCAGATTTGCGGGCGGACTGAACAGCCTTGCGCATGGCACGACGGAATGCGACACGGCCTTCGAGCTGCTCGGCAACAGACTGGGCAACGAGCGTGGCATCGAGCTCGGGGCGTTTGACCTCGACAACCTCGATGTTCACAGGACCGCCGACGATCTTGGTGAGCTCCTTGCGAAGCTGCTCGATCTCGGAGCCCTTCTTGCCAATCACGACGCCGGGACGGGCGGTGGTGACGATAACCTTAACCTTATCGCCAGCGCGCTCGATCTCGACCTTCGAGAGGGCGGCTTTGGCGAGGTACTTGTTCAGGAACTTGCGAATCTCCAGGTCGTTCGCGAGGTTCTTCGCGTAGTCCTTGTCGGAATACCAGCGGCTACGCCAGTCCTCGGTGATGCCGAGACGGAAGCCGGTGGGCATAACTTTCTGACCCATGCTTTATGCCTCCTTCGGCGCAACGATAATCGTGATATGGCTGGTGCGCTTGCGAATGCGAGCGGCAGAGCCCTTAGCACGAGGACGAATGCGCTTGAACGTGGGGCCTTCGTCGACGAACGCGGCCTTCACGACCAGGTTGTCGGTGGACATGCCATGGTTGTTCTCGGCATTTGCCACGGCCGAGTTGAGAACCTTCTCGATGGTCTCGGCGATAGCGCGCTCCGAGAAGCGCAGGATTTCACGGGCGCGGACAACGTCTTTGCCGCGGACTTGGTCGATGACGACGCGAGCCTTGCGGGGGCTCACGCGCACATACTTGGCGACTGCCTTAGCTTCCATGTGCGGTCTGCCTCCTTACTTATTTCTTGCCCTTGTCGGCATGGCCCTTGAACGTGCGCGTAGGCGCAAATTCGCCGAGCTTGTGACCGACCATAGATTCGGTAACGTATACGGGCACGTGCTTGCGGCCATCGTGCACGGCAATGGTGTGACCCACCATGTCGGGGAAGATGGTCGAGGAGCGCGACCACGTCTTGATGACGTGCTTTTCGCCAGCTTCGTTCATCGCGGCAATACGGCCGAGAAGACGCGGCTCGACGAAAGGACCCTTCTTCAAACTTCTGCTCACGGTTTCTCCTTAGCGTTCTAGCTCGCGCTACTTCTTGCGGCGGCGGATGATCAGGCGGCTCGAAGCCTTCTTCGGGTTGCGGGTGCGATGGCCCTTGGTGGGCTTGCCCCACGGAGACACAGGATGACGTCCCGAAGACTTGTTCTTGCCTTCGCCACCACCATGCGGGTGGTCGACCGGGTTCATGACCGTACCGCGAACGGTCGGGCGGATGCCCTTCCAACGATTGCGGCCAGCTTTGCCGATCTTGATGTTGGCATGCTCGGCATTGCCAACTTCGCCAACGGTTGCACGGCAGGTGAGAAGCACGCGGCGCATTTCAGAAGAAGGCATGCGCAGAATAGCGTATTTGCCTTCCTTGCCCATAAGCTGGATAGAAGTGCCAGCGGAACGAGCAAGCGCAGCGCCTTTGCCAGGCTGCAGCTCAACAGCGTGAACGAGGGTACCAACAGGGATATCGGCCAACGGCAGTGCATTGCCGGGCTTGATGTCGGCCTCAGAGCCAGACATAACCATGTCGCCAACCTTCAGGCCCTTCGGGTGAAGGATGTAGCGCTTCTCGCCATCGACGTAATGGAGCAAAGCGATACGGGCGGAACGGTTCGGGTCGTACTCGACGGTAGCGACCTTGGCAGGGATGCCGTCCTTGTTGCGCTTGAAGTCGATGATGCGGTAACGACGCTTCACGCCGCCGCCCTGGTGGCGGACGGTGATGCGACCGTTGTTGTTGCGGCCGGCCTTCTTAGGCAGCGGCGCAAGCAGCGACTTCTCGGGCTTCGTGCAGGTGATTTCGGAGAAGTCCGAAACCGTCTGGAAGCGGCGACCAGCGCTGGTCGGCTTGTATTGCTTGATTCCCATCAAACAACCTTTCTTCCTTGGAAGCCTGCTCGCGTGCCACTCCATGCACGTACCAGGCATTCCACTTACATATCGGAAACGATTGCCGAATGAGGCGCTTCATGGAGTGACGCCCTCGACTCCGTTCCCACGCGCCCGGGTGTATCCATACACATGGGGACGCAACTGCAGAATTATAGGGAGATGGTTGGAGAATTCAGAAACGAAAGTAAAGTTCACAAAAACAGCACGTTGCTTGACCTGCGGTCTCGCGTATTCGAAGGGGCCACACGAGAATTACGGCGGACTACCGTCCGACTGCGCTCGCTAAGCGCTCGCCCAGGCGTGGATTTCTTTGAATGAGCACGATGGCTCTGAAATTCCTCGACGCAGTCCAGCTCAGTCCCAGCCGTCCCGAAGGGGTGCGATTGGGACCACAGCGGGCTACCGTCCGGCTGCGCCTCGCTATGCGCCCGCTTGGCGGTGTTTAATTTTGAAATACAGAGCAAATTGAACACCGACGGTCCCAATCGCACCCCTTCGGGACGGCTGGGACCGCTGACATCATAAATAGATCGACTACTTCTTCGCGGCAGCCTTTTTGGTCGCCGTTTTCTTTGCAGGAGCCTTCTTTGCAGTGGTCTTCCCCGTTTTTTTCGCTTCGGCCTTGGCGGCTTTTTCAGCGGCTTCGCGCTCTTTGCCAGGGCAATTGAAGTTCGGGCAGAGCTTCCAAGGGCCGCGAGCGGTGCTCACGATTACCATCGGGGCCCCGCAATCGGCACAGCTTTCTTCAGTTGCGGTCAGCTTCCCATATTGTGGCAAAGGATAACTTGTCTCGCATTCTTCATAGTTCTCGCAGCGAATGAATCGCTTCAAGGTGCGCGGGTTTTTGCTGGCGATGAGCTGCTTTTTCATGCCTTTCGCAGCGCAGGTCGGGCACTCCCCCACCACGATATCGGGCTCTTGGTTCGTCGGGCAGTTCGGATCGATACACTGCGTGCGGGGCTTGCTGCGAAACGCCGTCACTTTGATTTGAGGCATGCCGCACTCGGGGCACGTCTCAGAAATGGCCTCGATCTTGCCCTTCGGCAGCGGATAGGTGACGTCGCATTCAGGCCAACCGGCGCAGCCGATGAACATCGAGCGTGTTTTTTGGCTGGCGCGCAATTGCAGATCTTTGCCGCACTTCGGGCAAGGGCCAACGTAGGCGTCGGCCGCAACGGCATCGGATAGCGCATCTTTGATTTGCTCTTGATGCGGCAAAAGCTCGTTCAAGACATCGTTGAGGATATCGCGAGACAAATCGACGACGTCTTTTTGCGTCTTTTCGCCGGCGGCAATCTGATTCATATCCTCTTCGAGGTTGGCCGTCATATCAGGGCTCGTGATTTGCGGAGCGAATTGACCGAGCGCATCGCATACCGCGATGCCGAGCTGGCTTGGCTCGATGGGATCGTTCTGCACATATTTCACCGTATACAGACGCTCGATGATGGCATGGCGCGTGGCCTTCGTGCCAAGGCCCAAACGCTCCATTTCTTGGATGAGCTTGCCTTGGGAATAGCGGGCGGGCGGCTCGGTTTGTTTCTTTGTACACGTCGCGCCCTTGAAGTCGACCGTTTCACCCTCGGCGAGCGCCGGCAGCTGCTCTTCCTTCTTCATGCCGTAAGGATAGATGGATCGAAATCCCGGCTTTACGATGACGTCGCCGCGCACCGCAAACGGCTCGCCGTTCACGTCGATGGTGACCTTCGTACCCTCAATGACGGCAGCATCGGAAAGCGTGGCCAGGAATCGGCGAGCGATGAGATTGTATAGTTTCCATTCGGGCGCGCCGAGCTTTTCGGGGCTCGCGGCGGCCGTAGGATGGATGGGCGGGTGGTCGGTGGTTTCCTTCTTGCCGCGAGTAGCCGTGAGCTTGCTGCGCTTCAGCAGCTCCTGGCAATACGGACGATATGCCGGCACGTCGGAGAGCTTTTTCACCGTGCCATCAAGGTCGAGCGATTCGGGATACACCGTGTTGTCGACGCGCGGATAGGAAATATAGCCGTCCATGTAGAGGCTCTCGGCCAAGCGCATCGTACGAGCAGGCGAAATTCCCTCGGCGGCGGCGGCGGCCATAAGAGATGTCGTATTGAACGGAACAGGCGCGGCCTGGGTCCTCTTTTTCTTTTCGATAGAAGAAACCACGCCGGAAGTTTTGCCTTCTACGTTGGCCATTACGGCCTGTGCCGCAGCTTCCGTTTTGAAGCGGGCCGTAGCATGCGGGGCGCTAAACTCATCGGGGTCGTGCTTGAAATCGCCTTTGATAACCCAATAATCTTCCGGAACGAACGCCATGCGCTCACGCTCGCGAGCGACAATGAGGGCAAGCGTCGGGGTTTGCACGCGGCCCGAGCTGCGCACATTGCCGTAGCCCGCGAATTTCACGATGGTGAGATAGCGCGTGAGCACCGCACCCCAAATAAGGTCGATTTCCTGACGGCTCTCGCCCGCCGAAGCCAAGTTTTCGTCGAGGGCGACCAGGTTCGAAAACGCGTGCGTTATCTCTTCTTTGGTAATGGCAGAATAACGCGCTCGATAAACGGGCGCCGTGTCGTTGACTTCCTTGATTTGTCCCAAGGCATCGGAGCCGATGAGCTCGCCTTCGCGATCGAAGTCGGTGGCGATAATGATGGTGTCGGCTTTTTTCGCCAGATTCTTCAGGCTACGAATGATGTCCTTTTCCTTGGGCAGCTTTTCGATGGGCGCATATGCCAGATACGGCAGCGCCTCCATCTTCCATGCCCCCATTGCCACGCCGTCGGGCAAAAACGGCTTGCGCTTCGTTTTGTATGGCGGCTTTGCAAGAAAATCGGGAATGTTGGCGGCAACAAGCTCGCCTTCAGCCGTAACGCCCTGCCAGCCCGTTGACTTTTTATAGACGATTTGCGGCACGAAATCGGGCTCGAGAATATGGCCGCGCAAACCGATGGTAACCCATTCCTCGCCATCGACGTCGAAGCGATAGACGGGCGTGTTATAGACCTTGTCGGCCTTAGGCTTTTTGATGCCCAGCAGGTCGGCGATCTTTTGGGCGGCGATGTTTTTCTCAGTGACGACGAGCTTCAAAGCGAGTCCTCCCGATTTCGTTACCTATATATAGGCGGGTTGCGGCCGGCGAGAGCAATAGGCACCCGAACCGCATTCGACAACAGAAGCGGCGCCTGAGCGGAGCCACAAGCAAGTGCATGAATGTAAACGCCCGATAGCATACACGACTTTTGCCGCCCTCGGGCAATTTTTATGTAAGACGCTCGTTTTTCGGAAGCAGCGCAAAGCCAAAAGACATGAACAGCTGCTAAGCGTTGGCATTTCAGCTTCTTTCGCCATCAAGCACGACGACAAGAACCTTATAGCGAACAAACCTTGCCCGTTTCTTGCCCGCTTTCTTTCTTAGAAGGCACAATTTTCGACCGAATTCTCAACGAATTTCGCCATTTTGCCTCAAAAAGCAAAAGGCGAGCCCGAAGGCCCGCCTTTCAGAGTCGATGGATGCCGCTCTTTATTTATCGGCCGTAAACGAAATCGTGTACACGAACGTCGTAGGGTCGTAGTAGTCAAGCGCTTCGCCGTCAACCTCGGCATAAGGATAGCCGAAGTTGTTCAGGGTGCCGGCATCTTGGGCGGGGGCAAGCGTGAGGTCGCGGCCCTCGGAAAGCTCGACGCGCTCGCTATCCCAACCTCCCCAATAGTAGTCGGCTTTTTCCTGGGTTTCAGCCTGGTCTTTCGTCCAGCCGCCCTTCAGCACGGCCTTCAAAACGTCAGCCGGGTCGGCGGGCACCCAACCGGTGCCAGCAACGTAGAACTCAGCCCAGCAATGCTGGTTTTTCGTGATGTCTTCAGCATTCATGCGAATACCGAACATTTCGCGAGCAGGAATACCCGAGGCACGGCACAGACCGACAAACACCGAGTTGATATCGGTGCACTTGCCCGCCTTAGTGTCGAGCAGCGCGCACACGTCACCAGTACCGCAACCCTTCACACTCTCGTCGCGGTTCATGTTCTGGATAATCCAATCGTAGATGGCGCGCGCCTTCTCGACCGAATCGGTTTTGCCCGCGGTAATCTCGTCGGCAGCAGCTTTCACCTGGTCGTTAACGGGAACCAGGTCAGAGCCCTCCAAGTATTGCTTTATGTCGGAGGGAATTTCGGAACCATCGTCGACCGGATCGCTCACGCGCACTTCCTGGCGTTCAGCCTTAAAGGACAGCGTTGCCGTGCGATCGGCCGGCGCCACGTCGGCGCCCCATTCCAGATAGAGCATCTTGTTGAACTCGATGTCGACGGTGATTTCGGCATCCGTCGCCGCCGGAGCGGAATACGTCACATCGGTCACGGTTTGGTAGTCGCCATCTTGAGCAATGGGAATCCACGCGCGCACGACTTTGCCCGCCTCGTAGCCACTGAAGTCGACCGTCGTGGTAACGGTGCCCGAGGTGACCTTGCCAGTCTTGTTGGCCTCAATGTCGATGGTCGTCGCGGATTGCTCGGCAGCGTCCTTTTCCTGACTGCTGTTCGACGAGCACGCCGAAAGCGCCAACGCCAGCATCGCCGACGCGAAAACGACAAGCGCCACGCGTCCAAGCTTGGTCTTGCATTCTTTCTTCATGTGATTCCTTCCCTTTAAACCATTCCATTCACACCACGGCAATGCCATGACGCAAAAGGCATACGGCGAGACATGCCAAAGTTGGCAAACGCCCTGTTGAAAATTTGATTGCAGGTAGGGCATGCGGCTCGCAGAAGCTCGCAACCGGCTGCGATGCGCTCGGTGCAGAAAACAAGCGCAGGAATGAAAATACTACTGCATGAGTGGGTTTGGCAATGATCGCCACTGAAAGCGCGTCCGCTTCGAGCGCGAACGGCGAAACGTTTGGATTGAAGCTCACCCGAACGCCGACCTTCGTTCTTGAACTCGGCCGCCGCGCGCACAAAACCCGCGCCTTCAAAAAAGACCTCGCTCCGCTCGCCACCGTAATCATGACGCTTCAGCAAGGCGATGCTTCGCTTTGCGGCTTTCATGCACGAGCCTATTCGAGCGAGAGCAACATGCTTTCCAATTCGTCGCGATCGATAGCACCAAGGCGAATTTTCACGATATCGCCTTCGCTATTCACGAAGACGGACGTGGGAAACGCCGAAACGTTCAGGTGGGTGGCAAGAGAGCAATTCGTGTCCATCCACACAGCAACGCCGACGCCATTTTCGCGTGCCCATGCCACGAATGAATCGGCATCGCGCTCTCCGTAAAACCCCGGCGTTACCACGGAAACAACCTGCACGTCGCCGAGCTCGTTGTGTTCGTTGGCCACTTCGGTAAGCTGATCCAAATCGGCCACGCACGAATCGCACCAACTGCCCCAGAATTCGAAATACACCGGCTGGCCTTTCAGGTCGCTTAAGCGATGCTTGCTGCCATCCATGTCGGTAAGCACGACATTTTTCCAGGCACTCGACACCGCGCTGGTATCCGCATCGCCGGCAGAAACGCCACGGGCATCGTTCGCCGAAACAGCGGCCGCGTTATCTTGCAACGATGCCTCGTTAGCATTTTGCTGCACGACCAAAGCATTCACCTGCGAAAACACAAGCCAAAGGCCCATGACGGCAATAAGCGCGCCACCTGCTTTTTGAATGACGGGCAAGTATTTATGGATAGCACGCAGGCGCGACAGCAGCACATTCGCAGCCAATGCGATAACGACGAACGGCACGCACAGGCCAAGCGCATATACCAACAGCAGCCCCGCGCCGATGATTGCGCTGCCCTGCTCGGCCGCAAGCGCCAAGATAGTCCCCAAGATAGGACCGACGCATGGCGTCCAGCCAAACGAGAACGCAAGCCCCAAAACGAACGCGCCAAGCGCACCGCTCACACGAATCTTAGCCAAGTTCGCGCGCTTTTCCCTGTTCAGAAAAGAGATATTGAGCACGCCCGCCAAATGCAGGCCAAGCAGGATAACCACCAAGCCCAAAGCGATGGCGACGTAGGGGTTGTTCAGCGTTTGCCCCAGTGCACCAGCGCCCGCGCCAAGCGACACGAACACGCAGCAGATGCCCAGCACGAATGC
This sequence comes from Bacteroidaceae bacterium, assembly GCA_963631715.1. Classification (GTDB taxonomy): domain Bacteria; phylum Actinomycetota; class Coriobacteriia; order Coriobacteriales; family Eggerthellaceae; genus Slackia. The sequence goes on from CAVGRL010000004.1 coordinate 32,390, forward strand.
AATGACATTTGTGCAGCGACCTGCAAGCGAGAGCTTATCGGAGTTCGCGTCGGTGGTAAGAATGCCCACATACACAGGCAAAAGCGGCACAATGCACGGTGAAAAAAATGAGAGTAGGCCGGCAAGCGCGGCCGACGCGATAAGGCTTATGTCCACGGCGATCCCTTCAACACAACGCTTGGCATTGTATCAAGCCTCTTCTTTAACCTATAGGCGAAATAGGCAAACGGGCGTAGCGTCGAGATTTACGCCACAGGCTTCGCCTTGCGCATTGCGGGAATAAGGAACGCACAGGCGATCAACACGGCCAGCACGCCAATAACCGCACCGGCGAAACAAACCGCACCCATGCCAAGCGTAGTGCTTACCGCCCCGCCAACAGCCGAACCGCCGCCGATCCCCAAGTTGAATATTCCCGAAAATATAGCCGTAGCCACCGCGGCGCCTTCGGGCGGAGCATAGCGAAGAATCTCCGATTGATAGGCAACGTTGAACGACACGCCGCAGATGCCCCACAGCACGAAGACCGCGTACACGGCAACCTCGCCCGCAATCGCTGCGGCAAACATAAGAGCGAGCGCGAGCGCAACCCCCGAAAGCGCAATGCGCAAATACCAGAAGCGGCGACGTTGTCCCACGTAGAAGCGCGCGAACAGAAAGCTGCCGATAATACCCGCAACGCCGAACGTCATAAGCGACGACGTGATGGCGTCGTCGGACAGCCCGCCGACCTGCTGCAGAAACGGCTCCACATAGCTATACCCTGTGTAATAAGCGGTCGCCATAACCGCCGTCCCGATGAACAGCGGCAACAACACCGGATTTTTCACCAGTTCGGGAAGCTGCCCCACTTTGAAGGCTTCGCCCGCGCTCATCTTCGGGACAAACGCAAAAAGGGCAACCAGTACCAATATGGTGAACGCGGCGATGCATGCGAACGTCATGCGCCACCCCAGCGCCAAACCAATGATGCGGCCAAGTGGCAAGCCCACGATTTGGGCGATTGACGAGCCTGTGACGATGGCCGAAAGCGCGAGCGAGCGATGCTCGACGGCAACGATGCGCACGGCGATGGGCGATGCGATCGACCAGAAGATGGAATGAGCGCACGCAACGACGAGGCGCGCGCCCATAAGCGACCAATACCCGGGCGCGAGCGCCGATAACAACTGGCCCACGCCGAAGATGGCGACCACCGCGAGCAGCAGCGGGCGGAAACTGAACCGCGACGTGGCGATCATAAGCGGCACCGACAGAATGCATACCGCCCACGCGTAGGCCGTGATAAGCACGCCGCCCGTGGCCTCGTTCACACCGAAATCAGCCGAAATGTCGACGAGCAGGCCAATAGGCATAAACTCAGACGTATTGAACACGAATGCCGTGGCAGCAATGCAAATAATCGCCGCCCATTCGCGAAGCGTCATCTTCTTTTCGCCCGATGCCACGCCTAAAGGTCCTTTCCATTCGCTTCATATCCAAACGGAAGACAAAAGCGAACGCCTCTGGAACAACGCCCCAAGCGCCCCGCGACGTTCGCCTTTGTCTTCCTGGCCTTCCGAAGTCGTGGATTATAAAACAAGCCGCCGAAGGCAGTACGCCCCCGACGGCTTTCTTGCAAAAGGCTTACATGGCTCTTGCGCGAAAATCGCACCGGTCTCTAGAACATCGGTTTCTTGCCGTTCGGCAATGTCGCAGGTTTATTCGGCAACTTCGCGTAGATATACACATCGTAAATCGCAAAAGCAAATACACCAGTGCCCATCACGTAATACCACGGGTTGTTTTCGATGGCGAAATAGGGACTGATGAGCGACCACATATTACCCCAGGGGCTGAACGACATCACGCATACGAGCACCAACGTGATAACCAGCTGCCAGCATGAGCCGATGCGCGTTTCGCGCTCGCGCCAAAACATGCCAGGAGCGCACACGATGATCACCTGGGTGAAGATCCAAAACTTGAACATTGAGACGTCGCCGAGCTCGACGCGCAGGAAGTTCAGCGACACAAAGAAGATGAGAATCTGAGCGCAGATGACGAATAACGCGTGGCCAGCTGTGCAATTGGGGCCCCACATCTCGAAGCGCTCCACCGCCACGGTTTTATAGAGGCAGTAGATTTCAACGAATACCCAAACCGCTTCGCCGACGCAGCCCAGCATGAAAAACCAGAAACCGCCAACGGCATTGTATGCATTCAAAAAGACCCAAATACCCATGAAGTCGGCCGCGCAATAAAACGTATGCATCCACACCGGATACGGACCCGCGCCCTCGCGATTCACAAGCAGAACCGAATACACATACACCATGAATCCCAAGAAAAACGTGAACAGCGTCGTGAACAGCGTCATACCGAACATCGGGTTTTCGGGACTTAGGCTGTACGTGAAATCTTGCAACGTAAGCTCAACTCCGCTTGGATACGTCGCGAAAATCGATTGAAGGATATCCATGGTTCGATCCTTTCTCTATATGCGGCCGCACGATGACCGCATCGATATACGTCCCGCTATTTCGCGGCAGCTTTCCTATCGATAATTGATTGCAGATCGACGGCCTTTGGCAACCTATAGCTTTGCCACACCGCACGCGCGGCACATACGACGCAAATCGCACCGACCATATAGAACTGCCAGCAATTCAACGGCGGCACAAACGATGCGAACAAGCCGACGCCTGCCGGAGCGAACGTGAAGCACGTGCCCAGAAGCGTCATCCACGCCAGGAATTTCGCACCACGCTTCACCTCGCCATACTCGTCGTTGCGGCGATGCACCATAAGCGCAAGCGTCACATTCGTCGACATCATGAGAAACAAGCAGAACGGGTCGCCCACCACATCGCGCAACGCGACGAACAGCGCAAACCCAATGAGGTAGCCAATTGCACCGCGCACCAGCGCATAGCGAACCGTAACTTCTCCGCCGCCCGTAAAGCGGCCGAAAATTTCTTGGCGTTCGTATTTCACGGCACGGTAAAACGTGTACAGCTCGATGCACACGAACAACATGCACGCCACGCACATAACCTCGTACATCCAAAACTTTACCTGGAAGAACCACATGGGAAAGCAAATAAACGCGAAGGTGACATCGTGCCCGAAATACCAACAATGTTGCCAAAAATAAAATGGACACGTGCCGTTTTTGATTTGCATCCAGACGCTTGCGAGATATTGCGCAAATCCGAAGCCATACGTAATAACGGCCGCCGTCACGAACAGCGTCGGATCGGCGTTTATTAAGGAAATGCCTTCTTCAATCGTATACATAGACCCTCCTGTTCATCCCGCAGCAGACGCGACACTAATTCCTTGACGCGTATAGTATTCGATATTTCCTATACACGTCAAGTATTTAGTTTTGGTAGTATTGCCCTAATCATTCGAAGGAGCAGACATGGCGCGTCCAAAAAACGAAGAGTTGAAAGCCAGGATTACCGCCGCAGTCGAGAGACAATTCTTAGAGCATGGCTACCGCGAAACGTCATACCGCAGCATCGCCGAAGAGTGCGGGATAAGCCGCAACCTTGTGCAGTACCATTTCCCTAAAAAAGAGCATCTCGCCGAAGCATTTATGGAATCACTGCTTGAAAAATGCATCGATGAGCTGGGATTTAAAGAATCTGATCTTTTAGGTAATTTCGAGAATGTGAAGGCCGTCGGCGTGCGCTACTTCACGAAGTTACTTGCCGGAAAAGGACCGCGTCGATTTTTGCAAGACGTGCTCGCCAACCGAGATATGACCGAAGACATCCTGGCGTTTAATATGGAATGGGCACTTGAGCATATCGGAATGAAACCGGCCATAAAAAAGAATGTGCAGCGCAATATTGTGCTGCACATGGGCGGTTTCTATGAGCTTTTATATTGGTCGCTGCGCTTCGACGAAGATATCGATGTCGCCACCGAGCTCGGTGCCGTCGTCGACGCGTTCGCCGAAGCTTTGGCTCATTAGTCTTACGAACCCAACACCTCGCCGCAGACTTTCGCGCTTTCGGCGGCGTCTTTGCAGTAGAAGTCGGCACCGACCATTTCGGCGTATTCGGGCGTGATAACCGCGCCGCCCACGAACACCTTCACGCCAGGCGCCTGCTCGCGCAGAAGCGCGATAGTGTCTTCCATACCGCGAACCGTCGTGGTCATGAGCGCCGAAAGGCCTACCAGCTTGATGTCGTGTTCCAGCACGCAATCGAGCACGGCCTGCGGCTTCACGTCGCGACCCAGGTCGTAAACCGTGTAGCCGTAGTTTTCCAGCAACATGCGCACGATATTCTTGCCGATGTCGTGAATGTCGCCTTTCACCGTCGCGATGGCGACCGACCCTTTATCGGCAACTGCACCACTGCCGCCCTGCTCCTTGATAACGTCGAAGCCAGCTTTCGCAGCCTCAGCCGATGCCATGAGCTGAGGCAAGAAGAATTTGCCCTTTTCGAAGCGCTCGCCTACATCGTCGAGCGCGGGAATCAGATGACCATTGATCACCTGCATGGCATCTTCGGTTTTGAGCAGCTCGCGCACGGCATCGGGCATGTTCGCCTTGCGGCCCGTTACCACGAAGCGGCGCAGGCCGAAATCGGCCGCATCGTCGAAAGCGTCGCCTGCGGAAGCCGAGGCTGCGCCAGCCCGCCCCGCTGTTGAAGCCGCGCCGGGCGCCGCAGCCGTAGCCGACATGGCCTTGTTCGCATATTCGGAAATGTAGCCCTGGGCCGATGCGTCTTGCCCGCACAGCACGCGCCACGTATCCACGATTTCTCGATAGCGGGCAGAAAGGGGGTTCAAAATGGGCATATCGAGGCCCGCGGAAAACGCCGCCGCGAGAAACGTCGCGTTCACGATTTCACGCAGGGGCAGGCCGAAGCTCACATTCGACACGCCGAGCACGGTGCGCACGCCGAGGCGTTCCTTCACCATTGCTATGGCGCGCAGAATCTCCACCACCTCGGACTGGTTGGTCGACGCAGCCATCACCAGGCAATCGATGAACACGTCGCTGCGCGGAATACCATACTTATCGGCCTCTTCCACAATGCGCTGCGCGACGGCGAAACGCCCCTCGGCAGTTGGAGGAATGCCGTCTTCGTCGAGCGCCAAGCCCACCACCGCGCAACCGTAGTGCTTCGCGATGGGCAGCACCGCATCGAGGCTTTCCTGCTTGCCATTCACGGAGTTGATAATAGGTTTGCCGGAATACACGCGAACGGCAGCTTCCACCGCCACGGGGTCGGACGAATCGATTTGCAGGGGCAACGGCGAGACCCCCTGAATCTTGCCGACAAGCGCCACGAGCGTGGCAGCTTCGTCGATTTCGGGCAAGCCGGCATTCACGTCGAGTGCATCGGCGCCCGCTTCCGTTTGCGAGATGGCTTCGCCGAGCACATAATCCAAGTTGCCTTCGCGCAAAGCAGCCTTGAGCTTCTTTTTACCCGTCGGGTTGATGCGCTCGCCGATAGTCGCAACATCGCGACCGGCAAGCAGCGTGGCATGGCTTGCCGAAGTAATGCCGCATGCGGGCTCAATTTCACGATGAACCGGCCTGCGACCAGAGATGAGCTGTGCCTCTTTAGCAATATAGGCGGGATTCGTGCCGCAACACCCGCCGATAACGCTTACGCCCTCGTCGACCATAGCTGAAACCGCGCGAATGTAATCATCGGGCGTAACCGAGAAAACGGTTTCGCCATCGACGATGCTCGGCAGGCCCGCATTCGCCTGCACCATGACGGGAACCGTAGACGCCTTCAAAATCTCGGATACCATGGGCCGCAAATCGTCGGGGCCAAGCGAGCAGTTCACGCCTAAAACATCAACGCCGAGCGACGAGAGCACGGTAGCCGCGATTTGGGGGCTCGTCCCCAAAAAGGTGCGGCCATCTTCGCCGAAAGTCATGGTTGCGAAAATAGGAAGATCGGAGTTTTCCTTCGCGGCCAAAACCGCCGCCTTCATCTCGAGCAAATCGGCCATGGTCTCGATGATGAACAAATCGGCACCAGCGGCATCGGCCGCGCGCACTTGCTCGGCGAAAAGCTCGTAGGCATCATCAAAGGGCATCGTGCCCAAAGGTTCGAGCAGCGCCCCCGTAGGACCGATGTCGGCCGCAACGTATCGAGCCCCCGACGCCTTCGCGCACGCCACGGCCGCGCGAAATATATCGGCGACACCGGCGGCCTCGCCGAGCTTGCGGCGATTCGCGCCAAATGTGTTCGCTGTGGCGACATCGCTTCCGGCCGCCACGTATCGTGCATGGATATTCGTAATCTCTTCCGGGTTGCTTAAGCACAAAAGTTCGGGAAGCTCGCCCGCCTCAAGGCCTTCCTGCTGAAGCATGGTGCCCATAGCTCCGTCGAAAACGAGAAATTCCTCGCCCTTCAGCACGGCACGCATATGCTCATCGCAACGAACCTTGCGGTGAACGTTTACGGTTCCTTCGTTGATTGGCAGCATGGACGACCTTTCCCTCGCTGTTTTCATCGCTGCATTATCGCTCAGCACGCAAGCAGAGATACACCCCAAGAAAGATTAACGCGAAGCGAACAAAGAGCCGTTGCAATGAAGCCTTCGGCAGCCGAGCATCCACTCTAAAGCGTTAGAATCTTCAAGCATCGAAATGGATGCATTCCTGCAAGATTCACCGCAAGAAAACGAGGGGCCATGCGCAAGACGACGACACGCATACAAGCATTCGGAATCGCGTTGGCTTTGGCCGCGGCGGCGCTGGTGGCGCCAAGCGCGGCGTTTGCCGATACGCAAGCGAGCTCGACATGCTACGACCAGCAGCGGGTCTCGCCGGCGCTTCTGGCTCAAGCGCAACAACGTCTCGCGAACGATTCGGGAATCGCATTTGCATCTGAAGCCTCCGAAGCAAACGGCTCGCTTTTCCCATCGGGAGAGCACCTGGGGCTTTCCACCACGGGCAAGGCGCGCGTGGCAGTTATTCGCGTGAGCTTTCCCGGCAGCGAAGATGGAAGCGTTGCCGCCGAAAAGATTCCCGCAGGTGAAACCGACGAAGACCTCCTCAACGCTTTCAACAGAGCGCAAGACAGCTCGAATTCCCTTTATCCTTATGAAAGCATCCACGCCTACTACGAGCGTTCCTCTCTCGGAAAGCTCGACTACCAGGCAGCATTCGTCGTGAGCTACACCGCCAAGCACCCACGCTCGTATTACGAGACGGATAACGGCAAAGGGCTTTTCGTCGAAGCCCTTGCGGGCGTTGATGAGCGAGTTGACTTCTCGCAATGCGACGCCAACGGCGATGGCTACATCGACGCCGTTTATCTGCAGTTCGCGGGCGCATGCGGGGATTGGAGCTCTACCTGGTGGCCCGCGAAATCGACGGCCGACCCCAACAGCGAGCTCGGCCAGCTGGACCTCGATGGGAAGCACGTCTGCTCAACGGTCAAATTCGCCACGCGAGAATACGGGGCGTCCACCGGCAATTTCGAGCAAACCCTCATACATGAAACGGGCCATGTGCTCGGCCTTCCCGATTTGTACTCCTACGAAACCCCAAGAGGGCCCGGCACGGGCACCTTCGACATGATGGATAACAATATCGGAGAGCAAAACGGCCTGTTCAAATGGCTGCTTGGTTGGATAACGCCCGATGAAATCACCTATGTCTACACAAGCTCCGAAGGCGTTGATGTTCGTGTTGGCGCCGGGGAAACCACGCATTACGACAGCTCAACGGAGATTGATATCGCCCCGTACACAACCGATGCGACCGAACAGACAGGCGGGTTCGTGGCGGTCTCTTCCAACAAGACGATTCTCGATGGCAACCTTTTCTGCTCGTTTTACCTTTTGCAATTCGACCATGCTGCCGGCAACCAAGCGGTATCTATTTCGGGGGAGCGACTCCAGGGGCATGGCATTCGGGCCTTCCGCATACAAGCCGCGCTCAACAGCGCCCAGGCGGATTTCGCAAAGAACAACACCGGCGGCTCGGCCGGCAATCAGTTATTCGAGATACTCGACCCTCGCGAAGGCGGCGCGGCATCGGAAATCGGTTCCTTTTTGCATGCTGGAGCCTTGGTTTCCCCCACCACGCAACCTTCCAGCAATTTCAACGGCAGCCAAGAAGCAGGCTATTCCGGCGTGACTTTCGAGGTCGTTTCGGAAAGCGACGAATCGTCGCGCGTCAAATTCTCGTGGACGGCCCAATCCGAATACCGCGAATTCACGATGACGCCGACGACGGGCACCACTATAAACGGGTTCAACACCTTGAGCTTTTCTCCCTCGTGGGAAGCAAAAACGTTGCTTTCGGCCGATGACGCCATAGCGCTTGTGATTGACGGCGAAACATACACCTGCGGCGAGAACCCTCGCAATTTCAAGTGCTACTACGACGGCAAGACCCTTTATACGAGCATCGCATTCAACCCTGGTGACCTCAAAAGCACCAGCACCGCCGAAATCGTGATACAGGAAGGATTCTTCGACCTTGGCCTTGACGAGCAAGGCAACGAGCGCCTTTCCGAAGAGATTCGCATCCCCTTGCAAATCGCCAACGTCGCCGAGATTGAATCGTCAGGGAATTACGACAGCTCATCTTGCTCATATCTCGACAACCCAACCACGACAGACATCATGACCAGCGATGATGGCGAACATTATTTCTTCCAAGCAACCTGGAACCCTGATGCTCGCGAAAAAACGCTGAAGTTGCTTCGCATAAGCGAAGATGGCAAAAACGCCGAAGGCATCGAGGTCGACGCGAACGCGATCTCTTCAAGCGAAGGCGGCGTAACATTGCAGGCAGTCGACTTGGGAAATGGCACGGCGTTTCTGCATTCAACCCCCAATGCCACGGCAACTGAAGGATCCCCCTATGGCCGCGATGCATGGATCGACCTCGAAAATGGCAAAGTCCTTGCCACGAGGGAATGCACGCAAGCTGAGCAAGGCGCCGAGTTTTTCGCGATTGACGGCTCGGTCGCATTCAAGGAGTCGAAAGCCACCAGCGATCCCAGCTTTACCACCTTGCGATGCGATGGAGATGCCGTAATTGAGGGAAGCGCTCGCTTGAAACTTCCCGAAAACATGGCGTTGGCCACAGGCGGGGGCGACGCGGGCAATGGCTATCTTTACGCTTCCAGCAGCGGACGTTTCGATCTCGACCTTGCCGGAACGGTGGCTCTTTACCCCAGCGAAAGTGTGCTTGCCAATTCCCCCGATGCAACCGCAAGCTCGATAGCGCTCACGATTCCGAATAACTCCGTAATCTATGACGTTAACGTCTCGAACGGAAAAATCTATATCGCCTGCGACACCGTGCTGGATTCCGCATTGCTCATCAAGCAATCCCAGGTGCTCGTTTATTCAATCGACGGCAATCTCGTCGATACGATTGCCGTAGGCAACGCGAACGACGCGACCGTGCGCCTGAAGGTGTCCGATTCGGGCGCAATCGCATGGGTATCGTATACATCCAACCTAAACGCGCTCATCGGAAGCACGTACGAGGGGCGAATCGTATTCATAGACCCCCTCTCGACCACGCTAACGGAGCTCGGCGTGGCCGGGCAGTGCTGTGGGGCATGGGTCGGCAACCGTTGGATCGAGATAGACAGAGACATCGATGAAGACACCGGCGAAGAGCATTCCAAGACATCTCGCCATTGGTCGCTCACAAGCGAAATAGGGGCCGAAAGCCCAGGCCCCACTCCGAATCCCGGCGAGGCCGACGGGCACGACAATTCCAAAGACAAGGCTGAGCCAAGTGCGTCAGAAATGCCGAAGACAGGCGATGACAGCGCGGCGCGAGCGGCGGGAGCGCTTTTCGCAAGCGCTATGGTGGCAGGCATGGCGGCAATACGTGCTCGAAAGCAGCTGAGAAATTAAGGAAGACGACCGAAACGCTGGGCGGCGCTGCTCACATGAAAGGCTGACAAAACCAGCATTGTTTTCGTCTTCACAAAACAAACGCTTACGAAGACCCCTTCCATTGTGATTCAATACATGACTGTTCAACGCAGTGAAGTAGTTTCGCCCATATGAAGCGCTCGTAGCTAAAGCTCGAGCGCTTTTTTATCGCCTGAATTCCGCGAGATGTGCACGCATTCACCGCTTGTTCTTCGGCCCGCCCTGCGGGAATTCGCACTTCTGAAAGGAACCATCCAAACGTGACTCAGCACCAAACCGGGGCTTTGCCTCAAGCGCGCGTAAGCGTGCCCCATCCCTATCTTGCGCTTATGGGACTCTACCTTGGCGGTTTTACCGGCATGTACAGCGAAACGGCGCTCAATATCGCCCTGCCGCAGCTCTCGGCAGCCTTCGGCGTGGAACTTTCCATCGTACAGTGGCTCGTCGTTGGCTACATGCTTGCCATTGGCATCGTTTTGCCGTTCTCAAGCTTGCTCATGAAGTGGTTTTCGGCACGCAAAATTACCTTGTTCGCCCTCGGAGCGTTCTTCGTCGGCTCGCTCATCAGCGGATTTTCGAGCACCTTCGCCATAGCGCTCGTCGGACGCATTATCCAAGGCGTCGGCACGGGACTTGTGCTGCCGCTTATGTTCGCCATGGTGCTCGAAGTTATTCCGCCGCATAAAATCGGCGCGGCCATGGGCATTAACGCCCTCGTCATCATGTCGGCTTCCGCCGTCGGCCCCACGCTTGCGGGCATCATCATCGGGGCCTTCTCGTGGAATTGGGTCTTCTTCAGCTTCGCAATCGTTCTTGCCGTGGGCATATTCTTCACATTGAAATTCCAAGTGAACCCCTATGAGCTCACGCGACCCTCGATCGACGCGATCTCGGTTGTCACCTCCGTCGCGGGCTTCGGCGGCGTTGTTTTGGGCGTTGGCATGGCAAGCTTGTATGGCTGGGGATCGCTGCCCACCATCGTTCCCCTCGTCGTAGGCATTGTCGCTTTGGCCGTATATGCAAAGCGCCAGCTTTCTATGGAAACGCCCGTCATCGACCTGCGCGTCTTCACGATTGGCGGATTTCGCACGGGCGCACTGTGCGTCATGCTCAACTTCGGCATCACACTTTCTGCTATGTATGTTCTGCCCCAGTACTATCAAAACGGCATGGGCCTTGCCGTAAGCATTGCGGGCTTGGTCATGTTGCCTGGCGGCATCGTCAACGCAATCGTGAGCATGCTTTCCGGCCGCGTCTACGACCGCATTGGTGCTCGAATCCCAGCCCTTATCGGTTTCGCGCTCTCGTGCGTCGCATGCATCGCTTTGATTTTCGCGCAAGCGTCTTCGCCTTTGGCTTACGTCATCGCGTGCCACATCGCGCTCATGATCGGCGTTCCTTTGGCCATGTCGCCCTGCCAGACCCACGCGCTTTCCTCGCTGCCGCACAAGCTTTCCACCGACGGATCTACCATGATCAACACACTGCAGCAGGTCATGGGCGCCATCGCCACAGCCGTCGCCACCTACCTGGTTGCCACCGGCTCGGGCCTCTCGTCAACCGCCGGCGCGCAGGCAAACGTGGCATTCACCGATGGCGCTCACTGGGGATTTGCGTTTGCGCTCGTTCTCGCCGTGATTTCGCTGGCGCTGGCGTTCGGATTCAAGAAGGAAAAGCGCGAACAGACCAAGAGCCGCGAAGCGCAAAATGCGGCGGCAGCGAAGCAAGACAACAACCAAAGCCCGCTCGCTTCCCTCATGAAACGCGACGTGTATACGCTTACCGAAAACGACAGCGCGCTTGATGCGTTGCGCCTGTTCGCAGAAAAGGGAATTTCTGGCGCGCCGGTCGTCGATAGCAAGGGCAACCTTTCGGGATTCGTGAGCGACGGCGACATCATTGGCACGCTTTCGAGGCAAAACCCCACGTTCACGAGCTTCTGGGCCTATACGGCCGAGGCGACCGGCTCCGAATTCGGAGAGAAAGCGTCGCAGCTCGCCAGCATGCCCGTGGGACGAATCTCGACGAAAAACGTGCTTTCCGTCTCCGTCGACGACGACATGCGCGATGTATGTAGCCTGTTGGCCGAGCATCACTTGAAAAAGGCTCCCGTTTTAGACGGCGACCGCATGGTTGGCATCATCAACAGAAGCGACGTCATCGCCCACACCGTGAGCATGTACGACGCCAAATAAACGATTCATCGCATACAAAAAGCGGGGCTGGAAGTATCCGACCCCGCTTTTTTAGCGCAAAAGCTAGCGGCGCGAACGGCCGCGATTCCAACAAGGAGAGCCCGACTCGCGAAGAGCGCAGTGCTTTTGGCAAGCGCAGTTTTCGCAGGTCGATCGCGGGGCATCGAGGCCATCGAGCGAAATGCCTTCGGCAAAAAGCCCCACGAACGCCGTAACGGTTTTCGCCGGAACAAGGAAAAATGAGTCGGAGGCGGTTATTCCCAAGCGCTTGTCGGCCGCCAAAACGCGCACGATTTCTGGCTGCAAGGCAAGAGGAAGATCGCCATAACCCGGGCTGTAGCGCCAATTCGCACGCAATCCCCGCCTAACCGCATCGGCAACGATGGCAGTTTCGCACGCGTCGGCGACGCATTCCACAAGCGAGCTTCCCGCAGCGCCATAAATCGAGCCATCGAGCGGGTTTAACGCCGCCCGCCGTGCCATGGAGGCTTCGTTGGCCAAGCCCAACGTGCATGCCATAACGGCGCATTCCGAAGCGCCCTTCAGATGCCGAGCGATGTCTTTGCCCCGAAGTACAAGGGAGCTGCCCACAAGCTCCAATCCGTCGGGTGATTTCCTCAAAGGAAACGAACGGAACAAAAACCCGGGGTGCGCCTCGCGCTCACACGCAGCAATGGCCTCGTCGATGCGAGTATTGAGTTCGGCATCGAGTTCTTGTCCCGCATATCCCAGATAGCGCAGAGCTTCTTTTTTGTCGACCTTATAGGAAGACATTACCCAATTGCGCCCGATTCGCGCAGGGCAGATATAGCCGCAGCAGCAATATCGGGGCGGTTCATCGTATAGACATGCAGCCCGTCAACCTCTTCTTTCGCCAGGTCAACGAACTGTTGGCATGCGTAATCGATACCGGCCTGGCGCAATGCCTTCGGGTCGTCTTCGTAGCGAGCAAGCAGCTTAATGATGGGAGACGGAAGGCTCGCGCCGCACATGAACACCATGCGCGATATTTGCGCTTTGGAAAGAAACGGCATGATTCCGAACGTAATGGGCACGGTAATGCCGGCCTTGCGGGCCGCATCGAGGAAGCGCAGCGCGAGCTCGTTATCGAAAAACAGCTGCGTGACGAAAAACTGCGCGCCTGCATCTTGCTTTTCTTTCAAATGGCGAATGCTCTCTTCGAAATCCAGGCAGTCGATATGCCCTTCGGGGTAAGCCGCCGCGCCCACGCAAAAGCCAGCTTCGCGAACGACGGGGATAAGGTCTTTGGCGAATTTGAAATCCCTGGGAGATGAACCCGGCATGGCATCGCCGCGCAGAGCAAGCACGTTTTCGATACCGGCCGACTTCATGGCCGAAAGCGTTGCATCGATATCTTCGCGCCCGGCATTCATGCAGGTAAGATGCGCCATCATATTCAGGCCATACTCATCTTTCGCCATCTTCGCAACGTCGATCGTGCGAGACGAATTGCCTGATCCGCCTGCGGAATACGTAACCGAAACGAATGCCGGATCAAGCGGCGCAAGGCCACCGATGACCTCGCGGGCCTCCTCTACCGGAAGATCGCCCTTCGGGGGAAAAATTTCGAATGAAACGGGCAGCGTTTCGCTGCCGAATACACCTGCGATTTGCATGGAGGCTCCTTCTTTGCGGCGGCGATGGCGCCCGCCACCTTCGCATCGACCTCTCGCTTCCATTTCGATCTGAAAAGCGCATACGCGGCTTCTGGCTCGAACGGAATCTATCGAAAGCGAGAGATAGAAGCGAGGTTACCAACTTATTACGTATGAATTCTACCGCTCCAGCATGCTAAAGCGTCCAAAACGCCAGCAAAATGTACAGGAAAACAGATTGCTACCCGATGACGCGGCCTTCGTCTTGGCCGATTCGTAGCACGCGGATGATGTCGCCCTCTCGCAGTTCGGCATCGCAATCGAAGGAGTATTCCTCCATGGTGCGATTGGCCACATTCACGGCGCAGAGCGT
>CAVGRL010000004.1:46687-93507 GCA_963631715.1 Bacteroidaceae bacterium
CTCACGCACCCCTTCTTCTTGGCATAGGGGTCGGCAGCGATTCTCTCGCGACGCGTCTCGATGCCCTCAGCTGGCCACGGTTCGACCTGCGGAGTATCTTGACAGCTCGTCGGAGGAGCAAGCGCGCCTTCGGAAACTTCGCAACCTTTCAGCGAGCACGGGTCCTCGGCGGGCTGCGGAACTAGCCCATTGGAGCCAGCCGCCACGACCCTCGCAACCATTTGATAGTCGCGCGCATATTCTTTTGACCCCTGGTTTTGACCCGGCGCCCCGAAATAGAAGCCTGTCGAATACGGACGATGGCTCGTGGTTTCAAGCTCTGCTTGCCACACGGCAGCATCGTGCCCATCGAGCACATGCCGATACGCGTTCACAGCCGAAGCAACGTAGTACGCGCCTTTCGCACGCCCTTCTATCTTGATGCTATCAACCCCAGCTTGCGAAAGTTCTCGCAGATGAGACAGCATATTCATATCGGTTGAACTCATAATGAAGCTCGCTGGGCCAGCTTCGATGACCTCGATCGGCTCGCCAGGACGCGTTTCCTCAACGAGCGTGTATTTCCATCGGCACGGCTGCGTGCAATGTCCGTTGTTGGCGCCCCTATGGGGGCCGGCCATATAATCGCTCATAAGACAGCGTCCCGAATATGCCATGCACATAGCGCCATGCACGAAGGCCTCGATTTCCAAATCGCTCGGAATGGCATCGCGCATGCGGGCGATATCGGCAAGGCTCATTTCGCGAGCGACGACCACGCGGCGAACACCCAGCTCGTAGCACGCCTTGGCAGCTTCAGCATTCATGCAGGAAGCTTGCGTGGAAAGATGCAGATCGAGCTTCGGGGCCACGCGCCTGCATATCGCCAGCGCCCCCATATCGCTCACAATGGCGGCATCGACACCCGCATCTTGCAGCATGGCGAAATAATCGGGCAGACCCGCCACGTCCTCATCTTTCATGAGGGTATTGGCCGTAACGTACACCTTCACGCCGTGCCTGTGCGCCAAAGCGGTCGCAGCCGCAATGCCTTCATCGTTGAAATTCGTTGCGCGGCGACGCATGCCGTAGCGCTTGCCGGCCAAATACACGGCATCGGCGCCAAAATGTATGGCGCATTCCAGTTGCTCCATGCCGCCAGCAGGCGCCAGCAGCTCCATAGGCTGCGCCATGCCGGCGCATTTGTGCTCAGAAAAAGTATCCATGCCGAACAGCATAGCAAAGCAGGCGTCCGCATAACGGGCCGCCACGCCAAAAACGCTCCATTGGAGCCATCGATTGGACTCCGAATGCCTGTCTCAATGCCGAAAAACGCCCCCAACGCCACTCTTCGGGCGCATTGGAGCCACAAAACAAGGCGAGCAAGCGAAAAAACGGCCCCAATGAGGGATTTTTCGACAAGAGGTTGTACCAATTGACTCCAATGCGCCGTTTCGTGGCAAAAGGCCGCTTCAGTTGGCTCCAATGGAGCGAAAACGAAAGGGGGCCGGGAAAATCCCAACCCCCGTCAAGAGGAAGATGGCACGCGAAGGCGGCCATTCCAAGAATCAGAGCTATTCGGCCTTCAGCTGCTGCGCCACGAGCTCGAGGTTCGCCGTCACAACATCTTCGACCTCGTATGAGAACGGGGCCAAATCGCCCGCATCGACGAAGCGCGTGCGGATGTGGCCGCCGCACTCGTCGCACACATGCAGGCGGTGGGACTCGTCGCCCTCGACCGAGACGTAGTGCAGATGAGCGGAGTTCTGGGTGCCGCAGCGGGCGCAGCGAACGCGCTCGAATTCCCACTCGGCTCCGCACTGGCCGCACCACAGCATGCGCCCGTTGCCGCTGGAAAAGGGATTCGAGCCAACGTAAGCCAACGTCGGCTCGCCCCCGCATACGGGGCACGCCAGGGGCTTGCCGCCCTCGGGCGCATGCAGCGCCACCAATCCCGCACGCGCAAGGCCGCAAATCGACGAAGCTGCGGGCGCGATGAGCGGCTTTATGGCCGCAGAAAGGACGAAGCCAGCAAGCCTCGGCTCAAGCAAATCGCCTCCCTGCGCCCCGGCTTGCGCGGCCTCCAAGGCCGCCATGACGGCATCCAGGTAGGCGCCGGGGTTCGCTCCCGCGACCTCCGCGGGGGCAAGCCCCGCGATGCGCTGCCAATCGGCGCCGCGGAGCGCCTCCTGGTCGGCGGGCGAAAACCCGCCCTTCTCGACGAAGCGCGCCGCGACAAGCTCGGCAGCGCTCGACAGCGCTTCGGCCGTAACGCGAGCCGGGGCCTGCGAAAGCACGGGGGTGCCCGAAGCGGCCCAGGCCGCCACCTCGGCAGAGCTGGGGCATGCATAGGGGTGCGATCCCGACGCTTCCCGCTCGATGGACGCCTGGACGCCCCACAAAGAGCCGAAGAACCCGAGGCGCTCGGCAAGCGCCCTGTCGCCGCGGCGGGCATACGTCGCCGCCGCGGCGTGGATACGTTTCACATCCATGGGCGCGGGCCTACTTCGACTTGGGAGCGTCGAACTCGCTGACGTGCTCGCGGGAGGTCATCTCCTCGCGGGCCCAGTGGCCCCAGTGGTACAGAGCGTCCGCCTCGCTCACAGTGCCGTCGCCGAACATGAGGCGATGCGTGCCGCGATAGGGCTGGAAAATGCCGCCGCCCAAGAAGATGTGCGCCAGACCGAACACAGCAATCATCAGGAACCCGAAGTCGTGCAGCCACAGCACAATGCCGTAGCCCGTGCCGAAGTCAAGCACCGTGGAGCCGAGCATCAGCAGGATGCCCGTGATGCCCATCTCGGCGCCGAACAGCCACAGCATGCCGTCGGCGAAGCGCTGGCCCGACTTGACCTCGCCCTGGTCGGGCATATGGATCCACTTGGCCATAAACAAATACGGGAAGAACAGCAGCATCCACTTCTTATCGTCGGAGTCCCACGAGTGGAACAGGTTCTTGAAGATGTGCGCGACGCCCTTCGGTGCCAAAATCGCCGAAATGATCGGCACGGCGACGAAGAGCACGCCAAGCACGCGGTGGGACATGCGGATGGCAAACACGGTCTGGGCGCCGACCGCGGCGGCAAGCTGCGGCACGAACACGAACAGGCCGGAAATGCACAGAAGGATGCAGCACACGATGGTGACGCCGTGCGTGAGGCGGGCCTGCTTGGAGTGGCGCGAGATGCGCATCTCCTTGCCAGATGCCTTGCGCTCCTTCAGAAACGCGTCGTTTTTCGCCTTCTCTTCGGCCGAGACGGCGATGGCTTCGCTACTCATGCTTGCCCCCTTTCCCCACAGGCAGGTTCTCGGTGATGTGCTCCATGACCGACTTCGCATCCTGCGGATCGCCATGGGTGACAACCTCGCCGGTATCGTAGTCGATGGTGTCCTGCGTCTCGGGGTTGTACACCAGGCGACGGCGCGAATAGCCGGCAGCCAGGGCGAACATAGCGCCGAGGCCGACGACCGTCAGACCAGTGGCGGCGGCCGTGACAGGCTTCATGATCTGCGTCATGGCGACCGTCGCGGGAACGCTCGGGTTCTCGAGCTGGCCGTGCGCCTCGTAGCCGTACTTCAGCACGTGGATGACGTGGGTCTTGTAATTCTCATCGTTTCCGGCGACGCACGCATCGGGGTAGCCGTGGTCGTGCAGCCATTCGACCTTCTCGTTCGCAACAGCGATCATTTCGTCGCGATCACCGAACTTCAAGGCATCGGGCTGGCAGGTCGCAACGCATGCGGGTTCCATCCCCGCCTCGATGCGGTCAACGCAGCCGGTGCACTTATTGATGATGCTCTTGCCGAGCGTGCCATCGTTGTAGTAACGCGGCACGTCGAAGGGGCATGCGCTCTTGCAGTACTGGCAGCCGACGCACTTAGTGTCGTCGACGGTCACCATGCCCGTCTCTTCGTCTTTCACGATAGCGCCACCCGGGCACACCGTGGCGCACGGAGCGTCGTCACAGTGCTGGCAGCTGCGACGGCCAAACGCCCAACCGATGGGTTTGGTCGAGTAGGCTGCCGGGGCCTCGGTCTCGTTGAACGTGATGATGAGGCGCGTGTCACCATTGATATCGATCGGGTTTTGGTGCGTGCCCGACCATTTCGCTTCCCCGGCCGCAGGCGAGGGCAGGTCGTTCCAGCATTTGCAGGCGACCTGGCATCCCTTGCATGCGGTGCACTTGGAGGAATCGAACAGGATTGCTTTTTCTGCCATGGCTTCCTCCTTATGCCTTCTCGATGTTCACGAGGAACGCTTTGTATTCGGGCGTGAACGAGTTCGGGTCGCCAACGTTAGGCGTGAGGTCGTTCACAACGTCGCCCGTGCCGAACAAATCGGCCCAACCGAAGTGGTGCGTAAGGCCAACCTGGTGCTTCAGTTCGCCATTGATGGTCATGGGGTGCAGGCGCTTCGTGACGACCGCAGGAACCACAACGGAACCGCGGTTGTTGTATACGCGCACCTCCTCGCCATTCTTGATGCCCTTTTCGGCGGCAAGCTCTTCGCTCATCTCGACGAACTGGGCAGGCATAGCCTCGACCAGCGACGGGCACAGACGGGTCTGGCCGCCGGTCTGCCAATGTTCGGTGACCGAGTACGTCGTGCCGATAATCGGGTAGTCGACAGCGTTGCCCTTCTTGGTGGATTCGTAGTTCACGCCGAACGCGCACGGATTGTTGAACGCGCCGTTGAACGGGTTCGTGTCGGTAGGCGACTCGAACGGCTCGAAGTGCTCGGGCAAAGGTCCGTCAACCATGCCGTAGCTCTCCAAGCGGGCGTTTTGCTCCCACAGCATGAAGAAGGTCTTGTTGTTCGGCGGAACCTGCTTGCCGTTTTTGGCCGTGACGAAGTCGGCCTGGTCGACCAGATCCCACTTCTCGCCCGTCCACTCCATAAGCTTCTTATCGGGGTTCCACGGCTTGCCCTGCATGTCGCAGCTATTGCGGTTGTACAGGATGCGGCGATTCGAAGGCCAGCTGAATGCCCACTTCGAGTTCAGGCCGATGCCCGACGCGTCGTTGGTGTCGCGACGGCACAAGGGCTGCTCGGCGGCATCGAGCGGCGCATCGTTGTTGTTCCACATGCCGGAGTAGATCCACATCGCGCATGCGGTGGAGCCGTCGGCGCCCAACTCCGAATAACCGCTCAGAAGGTCGGTCTTGGGGTTGGCGGAATTCGTGTTGCACTCGGTGCCGGCCACACGGTAGCCGTTGAGCGCCCACGCCACGGGGCGCGGGTCGATCTTGCCGTCGACGTAGTAGTCCCACTTGGTGTTGAGAATCGGGTCGGGGTTCGCTCCGCCCTCTTCCTTGTACAGGCGGCAGATTTCCGTCCAGATGAGGTCGCACATCTCATAGTCGGGCTTGGCCTGGTCCCACGGCTCGACGGCCTGCTGGCGGTACTGGATCCAGCGGCCCGAGTTCAAAATGATGCCCGGCTTCTCGTAGATCAGCGCGCACGGCAGGTAATACACCGTGGTATCGATCTCGGCGGGATTCATGTCGGGGGCCTTCCAGAAGGTGGCCGATTCGGTAAGCACCTGGTCGGCAACCACGAGCCACTCGAGGCTCGCCATGGAACGGCGCACGTTGCCGGCGTTCGGGGCGCTGTGACACGGGTTCATGCCCCAGTTGAAGTAGCCCTTGATGACGCCCTGCTTCATGAGCTCGAACGTGGAGATGTGGGTGTAGTCGATGTCGCCCGTCTTCGACGGAACCTTCGGCCACCAATCGTAGCCGTAGTCGTTTTCGACGGTGGCGGCGTCGCCGAACCATTCCTTGAGCGAGGAAACGATGAACTTCGGCTTGTTGGTGTAGTAGCCGTCGGAATACGTCTGCGATTCAATCCACTTGCGCAGGCTCGCGCGGTCGGTGGTGTTGGACCACTTCAAATATGCGGGATGCTCGTTCACCATCATGCCCATGTCGGTCGCGCCCTGAACGTTGGGCTCGCCGCGCAGCGCGTTCACGCCGCCGCCAGGGATGCCGATGTTGCCCAAAAGCAGCTGCATAACGCACATCGCGCGCGTGTTCTGGGCGCCGTAGGTGTGCTGCGTTTGGCCGAGGGCGTAAAGCACCGTGCCCGCCTTGCCGGGTTTGCCGGTAGACGTATAGGTGGCATACACGAGCTCAAGAGTCTCTTTATCCATGCCGCACACGCTGCACACGGTGTCGAGGTCATAGCGAGAATAGTGCTCTTTGAACTGCTGATAGACGCACATCGGGTCTTTCAGCGTCATGTCCTTTTTCGGATGGGTGAGCGTCGGCGTGGTGAATTCGGGCACGCCTTCCTTCACTGCCCATGCGTAATCGCCAGACGCGGAGGTATCCCACTCTTCGGTGGATTCGGTCTGGTAATGCCAGCTGTGGGTGTTGTAGGTCTTGGTCTTCTCGTCCCAGCCGCTGAACAAGCCCGTCGCGGGGTCGAATTCATACTCGGGATCGAGCAGGTAGCTTGCATTGGTGTAGTTGAGCAGGTACTCGAAGTTGTACTCGCTCATGTCGCCCGTGGCCAGGTAGTTTTCCAGGTTAGGCTCGATGAGGTGCTCAATGATGTAGTTATACATGCCGCCATAGAAGGCGATGTCTGTGCCAGAGCGAATGGGGCACCAGATGTCCGCTTGCTCGGCAGTGCGAGTGTAGCGCGGGTCGACGACGATCCACTTGGCTCCCTGCTCGTGGGCTTTTTCGAGCCACAGGGCGCTCACGGGGTGGTTTTCGACGGAGTTCGAGCCGCAGTTAAGAATAACGTCGGTGTTTTGGAAGTCACACCAGTGGCTTGTCATGGAGCCACGACCGAATGATGCTGCCAGACCGGCAACCGTGGGGCCGTGTCAAACACGCGCCTGGTTGTCGATGGCGATGACGCCCAGCGAGCGCATCATCTTCAGAATGAGGTACTCCTCTTCGGAGTTTTCCTGCGAGCCGCCCAGCGATGCGATGGCCGTGGTGCGGTTCACGGTAAGGCCGTCTTCGTCAACTTCCTCGAAGTTGGCGTCACGGGTGTCTTTCACCTTGCGGGCGATTTCTTTAATGGCATCGTCCCAGCTGATGTCTTCCCACTCGGTGGCACCCGGACGGCGGACCAACGGCTTGGTCGTGCGCTTGGGGTTTTTCACCACTTCGCGGGTTTCGGGGTCTACCACGTTGCGCAGCTGCGCCATGGTCGCGCCCTTCGGGCACAGGCCACCGCGATTGATCGGGTGGTCGGGGTCGCCTTCGAGGTTAATCAGTTCGCCGTCACGCACCGAGCACAAGCTGCCGCAACCACCAGCGCAGTAGCAGCAGATATTGGTGTACTCATCGGTGCGATCGAGCTTGAAATTCTGATCGCTCTCAAGGGCGAACGCCTGGGATTTGGAGGTGAGCTCGAAAGCCATGGCGGTCGCAAGCGCGCCACCCCCGGCCTTCAGAAACCCCCTTCGCGTCATCTCCATTGGGTTCTTCCTTTCTCGCACGCGCGCGAAACCCGCATCCTTCGGGCATGCGCGCCACACATGCGGGCCGCCTTCGGTACGTGCCCGCGCTTTTTTGGAAGCGAGTCGACTGCGAAGCGCTCTACTCCGTTGTCGAATTGCTACCAATGGGGTCAACTTTCGCACATATAAGGAGCCATTAACAAAGCATTTCATTCGAGCGGCCTAAAAACCATGGTGGGTCAACATAGGATTCACGAGTTATCCATGCTTTATCCACGGGCAAATTCACACATTGGCATCGAAGCAAACTTCTATCGAACGCTTCCGAAGCAATTCGGCAATTCTCGGGTCATATTGATTATTTTGTTGGCCAGATATCGTTCATCGATTCAATAAATCTATTCATTCTTTACTATAGGAATCGGTATTTTGGACATGTTTGCCCTTTTTATAGGCTCTGAAAATAATAAACTTAGCAATTATTTGATTTGCGAATTATTCAGTATCAAATTCCGAGCCGTAAATCCTACGGGCGACGCAACCTTCATCGACAGCCGGCGCACGCCGCACATTATTCGAGCGTCTTTCAAGCCAGAAACGTTCGTCTCGCCGTCTGCGCTATGATTGGCGCGTACAAAAATAGTCAGGAGAAAGGAGGCGCCATGAGCAACAAGGAACGCATCCGCCTGACCGAGCTCACCTCGCGCGGCGGTTGAGCTGCAAAATGGGGTCCGGGCGACCTCGAACGCATCCTGAAAGACATATCCATCGCACAGACGATGCCGCCCGAAGCCATGCTCGGCTTCGACACGGCCGACGATGCCGCCGTATGGCGCATCACGCCCGATATTGCCGGCATCTTGACGATTGACTTTCTCACGCCCATCGTCGATGAGCCCTACGATTTCGGAAGAATCGCCGCCGCCAACGCACTTTCAGACGCGTTTGCCATGGGAGCCTCCCCGAATGTGGCACTCAATGTGGTTGCCATGGATTCGACGCTACCCGATTACGTGCCGCGCGACATGCTGCGCGGAGGGCTGGAGAAGGTGATGGAAGCGGGGGCCGTCATCATGGGCGGCCATTCCATAGATGACGACGAGCCGAAATATGGCCTGTGCGTATTCGGAACCGTAGCGCCCGACAAGCTCGTAAGAAACGAAGGCGCCCAAGAGGGCGACATTTTGTATCTCACCAAACCGCTTGGCACCGGCATCGCAAGCGCAGGGCGCAAGGTTGGGGCCATAAGCGACGACGAATTCTCGGCAGCCGTGGAATCCATGGCGGAGCTGAACCGGGCGGCGGGCGAAGCCATGCTGGCCGCAGGAGTCCATGCCGCCACCGATGTTACGGGCTTTGGCCTGGCCGGGCACCTGCACGAAATGCTTTCGGCAAGCGGATGCTCAGCGAACATCGATTGGGAACGCGTTCCGACGTTCGCGGAAACCATCGATCTTGCTCGCCAATGGTGCCGTCCGGGGCGGTCGTTTTCAATCGAAGACTTCGCCCGAGCGTTTTTGGACGTGCCCAAAGGACAGACAGGCGAAGACGCCACAGCCGTGCTCTGCGACCCGCAGACATCGGGCGGCATGCTGTGCGCCATACCCGCCGAGCGCTCGGTCGATTTCGAACGTGAATTCGAAGCGCGCCGCGGCCGCAAGCCGGCCAAAATCGGCCGCGTGACCAAGGGCGAGCCTGGCCGCATTCGCGTAGTGGGATAATGCCGCCCCGAATACTTCGCTGAAAATACCGTTCTCGTGCACCGAAAAGGAGAACCATGGCAACCGAACAAAGCCTCAATGAGCGCATGCGTGCGCTTCCCAAGGTCGACGAGGTCGTAGGCGTCGTCGACTCAAACCTGAACGACTTCGTTCGATCGTGCGTTCCCGAAACCGCCATAACCGATGCGGTCCGCGCGAGCATACAAGCCATGCGAGAGCGCCTTATGCGCGGCGAAGACGTCGACTCGTCGATAGCGGCAGCGGCCCGCGAGGCGGATTGCCGTTTGCGCGCGCTCGCCCAGCCTTCCCTTCGCGCCGTGGTCAACGCCACCGGCGTGATTCTCCATACCAATATAGGCCGCAGCCCCCTAGCCCAAGAAGCACTCGACGCCGTGGTCGACGCATCGCGCGGCTATTCGACGCTCGAATACAGCGTTGAGCACATGGCACGAGGAAGCCGACACGACCATATCGAGCCGCTTGTGTGCGCGCTCACCGGAGCCGAGGCCGCCATGGCCGTAAATAACAACGCGGCAGCAACGCTCATGGTGCTTTCGGAATTCGCGAAAGGCCGCGAGGCCGTGGTGTCGCGCGGTGAGCTCGTCGAAATCGGTGGATCGTTCCGCATTCCAGAGATCATGGCGACATCGGGCACTTCAATGGTTGAAGTCGGCGCCACCAACAAGACCCACGTAAGCGATTACGAACGCGCCATCACCGATGGCACTGCCATGCTTCTGAAAGTGCACACGTCGAATTACCGCATCGTTGGCTTTTCGGAAAACGTGACCGCGCGCGATTTGGTGAACGTCGCCCGAGCCGAAAACGAACGGCGAAAGAAAGCCGGCGAGCGCGAGCGCGTGATGGTGTATGAAGACTTGGGGTCAGGGTCGCTTGTTCCGCCCATCATGGATATGCCCGACGCAGAGCCGACGGTAGGGCAATCGCTTGCGGGCGGCTGCGATTTGGTATCGTTTTCCGGCGACAAGCTGCTCGGCGGCCCCCAGGCGGGAATCATTGTCGGGAAAAAAGCCTATATCGACCGATTGAAGAAAAACCCGCTCGCCCGCGCGATGCGCCTCGACAAGATGACGCTCGCAGCGCTTGAAGCCACGCTGCGGCTCTACTTGAACGGAAGCGCCTACGAGCATATTCCCACACTACGCATGCTCAATGCCACGCCAGGAGAAATGAGCGAAGCTGCCGACCTGCTTGCCAAAGCCATCGAAGAACGCATCCCCCAGAACTGCGCTCGTATCTCGGTCGTGGAAGAAACCGAAAAGGCGGGCGGCGGATCGCTTCCGACGCTCGAGCTTCCCGGAGCCGCCGTGCGCATCGACTACCTGCTTGGCAATGCAAACGATTGCGAACGCCGCATGGCAAACCGAGCAAATACCCCAGTCCTCGCCAGAACAAAGCACGAAGGAACCCTTTTCGACGTGCGCTGTCTTTTGCCTGGCGATGAGCGCATCATTGCCGCAGCGCTCGCGGAGTATTTCGAATCGCTGAGCTCGAAGCATCCTCTCTAAACAGCGCGAAAGGAATTGTTGTTCCATGGCCCACGAATACAACGAGCCTTCCATCGTCATTGGGACGGCTGGCCACATCGACCACGGTAAATCGACGCTCGTGCAGGCGCTTACAGGAGTCGACCCCGACCGCCTAGCCGAGGAGAAGCGCCGCGGCATCACCATCGAGCTGGGCTTTGCGAAGCTCGATTTACCGAATGGCGAAGCGGTTGGCATCGTTGATGTGCCCGGACACGAAAAATTCGTGCGGCAGATGATCGCGGGCGCAACAGGGATCGACGCCGCCATTTTAGTGATTGCCGCCGATGATGGCATCATGCCGCAAACGAAAGAGCACCTCGCCGTGCTTCGCCTGCTTTCAGTGCCGCAAATCGTCGTGGCGCTCACCAAATGCGACATGGTCGATGAAGAGTGGGTCGAGTTCGTGAGCGGCGAAATTCGCGCCGCGCTTGCGGGCGGCCCTTACGCCAGCGCGGAAATCGTGCCCGTTGCCGCACGGAAGGGGCAAGGGCTCGATGAGCTGAAGGCGGCATTGGCGACCATGGTCGAAAAGCGCCAACGCGTGCACCACGAAGGGCTTCTGCGCATGCCAATCGACCGATCGTTCGTCGTGAAAGGCGCAGGCACCGTAGTAACGGGAAGCCTCTGGAGTGGCAGCGTTGCTGCGGGCGACGAAGCATACGTCTTGCCTTCGGGCAAAAAGACCCGCATTCGTTCCGTACAAATCCATGGCGAGTCCGTCGATCGAGCGTTTTCGGGCCATCGCGTCGCCATGAACCTCGCAGATATCAGCCGAGACGATGTGCATCCGGGAGATTTCATTGCTGCGGAAGAAACGCCAGCGGCAAGCGATCGCTTCGATTGCGAGCTCACCTATCTCGACTGCGAAGACCCGAAGAGCGAGCTGAAATCAGGCGACGTGGTACGCGTGGCGCACGGCACGAAAGAAACCTTCGGGCGCGTTTTGCTCATGGACGGCAACTCCACCCTTGCCCAAAACGAACAGGCCCTCGCGCAGATTCGCGTCGATGAACCGCTTTGCGTTTTGCGAGACGACCGATTCGTCATCCGGTCTGCCACGCCGGTTCGCGTCATTGGGGGCGGGCGCATACTGGCAGGCCATCCGCGCAGGCGATCCACCCTTACGCCCGCCGATGCCGCCACGCTTTCGGCGCTTGCCCAAAGCGATATTCCATCGGCCGCGAAGGCATATATTGAAGAAACAAACGCCATTCGCAGCGCAACCGATATCGCAGGTGCGCTCGACATAAGCCAAACCGAAGCATGCGCCATCGCGCGCTCGCTCAGAAATAGCGGAATCGTCGAAGTTGGCAGCGCCGATGCCCCGCTGTTTTCCACGAAGTCTACCCTGCAAAAATACGCATCGAAAATCGCCTCGACGCTTTTGAAATTCCACGCCGCATCGCCCAACGAGCTCGGCACGACGAAGGCTGCGCTCAATCACGCTGCCTTGCCTTCGCTTGATGCGCCCCGTTTCGATGCGGTGCTCGGCATCGCCCAAAGCAAAGGTGACGTCGTGATTTTTGATGGCGTCATAAGCCACGCAACGGCGGGAGCTGCCGCGCATGCGAAGGCGAAAGAGCGAGCAGACGCCGCTTTCGCCTTACTCGAAGGCTCTGCGACGCCTCCTTTCGCCGATGGGGTAATCGAATCGCTCGGCTGCTCGAAAAGCGAGGCCTATGCCGCACTCGGCGACTTATCCGCCGATGGACGCGCCGTGAAAATCGACCGCGATTTGTTCTACGACGCAAACGTATTCGAGGGCCTCGTTTCGGCCGTGCGATCGCACATAGAAAAACATGGAGCGTCGAACGCCGCCGATTTGAAAGAAGCCATGGGCCTTTCGCGAAAATACGCGATCCCCGTACTCGAGGCGCTTGACGATCGGGGCATCACAAAGCGAAATGGCGATCTTCGCTCGCTGTAAATGAGACCTTGCCAATAACCGTTCGCGGTCTTTCCGTGAACGGGTGCCAACCATGAAGCATTCTTTTGCCGCAGAGGGATACAATCGGCAATTGCCGTGTCCGACACGGGCGTACTTCATACGGAGATGAATAGGTTCCTGGTGGACCTCGCGGCCTTCAAAGCCGTTGCGGGGCGCGCAGAACGTCTCGGGTGTGTTCGATTCACACGCATCTCCGCCATAGGTTATTGCGCCGTTCTTACGAACGGCGTTTTTTTCGTTTGCGGGACAGTTGCCTCTAAGGAAACTGTCCCACTGCCTTTCGTCGATTTCACGCCTTCTTTTATAGCCTGCGGTGTTACCATCCTGTTACCGATTTCGTTGAAGGTTTCGCCATTTCTGCCAAGGCAAAACCGTTAGAGCCGGCTTCTGCCCGCCAGCTCTAGTCAGTGAAACGGCCGCCGGCCTTTCTGCGTTTGCCGACGGAACAATGCAACACTCCCCTCGCCCACCGCGAAATGCGGCGTGTGGCCTTGCGCGTTGTTCTGCCGATGCATGCGCCACGGGCGAAAGCAAGAAAGGCACCCCTTTATGGAATCCACCACCAAAGACCGCATCGTTTTGGTCGTTTGCGGCGTTATCGCGGCCGTTGTCGCAATTTCGCTAGCCGCGTTCGGCAACCCCGGCAACATGGCCATCTGCATCGCCTGCTTTATCCGCGACTCCGCGGGCGCGATGAAGCTGCAAACCACCGAAACGGTGCAGTACCTCCGTCCTGAAATCATCGGCATTGTGCTCGGCGCGTGCATCATGTCGCTTGTCGGTAAGGAGTTCAAAGCCTCGAGCGGCTCATCGCCGTTCACTCGCTTCGTGCTCGGCTTCGTCGTAATGATTGGCTGCCTCGTGTTTCTCGGCTGCCCACTGCGCATGGTGCTGCGCATGGCCGGCGGCGATCTGAACGCGTGGGTTGCGCTCATCGGCTTCGCGGCGGGCATCGCCGTAGGCGTCGCCTTCCTGAAGAAGGGCTTCTCGCTCGGCCGCGCCGAAAAGTCGCATGCCCCCATTGAGGGCTGGGCGCTTCCCGTCATCATGCTCGTGCTGTTCATTCTGTCGCTGACCACATCCATCTTCGCCGCAAGCGAGAAGGGGCCCGGCAGCCTGCATGCCCCCATCGTGCTCTCTATCATCGGTGGCCTGGCATTCGGCGCCATCGCGCAGAAGTCGCGCATGTGCTTCGCAGGCGGCCTTCGCGATACCTTCATGGTGAAAGACGCCACCGGCCTGATCGTCATCGGCCTGCTATTCATTGGCGTGCTCGGCTACAACGTGATTTCCGGCAATTTCAACCTGAGCTTCGCCGACCAGCCCATCGCGCACACCGACGCGCTGTGGAACATCCTCGGCATGTTCGTCGTCGGCTTCGGCGCAACGCTCATGGGCGGCTGCCCGTTGCGCCAGCTCGTACTCGCAGGCTCTGGCTCGGGCGACTCGGCCGTCGGCTTCATCGGCTTGCTCGTCGGCGCCGCGTTCGCGCACAACTTCGGCATTGCCTCAAGCGCGGCGGGCGTCACTGTGGCCGGCCAAATCGCGACCATCGCGTGCATCGTGGTACTGTTCGTAATCGCTGGCGTGAATCTGAAGAAGAACGCTTAGGCATCTCGCCGCGGGGAAGGCGGGCGAATACATGCGCTTTCCCCGCTTTTGCATTGCATTTCGCGTTCCAGCGACATTTGTAAGGAGGAAGCATGATTGAAGTCGACGCTCGGGGGCTGTTTTGCCCCGAGCCGCTCATGATGGCAAAAGCCGCCGTTGACAAGCATCCCGGCGATCCGATTCGCGTGCTTGTTGACACCGCTGCCGCGCGCGACAATATCTCACGCATGTTGCGCAAGGCGAAACGCGAGTTCACCGTTGCCAAAGACGGCAACGACATCATCATCGACGTGAAATAACAAAACTGGGACAGTTGCCTCTAAGGAAACTGTCCCAGTTTCAGAAAGGATGTCCATGGCCGCAACGCCGACATATATATTCGTGACGTTTCATGCCACGATAGAGGCGTTTGCCCTGAAAGAAGCATGCGAGGCCGCAGGCATCGAAGGTCGGCTGCGCACCATTCCGCGCAGCCTTTCTGCCGGCTGTGGGCTTGCCTGGGCATCACCTATCGAACACGCGCCGCAACTGCACGCCCTACTTGCCGATTCGGCCGCGCATATCGAGTTCGAAGAAATCGCCGAGCTGTAGGCGAAAAAATTACAGGCGCTCAACCAGCTCGTATTCCGCTTTCGAAGCCTCGCGGTAGAGAGCCGCGAGGCCTTTCGCGTCTTCGCAGGCATGGGCGAACTCGCTCGCTTGCTCATCCGAGGATGCATCAAAGCGCATCGACATGCCGCAGCCGGCAGAAATGGCGCGCGGCATGGGAATCATGGCAGCGTGGGCTGCAAGCGCCCCGAGCGCGGCCTCCGAGGCCATTGCGGCATGGGTCGATTCGAATGCCATAACATAGGTTGGCACCGCAAGCCCCTACAGCGTGATAGTCTTCGCGGCTTCCTGCATGCGGCCCAAAATGTCGTACATATTCGACACTTCTCCCACTTTCAACTGCTCTTTCAAGCCATAGAAATCAAGGCACGTACCGCATACGAGCACCTCGGTGCCCTTTTCGATAAGTTTGTTCACCGATTCGATAATCTGCTGCTCTTCGCCCGCGACGAGCTTCACGCCGCCATTCATGAACAGCAAGCTGGCCGGCACGTCCTCGCTTTCGGAAAGCGTATAGATGGCCATCTTCATGAGGTTGTAGCCGAGCTGAGGATCGCCCTCGCCCACGTGGTCTTTGCCGACGAACACCGCATACCCGCAACCAGCAGGCGTGCAAACGGGGGCCGCAGCGGCAGCGACGGGAGCGACCGCAACGCCATCGCCCTCCGAGAAGTTCACACTCCAGCCGCCTTCAACAGTTTCAACGGTAACACTCAAACCGTATTTCTCGGCGAGGCGCGACACGTTTTTCACAGCCGTCTCGTTGTCCACCAAAACAGCAAGCTCGCGTTCGCCTTCGTCGATTTTCGCCTTGGCCATCATGAGCGGCTTGGGGCATGCAAGGCCGAATGCGTTAACAGTTTCCATTGAGTTGCCTCCTTCGTTGTTCTGGCTCTTGCCAGCTTATACCTTTGTTCATTCGCCGCGCGGGATTCGCGCAAACACACACGATGGCAATAGCCGCACCAGAAAATGCCACGCATTGCCAAGCCAAGACAAGGCGGCGCGCTTTAACCGAAGCGCCGCTAGCAATACCTATCGCGTGCGGGGTCGATGGCCCCAGCAACGCGCACAATGCGTTCAATCGGGTACGGCGCGGCATCGATGACAATGCGGGCTGCGTCAACGACCTCGGGGTCGAGCAAGACCGACGTGCCGCAACACGCCTGCATGCCATGCGGAGCGGGCGCGACGCGAGCGGGAACTCCCGCCTTAGTGAGGCGTTCGTACAAATCGAAACCCTCGGTGCTCGTTCGAACCAACACATAGCACGCATCTTTCGCCCGTGATGCCATGCGCTATGCCTCGCGAGCAATTCGCTCCGCCAAACCAACAACCGCTTCCGCTGCAGCATCGGCCTCGGCGACGGTATTGGCCGCAGCGAAGCTGAAACGTACCGCGCCTTGGCTCTGCGTTCCGAGCGACTTATGCATGAGCGGTGCGCAATGTGCACCGGCGCGCACGCAAATGTCGTAATCGTTGGCCAACCGATCGGCAACTTCGGCAGAATCGACATCGGCGATGTTCAACGCAACAATAGCGCCGACTTCGCATGAAGAGCTGCGTCCATATACCTTCACGCCAGGCGCCGACACTACAGCATCGGCAAAACGCTGGGCAAGCGAGCCCGCATGCTTGTGAACGCCGGCCGGGCCACCGAGCTCTTCCTCGATGTAGGAAACTCCCGCAGCAAGCCCCGCAACGCCGTGGGCATTCAATGTGCCCGCCTCGAGCCGCTCCGGCATAAAGAGCGGATGGCGTTCGTCGTAGCTGTGAGTGCCCGACCCGCCTTCTAAAAGCGGCGAAACCTCAACCCCATCGGCTACACACAAGCCTCCTGTGCCTTGCGGGCCAAGCAGGCTTTTATGCCCCGTGAAACACACCACATCGGCGCCGATTCCCGCCATATCAAGCGGATACGACCCTGCCGTTTGCGCGGCATCGAGCACAAAAAGCGCGCCTGCATCATGCGCCAGAGAGCACATGCGCGAAACATCGTAGATATCGCCCGTCAAATTCGAGGCATGCGTAGCCACGACGAGCGCCGGCTTGCGTTCAAGCAGGCCTGCGTACGCCTCAAAATCGAGCGAGCCGTCAGGCGAAATAGGCGCAACGTCTACCGGGCAGCCTGCCGTATCGCGAAGGCGAAACAACGGGCGAAGCACGGAATTATGGGAAGCGGCAGTCGTGAGGCCCCGCTGCCCCGGCCCAAGCAGGCCGTTGATCGCGATATTAAGCGCCATGGTCGCGTTGTTCGTGAATGCAACGCTCGACGCCCCGGGCGCACCCAGGAGTTTTGCAACGGCCGCTCGCGCGCGATACACCGCCATGCCAGCCGCGATCGATGCCGGATGCACGCCGCGGCCCACCCCGCCAAAACTCACCATCGCCTCGGCAACTGCCTTCACCACGGATTCGGGTTTCTGCATCGTGGTCGCAGCGTTATCCAAATAAATCACGGGGCCTCCTATCGATTCATTTGGCGAACTTACAGCATTTCGATGAACGCCGCAATGCGCGTTTCCAGCTGGCCGGCATCGCTTTGCGAATAGTCGGTCTCGAGCTTCATGTACGGAATTCCCGCATCTTCGCACGTCTTGGCCACACGGGCACTCTCCACATTGAACGTGTGGCATGCCGTAAGCACGTTTTCGATGACGCCGTCCACGCGATACTTCTCGCACATGGCGAGTATGTTTTCCATGCGTCCGCCGTTCGGCGTCATGACGGAGCAATTGATACCCAAATAGCGATCGGAAATCGCGCGCAGAATGTCGGGGGCGTTTTCGTCGATAAGCATGCGATTCGTTCGTTCGCCCGTGCAATCGTCCGAGCACACGATAACGCCGCCGCTTCGCTCGATGGTGCGGCCCACCTTGTTGATGACGCCGCCCATAGGGCATCCGGTGATAAGGATGCGCTTCGCGTTTTTGTCGATAGCGCTCTCGCCGCGCTCGGCAGCGGCGCGCTTCTCGGCCACCATGGCCTCGATCTTGGTCGCGTAATCGTCGATATCGAAGCTGAAAGTTGAGGCTTGAATGGCAGAAAGAATCTCAACGCCACCCATCGCCGGCGGATCGAGTCGCTGCAAATCATACATACTGGAAAGCGCCCGGCGCAAACGATTGCGACGGCGCACCGCGGCGCGCAGGTCGTCGTCGGTTATCTCGATGCCATAGAACTCCTCCAGGTGGCGACGGAACAGCTTCACGTCTTCGTACCACATATCCGCTTCGTACGGTCGGCCTTGGCCTTGCGGCAAATGCAGCACGTAGGTCTTCTTGATATCGTTGAGCAGCTCGTACATCTTCTTTTTGCCATCGCAGGTCGTTTCGCCGACGATCATGTCGGAAAAATACGTGAATGGACATTTGTCGGTCAAGGCGAAGCCGTACGTCGATTTGATGAGCGGACACAGATTCGAGGGCAACACCGTCTCGGCCGCCGGAATGGTCTCGTCAGACATGCCGCACAAGCCAACCGATGCCGCACCAGCCGCATCCATGACCTCGAGCGGCGTGTAGGAGCATAAATATCCAATCAGCTTGCCGCCGGCCTGTTTGTAATTCTTGACCTTGATGAACGAGGCCTTGCGCTGATCGTTGAATTCCTCGAATGTGCGCGGCAATTCGACTTCAGACATACGTGCTTCTTCCTTTCCGATGCGCCCGAAGGCGTTACTTTTTCAATCCAAGCGCGATGATTGCGGCGCCTATGGCTCCCGCGAATCGCGCATTCGGGTCCGTGCCCACTTTTTTGCCGAGCGCTGCCGAAAGCCGCTCAACAACATAGGCGTTATCGCACAGCCCGCCCGTCAAATACACATGATCGCCCGCGACAGACGACGCCATAGTCGCCACGCGACCCACGACCGATTCGATGACGCCATTGGCGATATTCTCGCGGGGCTCACCGCGGCCAACGAGCGATATGACCTCCGATTCAGCGAACACGGTGCACATGCTGGAAATAGGCGTGGGCTCACCGGCACGAGCCAAATCGGACAGCTCGGCTTGGCTTACCGCCAAACGATCGGCCATGATTTCCAAGAAACGGCCTGTGCCTGCGGCGCATTTGTCGTTCATTAGGAACTTTTTCACCGCGCCGCCGGAAAGCTGGATGACCTTCGTATCTTGGCCACCAACGTCTATCACAACGCCATCGCCGCCGAACAATCGAGCAGCGCCTTTGCCATGACAGGTGATTTCGGTCACAACCTTATCGGCAAACGGCACTGCCACGCGGCCGTACCCCGTAGCGACCACCGCATGGGGCCGAGAGAGAAAACCGGCAGCCTGCAGGTAATCCGCCGCACCGGCGGCGGCCTCCACGCTGGAAAAGCCCGTTGGGCGTATCCATGTCTCCACGACGTCGCCCGACGCGTCGAGCACCGCGACTTTCGTGGCGGTCGATCCGATATCAACCCCAATACCGTACATGCCAGATTCCTCTCAAAACAACCTCACGCGACCCCGCGCAAACAAACACGCGGGGCAAGCGGCGCCGAATTCCAAATTCAAACGAAACCCAGCCCCGCTCGAACGGCCTGAAAAGCAACCGCCTCCAATACCCACGTGCAGAAGGCCACGCGGCCAAGCCGGCCAGCTCCCCTAGCCCAGCATCTCCACAAATGCCTGAATGCGCGTGCGCAGTTGCTCGGCGTCGTTATCGGTGTAGTCGGTCTCCAATCCCAAGCACGCAATGCCTTCGGCTTCAAGCGCTTTGGCAACGGCCGATTTCTCGGTATCGTAAAGCGTGCAGAATTTCAGATTCGCGTCGATCACGCCGTCTACGTGATATTCGCGAGCCAGGCGAATGATATCGTCGATGCGGCCAGTATTCGGGGTGAAACACGCGCAGTTGTTCTTCATGTAGCGCTCCGACAGCGCATGGAACTGGCCTTCGAGCGTGGTTTGCCCCTCGTCGACCAAGTGCTCGAAGTAGCGAGTTCCCGTGCACATCTCTTCGCATACCACAGCAGCGCCGCTCGTTTCGATGAGGTGATGCAACTTCCAATTCGGAATGGCCATGGGAGTTCCCGTGATTAGGATACGCTTCGTTCCCTCGGGGAAAACGCTTACGCCATCGGCTATGCGCTGCTCTAGCTCATCGGCAAGCTCATTGGCCTTCTGAGCGCAGCGAGCCGGGTCGTCGAAGAAGGCAATCTGGGTCATAAGCAGGCGGTCTTTGCCCGAGATAGGAATGCAGTTGGTCGCTTTGGTCGCGGCGAACACGCGCGCGAGCGCACGGCGTTTATCATTGATGAGTTTGATGGCGCCGGCCAGTTTTTCGGACGTGAGCTCGTTGCCCGTAAACTCTTCGACCATATGCGCGAAGTCGGCGATTTCTTCGGCCCACTTATCGATGTCTTTCGCACGCTTCATCTGCGGAATATCCATCACGTACGTCGTTTTGTCGGCGCCGAGAATTTCGTAGGCCTTCTTCTTGCCATCGCATGTGGTTTCGCCCACATACATATCGGCCACGCTGAAATAAGGGCACGTCTTGCCGAAATGGGCGCCCAACGAAGCCTTTACCAGCGGGCACATTCCGCTTGGCAAAACTTTTTCGCCCTCGGGAACCCAGAACTGCGAACCGCCGCACAAACCCGTTACCGCACCGCCGCAGGCAACGACCACCTCGTCTGGCACATAGACGCAAAACGTGCCGAACACCTTGCCGCCCTGCTTTTGCAATTCGATGAGCTCGGCCGGACGAATGCCATGAATGTCCGATACAACGAAGTCATAAAACGCCATAGCGGCTGGACGATTTTCCTGGCTCAGATACACATCGCCGAACGCCGTAGGAAGCACGGCGCACAACTGATCGTGGGTTTCCAGGTCCATACCGAGGCTTTGCCACATTTCACGATTATCAGCCATTTTCAATCCCCCTTCTCGCGAAGGCGGGCCCCACCCCTGGGTCCCTGCGCGTACGCCCTTCGCAATCAGTTTTAACCAGCGAAAACAACAACTGCACGAGACGCCAATGAGTCCGCGAATTACGGGCGCACAAAAGCCTCGCCGTGTGGCGGCGCAGAAAATGCAAGCGCTGCAGGCGCGCAAGCAGTGCCTTCCATTCAAGGCAAACAAAGTGGCGGGCTCGCGTGCAGAATGGGCCGCGGGGCAGAATCCGAAGCTCAAGCGAAGCTACGCCAAACATAGTGAGAGTGTAGCGCGCATGCGGGCCCGAAACCACGGAAACCCTCCGATTGACTGTTTTATGCACAAGCGAAAACGACGATAGCGGCATTGCGACAAGAAGCCGAAGAGCGGAAACGCCCCTTGCGCCATTTTTCGACTCAAGAAACGACTCTACGGAAGAATATTTCGAAGAACAGCCACCGCACGTGCCGTGAGGGACTCCCACGAAAGCGCCGATACATCGAATTGCTTCGCAGGGCGACCGACCCGTGCCGCGCGTTCCAGTGCGTCGGCCAGGCGATTTTCGAACTCGGGCAAATCCTCGCGCGCGGGTTCGTCAACGCCAACCATGCGCGGAGGGCGCACGAATTCGATAGGGGCACCGGGAATGTGGGATTCAAGCCACGGGCGAACGCCCGGCAAATCGGTCACCACCGCACGGCAACCGCAAGCCATCGCCTCGATAGTCACCAACGGCAAGCCCTCGAAAAACGAAGGCAGCACAAATACGTCCGATTCGCGATAGGCCTTAACCAAATCGTCCTGGGAAACCTTTCCCGCAAACTCAACAGGCGTCGCGCACTCGGCGGCTTTGCGCACGATGCGCTCGTATTCTTCCGCATCGCTGTGACCGCCCACCAAGCGAACCTCGATGCGCGGGGCGTTTTGGCGGCGCGCCACCTCGTCCAAAGCGGAAATGAGACTCTCAACGCCTTTCTTGTAGCCGATTTTGCCCACATAAAGCATGCGGCACGCATCCCATTCAACGGCACCGCGCGGTTCCGGAAAAAACTCCTGGGCGTTGTAGCCCGTCCCAATAACGAACACCTTTTCGGGACGAACGCCATACAGCTCCACGATTTCGCGTTTCTGCTCTTCGTGCAATGCAAAAATCGCATCAAGGGTGCGCACGGCTTCAATGATTCGCTTCCTCTGCAAACCATGGCTGCGCATCTGACGCATATCGGTCGAATGGCACACCGCCACCATGGGAACATTCGGCAACGTTTCGCGCGCAATGGCGCATACCAAATACAGGTGATGGCAAATAACGGCATCGGGCGCGAAGTCGGCCGCAGCTTGGGCAATACGACGCTCGAATGCATCGCAGAATTGCCGCGCCATCGCCGGCGTGAGATCGCGGTAGCGCGTAGCGGCATACGGCATGACATCCGACATACCGCACACATCAAACGGCAGATCGCTCGTATTGAAACGCACGAAATAGGGGGCGGCGCCTTCGGGAAGCCTGGGTTCATCAAGCGAATCTACGCCAGAAACCACAGCGGCCGCATGCCCCGCAGAGAGTTCACAGCGCACCATTTCGGCCAAATAGACCCCGCTGCCCGTCGAATCGGGCTTTTGCGCCGAAATATTCAGAATACGCATAGCGTCCCTTTCGTTTCCGTCTTGGCGATCAATGGTAGCGCACCTTCCGCGCATCCTGGATGCCTCGCGCAAAAAACCGTGGGTCGATTTCGAGTCTGTCCGAGCACTTGGGATTCGTTTTCGCCAATGCAGCAAAAAATCGCGGTCGTGCGTGCTATCTTAGGGCAGCTTTGCATGCTTCTTGGCTAAAGCAAAGATTGCAATCTGGGGTTTTGCCCCGAAGATGAGCCGTCCGCTTCTCTCTCGCCATTTCGCAAAGTATTAACGCCCTTTTCGAGCCAATGCTCCAAAACAAACCGACCGCAGCAAGGTATGATTGCTTCAAAGGGCAACACGAACTCCAGGAGGCGCTCATGAAGATTCGAATGGAACTCGACCGGGGCTACCTGCCCGATGCATACGGAAAATATGCCGCATCCGAAGATTGTTTCGATTGGAGCTGTCGCAGGTCGTTCCCCTTTACCGTAGAGGATGTACCTTTCGGCACCCGCGCGCTCGCGGTGTTTTTCATCGACTGGGACAGCGTTCCCGTGTGCGGTTTTCCCTGGATTCATTGGTGTGCATACGTGAACGGCGATTTCGAGGGCACGATTGAATTTCCCGACGACTTGAGCCGAAACGAGGCATCGCGCCTTGTGCAAGGCTATAATTCAGCCGCAAAAACCGAACCGGAACGCGGCGTGGGATACGTAGGGCCCTGCCCGCCCGACTGCGACCACAAATATACCCTGCAGGTTATCGCGCTCGACGAAGAACCGCTGCTGCAAGCACCGTTTTGGGCCAACGAACTAATTGAGGCAAGCCGAGGCCATGCCATTGCCGAAGCCGGAAAAATCCTGCCCAGCAGGTGCTAGAAAGCGGAAGAGGCGCATGAATCGACCTCAACGGGAATCCCTTTGGCAGACAAACAAAACGGGCCAGGCTATTCGCCTGACCCGTTGGAATCCCGATGGTGGAGATGATGGGATTCGAACCCACGACCCCCACGTTGCGAACGTGATGCTCTCCCAGCTGAGCTACATCCCCATCGTATGAGCGCTTGCGCGCAAGCAAATATTTTGCACGTTTGCGCCTCGAGTGTCAACGCTTAATTTCGGTTTCTTTGAAATTGAACGTTGATCAGGCGCGGCGCACATAGCGAAATCGACCTACAAATCGTCGTCGTCATCTTCGAGGTCGTCGCTCAACAACGCCTCGAGCATCGACGAAGCGGAGCTTTCCTCGGTTTCATCGTCCATGAATTTGCCGAAGATCGGCTCTTTCGTCTCGACGTTGAAGAGTTCAACCATACCGGTAAGGATATCGACGTATTGGTAGGACTGGCGAGCCTTGCGGCCGCGCTTGCGATCGACTTCGAGCACGAACAACGACGGATGCGCCTGCATGAGCGTTCCTTCGCATTCAACGATTTTCGAACGACCCATGTTCGCACGAACTTTCAAACGAGTATTGATTCGGCCCATCAATTCCGCGCGAATATCGCTGACAATATTTGCCTGCTTTTCGAGTTCCATGTAGAGGATTCCTTTTCACATATAAAATGGCGCCTATACTCGGCGCTCTGATACACGCAACGAAGCAATATACCATGGAATAGGAATATCCATAGAATCTGCAGGTAGATGCGGGTTCACCGTTACCTTATGTCGCAGTCGGCCAAAGCTCGCCCCAACTCGACAAATTCAAGAAGCTCAAGCGTCTCTCCACGCCGACGAGCATCTATGCCCGCCTTTGCAAGAATGTCGGGGAGCTGGGAGGCAATCGCTTTGCCCTGAGGGCCTCGGCTCGAGAAATAGCCCTTCATGGAATTCGAAATGGTTTTGCGACGCGTGAAAAATGCCGCATCGGCAGCCAAGCTGGCATTTTCTACCTCTTGCGCAGACAAACCCAAATCGCTGCGTCGATCAAGCCTGATGACGGAACTCGTAACGCGCGGCGGCGGGAAAAAGTTGCCCGGGGCAACCTGGAAGCGATCATTCGCCTTCGCGATGAGCTGCAGTTTTACCGAATAGGCCGCATAATCTTTCGTTCCCACGCGAGCGGCCATACGGTCGGCAACCTCGCTTTGTACCATAACGGTGGCACTTTGCAGGCTTTCAAAGCGCTGGAAATAATCGAGCACGAGCGTAGCGGCGACGGCATACGGAAGATTCGAGATGAACTTATTGGGGGCCTTTCCGGCCGCCACGTCGCGCTCGCCGAATGCCTGCGCCAAATCGTCGCCGCTCAAATGGAGGGCATCTTTGGAAATGAGCGTGAAGTTCTCGAAATCGTCGCACGTCTCGGCAAGCACCGTTGGCAAATCGGGATCGCGCTCGATAGAAAGTATGTGGTTAGCCCGCGGTAAAAGCGCTACCGTAAGCGTACCGATGCCCGGCCCAACTTCGAGCACGTTGTCCGTTTCGCACACTTCGGAAAGCCTGCAGATATTCGCGATAACAGCGTCGTTTACCAGAAAGTTTTGACCCAGCGAATGCTTGGTCGCCAAGCCATGACGCGCGAGCACGTCGCGCGTAGCCGAAACCGAAGCCAAAGGCGATGCAATTGCCATATGAACCCTCTTCTTATCTCCATCGCCGCTGTTTCGGCTGGTCGCATTGCGTCTTCGAAACCTCGGCCTACAACGCCACGCGCGCAGCCGAAGCCGCTCAACCATACCATGACGCCCACCGAAGCACCGCGCGATTTTACTCGCCGAAAACTAAACGCGAAACGGCAAGCGCCGAAGTTCGCTCGAACGGCAGAAATTCCCGCATCAAATTCGTCCGAAGGATTCTTTTTCCTGCTCAGATACCGGCTGCCCCCATCCGATGCGATCAACCACGCTTTCCACTCGCCAGCCGGCAGCGCCGAACGCCGAACGAATGCAGCTCTCAAGCGCGCCGAAACCATAGGGGTCGCCGCCAGAACCAATCACGTGCAGCGAAACGGAACGCTTCGAAACATCGGCCGCGCCAGCCTCCCTGTTTGGCCCGCGGCGCCGCTCCCAATAGGGCTGAAGCCTATCGAGCACGGCCTTGAGCTGCGACGTTGGACCGGAGAAATACACGGGCGCCACCACATGAACAGCCGCCGAGCAATCAAGCAGCGTGTACAGCCCATCCATATCGTCGCGAATCACGCACGCATGGCCCGTGCGACGACACCCCTCGCAACCAACGCAACCGCCAACGGCATGGTCAGCAACGCTCCAACGCTCCACCACGGAGCCATGCGCTTCGAGCGCCAAGGCAAGTTCGTCGGCATATCGCGCAGACACGCCGTTTTTACGCGGGGATCCACATATCACTAATTCGTAAACCTTGCCGGAAGCCATTACGCGCCCTTCGCCATATCGGCATGCGCAAGCTGCCACTCGGTCGGCTCGCGATCGAGAAACGCCACGCCCGCATCGTGCATCGTTTGCAGAAGCGCGCGGCGCGCCTCGCCTGGCGCCACCCCGCGAACTTCAGCAATGCGCGCCGCTGTGAACACCGTGAATTCAGGGCCGCACTCCAAACCACGGAACGGCACGGGAGCCATATAGGGGGAATCCGTTTCGGTAAACAGATGATCGGCTGGCATCATAGCCGCCGATGCGCGCAAATCGTCGCTTCGCTGGAATGTGACCGCGCCGCCAAACGCCACATACGCGCCGCGCTCAACCCAACGGGCAAGCTCTTCGGGCCCAACGCTGCAACAATGCAGCAGCGTTCCTGCCGCAGGCCAGCCCTCTTCTTCAAGAATACGAAACGCATCTTCGTGGGCATCGCGCACATGAAGCACCAACGGCAAACCCACCATATGAGCCAGCTGCACTTGCCGGCGAAACACATCGCGCTGCACATCGCGGGGCGACAAGTCGTAATGGTAATCGAGGCCAACTTCACCAAGCGCCACCGTGCGCGGGTCGGCCAGGCGCGCTAACAGCGCCGCCTCCATATCGGCGTCCCATTGGATTGCCACGTGCGGATGTACACCGCACGCAATACGCACATGCGGAATGGACGGCTCGGCACCCCAGCATAAATTGCATGCACGCTCATCAACCGCGAGCGATTCCAAAAGGGCCAAAGCCTCGTTCGCCTGGGCTTCGTGCCTTTTGCCCCATGATTCAATTCGCGATTGAATCTTCTCACGTTCGGCCGTCACGTTGCGACGCGTTGCCTCGAACACCTCGG
This sequence comes from Bacteroidaceae bacterium, assembly GCA_963631715.1. Classification (GTDB taxonomy): domain Bacteria; phylum Actinomycetota; class Coriobacteriia; order Coriobacteriales; family Eggerthellaceae; genus Slackia. The sequence goes on from CAVGRL010000004.1 coordinate 73,222, forward strand.
GCAAAAGGCGCAGTGCCTCGGCGCGCCACACATCCATGTCGCGATACGTGAGTTCGCATTCATCGGATTCAACCGGATCGCACAGCGAGCAGACGAAATCAACACCGACCACGGCGCATCGCGCAAGCGAAAGCGCCGGACGCGACAGCATGGCCAAATGGGCATGAGTGTCGGCCACGGGCGCTTCAAGCGCCGGAACAGGCGAGCCCATATAGGCCCACCCCGCCTTACGATGCTTGCGGAACAGCGCATCGCCGAAGAGCAAATACCCCGCTTCACCTTCGGGATCGATTTCAAAATTGGTATTTTCTTGAACCATCGCTCGCAACCAAACCTCATACGCCGCATGCCCGCCGAACGAAGCAACAGCAGCGTGATACACTCCAAACGCATTGGCAAAGCCCGCTTAGGGATAGGAAGCGGCGGGCAAACAAACATCAACGATCTAGTTGGACCGACCAGTTCCGACCCTTCTTTTCCCGTCGCCCTCGTGCGCATTTGATTTCACTTCTCGCCAAACCTCAAAATGAAACCCGCTCAGAAACTTGCCAACTCGCGGGCATTGTATCACGCGCCTATATCTGCGCCACCTTGCTCGCCCTTGGCGAGTTGTCTTACTTTGTCGCTTTCTACATTCCCGACTTAAAGGGCTTATTGCTTACTCTCGGTGTTCTTTTGACCGGTTGCTCATTAGGGGCAATGTGCACCCTGTGGCAATGCTTCTTCGCCTCGGAAGGCGAGGGGCGCACCGGCGTGCTGATTCCCCTATCGGGCGTCTTTTCGATCCTGCTTTCCCTTGCACTTGGGGCAATTCCCTTTGCGGCGAATGTCGTTGCAACCATTGTCGTATTTCCTCTTCTCTCGGCTTTGTCTTTGGCGAAATGCCTGAAAGAAATACGACAAATACGGCGGAACTCCCCAGATATTCAACGGCGCACCCGGGAAAATGTGGCATGAGTGCGTCGACCACCATTGGTTCTGGGGCGTTGACCTCGATGACGGCTTCAACAATAAGGAGCAGTCCATTCTTGGCGGCTTCGATTACGTTGTTCGCATGGTTGCCCTAGAAGCGCAAACTTACGGCGCAAAAATGGCCCACATAAGAAAACCTCCCATTTCTCGTTGTCCAAGAAATGGGAGGCAACTCAATTGACGCCAGGCTTATTCTCGCTCGAGCAAACGCCTATTCGCTCTTCTGCAGGCGGGGGAACAGGGCATCGCCCTTCTCGACCGGGGCGCCGCCCGCAAGGCCGCCCCACGCGCATGCCTCGGCAAGGTTGTCGCAATCGGCTTCGGCTTCGCAGGAAAGGCGACGAAGCGCCTCGGCGCTCGTGGAGGGCATGAACGGCTCCAACAGATGCGCGGAAATGCGGATGGCTTCCAGCAGGTTGTAAATCACGAACGCCAGCTGGTCGGCCTTGGCCTCGTCTTTTGCGAGCGCCCACGGCTCGGAATCTTCGATGTAGTGGTTCGCGGCGTGGATAAGCTCCATCACGGCATCTTTGCCCGCACCGTAATCGAGCACGTCCATGGCTGCCGCATAGCGATCGACCAGGCCGTCGGCAATTTTGGCCAACGGATTCTCAAAGGCATCGACTGCCGCGGGTTTCGCGGGCGCGCAACCATCGAAGTACTTCGCGCTCATGTTCAGCGAGCGAGAAATCAGGTTGCCCCAGCTGTTGGCAAGATCGGCGTTGTAGACCTGCTCCATGCGCTCGAAGGAAATCGCCCCATCGGTTCCAGGAGCAACGTCGGTCATGAAGTAGTAGCGGTAGCCCTCAACGCCCATCAGGTCGATAACGTCTTGCGGGGCGATGGCATTGCCACGGCTCTTCGACATCTTCTCGGCCTTGCCGGTTTCGGAATTGCGCACCGTAAGAAAGCCGTGCGCGAACACGTGATCGGGCAGCGATTCTCCAATAGCCATGAGCATCGCCGGCCAGATAACGCAATGGAAGCGGATAATATCTTTGCCCACGATGTGGAATTGCGCAGGCCAGCGGAACGCGAACTCGGTCTTCGAAGCCTCGTCTTCAAGGCCATAGCCCACGGCCGTCATATAGTTGAGCAGCGCGTCAAACCACACGTAGGTCACATGCCCATCGTCGAACGGCACGGGAATGCCCCAATCGAAGCTCGTGCGGCTGACGGATAGGTCGTTCAGGCCGCCTTCGACGAAGCTGCGCACCTCGTTCATGCGGAAGTCGGGCTGCACGAATTCCGGATGCTCGTCGTAGAGCGCGAGCAGCTTATCTTGAAACGCGGAAAGCTTGAAGAAATACGATTCCTCTTGCACGCGCTCAAGCGGGCGATGGCAGTCGGGGCACAAATGCTGGCCGACAGAACCGTATTCTTCGTCGCCCTTTTTCACCTGGTTGTCGGTGTAATAAGTCTCGTCGGGAACGCAATACCAGCCGTCGTAGCTACCCTTGTACAGATAGCCCGATTCTTGCATGCGATCCCACAAATACTGCACCGCATGGTGCTGTCGCGGCTCGGTGGTGCGAATGAAATCGTCGTTGGAAATCTCGAGCGTCTTCCACAAATCCTGGAACAAAGGCGCCTGGCTGTCGCACCACGCCTGGGGCGAGTCGAAGCCGTGCTTTTCAGCTGCCTCGGCAACCTTTTCGCCATGCTCATCCATACCGGTAAGGAATTTGACGTCGTAGCCCATCGCGCGACGATAGCGAGCCTGCACGTCGGCGAGAATCGTCGAATATGCGGTTCCCAAGTGAGGCGCGGCATTCACGTAATAGATGGGCGTGGTGATGAAAAATGACGGCTTGGACATGTACGCTCCTTCTCGCCCGCGCGACCAATGACGCCGCCGAGCATCGGGTTTTCAAACCGTGTTATTGTAGCGCACCGCAACCAGCACTCGAAGCAAAGCAGCGAAACCCAAGCGACCTCTCGCGCGCATTTGACGCGCTGATGCGATGCGTCTCGCGTCTTGAGCCAAAAAACAACGCCGCCGCACCCGAAAGAGAATGCGGCGGCGTTGGAAGAAAATGGAATTCGAAAGATCGGGATTACAGCACTTCGTAGAAGCGAATATCGGGACCAGCGGCCCAGGTGGGGGCCAAGCCCGGAGCAACCTTTGTTTTGAACAAATCACTTTCGAGATACGCCTTGGCATGCTCCATGGAATCGAAACCATGGATCACCTGAACGTCTTCGTCGCGAACGAGGCATTCTTTCGTAAGAGCACCTTCGATTTCATTAAGAAACGGCTGGCGATAATCGGTGTACACTTTGGCCGCCGCCGCACGGTTTTCGGGGTCGATAGTCATAGTGACCTGCAAATACGCCTTCACACTCATAGTTGCTCCTTTCGATGCATGGACAAAAACCGTCGCAGCGAGCCCGCAGGGGTGGCGTCACGTAAGCCTTAGGGGTTAGGCCCGCCGCCGACATGGACAATGTACGAAAGCCGCCTTGCTGCAGGAAGATATCGGGCAAATCATGAGTCACTTATCTTTTTATGGGCCACTCATAATTTACTTAGTTACTTGAGATGCGCCGCCTCGCTCGCTAGGCTAAAGCGAAAGAAGACCCGACGCCCAAGGAACGCACCATGACGCACAAACGCAAGCTCGAAAAAGATATTCGCTGCCCGCTCGAATACGGGCTCGACGTGTTCGGCGGCCGATGGAAATCGCGCATCATTTGCGTACTGGCTGCAAAGCACACGCTGCGCTACGGCGAGTTGCGTTCGGAGATGACGAACATATCCGATGCTGTACTGGCGGCCGCGCTGAAAGAGCTCATAGCCGATGGCCTAGTAAATCGCAAAAGCTTCGATGAGATACCACCACGAGTGGAATACTCTCTCACCGAAAAAGGAGCGTCGGTCGTGCCCATTCTGCAAAGCATCTGTGCATGGGCGGGCATGTTCCACCGAGAAGTTCGATCCGACGCGCCACGCCAATGCCAACTGTGCGACTACGGCGCCGGCAACGAACCAGCACCATGCGCATGAGGCCACCAAACGAATTACCAGCCGAGTCGCGATAGCGTCTCGTTGACGCGGCGCTGCACGGCGTCGCAGTTGGCACCGAGGCGTCGGCGGCGTTCCTCGCCGTTTCCGAACTCGCCGGCTATCACACTCGCCGGCTATCACGCGGCTCGCCAGGGCGGCTCCAGCACCTCCGTGCCCACCAGCAGGTCGATGTTGGCCACGACCACGCCCAGCACGCCCTGCGCGATGGTGCGAAGCAATCGCCACTCCCACTCGTTGCTCGTCAGAAAGTCCGTCATTTCCCGCTCCTCTCTTCCAGCGACTCCACGTCGCGCTTGACCAACGCCACGTCCCGCTCCAGGCGGTAGGTGCGCTCCACCAGGCAGTTGTGCTTCTCCACCCGGCGGGAGAGCTCGTCGACCTTCTGCTCCAGCACCGCGCGGCTGCGCGAGTTGGACGCCACCACGCCCGCCAAGGTCACCGCGCCCCCGATGAGCGCCACCAAGATCGACTCCATCCAAAACCTCCCAGGCAAGACCGGCCCCGTTTACCGGCCCCATCATCCAGGGCGGTCACAAATAGGTTGAGAATTACCAAAGTGTGCTTGACTATCCCACCCTGTGACGTCTAGACTTACCAGCAGACGGTAACTATTACCGATTACCAACGAGAGGAAGTCCAGCATGGCAGCGCTAATAGGAGCAAGGCTCAACGCCCTGTTGAGGGAACGGGGCATGAGCCAAAAGGAACTGGCCGAGACCACGAACCTCACCCCGGCCGCAGTCAGCAGATACATCAACGGAGAGCGGGTGCCGCGGGCCATCACCGTCGCCGCTTTGGCCAAGGCCCTGGGAGTGAAGCCCTCAGACATCACCGGCACCGCCGATGAGCAAGAGACGGACGACGCGGTCCGCCTCATCGCCCGAAATGCCAGCAGCCTCACCGAGGCGCAGCGCGCCGAGCTCATCGCGGCGCTCGCTAAGCGATAGGAGAACGATTGGTCTCACGAGCAAGGCAGATTGAGATCGAGGTTGCCGCAGTCGAGCTCCTGGAGGAGTACGGGCTCTGCACCTACCCGGTCAAGATTGGGACGGTATTGGATGCCCTGCAGGTTGACATGGTCCCGTATTCGGTCCTTAGCGACGAGGAAAAGAGGCTCGCCCTTTTAGCCTCGCACGACAAGGCATTCAACGTCACCTCGCGAGATTACATGCGCGCCCAGGTGATTTTCGATGACACGCGCGGCTCCTACTTCTGCCGCTCCAGATTCTCGGGCGGCCACGAGACCGGCCACATCTGGCTCGAACACGAGGAGGACACTCCGAACCGCGAGGCCGAGGCCAACTACTTCTCGGGCTACCTGCTGGCCCCGCACCCGCTCATCATCGCCATGGGAAACCCCGGCGTTGGCGAGGTAAGCGAGCGGTTTGGCATCAGCGGGGACTGCGCGTCATTCGCCATCGACCAAGCCAATGCTCGGAGGCGCGAAGGCGGCCCCTGGAGGCCCCATGAGAAGTGGCTCCTCGAGAACGCCCAATGGAAGGGAGGTGGTCTGCTTGGAAGGCCCTAGACAAAGATAGCCACCGGGATTGCCGTCCCAGTGGCTATCGGCTGGCGTGGGATACCCACACCGTGTGACAGCGATAAGTATCTCACGCCAGCCCTTTCCTGTCATCAACATTGACGGCATTTGATAGAAAGGACTGGCGAAAACCATGTCTCATGAAGCACGCCCTCTAAAGGGCGCGCGGCGCGAGCATGCGGGCGCCCGCGGCAACGGCCGGGCGTCCCGATGAAGCGCCGCAAGAAGACCGCCCTGCCCGACGGGAGCGTGGGCTATAAGGACATCGACCTGCGCAAGAAGCTCAACCTGGAGTTCCTGCGCTACACCAACCTGACGCGAGCGGTGGGCGCGCACGACCTTCCGGCGCTGTCCTGCCACACCAAGGTTTGCCCGGATTACATTGCGCTCTCATGCCATCCGTCCCAGTTCCACAAGACGCCGCTCACGGCCGTCGGATTCTGGGAGTACGACGAGGCGTTCGACGGCTACGAGGGCCTGTACAACGCGATCTACTACAACCGAGAGGACTTGCTCCAGCGTTACCGGGAGCGCTTCGCGGGCGTCAGGATCTTCTTCACCCCGGACTACTCGCAGTTCGGCGACGTGAGCGACGTCGAGAACAACTACCGCCTGTTCAAAGCGCGGGTCGTGGGAATCTGGTTTGCGAAGGAGCTCGGCGCTGTGGTCATCCCCTTCGTGACGGTGCCGACCCCCAAATGCGTCCCATACGCGCTCGACGGCCTGGAGGACTGCTCGGTCGTGGCGTTCAGCACGAAGGGTTACGTCAACGACCCCGTGGAGCGCGAGACGCTCAAGCAGATCGTGGCCCTCACCGTCGACACGTTGGAGCTCGAAACCATAGTCGTCTATGACGTCTGCTCCACAGATGCCGCCGTCGACGACATATTCGCCTACGCCCGCGAGAAGGGAGTCGACATCGTCGTCCCCTCCAACGCCCTCAAGGAGCGCAACGTGGCAAAGAGGGAGGCTAAGCTTGCGAAGCAGTAACGGAAGCCTCGCCTACGGAACTAGTGGCAACCCTCAGACTAGCATCATGCAGGAGACCTACGCCGCCAAGGTAGCCGAGAACGAGGCGAGGCTCGAGAAGGATGTCACAAAGCCCAATCCCTTCAACGTAAAAATCGATGCTGACGGAAAGCTGCGGAGCTACGCTTTGAACCCTGAACATCCAACAGGCAAGAATAAAGCGAGAGTCTTCGAGTCGGCGTTGGGGTTCACCCAAAAAGACGCCGCCAACCTCGAAAAACAAATCAGGGAACAGGTCAAGACCTGCGAATGGAAGGATGCGGGAGAGTCAGCTTTTGGCGTGAAGTACACTGTCGACGTTAAGATTCTCGGCAACAACGGCAAGACAGCGATAGTCAGAACCGGCTGGATCGTGGAGAGAGGCGGATCGGATCCGCGGCTTACGTCTGCTTACGTACTCACCAGGAAAGGAGGCAGAAATGCTTAGCGAACTCACGCTCGTCAAATCCCTTAAGGACGTTCCGGATAAGGACATTAAGGCGGGCGACATCGGGACGATTGTCCACTGCTACACCGAACCAAGGGAGGGCTACGAGGTCGAGTTTCTCGACAAGGAGGGCTACACGAAGGACGTGTTGACATACGAGCGTTATGAGCTCGAGCCCATGGGCGAGCAGCAATGAAGACCCTGATTATCATGCTGGACTTCTTGGCAGGCCCGCTGTGGAAGGATATGTTCATCAACGGGGAGAGCTGCACCGGCATTCCCGTGGTCGACAACGACGAAGGACTTCAGGCCCTCAACGAGCAGATCTGCGAGCTCTACTCGTCCTACTACGAGTTCGACTCCCACGACATGCCGTGCTGGTTCAACGAGGAGCAGGAAAAGGCAGACAAGTCCCGCATGCTCGAGCTGCTGGGCAAGCTCAACGCCCGCCTCGCCGAGATCAACGACGACTCGTTCGTCGTCGACGACCGGGAGACGCCGCGCGTCGAGGCACTGTAGCGTCGCCCCCGGCCCCGCGCCCCACCCGGAGCACGGGGCCTCCCCCTTATCTCGCCGTCAGATACCCGGCGACCCCGGCGCATCCACCCGCATCATCGCGTACCCGTACTTCGACGAGCTGTACGCAGTGCCGTTTCCGCCCACGATCGCCTTGCAGTTGTAGAACGTCGCCAGGCCGGACACGCCGACTTGGACAACTCCCAGCCGGCGTCCACCAGTACCGTCTTGAGCGCATGGCAGCTGCCGAACAGGTACGACAAATCAGTCAGCCCCGACGGGTCGAACCCGCGCATGTCGAGCTCGGCCAGCGCGGTGCACGAGTTGAACACGAACTGCATCTGCGACACCCCGCGCAGGTTCCCCATACCGGAAACGCCAATCAGCGCCCGAACCTGCTGAACGCTCAGAGCTTTTGGCAGGCCGGGCGGATGGCAGCAAAATGCACTAGCAAATCTCTGCCAGCGTCGCTAGATACATCGCGGCGACGCGATAGAACGGGTGGGTCGTCGTGACTGCTAGGGCATCGGCGAATTCGCGGAACCATACGTTGACGTGTTCGCTGACGAACTGGTCGTATGCTGCTACGGCGGAACCGCCCGGCAGCGCGTCTTGGTCGGCATCGCCATTTACCGCAACCAATGACAAGCGCTCGAGCAGCTCGCATTCAGTTGCCACGTGGTCGAGCGGCTCGTTCGTACCCTTGGGGCGCGCAAAACCACACGCCTTGCAGAAACGCTCGACTTCCATGGAATAGCGGCTCACGAACAGCAGCGGCTTCGACTCGGTAAGCGCGCTTCGCCGAACGCCTTCGTATGGGCTGCACGCCGCATGAGGCGAACCAATGAAAAGCCTGGTTGATTCAGTTTTCAGGGGCGTTTCGCCCGCATCGACGATTGCGTCGCACGCCGCAGCAGCCTCGGCATCGAAGCCCTCCGGCAATTCCATGCCGAGCGCGGCCGCAATCTCGCGCGCCGCATCGGCCCATTCGCCACTTGCCACGGCATCGACGAGCGCCGCCTCGGGGTAGCGCAAGCTCAACGCCGCAAGCTCCCACGCCGCTGCACGCACGGCCCACTGCTCTTTTTCGTTCGGCATACCAGCCTCCAAGCATTCCAATTTCACTTCGCGCAGCACGATCCCGTCAGCGCGCGACTCAACGACGCTCGACGACAGCGCAAGACATACAGGCTCGCCCGCAAGCAACGGCTCGCAACTCGGATGAACAAGCAGGCAATCCCCTTCGCGCGCGCATGAGCCCTCGAGCCCAGCCTGGCGCAACGCAACTTCGACAATTTCGATATCGCCATCGAACGCCTTGAGCGTTTTGTAGAAGAAGTCGCCCTCGTCCTGAGCATACACAGCTGTATTGGGCGTCCAAGCCCTATTTTGCGTCACCACCTGGTCACGATTCTTGTTCTCGAGCGAGCAGTAATGCACGCCAAGGCGAAGACCTTCATCAATGGCAAATTGCACCAATTCAAGGGCAAGAAACTCGCTTCCCTCAATCGGCAAACCCCCGGCGTAATCCCAGTTGTACAGCACAGGGTACGGCGGGTTCTTCACTTGAAAGCCACGCCGCTTGAACTCGCCCCAATCATTGAACGGATAACCGAACTCAAGCAGATTAATACCCCAGGCCCCTGCATTATCGAGCGCGCGCAAAAGCTCCCGCATTGCTTCGCCCGTACCGGGAATGACGGGCATCTCGACCATCGGCTGAGGAATGTAGCCCGATGCAAGGCGAATGAGGCGCTGCACTCGGGTAATTTCTGCAGCCGTTTCATCAGGCATGTCGAGAACATCGAGCTTCACGCTCAGGCGCAATTCCGTAAGTCCGGCATCACGCAGGCGTTCAAGCATTGCCTTGTCGAGAAAATCTCCCGCAGTGTAGAGCCTAATATGCGCTCGGGGCGCACGGGCGTGAGCATAGGCAATAAACGCCACCGCTTCATCGGCATGCAAGAGCGGCTCACCGCCCGTAAGACCGATATGGGTCGCATTGGCCGCCCCACCAATCAAGGCGAAATACGCATCAAGCTCGTCGCGCCATGCCGAGTTCAAGCGCCCTTGTTCTTTATGCCCCGCCTGGTTCGAATTGAAGCAAAAATAGCAATCGCGGTTGCACGCGAGCGAGAGAAAGAACGTCTTCGAACCGCAATCGCCCGTACATGCCACGCACGCGCTCGAAAGCGACCCCGCGCATATGCTGGCACCACCGTTGCGAATTTGCGCTCCAGATTCGCAAAGACGCGCTCGCGCTTGCGAAAGCTCGATATCAAACGCATGGGAAACAGCCAAATCGATGCCTCGCTTGCGTAAATCGCAAAGATAATCGCCCTCGATTGCTGAGTATTCAGCCAGCCACGCGTCGAGCGTCGGCCTGAATTCGATATTGGCACCCATGCACACACCGTCCTCTCAAACGCGCGCGAGGCGCGGGCCACACAGCCCGCGCCTTGCCACAGGGGAATGGAAGGGGTTTCCGATTATTTCTCGTCGCCTGCCGGTTTCAGGGGCAAATACTTCAGCCCCAGCAGCAGGAACAGCACGCACATGGCCAGCACGCCAGCGGCCACGCCGAGCTCGATCGGCTGCGGGGCGTAGACCATGCCCTGGTAGGCTCCCTGCATGCCATTTTGCCACAAAGTCACCGTCATGGAAGTCATCGGGCCTTCATAGGAAAGGTTCGGAATCTGGAAGCCGCCGACGAGGATCTGCCAGCGCTTGCAGAGCACGCCGAGGATGGCCAGGACCGAGGCGACGGCGACGCCCGCGTCGGTGCGCAGCCTCGGCACGACGAGGATGGCGACGCTGAGCGCCATGAGGGCCACCTGCGCCCAGAAGGCGGGCGCGAGCGCTCCGGTGGTGAGCATGGCCACGACCTCGGCGCCCTCGCCGCCGAAGTACCCGCTCGTGAGCAGGTCGCAGGCGTAGAAGTAGAGGTCCACCAGCACGAACACGGCGAGCATCTTGGCGAGGTTCGTCACATGCCCCTGCTCCAGGCTCAGGTATCCCGCGCGGCGCAGCGCCAGGCACACGATGAGGACCAGGCCGGTGCCGCAGTCCAGCGCCGAGGCCACGAACCACGGGCCCATGAGCGCGGTGTGCCAGAACTCGTGCGCCGGGGCGAGGCTGAAGATCCAGGCGGTGACGTTGTGCACGAGGATGGCCACGACGAGGGCCACCACGCTGATCGCGCGGATGGCGGTGTGGGACATCCGCCCGGCCTCGTGGCGCAAATACGCCCACAGGTACACGACGGACAGCACCAGGTAGGTGCCCAGCACCAGGATGTCCCACATCAGCGGGCTTTGGAAGTTCGAGTACGCGAACAGCTCCCACAGGCGCGCCGGGCCGCCGAGGTCGACCACGACGAAGCCGATGGCCGCGCACGTGCAGCACACGCTCGTCCAGATGGCGACCTTGGAGATGCCGCCGAACCCCTTCATGCCGAAGGCGTTGGGAACGCTGGAGATGATCAGGCCGCCCGCGGACAGGCCCACGAAGAACATGAACATCGTGATGTAGAGGCCCCACGAGTCCAGGTTGCGCATGCCCGTCTGCACCATGCCGCCGGAAAGCTGCACGGCCCAGCAGGCGACGCCGGCGACGGTGACGGCGGCGGCCACGGCGATGGCCACGGTGAGCCCGCGACCGCCCCAGGTTTGACGCTTGGGTTTGGGCTGAGAAGAGGCGCCTTTCGCGGCAGGCGCCGCCTGTACGTTTTCAGTCATGAGCGCTCTCCTTTACACCAGATAGTAGGTCGAAGGCTTCGTGCCCTTCTCGGGCAGAAGCTGCATGTATTCGCGTTCGCGAATGAGCTTCGACACGTCGGAATCGGGGTCGTCTAAATCGCCCCAGAAGCGGGCGCGAGCCGGGCATAGGTCCATGCATGCGGGAACTTCGCCGCGAGCTTGTCGCTGATAGCAAAACGTGCACTTCTCCACGACGTGCTTCTGATGCGCGGGGGCGTCAACATCACCCACGGCGAAATCCATCGGGTATGCCGGTTCCTGCCAGTTAAACGAGCGCACGCCGGTATACGGGCACGCCGCGATGCACATGCGGCAGCCTATGCACTTGTCGTAATCTTGACGAACGATGCCCGTCTCGGGGTCTTTATACGTGGCGCCAACAGGGCAAACCTTCGTGCATGCGGGGTTTTCGCAATGCTGGCAACCCACCGTGATGTAGCGCATCTCAACATTGGGAAACGTCCCGCTCGGCGTGTCAACAGCATCGCCGCCATCGGTGAGCGCGCGCGTCCAGAAAATGCCCTCGGGCACGTTATTGGCAATCTTGCATGCTGTGGTGCACGCATTGCAGCCCACGCAACGCTTGGTGTCGATCACCATTCCATAGTGAGCCATTAGCGCTCACCCCCTTCATATTTCTCGACTTCGCACAGAAAGTCGTAGAACGCGCTGTTCGAACAGAAGTCGTTCATAATCACATTCGTGAGGTCTTGCGTATGGCCCTCGACGAACTGATCGGCCTGGAAGCCATGGGGAATCGACACGACGCCCGGCTTAATGCCCTCGGTTACCACGGCCTTGAGCACCGCATAGCCGCGATCGTTGAACACGCGCACATAATCGCCCTGGGAAATGCCGCGCTCAGCCGCATCGGTCGCATTGACCTTCAGCGTAGGCTCGGGCTCTATCTCGCGCAAAAGCGGTGTGTAGGCGCATTGCGAATGCACATGGTATTTATTGTGCTGGCTGCAGCCCATGAGCGGGTATTTCTCGCGCAACGGGTTTTCCCAATAGGATTCGTTGGCATGCTCGTAATAGGGAAGGCGCTCGTAATCGTGCACCTCTTGCCCGAAATTATTGCGCGGAGCAGGCTTTTCGATGTAGTACTCAAGGCGCTGCGAGGCCGTGTTCTTGAACGTGTCGACCAAGCTCGCGGGGGTGTGCGTGTAATTGCGGCCGACCTTGCCGTCTTGGAACGCGTCGTAGCCGCCCCCGTATTTCAAGTTCGCATCGGAATCCATCGCCGCACGCATCAGCTCTTCGTTCGAGGCTCCGTCCCCATAAATCTTCGACATGCCGAGCTTGTCGGCTATGAGCCGCAGAATCTCGAGGTCGGTCTTGCATTCGTAGAGCGGCTCGATTGCCTTGTGGTAATACGTGGGGTACGGAGTCGCGCACACCGGGTCGAAGTCCTCGGTCTCATAGGCATGAGGAATAGGAAGCACGATATCGGCCCATTGCGCAGAATCGGTCATGTTCACATCGGCGCATACCACGAAATCGATTTTCTTGACGGCCTCAATGAGGTCTTGACGGCCCGACTCGCACGAAAGCATGTTGCCATTCGCCATCCACAGCACGCGGATATCGACGTCTTTCTGGCCCCATTTCTTTTCTTCCACAAGTTTCGGAAGATACATGCCCGTCGTATTAATTCCGGGGCCCGCCCCCATGAAATATGCCTTCGCGTTGAACGGATACATTCCCGAACCGCGCGTCATCATGGCGCCAGGCTTGCCCGCATTGCCCGTAAGCGCGGCGATATAGGCAAGGTTTTTATAGTTGTGGTGCGAGTTCACATGGTGGCCAAGGCCTTGGAAGGTAAGCACGGCGACGGGGCCTTCGGTCGCATACACGCGCGCAAGCTCTTCGATGGTTTCGACCGGAATGTCGCAGATCTCGGAAGCCTTTTCCACCGTGTATTGCGCCGTTGAGTCTTTGGTCTTCTGAAAAACGGTGGTGAGCGTTTGCCCTTCGTATTCGAAAACGCCGTCAAGCGCAGGATCGCTGGCCGCTGCCGCCGAAGCAGGCGCTCCCGTGGCGTTATCCCACACCACATTGGGGTCGACGACGGTCGGCTTGCCGGTCGTTGAGCTTATGGGGCCTTCGGTTGGCTCGACGCCCATATCGCTCATGCGGAAATAGGTGCCGTCTTCTTTAATGAGGAATGGCGACACGGTTTTCGTCTTCATGAACTCTTCGTCCATGAGGTCGTTGTCGATGATGTAGTTGGCCATGGCAAGCATCAGCGCGCCATCGGTCGCGGGGCGAATGGGCACATACAGATCAGAATGCGCGGCGCTTGCCGTGAATTGCGGGTCGATGGTGATGAGCTTCGCCCCGGCCTCGCGGGCATCGCACACGTAATGCCAATCGTGAATGTACGCTTCGGCCGGATTTCCGCCCCACGCCATAATGGTTTTCGCATTCGCGATATCGGCGGTGTCGTTGCCCGAGATGCCGAGCAGGCTCGACTGTTCATAAATCTGGGCATAGTCGGCTGCGGCACCAAGCACGGTCGCTCCAAGCGCAGTGATCATGCGGCCATAGCCAACCGACATATAGCCCGCCATCTGGCCATTCAGAACGCCATAGCTGCCATACGACGACCAAAATGCAACGGACGTGCCACCGGCCTCTTGAACGGCGGCCCCCATTTTGCCCGCGATGGTATCGATAGCCTCGTCCCAGCTGATGCGCTCCCACTGGCCCTCGCCGCGTTCGCCCGTGCGACGCATCGGGTATTTCAGGCGATCGGGATCGTACACGCGTTGGGGCTGTGTATAGCCCTTCACGCAGAAGCGGCGGCGCGGAGCATCGTCGCCCGGCAGCTCCGCTGCTGCAACGCGAACGACTTTGCCATCGCGCACAACAACATTGGTCGGGCACTTGCTGCCGCAGTTTCCGCGGCACGACGTGCGAACAATGGTCTCTCCCTCGGTGGCTGCGGCATCGGCCGCTTCCGCCTTCGACATGGGAGCCAGGCTTCCTGCGGCAATCGAGCCGGCTGCAAGGGCGGTAACGCCCGTGGTCTTCAAGAATCCCCTGCGTGTGATGCCAGCCGAGCTCGACGTCTTCGTCGAATCTTTCGTTTCTGACATGCCTCCTCCATTCCTTATTCAAAGAAATGAGGCATTCGGAATTTAGCCGCAAGAATCCAAGCGTACGCTTACACCAGCACGCCCGCAGCGTATATGTTTCCGAGTCCCCCTCGTATCAGAAATCGGCCAATCCCCTCTGTGTCATAGTCTGCCATACATACAGGGGAATCACAATGCAGAACTATGACAAAATATGACAAGCATTATTCTATTTCGTAGATAAACAAAAGGTGAGCTGGTGTTACTTTTATTCGTAAACGCTACTTCGTTGCCGACTTAGCAGGTTTTTCTTCGACAAAGCCCTCGGCGAACGAGCTCGGCAAAACCAGCGTTCCGCCCGACTCTTCCACGCTCTCGTACGCCAAGTGCATCTGGCGCAGCTTCATGGCCTCGGGGCTTTCCTCGTACACATCGCCCGCGTCTTTGAGCATTTCAGAAATGTCGGCTTCGGCTTCGGCAAGCACCATACGGGCATTCTTCTTGCGTTCGGCGACGGCCTCGGCCGCCATGGCCTGCTGCAGGTCTTTAGGTATCACGATGTCTCGCACCTCAACGTCAATGATGGTGATGCCCCAATCGTTGAGCTTTTCTTCAAGAGCGCCCTTCAGCTCTTCGTCGAGTTGGTCGCGACGGCTCGCAAGTTCTGCCACCGTCGTGCGCCCTATCGCCTTGCGCATGGCGGTTTGCGCCATCCAGCTTACCGCCTGAGCATAATCTTCAACTTCGGTACAGGCGGCCTT
Organism: Bacteroidaceae bacterium; assembly: GCA_963631715.1. Classification (GTDB taxonomy): domain Bacteria; phylum Actinomycetota; class Coriobacteriia; order Coriobacteriales; family Eggerthellaceae; genus Slackia. The sequence goes on from CAVGRL010000004.1 coordinate 88,333, forward strand.
CGCGCTCCACACCATCCAGAAGATTACCGCGTCAACGTTCACGGGCACCAAATCGCCCGTCAGGGTTTCTTCCGCGCCGAAATACGTTGAAGCCACGCGTTGGTCAACGCGCAGCGTGTAGAACTCGACGATGGGAATGGTGAAAACGATGCCCGGCCCCGCAACGCGATTGAATTTGCCGAAGCGCAACACCACGGCCTTCTCCCACTCAAGCACGACATGCACCGAGGAAGTCGCAAGCCAGGCGACAAGGGCCGCAACCGCGAACATGACAATCGAGGCGTCCGCACCAACCGCGACCCATAAGCCGCACACCACGCAAAACGCAAGCGCGAACACCACGCATGCAAACACCACGGCGCCATTGCGCGAGGCGCGAGGCCGAGGCGCACCGGAAGCCCCCAAGGGCTCGGAGAGGCGACCATCCGCATCTTGCGACGGTGCGCCTATCATCGACGAAAGCCCGTTTCTTGCGCCCTCTTTGTTCGCCTTTGCCATGGCCTTCTCCTATTCCCCGCGGCCAAGCTTCGCTCGCTCGCGAGCGACCCCGGCCGCGAACTGCGCCTCTATGTCTTCAAGCGTCATGCCTATCTCGCGGCACCGACGCAAGTATTCCTTCGTCACAATCTCGGCCGTTGCCGAAATGCTCACACCTGGCTTATCGCTCACGTCGCACACGAACGCCCCTTGTCGGCGTTTCGATTCTATATAGCCGTCAGCCTCTAGGCTCTTGTACACCTTCGATATGGTGTTGTAGTTCACCTCGATATCGGCAGCGAGGCCGCGCACCGTCGGCAGCTTGTCATCCGGCTTGTAATAACCCGACGTGATAAGGTAGATGAAACGATTTTTCAGCTGCAGCCATACGGGAATGCTGCTGTTTTCATCGAGCTCGAAAAGCGAGACGCTTGCATCGTCGCTCACAGGACCCACTCCCCTTCCGTATTCGAATGCTGCATCTGCTGAGTGACGGGAAGGCTCAATTCAAGACCATCATGCCCGCCGGCATTCACTACGCAAAACCTCAGGCATACGCCCCCTGCGAGCACAAGCGCCGCAGCAAGCACAACGAGGAAGAATACGCCGTTTCCCGAAGCGGCAGGCGACGACGAGCGCAAAACCACGGCCTCAAGCACGAGCGGAACAACAAGACCGCAAAACACGAAACCCGCCCACCAGAGCACTTCGAGCGGAGCATCACCAGAGGCAGCTCCCGAAAGCGATACGCCTGAAGGAGTCATGAGCGAAAACGCCATCGCTGCGACGATTTCGAATACGATGACCGCCGCATCGAACGCAGGCAGAGCGCGCGGAACCGCAAATAACCGGCATTCGCGCAGCCCAAAAAATGCGCAAAGCAAAACCGCCGCGATACCGCACGAAAGCGACGAAAGGAGGAAAAGCGCTGGCACGAGCGGGGTATTCCAGGCGCTCACGCTGCTTAAGCTGCGCAGCAAAAGCCCCGTATACAGCATAACGGCCACCGAGAGCATGCCGGCAAGCGCCTCGACTACAAGGACGAACGGCCTTCCGATAGCCAGCACGTGCAGAAGCCGCACCAGAAAAAGAAACGCTGCGCATGCCATGAGCAACGCGAGCGCTACCGACCCAAACGACAAGTAGGTCGGCGACGGATTTTCGAACAGCGACAAAGCCCTGTCCATTCGCCCCAAGTCGCACAAAAGGCACACGCAACCCGAAGCGAGGCCCGCAAACCCGATGAAAAACGAGCGAGTCAAAACGCGACTTTTGGCCGACGATTCAAACGGGGCCCTCGTAATGCGCGAACCAAACTCGTCATGAGTCCAAAACAAATCGAGCGCGCACGCGATTGCAATCGTTCCCGCGCCCGCTCCGCCGAGAAAGAGATACGCAATCGCCAGATTCCCAAGCATGCGCTCCTCCTTCCCGTTGAATTGACGCAGACCTTAGAAAGAAAGTATGCCACAAAAAAACGCCCGCGCATATGACACGCTGTCATAGCCGTGGGCTAAATCACGCGTGCGCAATGCGCAAAAACGACCCGGAGCGCCGAGAGCGCCGGCCCGTTTACCGGCGGATTGCGCCACGCAATTTACGCTCGGCCTCGCGCCAATGTGGCAGGTACGCATCGAGCAAGGCATGAAAGCGAGGGCCGTGGTTCGCTTCTATCAGGTGGCACAGCTCATGGACCACCACGTATTCCAAACACTCGGGCGGATGCGCGGCCAATTGCACGTTGATGCAAATGCGGCCCGTTTTCACATTGCAACTGCCCCATCGGCTCACCATATTGCGGTAGGCGAGCTTGCCGGGTTTCACACCTAAAATGGGTGCCCATTTCTCGACGAGCGCAGGAGTGAACGCGGCCACCACGGCCCGCCATTGCGAAAGCTCTTCTTTCGTTGGCGCACCTGTCGCACCCTGCGATTCGTGACGGCGCTCGCCCGCCTGGATTTTCGCCGCATGCTGGCGAATCCACGGCAGGCGCTCCTCGACGAACCGCTCGATACGCGCATCGGTATACCGCAGCGGAGCGCTCACGCACACGCGAAAACCCGCGCCGCGCGGTTCGGCCGCGCCGGTAGGTTTCAAGCGCAGGTACATATGTTTTTGCTGCTTGCGAACAACTTCGACATCGAAGCCCGCAACGCGCAGCGTAGATTTTCGAACCGGAGATTGGGCCAAGCGTTCCCCCAAAATCGCAAACATGCTATGATGCAGGTGCGATGCCCCGCGAAGCAGGGCGACATCGTTGGGCTTCTAAGCCGGGTTAACTATGCTAGGTACCCGGCTTATTTGCTTTCTGATGAAGATCACTTGTCGCGGGTTGCTAGGTCGACGATTCCGATAACAACTGACATTACTGCGCACATGGCGATAATCGTTTGTATATCCATCGGGACACCTCCTTTCAGAGGAGCCGCCCGGCAAGTGAAGCACCGCCCTCCTATTGTAAGCGATAAGAGGGCGGTTGCGAACTTTTGTACGATTTTTTATTTTTCATCAGAGTGCTTCACGACAGCAAGCACCTTCGCAGGTCGCTAGAATGCCGACAAGTAAATCGCCTTGGCATCTTCCATGGTGAGCTTTTTGAAGCCGCCGAACACCTCGCCCTTATTGGCTTTCAGCGTGGGCAGCAACTTATCGACGTCTTCGGGCGCAATGCCGAACTCACCAAGCTTGGTAGGCATGCCCAAATCGGTGAAGAATGCCTGGAGTTCATCGATGGCGGCCGTCACGGCATCTTCAATGGCCTCGTCACTATCGTCAACGGGTTCAATGTCGAACACCTGCTGCGCAAATGCAAGGAAACGCGAGGGATCTTCGCGCCACACATAGCGCATCCAAGCAGGCATGACGACAGCCAAGCCTGCGCCGTGGGTAATACTGGTATCGAATGCCGAGAGCTCATGTTCGAGCGCATGGCTTTCCCAACCGCCCGCGCGACCCGTTGCCGTCGCCGACAAGCCGCATCCTGCGATATCGTTGTGCGCAAGCGTTCCCGCCCACATGATATTTGCGCGGGCCTCATAGTTATCGGCATCGGAAAGCGCCACCGGGGTTTCGTCCATAAGGGAACGAATGATGCCCGTCGCGATATTGTCGGTAAGGCTCGATGAACCCGTGCCGCTGAAATAGCGCTCGCATACATGGGCAATCATGTCGGTCACGCCCGCCGCGGTCTGATACGCGGGCAGCGTGAAAGTAAGTTCGGGATCCATGAAAGCGATTTGCGGGCGGAATAGGTTCGAGTTCGTGCCGCTTTTCATCCCAAGCTCGTCATTCGAAATGACGCAGGAATTCGAGCCTTCGGAGCCTGCTGCAGGAATGGTGAGCACGCACGCGATTGGCAGGCATTCCGCAATGGTCGCCTTCTTCGAGAAGAAGTCCCACACATCGCCGTCGTAAGGCACGCCGAACGCGATAGCCTTGGCGCAATCGATGGTGCTGCCGCCGCCAACGGGAAAAACAAGATCGACGCTTTCCGCGCGGGCAAGCTCGATGCCCTCACGAACAAGCCCGACCTCGGGGTTTGGACGCACGCCCGCAAGCTCGACGACCTCGACGCCCGCCGCAGCGAGCGATTTTTTCACACGGTCGAGCGTGCCCGTGCGAATCACGGAGCCCTTTCCGTACACGAGCAGAGCGCGCTTAAACCCGCGAGCCGCAACATGCTCCCCGACACAATCGGTTACGCCGCGACCGAAAACGAACTCGGTTGGCGAGTAATACACGAAATCGTTCATGGTTGTCCTTTCGTTGTGGGCTTGCGACCCATGTGCTAGCGCTCGTGCACAAGCACGTAGGCTTCATTCCGAGAGATTCCGAACTCACGCCGCAAGGCGGCTACGATATCTTTATGCGACATTTCGCCCGCCGCAAGCAGTTCGGCCGCTCGATTTGCGGCGGAAGATGCCAAAGCGTCGGCAACGGCCCGCGTTTCGAGGCTCGTAGGCGGACATATGACGAACGCTATTTCGCCCTTCACGCCCTCTTGCGCATCGCGGCGCGCGAATTCGGCCGCCGCTTGGGGCGCCAAAGCTCGAAAGATTTCCTCGTGACGCTTCGTGAGCTCGCGGCATATCGCCACCTCGCGAGACGGAAACACCTCGGCCACCACGGCGAGCGCGCTCGCAATGCGCCTTGGGCTTTCGTAGAAAACAAGCGACGCCTCAAGCGAAGCCAAAGAGGCAAGAACGGCCTTGCGCTCCCCGTCTTTTCTTGGGAAAAACCCGCCGAAATAATACCGGGGGTCGGAAAAACCGCTGGCGACATAGGCGGTCGCGGCGGCCGATGCCCCGGGAAGCACCTCGTAAGGGGCACCGGATACCTGCGCCGCGACCACGAGCCTGCTGCCTGGGTCGGAAACGCCAGGCATGCCGGCATCGCTGCAAAACGCGATGCGCTCGCCGGCAAGCACGCGCCCCACGATGCGATTGGCCTGCTTTGAAATCGTCGCTTCGTCAAGGCGCTCGAGGCGTTTTTCGATGCCAAGATGGGCCAGAAGCTTACCCGTGATTCGCGTGTCTTCGGCGCATACAACATCGCACGCGCGAAGCTCTTCTATCGTGCGCAACGTGATATCGCCCAGATTGCCAATAGGCGTTGGACAGAGCACGAGTTTTCCAGTTGAAGTATTCATAACGGCGATTATAGCGTGATGCGCTTCAAGGCGATTCCATCGCAGCGAAC
>CAVGRL010000005.1:0-91504 GCA_963631715.1 Bacteroidaceae bacterium
GACGCGCCCTCGGCGATGCGGCGCAGGGCCTCGCCCAAATCGCGCGCGCCGCAGACGAACGGCACCGCGAACTTCGTCTTGTCGATGTGGTACACGTCATCGGCCGGGGACAGAACCTCGGACTCATCGATGTAATCGATGTCGATGGCCTCGAGGATTTGCGCCTCGACGAAATGGCCGATGCGGCACTTCGCCATAACGGGAATCGAGACGGCCTCCTGAATGCCCTTGATCATCTTCGGGTCGCTCATGCGCGACACGCCGCCTGCAGCGCGAATGTCTGCCGGAATGCGCTCGAGGGCCATAACGGCACACGCGCCGGCCTCTTCGGCGATATGCGCCTGCTCGGGCGTGGTGACGTCCATAATGACGCCGCCCTTGAGCATTTGGGCGAGGTTGCGGTTGAGCTGCGCGCGATCTTCGGTGACTTCAGCCATGATGTGCCTTCCTTTCGGGCTTGCTTGGAATGCCCGAAATCCTACCGAGTTACTGGTATTATTCGTAGCATCAATTCACAGAGTTTTGATAGGTTCAGAATAAGGTCAATTTGCTTTACTAAACTAAAGCGATAATGCCAGTTTTGGAGGCGCGCATGCTTACCTACGATATGGAAAACCGCGGCGAGGAATCGCTATACGCGTATCTCTACGATTGCATGCGCGCCGACATCGAAAACGGCACCATCGCGGCCGGCGAGAAGTTACCTTCGAAGCGCAAGCTCGCCGACCACCTGGGCGTGAGCGTCGTGACCGTGGAAGGAGCCTATCGCCAGCTCATCGCAGAGGGCTACGTCGAATCGAGACCGCGGCGCGGGTATTTCGCAGCACGTATCGCAAGCTCCAACAACATAGTCCCCAAAGCACACACTGACAGGAACGACAAATGGGTCAAAGGGACAGTCCCTTTGACCCATTACGCCTTCGACCTGGGAAACGGCGCCATGCCAAGTGAGCTGTTCCCGCTGGCATCGTGGTCGCGAGCGCTGCGCGACACGCTGACCCAGGAAGCTGCTGCAACGCTCATCGGCGAAAGCGATCCGTTGGGCTGCCGCCAGCTGCGCGACGAAATATCCAACTACTTGCGCAGCACGCGCGGGCTCGTGGCGCCGCCTGAGAACATCGTCGTGGGTTCGGGCGCGCAAACCCTCTACAACCTGCTCGTGCAGCTCATCGGACGCAACCGCATTGTAGGCGTAGAAGACCCTGGTTATCCGCGGCTTGCCAAAGTTTACGGCGCGAACAATGTGAGACTCAGACACATTCCCCTCGATGCGTCAGGCGTTTCCATGCGGGCTGTCCGCGAATCGGGCGTCGATACGCTGCACATCACGCCGTCGCACCAATTCCCCACCGGCATTGTGACTACGGTGAGCCGCCGTCACGAGCTGCTCGGCTGGGCGACCGAACAGCCGGAGCGCTACATCATCGAAGATGACTACGACTGCGAGTTTCGCCTGGCTGGACGCCCCATCCCCACGCTGCAGGGCATCGACGCCTCGGAGCGCGTCATCTACACGAACACGTTCTCGAAAAGCCTCGGCGCAGCGTTTCGCATCGCATATATGGTGCTGCCCGATCACCTGGCGGCGCGCTACCGCGAACAGCTCGGCTTCTACTCGTGCACCGTGCCGGCCATCGACCAGCTCGCGCTCGCCCGCTTCATGGAGCGAGGCGAATTCGAGCGCCACGTGAACCGCATGCGCACCCACGCGCGCAACATTCGCGACACGCTCATCGATGCGCTCAAACGCGAACTCCCCGAGGGAAGTTTCACCATATCGGGCGAAGATGCAGGTTTGCATTTCGTCATCGAGTTTCCGGAAATTGACGAAGAGGGTTTTATGACAAGGCTTGCAGCGCGATCGGTCCGTATGCCGTCACTCAAAGAATTCACAACAGAGCAAAACTCAGAGGTGACGCAATCAGCGCGCTTCGCAATTCAATACCTTCAGCTCAACGAGTCGCAAGCGCAAGCTGTTGCGCGCGAAATCGGAGGCGCATACAGGGAGCTACGCATATAGAAACCCCGATTTCCGCCAAAAGTTTACGATTTCGGGGCGCTTGAACGGAATATCTTCTCCCAACACACGAAATGAAGGGTCTGAATCATGAAGCGGCGAGCCAATTCGCGGCCCCTTCTGGGGTCGTCTGCGTTCAAGCTTGTTCTATATATAAAATGAAACGCAGCCAGGACGGCGCATAGTGAGCGAAGCGAACGGTAGCCGACCGCGGCCCAGAGGAGGCCGCGAATTGGCTCGCCGCGGCGGGATGATTTACTGCACAACCGGAATACGCACGGTTGCCGTGAAGCCTTTGCCGGGCTTGCTCGCGAACGACACATAGCCGCCGTGTAAAAGCGAGATACGGCTAACGAGCGTCAGTCCCAAGCCGTGAGCATCGTAGCTCGCATCGGGCGATGACGCCTGCGCCATGAGCGCGCCGACCTGGGCCGTATCGCATCCGCGCCCATCGTCTGCCACCGTGAGCGAAAGCATCAAGGCCCCCTGTGCGTCTTCGACATCGAGCGAAAGAGCAATCTTGCACCCCTCGCCGTTGTGGCGCATGGCGTTGTCGATAAGGTTGCGAATGGCGCGGCGCATCAAGCGCTCATCAATGGCCACCTCACAATCATCAGCCGCAGGCGTGCTGAAAAACTCCAGTTCATACTGCGCGTCGAGACCGGCATTCAGATAGTCGGCCACGATTTCGCGTGCAAACGCCACTGGTGCCACGAGCTCGATATTCATGGGATGCGAGTCATATTCGAGCTTCGATGCAATGTTGAGGTCTTCCACCAAATCGCGGATGCGCTCGTTTTGACGCACGATAACCTCGCCCGATTCGCGCACCTCGGCAGGCGCATCGACGAAATCAGCGATACGCTCGGCATGTCCCATCGAAATCGCGAGCGGCGTACGCACATCGTGGCTCACACCGGAAATCCAGCGTTTTCGAGCTTCGTCTTTGCGCTGCATAATAGAGCTAGCGGCATTCACGCTTTCCGCGATGGGCGAAAGCGGCCCTTTCACGTCCATATGGGCCGGTTCGCCATGGGCCAAATCGTCAAGCGCTTCGATTGCCGGCGTTATCGATTTCAGCATGCGGCGTTTCGAGAAACTGTAGACCATAAAGAAGATAAGCGCGTCGAAGTACAAAATCGCAATGGCGAAAACGAACAAGGCCACGTATTCTCGCTCGCTCATGTAGCCAATAGGAAACGAGCTATACGAACCAACCGGATATCCAACGACGAGCGTTCCGTCATCACGCCCTGTTGAGAAAAACGTCGGGTAACCGTCCAGATAGAAATCGCGGGCAATCGATGCTATGTCATTGAGCGTGTATGTCCTTTCGGCGATATCCCGCGGGGCATTATAGTTCCAAAGCACAGAACCGTCAGGAGCAATGAATATCGCCCATGCTCCGACTCTATCAAGCTTTGCCCGCGCTTGAGCGTCGAGCGAATAGACCATCGAGGAATCCTCGCCGTTCACCCCCACTAAGCTGCTATCCACCTCATAGACCACGCTATACGGGCTTTCCACCAACAAAGAATCGCCCTTAACGACAATGAGTTCAAGAGCAACGAAAAGAACAAGGTCAATGAAGAATACGGCAATGGTGAGTGCGATGAACAACACGGCTTGCCTGCTGAAATAAGACGGCGCAAAGCTGCGGCGACGAGCGCCGTTTATCCTGCGCTGCGCTTCCTCGTCGCGCATCTTCCCCGTCTTGCTTTTCCAAAATGTGCCCACGTGCGCAACCTTATCGAACGACAATCAATTTGTACCCAAGGCCCTTAATCGTGACAAGCGATTCTGGCTTCGAGGGGTTCGCTTCTATCTTCTCGCGAATGCGGCGCACGTGCGTCATGAGAGATTGCCCGTAGCCAAACGAATCGCCCCATGCAGCTTCGCAAAGCGCCTCGCTCGTCACGATGCGGTTCGCGTTGCGCGCGAGCGCCGAGAGGATGTCGCGTTCCTTCACGGTAAGCTGCACGCGGTCGCCACCGGCGCGGCGCACCTCGGCATTCGCCAAATCGAGCGTGCATGCGGCAAGTTGCACCTCATCGGGATCGGCCGGATAGCAGCGGCGAAGCACCGCGCAGATGCGCAGCACGAGCTCCTGTGGCGAAAACGGCTTGGGAATGTAATCGTCGGCGCCCGTACGCAGGCCGGCGAGGCGATCCTCGGTCTCGTTTTTCGCAGTAAGGAAAATCACGGGCAGAGGCGATCCATGCGATAGCGATCGCAGATATTCGCACAAAGTGAAGCCGTCACCGTCGGGCAGCATCACATCGAGCACGGCAAGCTGCGGCTTCGTCTCGCGAAATACCGAAAGCGCCTCCATGACCGAGCCTGCCTGCGCGACGTCGCGAAAGCCTTCCGCGCGCAACACATCGACGATCATGCGTCGCAACTGCGGCTCATCATCGACCACCAAAATACGCTTGTCTCGCAAACTCTTCTCGACCATGGCGCACGCCTTTCTCATTTATACGAGTGTATTATTCCACGCACGCACCGCTTGTGCGGTCGCATACAGGGAAAGTAAGGCAAACGTCAGGACGCTGGTGGCGACCCCGCATCCCAGCTTCCTCGCAACGTTCCAGGCGTTCGTCAGCCAGAATGCGGGGTCGGCCACCAGCTGATGAGCGCACTTAAGGCGGAGGAACAGTAGCGGCATCCGAGGGTGCGTGCCGGTCGACGAACACCTGGAACGTTGTGAGGAGACTGGTACGCGCCCTTGGACGTCGCGGACGGATTCAAACGTTTACGCTCCAGCGCGGTAAAGTGGCGTATACTTGTACGGTTTCGTACACCCGCATGGAAGGATCCCCATGTTTGAACCGAAAACCGTCATTTGGATCGCGGGCGCGAATGGCCGTTTGGGTCGCGCCATCGAGCGCGCCCTCGACCACACTCGCTATACCATCATCCCCACCGACATCGACGTCGACATAACCGATTTGGCCACCGTATCGCGGCACGCCGAAACATATCGCCCGAAAATCATCATCAATTGCGCCGCAATGGCAAAACGCGCGGACGCCGAAGCTAACCCCGATGCCGCGTATAAAATCAACGCCCTCGGCGCGCGCAACTTGGCCATCGCCGCCACGAGCTCGGGCGCCACGCTCGTGCACTTGTCCACCGACGACTTGTTCCCCGGCGTTATCGCGCACCCCCTCAACGAATTCGACAAGACCCTTCCAACCCATATCTACGGCAAATCGAAGGAAGCCGGTGAACGTTTGGTGAGAGAGCTCTGCGCTCGTCACATCATTATTCGTTCAAGCTGGGTATATACCGCCGATGAAGACGACCTTATAGCGCGTCTGCTGAAGGCATGCTCGCAAGGCAAACAGGTCGAAATTCCCACGAACCAATACGCAAGCCCAACATCGGCAAGCACGCTGGCGAACTTCGTTGTGGCCGCAATGGAATCCGACGAATTCGGAACCTTCCACGCCGCCGACCGCGGCCTTTGCAGCCGTTTTGAATTCGCGAAACACGTATGCGACCTCGCGGGCGTCTCCACGACCTCGCTCGTCGGACGCCAAGACCCGAAAGAAGCGTATCGGATCGAGCTCGATAACCTCATGATGCGCTTGACCGGGGTATTCGAGATGCCCACGTGGCAAGAAGACGTGAAGGAGTATCTGAATTCGAGCAACTTGCTCGCCGAATAGACAAGAAGAGGAACGATATATGGCATCTACCCGAAACGAGAAAGAAAAGAAGCGCAAGCTTGGCCTCACGTCAATCATCCTGATCGCACTCGGACTGGGAATCGTATGTGGCGTGATTTTTCACTACTGCATCCCCTCTGGCGCCATCAGAGACGACGTCTTCGTAAACGGAATCTTTTACGTAGTGGGCCAAGGCTTCATTCGTCTTATGCAGATGCTCGTCGTGCCGCTCGTGTTCTGCTCCATCGTATGCGGAGCGGCGTCGATCGGCGATACGAAAACGCTCGGAAGCATTGGCGTGAAGACGCTTTGCTTCTACCTCTGCACAACGGCGCTCGCCGTTTCGGTTGCCCTTTGCGTGGGCAGCCTCATCAATCCAGGCCTTGGAGTCGATATGTCCTCGATTCTTGCAGGCGACACCTCAAGCATCGATTCGACGGTCAACAGCAGCCAATCAATTGCCGACACCCTGCTGTCAATCATCCCGAAAAATCCCATCAATGCACTTGCATCCGGCGATATGCTGGCCGTGATTTTCTTCGCCTTGTTCGTTGGCATCATCATCTCCATCATGGGCCGAAAAGTCGAAACCGTCCATAGGTTCTTCGAGCAGTTCAACGACATCATGATGAAAATGACCTCGATCGTCATGTACGTGGCCCCCATCGGCGTGTTCTGCCTGCTTTCGCGAACGTTCGCCAACGTCGGCTTCGAGGCGTTTCTTCCCATGGTGAAATACATGCTCGGCGTGCTGCTGGCGCTCGCCATCCAGTGCCTCGTGGTTTACATGATCATGCTTTGGATTTTCGCCCGCGTAAGCCCCTTGGTGTTTCTGAAGAAATTCTTCCCTGTTATGGCGTTCGCTTTCTCCACAGCGACCTCGAACGCGACCATCCCGCTGAATATGGAAACCCTCGAGCGCAAGATGGGCGTTGATCGCCGAATCTCATCGTTCACCATTCCGTTGGGTGCAACCATCAATATGGACGGCACGTCCATCATGCAGGGCGTCGCGGTCGTGTTCACGGCGCAGCTTTTCGGGGTTCCGCTGGGCCCGGTGGAATACGCAACCGTCATCGCGACGGCGACGCTTGCCTCTATCGGCACGGCCGGCGTTCCTTCGGTGGGCCTTATCACCTTATCAATGGTGTTCAATTCGGTGGGATTGCCGCTTGAAGGCATCGCGCTCATCATGGGTATCGACAGAATTCTCGACATGACACGAACCGCCGTGAATATCACAGGCGACGCCGTATGCACCACCGTGGTTGCCAAGCAAGCCGGTCAAGTCGACTTGAGCGTCTACAACGACCCGGACGCCGGAAAAGACATGGATGCCCCAGAAGCCGCATAGAACCGAAGCGGCTCACCGACATGATCCTCTCATCGGTGAGCCGCTTCTAAAACCCACTTACAGGCTGCTTTGCGCCACATTTCTGAATTTGAATGAAATAGCGCCGCTCTAGCGCGATGAAGCGGTTACCATTTCGTAATCAATCATTGGCGCTCGTTGCAGCCCCTCCGATTGCAGGAGCGGATGCAACGCGCACCGCACGCTAAGAAAGGAGTTCCCTTGAAAGAACTTTGGACCAAGTGGAACAAAATAAGCCTCATCAAACGAATCCTCGTATTCCTGATTATCGGCGCCATTTTGGGCGTCATCTTCCCGAATGCCGATGGTTCATCTCCTATCTCAGGCATCACCATTTTGGGCAGCCTTTTCGTTGGAGCGCTCAAGGCAGTTGCCCCTATCCTGGTATTTTTCCTGGTCATTGCAGCGCTGGCAAACGCAAAAGCCGACGGTTCCATGAAGACCATCATCGTCATGTATGTCTTCGGAACGTTTCTTTCCGCCATCGTGGCCGTTGTCGCCTCGCAGCTGTTCCCCATCGAGCTCACGCTTTCCGGCGTTGAAGCCGCCGAGAAGGCCGCACCGTCGGGCATTACCGAAGTCCTCGAGACCTTGCTGCTGAATGTGGTGGCAAACCCCGTTGACTCGCTCGCCAATGCTAATTACCTGGGAATTCTTGCATGGGCCATCCTTATAGGCGTAGCCCTGCGCGCGGCAGCCGAGGCAACCAAAGCCGTTTTCGCAAACATATCCGATGCAATCGCCACCGTAGTGCGCTGGATCATAAGCCTCGCTCCGTTCGGCATCTTCGGCCTGGTTTACGATGCGGTCTCTACCAACGGCATCGAAATCTTCACCGAATACGGCCTATTGCTTTTGGTCCTGGTCGGATGCATGCTCTTCGTCGCCCTGGTCGCTTACCCGATCATGATCGCCGTCATCGCAAAGACGAACCCTTATCCGTTGGTTTTGCGTTGCCTGCGCGAATCGGGCCTGACCGCATTTTTCACTCGAAGCTCTGCGGCGAACATCCCTGTGAACATGTCGCTGTGCCAAAAAATGCATTTGAGCAAGGACACCTATAGCGTATCGATTCCCTTGGGTGCCACCATCAATATGGGCGGTGCAGCCGTCACCATTACCGTCATGGCGCTTGCCGCTGCCAATACGCTGAATATTTCGGTTGACGTGCCCACTGCGGTCATCTTGTCAGTCCTGGCTGCCGTGTCGGCTTGCGGCGCATCGGGCGTCGCTGGCGGGTCCCTGTTGCTGATTCCGCTCGCCTGCTCGTTGTTCGGCATCCCTAACGATATCGCCATGCAGGTTGTCGGCGTCGGCTTTATCATCGGCGTTATCCAAGACTCCTGCGAAACCGCTTTGAATTCAGCTTCCGACGTCATGTTCACGGCCGCAAGCGAATTCAACACCCTTGCCAAGCAGGGCACAAAGGTCGATCCCAAGAGCTGGGAAAAATAAGACCTTCGCGAACACCGTGCATGAAAAAGGCCGCCTTTCGAGGCGGCCTTTTTTGCGTGTGGTTTCAGGGCGACGATTACTCGACGTCGATCTTGCAAACCCAACCGTGCTTGTCCTCCACAGCGCCGTCCTGAATACCGGTCAGCGTCTCGCGAAGCTTCTTCATCACAGGACCGATTTCATCTTTGCCAGCAGGGAACGTAATCTCTTCGTTCGCGCCGTAAACCTTATTGTCAATCTGACCAACAGGCGAGATAACGGCAGCGGTGCCGCACAAGCCGCACTCCACGAACGCGCCCGAAGCGACTTCGGCCCATTCGACGTAGCGCTCTTCAACGTTCATGCCCAAATCTTCGGCGACCTGCACAAGCGAGCGGCGCGTGATCGAAGGCAAAATAGAATTGGTGTGCGACTTCGGCACGACAAGCGTACCGTCCTCTTTCACGAACAAAACGTTCGCCCCACCCGTTTCTTCCACATAGGTGCGCGTTTCGGAATCGAGATACAGATTCTCGGCATAACCCTGGCGATGAGCTTCCATGATAGGGCGCAACGACATGGCATAATTCAAACCTGCCTTGATGTTGCCCGTGCCATGGGGAGCTGCACGATCGTACTCGGAAATGCGAATAGTGATGGGCTTCAAGCCACCTTTGAAATAAGGACCGACCGGAGTGACCAAGATACGGAATTGGTATTCAGGCGCGGGAGCAACGCCGATAACGTCGCCAGAACCAATCATGAAAGGACGCACATACAACGTGGCGCCAGAACCGAACGGGGGCACCCATGCGGCGTTAGCTTTAACGACCTTCTTCACGGCTTCAACGAAGCGCTCCTTCGGGAAGCCCGGCATCTCAAGGCGTTCAGCGGAATTGAACATGCGCTCCGCGTTCATGTCGGGGCGGAAGCACACGACGGAGCCGTCTTCGGTGGTGTAAGCCTTCAGGCCTTCGAAAACTTCCTGGCAGTAATGGAAAATTCCAGCGCACTCGGAAAGATGGACTTCGTGATCGGGCGTCAGTTCGCCCTCGTCCCATTCGCCATCCTTCCAGTGGGCAACAAAGCTATAGTCGGTCTGGCGATAGCTGAAATCAAGGTTTCCCCAATCGAGGTCTTTTTTCTCGACCGTCATTGCATGCTCCTTTAACGCACGATTCTTATTTGCTCCACTTTACACCTGCGCACAGAAAGCGGCGAAAACCAATCGACAACCGGCGCCCTTTTTCATCCAAAGTATAAAGGAGTTAACACGGCGGAAACATTCACGACAACGCAAGCGGATCAAGACGAATTGAGGGAACTCGGGTCGCCAACAAAGGCCCGCCCCCCAACACGCCAAAAAGAAGGCGGGGATCGAGCAACTCCCAGAAGCAATCCTCCCTTTCCAGCTTTCGAACGCTCCGATCTACGCGGATGGAAAGCCTAGCGCTAGCGATTCATGATTTCTTCACTTAGGCTAACTTTTTCAAAATAGATGTTGACGTAGCAGAAGTTACCTTGTATAAACTTAGCTGTGGCTAACATCCACCTTGAAAGCGACCGAGACGCTGAGCAGTCATCCCCCTTCTGCTCAGCGATATCGGGTTCGAAGAAGCCTTCTCTTCCTTCGCTTCTTCAGCATTTTCGCTAATCCGAAAGGCGGGCGGCCTCAAGCGCCCCACCCCCTTGGCGCACGCCGCCCCGCCAATTCTCGGATGTTCGCCTCGCAATTCGTTAATTCGAATGACGAGCGGGCATAAGCGCTCCACCCCCTTGGCGCACGCCCGCTTCGTCAACCTCTCCTTAGGGCAATAAGGAGCACTGACAGAAATGCCGTCCATCACGCGGACGGCATTTTCTTTTGGCCATCAACTCTGCACGAAAGCGAAAGCGCCAAGTCCACAACACAAGAGGCCGCCTTTTGTGGCGGCCTCTTTATGGGAGGGGTATGGAAAGTGCGTCTCTAAACCCTACAGAAGGTTTTTCACGATGTACTTTGCGGCAGTACGTCCGCAGAACAGCGCGTTCGCCTGGCATGTGCCGTTGCCATACACTTCGCCATCCCATCCGCTCGTGCAGACGCCGGCGGCGAACAGGCCTTCGATAGGCTTGTAGCGCTCATCGACAACCTGGGCATTGGTATTGATGCGAATACCGCCCGAAGTGTTCAGCATGCCCGAAGAAATACGGAAGGCATAAAACGGAGCGGTAGCAATCGGCCACATGTTCTCGGACTCTTTGCCCCATTCCTCATCGGCACCGGTGTTGTATTTCTTAATCTCGTCGGCCAGGTTGTCGGCATCGACGCCGATTTGTTTGGCAAGGTCGGCAATGGTGTCGGCTTTGAAGCATTCGTCGTTTCCAGAGACAGCCTGGTCGATCTCTTCCTGCAGGCCTTCAACCGGATTGCCAGCGAGCTTGTCGGCGAAACCGGAATAGTGACGCTGGCAACCACCAGCAGCATACTTTTCAACGGCATCGGCATCGAGAATCGACCACACGCTGCCCTGGGTTTCGACCACCTTGCCGGAAACGGCGGTAGAAGAAATATTCTCGTTCATGAAGCGCAGGCCATCCTGGTTGACCCAGAAATCACTCGGCTGCATGGCGACGCATACGCCGAGCTGGCTGTCGTACGCGAAGTCTTTCACATTGTTGAACAGCGAAGCCACGCAGAGGTGATTGGCGCGTCCGTGGGCGGTCTGTTCGGCCATAAGCTGGCCGTCGCCGTCTTGACCTTGGCCCCAGCCGATGGTCTTGTCAAGATCTTGGCTCGTATAGTTGGCGAGCAGCGTCTTGTTGGTGGACATGCCTCCCGTCGCAAGCACAACAGCCTTGGCTTTGTAGTCGATATACTTACCGTCTTTGGTCTTGGCGCGAACGCCGGCTACGGTGTATTCGTCATCAAGAAGAAGCTGGGTCGCAGGAGTGCTGGTCAGAACTTCCAGGCCATCTTCTTTTTCGGCGGCAGCCGCAAGCTTCTCAATAGCAATCTTTCCATTGCCGCCCTCATAAAAAGCGGGAGCCTCGCCTTGCTTGGTCCAACCTACGCCATGCGTGTCGAACAGCCAGCCGAAGTTCTCTTTGGCATCGCGAAACATGCTGTACAAAAGCATAGGGTCGCTTACGCCTTGAGTGTCGGCCTGGGCACCGGCAGCGGCCTCGCGCGCTTCTGCCTCGGTATATTCGAACGGACGAGCGCCCGCGGGGCATTCCGCCATGTTCGTGGAACCGCCCAAAGAAGAGTTCTTCTCGAGCAAGACGACGCTTTTGGCGCCCTGCTCAACAGCGGTCAGCGCCGCAGAAAAGCCACCCATGCCGGAACCCACGACGACGATGTCGACCTCTTTGGTCTCGTCGGCGTTTTTCGTATCGGCGGTCACCTCGAACGAAGAGCTTCCCAAATCGCGCGTGCTCGCCGCAGATTCGCTTGCGGCAGAGCTCGATTTGCTCTCGCCCGACGGAGAGCAGCCGGTAAGTCCGGCGAAAGCCGCGCCTGCGGCAACTACCGCACCCGCGCCGAGAAAGCTTCGACGGGACATTCCCTTGGTTTCAATATCCATGACGCATCCTCCCTGATGTCATGTTGGCAAGCCCCTCGCTTGCCATACAAGCCGCATCTTGCGCCTCCCTCACAAACAATTCATCGGCACGAATTGTTCATTTCTTCATTTTTTAGGCCGAAAACTTATCGTCAATTACTGTTGATAATATCGTCAATCAAAGCAAAATACCTGATGAATCGCCTACGATAAGATATCGGGACAAGTATTGCCGAAATGCGGCCCAAGACGTGGTAAGGTTGTCCGAGCACACATTGCCGACGCTTGGGAGGGCGGCTTGGCGAGCATTTCGAAACAGGCGCACGCGCGCAAAGCCTGGTTTTTGGGCTTCGGCCTTTATTGGACCTGGGTATATCTTTCTTTCAATTCAGCTACGGTCGTCTCGTTTGCCAACGGCGACGAAGTTGCCATTACGTGGCTTCATGTTTTGTCGGGCCTTTCAGGCTGCATCACGTTCGCCATCGCCTTGGTCGGCCATCGCCGTCTCGAAGGCGACAGAAGCTCCATGACAATCATCTGGACCGCGGCAGCCGCGGCGGCATTCGGATCGATGTTCTACGCGACAGAAGTCGTCCCCGACGCGCTCGCATCGCTAATACTTGGAGCAGTGCTCCCGGGAATCGCCACGCCCCTCATTGCTTTGGGGTGGGGCGTCTTGTTTTGCACGCTCGACGCACGGTGGGCCGCGGGCCTCACCGCCGCCTCGTTCATGCTATCGGGAATCCTCTATGGCGCCATCTCGATGATACCGGCGCCGCTTTCGGGCATCATCGTCGCCTTTTTGCCGCTCGCTTCGGTATTCATGATGGCGATTTGCCCGAATCGGGGGCCGCATCCCTTCACCACGAGAGCCCACGCCCCAAGCAGCGAAGAAAGCCGACTATCCGAATTGAAAGGGCTCATATGCGGCCCGTTTTCTTCCCGAGCGCTCATTGGAATCACGCTCACCATGGTAGTGAGCGGCGGGTTGCGTACCTATACGGGCCTCGAAGCGCCCATGGTGTACCACGATCCTTTTATCGTATCCCTGTCGACGTTCGCCGTGGCTGCGCTCTTCTTGGTCTACAGCGCATTTTTGCCCCATACAAGCCTCAAGCTCGGACCGCTCTATCGAGGAGCGGCACCGCTGTTCGCAATCGGCATAGCGGCCCTTACCGTATTCAACGAACCCGATTCTGGGATAGCCTATTTCTCGGCTTCGGCGGGATCCATGTTCATCGATATGATCACCTGGGTGCTGCTTATTGAAATAGCGCGATCCTCGCGCTTGTCGGCCCTCGTGATTTTCGCAGTCGGCCGTTGCGCCATCCATGCAGGCATGGCTGCGGGCGAAATACTGGCGCTGGCCTTCAGCGACATGATGGTCGCCTTCTGCGTAAGTTCGATCGTGATTCTCGTCGTTGTCGCTGGATTCATGTTCTCCGACCGCGACAACACGCTCGTTTTCGAGCCGGTCGAGGAAGGCGAAATCGCACCTCTTCCCCAAACCAGCGAGACAAACACGACCCCCAGTGCGCCCACCATGGACGAACGCATTGCCGGGGTGGCTGAAAAATTCGGGCTCACGACGCGCGAAACGGAAGTATTCACGCTTTGGGCAACGGGGCACGGGGCGAAATCGATTGAGGAAAAGCTCGTGCTCTCTTCGGCCACCGTGCGAACCCATATTCGACATATCTATGAAAAGCTCGATGTGCACAGCCGGGCCGAACTGATAGAGCTTCTCGAAACCATATAGGGAAGCGACGGGCAATACGCCGCCCTAAACGCATTAGCCTAAAGCGCGCCCCATCGAGCACCGACGGAAGGATTTTCATGAACGCTTGGTCTCTCTACGACGAACTCATCGATGCAATCCCTGCCGGAATTACCGTGCATGACTACTGCCTAGGCGCGCATTGGAGCTACATCGTGGCCGATTGCGGAATGGGCGTATCGAAGACGGTGCGCGGCGGTGGGCGCGGCCGATTCAAATCGAGCCCGACTGACGTCGATCTGAAAACCATCGCGGGGCTTTCGAAGTCATGGAACTGGCTTGAGGCAAGCCTGGGAATCGCCGCGATCAACGCGTTTTACGCAACACAGGAAAACGTTGAGAATCTCGGCGGGCACGTGGATGCAGGCGTTGCGGAAGGAGACGGCGCGGGAAACCCCTTCCGTTCGATGAAGGGACGATATGCAGGACGAAAGGTCGCCGTTATCGGACACTTCCCCAACGTCGACGAAATGAGAAAAACCGCCCAGGTCAGCGTTCTTGAGCGCAATTGCTCCTCGCCCATCGATATACCCGACCCCGCATGCGAATACATCTTGCCCGAACAAGACTTCGTTTTCATGACGGGCACGACGCTCACGAACAAAACCATGCCACGCCTTATCGAGCTCTCGAAAAACGCGACGCTCGGACTAGTTGGCCCAAGCGTCGTGCCCGCCAAGGCATTTTTCGACCGTGGCGTCGACATTCTTGCCGGAAGCGTCGTCATCGATGTCAAAACGGCACGAGCGGCCATAAAGGGCGGAAGCAAAGCGCAGTGGCGAAGCGGAATCAAAAAATTCATCATCCAGGTATAGTGCCCCAAGCGCAATTGCCGCATCATCCCAGCACCTACCTGCCGCAATAAGAGAAGAAAACGCTGAGCACCTCGCCGAACGAGGCTGCGCGCAAAAGCGCCACGACGGCGTTGCGCGCCTTACACGACCCCCAAGCCAGCATGCAAGATTGAGCGGAATCTCGCTTGACACCCTTCTTTGGATTCGTATACTTATGAACAGTTGTTCATATGTTAAATCTAACAAAGGAGAATCGGTGACCGATCCTAAACCGCTTGCCGAGACGGCAAACCACGACTCATCGTGCGCTTGCGGATGCGCCTCCCATGCGGCCGACATTCCGCAGGATATGCCCGACGAGGAGCTTCTCTACGACCTGGCCGACCTGTTCAAAGTTTTCGCCGACACCACTCGCATAAAGATCCTCTATGCGCTCATGGGAAAAGAGCTCTCGGTTGGGGAAATCGCCGAACTCGTCGGGGCCACGCAAAGCGCCGTATCGCACCAATTGCGAACGCTGAAGCAAGCTCACCTCGTGAAGTTCCAGCGAGATGGCAAAAACGTCATCTACACCCTCTCAGACGATCATGTGTACACGATGATCGCGCAAGGCATGACCCATATCTGCGAATAGGAAGTCTGCGGCGCCGCCGCATCTTGAAAGGAAAGACAATGCGCAAGACATTCAAACTCGACGAGCTCGACTGCGCCAATTGCGGCGCGAAGATGGAAGAGGCGATCAAGAAAATCGACGGTGTCAGCGATGCCAAAGTCGTATTCATGACCCAGAAGCTCATCATCGATGCAAACGACGATTGCTTTGAGGAAATCCTCGATGAAGCCCAAGCCATCTGCAAAAAAATCGAGCCCGATTGCGAGATTGTGCGCTAAATCTCGAACGGAGCACCTATGAATAAAAAGCTGAAGCGTTGGCGGAAAAGAATCGTCATTGCCCTCGTTTTGTTCGCGGTCATCTTCGCTGCAACGGAGCTTTTGCCGCTTGAAGAAATGCTTGGTGGCACGCGCAACGCGGTTTACGTCGAGTTCATCGCGTATCTCGTCCCCTTTGCCATCGCGGGCTACGACGTATTGTTCAAAGCGGCTCGGAATATCAAAAACGGCCAAATATTCGATGAGAACTTCCTTATGGCCGTCGCCACGCTTGGCGCGTTCTCGCTTGTCTTTTTCCCCGATTCAGGCCCCCACATGGCAGAAGGCGCAGCCGTCATGCTCTTCTATCAAGTGGGCGAGCTTTTCCAACAATACGCCGTCGGGAAAAGCAGGAAATCAATTGCCGCGATGATGGACATCGCCCCCGATTACGCAAATGTTCGCGAGGGCGACAGCATCGTTCAAGTTGACCCCGACAGCGTTTCTGTCGGAAGCGAGATCATCGTGAAGCCGGGCGAGCGCATTCCTATCGATGGCATTGTTGTCGATGGGTCCTCCCAGCTCGACACCGCGGCTCTTACCGGAGAAAGCGTTCCTCGTTCGGTGGAAGAGGGATCCACTGTAGTCTCTGGCTGCGTAAACATGAGTGGCGTCCTCCGCATAGAAACGACCAAGCCCTTTGGAGAATCGACCGTAAGTCGAATCCTCGAACTCGTCGAGAATGCGAGCGAGAAAAAGGCGCGCACCGAAAATTTCATCACCAGATTCGCACGGTACTACACCCCGACGGTTTGCGGAGTGGCTCTCGCTTTGGCGCTACTGCCCCCTCTCCTCGGTTTCGGCACCTGGAGCGATTGGGTGTTTCGCGGCCTCACCTTCTTGGTCGTAAGTTGCCCATGCGCGCTTGTAATCAGCGTTCCCCTGTCGTTTTTCGGCGGCATCGGCGGCGCGAGCAAGCTCGGCATTCTTGTAAAAGGAAGCAATTACCTCGAAGCGCTTGCCGGCGTCGACACTGTTGTTTTCGATAAGACAGGAACGCTCACGAACGGAACGTTCGGCGTCGTAGGGATTCATCCGCACGAAAAGACGTCGAGCGAAAGGCTCTTAGAATACGCCGCTTACGCCGAAGCGTATTCGAACCACCCCATTGCGCTATCTATCAAAGAAGCCTACGGCGAACCCATCGATGAGCAACGCACGACCGATTGCAAAGAAATTGGAGGCCACGGAACCGAATCCCGTATCGATGGCGCACTCGTATATGCGGGCAACAGCAAAATGATGAAAGTCGCCGGCGTCGAATCGCCTGAATGCGAGCTCGTCGGATCCATCGTCCATGTTGCCGTCGACGGCGCATACCTCGGGCATATCGTCATCGCCGACACCGTGAAAGAGGATTCAATTCAAGGAATTGCCGATTTGCACGCTGTCGGCGTTTCGAAAACCGTCATGCTCACCGGCGATTCGAAGGATGTCGCCAAATCCATCGCAGGCAAGCTGGGGATCGATGAGTATCACGCCGAGCTTTTGCCGCAGGATAAAGTAGAGCACCTCGAAGCGCTTCTCTCAAAAGAAGGCAAAACGGGAAAGCTTGCTTTCGTGGGAGACGGAATCAACGATGCTCCTGTGCTCACCAGGGCAGATGTCGGCATCGCAATGGGGGCCATGGGTAGCGACGCCGCCATCGAAGCGGCAGATGTCGTGCTTATGGACGACAAGCCTTCGAATATCGCCAAGGCAATACGCCTCGCCCGCAAGACGATGGGCATCGTATGGCAAAACATCATCTTCGCCCTGGGTATCAAATTCCTCGTCCTCGCATTGGCAGCTTTGGGAATCGCAAACATGTGGATGGCGGTCTTCGCCGACGTCGGCGTCGCAATCCTCGCCATACTCAACGCGATGCGGTGCATGAACGTATCGTCCTTTAAATAGGCGATTCTTGGGAAAAGGCCCACGCAGAAATCAATCGAACACAAAAGAGCGGGACGGCCGTCGGAAAACAACCGCCCCGCTCTTTTGTGTGCCGCAAGGGCAAAATCAGCCGTTGTCGTCTTTACGCATAGACACGTAAAGCGCCCGAGTGGTCGAAGCGACGGCATCGTCGCGAGTCATTCGCGAAGCAGTGTTCGAAAGCACGCACCCCAAAGCGACAGCCGAAGAGTCAACGCACGCCTCGGCGGCAGAGAGCAAGAATTTCGCGTTATCGAAAAATGCATCCACGGGAACGCCTTCTGCGGCGAGTATCTCGTCCTCCTCTTCAAACGAGTGATTTTTAAGGCCTTTGACCGACTCGGTGAGTTGTTCGAGCTCCGCTGCGGCCTCGGCCGACATGTATGATCCCATATTCAAGGTTCTGCGGTAGCAAGCAACCGCTGCATCGTATTTCCCCTGTTTCCAAAACGAAAATGCGAGCCAGTATAGGGCAAGCGACGTATCGTTGGGACTCCACGAAACCCGAAGAGCCTCGCAGCACATCTTCGCTTCGTTTTTAAAATCATCCTTCACGAAATACACCCTTGCCGCGCGCAAATATGAATATGCCCTTGAAGGGGCGAGGGCTATGCAGCGCTTTGCATGCAACAGCGCCTCATCGGCGCCGGCGATTGTAGACGTAAGCTCTTGGACCAGCGAATCATGAGCAAGAAAGACCTCGTCGGGAAGCGGTAAAACCAGGCGCCCGCGAGCATCTTCGACACAGTGCTTCGAATACAAGGCCCTCGACTCATAGCCGTCGAAATACCGGTAGCACACACGATCAGAATCTTGGAAACCATCCAGCGAATCCCCCAGGGCGGCAAGCTCTTCCAAAACGCCTATAGCCGCAGGGTCGTTGTCTTTCATGAGGGCCGATGCACGAAGAATGCCGGCGCGCATGCCGTACGCATCCAAAAACGCCTCTTTTATCTCGATGAACGAAGTGCCACTTTCCCCCCGATCTCCAAGATCTTTCATAAGCTGCGAACAAATCCGACGAACCAGCAAGTCTTCGCTTTTGTCGTGAATCGTCTTCAGTTCGGCGAGGGCTGCATCGAGGCCATTGTCGAGGGCCTTAACAACGCCGTCGGCATAAGAACGTCGCTGGGCATCCTCGAAAATATTCATCCTCATAGAGCAATCGACGCCGAGAAGCTTTCGAGCCGATTCATTGAAGGGCGCGCAATCAAAGGATGCCGTGGGTTCGAAACTCGCCTTGAAATCCCCTCTTCCCAATGCGAACAGAGGCTCGATCGTTTCCAAGCGACCAAGATCCGACAGCCCGAAGCAGGCATCAAAAACCCCAAGAGTGTCGCGCGGCGAAGAAAAATTATGGCCATCTTCGTTGGCGTATGCGATGCAGAAACGCTCGCGATCGAACCGAACGGAAACCACGGCGTCGGTTTTAACGCCATCGCGGAAGCAATTCACGCAAACCGTCGATATCTCTGGGGATGCATGAAAGGCGCACGATGCAGCAAGCAAAGCAGCATGGATTGCATAGCGGGCTTCCCTCTCGTTTCCCATGCGCTCGCTTATTGCGACATAGGCGTTCGCATCGCTATCCCAGGTGGTTTGCGCCATAACGCCTTTGCTGGGCACGGACAAATCGAAGGCCACGGCATCGCAAGATTCATTCAAGCAAAATTCGTAAGCCACACGATAAGGAAGGCGCCACGATTCCGCAGAGGTCGAAATTGCCAGATGCATGCCCCATCGACCAAAAATATCGGCAGGATCGGACGGATCGGGTGCCTGCATGCAAATAAGCTCAGCGTACGATTCGTCGTATTCGGAAATAATCGACTCGGGATCATCGAAACTGGCATCGCTCGATTTTTCCAGGAACAACGAGATAAGCCTGAACCGGTTAAGCGCACTTTCCGCTCGAAGCAATTTTTGGCGAAAAAGGCGCGTTTCCTCGCTCGTTAAAAAAGCCCCATCTTCGATACATTTGCCCGAAACGTTGTAGAAGAAATCGATATAAAACATGTCGGAATATCGAGTCGTGCGAAAAAGGCGCGCATTCGGCCCTTCAGAGGTGTCGGGCAAGCGAAAATCATCGGGGCTTTGCGCAACGAGGCCGCTTTCGTAAAGCATGTGCACCAAATATCGCTCCACGCCCCGAGCCTCATCGGGATGTTCCGCCCATCGGCTTTCCGCTTCAAGCACTTCGTGGCCTATCGCATCAAAAAGGTCTGAGTTCGAAAAGCGCCGATATATGGCATCAAGATCGAAACCGCTCGACGCCTGCTCAGACGAGAAATCGTCAAGATGGCCAAATTCGACGAATGCCAAATACGCGGTGGCCATGAACTCGATGTAATCGGCGGTCGTTTTAACGACGAAATCACTCACGAATGACGAATCGACCGATGCGTATTCGAAAGTCGCACAGCGGATATCATCGATTTGCGACGCTTTGACTTCAGCCACGCTTCGCCGATCGCCCGACGCGGAAACGACATCGATCGTCGCATCGTAATCATCCGCGTCTTCGCCCTGCAAAGGCGCGCCACAAAGAAGCATCGTCGCTTCTGTTTTCGGTGCTGTATCCAAAGGAGCCTCGCATGCGTACGCCTGGCCGAAAAGGTCAACGTACGCGATGATTCGAGCGCGTGCAGCGGCGCCTGAATCAAACTGAACCACATAGCACGCACCGTGCGCAGGCATGGTTATACCCGTGGAAACATATCCGTAAAAAACGCCCTCGGGCATGCCTGGAATAACATCGATGATTCGACGCTTGGCAAAAAAGCCCAGCTTGGTAGAAAAACGAGAATCCATTGCCACCTCTTGTAAATGGCCGAACCTTCGGCCTCGCATATCCGTGCCCATTATACCCGCACCTACCGAATGCGCCGTTCATCGGGGCAATAATACCTTTCGGACAGCATTGCAACCGTTGCCCGCGATATCACGCCGCCGCCCGTTTAATGAAAGGGAGAAGCCGTCAAGGACCAAAGAGTCAACTATAGTTACAGCATACCTTGATGGATGCTAGAGCGCGAGGGCGCTCGAGTCGCGAATCTCAAAGACGAAAGCGCGACAGGGGATGGAGGGGAATATGGCCAATATCGCGGAGGAAACGCAATTCATTCGGTCGCGAGAAACTGGGCATCAGCTTACCGCCGATGAGGCCGATTTTCTGAAGAAATACCTCCTCGAATCACCCCAAACCGTTATCTCCGGAAACCCCAGCACGGAAAAGAAAGACCGACGTCCAACGGACAAACATCAATAGCCGCGCTTTCTTTACAACCGCCCGTTTCCTCGCCTATCCCACAAACCCCTCATCAACCAAAAGATCATCACCGTCAGCGGCTGCCGTAGCGAGCTCGTCGCAGCGCTCGTTTTCGGGATGCCCCGCATGGCCCTTCACCCAGTGAAACGATACTTCGTGCAAAGAAACCGCCTTTATAAGACGCTTCCAAAGATCGACATTTTTCACGGGTTCCTTCTTGGCGTTTTTCCAACCGCGCTTCACCCAGCCATCGATCCAATGCTGATTAAAGGCATTGACGACATACTGGGAATCGGAGACGACATCGATTTCGCACGGCCGCTTCAAAGCCTCGATGGCAACGATGACTCCAAGCAGTTCCATACGATTGTTCGTCGTGGAAACAAACCCTTGCGAAAGCTCTTTGACATGCAGTTTTCCCGATGGATCAACATAATGCATCACGGAGCCGTAGCCGCCCGGCCCAGGATTTCCCCGCGAAGACCCATCGGAATAAATAGTGACATGCATGCGAACCCTTTCGCCTTCAATGAATTCGATAAAGCCTCCTGATACTACCATGCAAAGAAGAATCTCTTCAAAAAGGCAACAAGGACGCGCAAAACGCAAAGCGCCGCTACAATGCCAACGAAAGTCGAAAGGAACCCTATGGCATTCTTCATAGCAATCGTGGCGATCGCCGCCATCGTTGGTTGGATATCCGTGAAGATTGACGAAAGCTCGGGGCTCGAATGCGGCATCTTTTCGGGCAGGCTTGCGCAAGCGCACGGAAAACTAGCCAGCGTGAAGCTCACGGGGCCATTGCCAGAAAAAATCCCCTTGGCAAAAAGGGCTGCGAAGTCGTTTCCTTCTATAACCACCGCAATCCTAATCATTGCAAGCGTGGTCTCCATCTGCGCGAGCTTCGACCAAATCGCACAGGTTGCCATTTCCGGAATTCCAGCGCTGGCGATAGCCGGCGAAGCGTGCCTGAGGGCAAGCGATGCGAAAAAAACTTTCTGGACATACCTCTATGCGCTCGCAAGCGGCGTTGTTTTAGCCTTTGTGGGCTGGGCGCCGGTCGACGCGCTTCTATCTCCCGATTTTCAAAATGCGTCGGTCATGGCGGCCTACGCCGTTATAACCGATATGCTCTTCGCAGTTGGCTCGTGCGCCTGCGTCGCCCTTCTGCCGGAAGTTGCCACGTTCGAAAGGACATTCGAGGACGGGGCGAAGCGTTCCATTACGGTTTCGACACGCAGCCGCGCTTACGCCGAATATCTTGCTATGATGAACAAAACTTCTAAGGAGGATTGATATGGGATTCATGAACGATTTGAACGATATGTTCAACAAGGGCGCCGTTGCGGCGGGCGATGTTTTCAACAAAGGCGCATCGGCTGCATCGCGCATTGCAGATACCGCGAATCTGCGCTTTAAGCAAGGCGAGCTTGATCGCCGCTGGAAAGACGCCTGCGCTGAACTTGGCGAAAGCCTTATCGAAACGGTGAAAGCAACGCCCGAGCTCCTCGAGAGCCGCGAAAGCGTCATTGCTGCGCTCGACTCGATCGCCCAAGAGCGTGAGCATGTCGCCTCCGAGCTCGACCGAATCGCCGCAGAGGCGCAAGCGAGCCGCCAAAGCGCCGAGCCGCGCATATGTCCCGAATGCGGAGCATCCGTTGCAATCGAAGCGAATTTCTGCATGACCTGCGGCCATGCCATGCCGATCGACGTTGAGCCCGAACCCGAAGCCGAACCCGAGCCGGAAAGCACGCCGGAGACAGTCGAGCAAGAAACGCAACCCGAGCAAAACGACAGCGCAGAAAGCGCACAGAAGCCCGAATAGCCACGAAGGCATATAGTTGGAACTTACCCGAAAGGCCTACCGATTCATTTCGGTGGGCCTTTCTATTGCGAAAGAGACGAAACGATATGTTCGCCACTTAATTCTGCCGCCCCCATTCCGATAAAGAGCCCGCGATCGAGAAACACAGGCCGTATCCTACGTCGCCTAACGTCCCTTGCGCAGCCTTCCTTCTTTGACGCAAAAGCCCCTGTTCCTGAATCTCAAGAACAGGGGCTTAAATTCGACAATCGTCAGCCAATAGCTGCTTTTACGCCTTCCGAAATGCTAGCAAACGCCCTGGGCGATCATGGCATCGGCAACCTTCTCGAAACCGGCAATGTTTGCGCCCATGACAAAATTGCCCGCATGGCCGTATTTCTTGGCGGTGTCGTCGACATTGTGGAACATGCCGCGCATAAGCTCCTCGAGCTTTCCGTCGACCTCTTCGAACGTCCAAGACAGGTGCTCGGCATTCTGGCTCATCTCAAGACCAGAAACAAGCACGCCGCCTGCATTAGCCGCCTTACCAGGCATGAACGCAACGCCATTCTCCAAGAAGTACTCAGTCGCTTCGATGGTCGAAGGCATGTTCGCGCCTTCGCCAACCACCTTGCAGCCATGAGCGACAAGGGCCTTGGCGTCTTCGAGCAGCAGAGTATTCTCGCGAGCGCACGGCAACGCAACGTCGCAGGGAATCTGCCAAACACCACGGCCGTCTTCGGCATGCCAGATGGCATTCGGGCGCTCATCAAGGTACATAGCCAAGGTAACACCCTCGTCGTGGCCGGAGCGCTTCTTGTTGTAGACATTCTCGAGCACTTGGTAATCGATACCCTCAGGGTCCTCGACCCAGCCGGTAGTATCGGAGCAGGCCAAAACCTTGCCGCCAAGCTGGGCAACTTTCTGCACAGCGTAAATGGCGACGTTGCCCGAACCGTGGACAACGACGTTTTTGCCTTCGAAGCTATCGCCGTTGGACTTCAGGTACTCATCAACGAAATACACCAGGCCATAGCCCGTCGCCTCGGTACGGGCAAGCGAGCCGCCGAACGAGAGCCCCTTGCCAGTAAGCACGCCAGTCCACTCGTTGCGAATGCGCTTGTACTGGCCGAACATATAAGCAACCTCACGACCGCCAACGCCCAAGTCGCCTGCGGGAACATCGGTATTCGGACCAATGTGGCGGCAAAGCTCGGTCATGAAGCTCTGGCAGAAACGCATGATTTCGTTGTTCGATTTTCCCTTGGGATCGAAATCGGAACCGCCCTTGCCACCACCCATGGGCAATGTGGTGAGGGAGTTTTTCAGAATCTGCTCAAGGCCCAAAAACTTCAGCATACCGAGCGTAACCGTCGGATTGAAGCGCAAGCCACCCTTGTAGGGGCCAATAGCCGAATTGAATTCAACACGATAGCCTCGATTGACCTGGACCTTACCTTCGTCATCGAGCCAAGGTACACGAAACATAATCACGCGCTCCGGCTCAACGAGACGCTCGAGCAAGGCATTCTCTTCATACTCGGGATGAGCATCAAGAGCGGGTTCAAGCGTGCTGAGGATTTCGGTAGCTGCCTGGATGAATTCGGGCTGATCGGCGTTTTTCGCCTTGACCTGTTCGAGGATTCGTTCGGCGTAGGACATTCAATTCTCCTTTACGCAATAATCGGTACGGACGGCGCGTCTCGACGAAGCGCGAAATCGCCCATCCATGTGACGCAACCAGAATACGTTCCATATGTTTCATGAATGTTACATGTTTCCATGATGTTTCAAACTCGTGCCCAAGAGGAAATTCGCGCATCAAAAAAGAAAAATCCGGAACCCCTTGGATTCCGGATTCAAAATGCATTCGCGAAGCGCCGGTAAGGCTATTCGATTCCCGAGCTTCCGAAACCGCCGATGCCCCGTTCCGTTTCATCGAGAGAATCGACGATATCCCATTCGATGCATTCGACCTTCTTGATTACCAACTGCGCAATGCGATCGCCAGGATGAACTTCGAACGTCGCCTTCGAATCGAGATTTACGAGCGCAACCTTGAGTTCGCCGCGATAGTGGCTGTCGATAAGGCCGGGGGTATTCAAAACCGTTACACCTTGCTTGATGGCAAGGCCACTGCGAGGCTGAACGAAGCCAGCATAGCCTTCTGGAATGGCAATCGCCAACCCAGTTGGGACCAACGCGCGCTCGAAGGGGGCAATGCTCAACGCTTCAACGGCCCGCAAATCCATGCCGGCATCACCTGGGTATGCATACACAGGAATAGTGGCATCGTCTCGCAATTTGGTAATTTCGATTTTCAAAGCAGACATACAATACTCCAAGCAACATGCTATTCAAGGCCGGCAAGTGCCTCTTTGAATTCTTCTATGGTCTGGAAATCCTTATAGACACTCGCGAAACGAATGTACGCAACATCATCGAGACCCTTCAGGTGACCAAGCACGATATCGCCCAAATCTTTCGAATTGATTTCGAGGCGGCCTGCGGCACGCAATTCTGCCTCAATCGAATCGATGATTTCGGATTTCTTCTCGTTTGGAATATTGGGACGCTTTGCGCAAGCAATGCTTATCCCTCGATAAAGCTTCTCTCGATCAAAAACTTGCGTAGTTCCATCGGATTTCACAACGACGATAGGGTTATCGCCCAAACGTTCATATGTCGTAAAGCGATTCGCGCATTTGAGGCATTCGCGACGACGGCGAATGGAATTGAATTCCTCAGACGGACGGGAGTCAACGACCTTCGATTCAGGGTGTCCGCAGACCGGGCAGCGCATATGCCCTCCTATCGTGCTTTCACGAACGCCAGGCGTTCGATGAACTCGGAATTATTCGCATCATCATACACGCAAATAGACGATTCAAGGAACGTTTCGAGTAATTCACACGAGAGCAAAATGCAGCGCCGCGCCGTCGCAAACGCAGCAAAAGCGACGGCGGGCAACGAAAATGCTATAGGAGAACGCACCACACGCCGAAGGCGCCTAATAGAGCCGAGGAGATAACGACGTTTTTAAGCGTAGAGCCTTTAAGAGAGGATCCGGCAAGGCTCCCATTCCTTAATTCGAAAAGAAACTCCGAAACGCCGAGACTGCGAAAAGCAAAAGCGACGTCGTCTTTAAAGGAATACGAAGCTTCCTCCCCCACAAAGGAGTTTGTTGGCGAAGAAGAGCCGCCCCGACGATCGACTGAGATGATGCGCGTGGGATTGTCGATTTTACGGGCAGCCGTTCCATCGAAGATGGATGCACTCGCATGCCCACCGTTAATAAGCTGCACGTTTTTCGCGATCGTTTTCATAGCGGTTCCTTCATTCGCTCTTGCAACGAACCTTTGTTCGTGCTTATAATAAAGCGCACAAAAGTTCGTGTCAATAATTTTTCAAACATTTGTTCGACAGGAGTTTCCATGGCCGGCAATGAAGTCAAAAACAGCAAGAAGATTACGAAGAAGCAAAAAGCCGTTCTAGATTTCATTGAGCAGCGAATTGAGGAAACGGGGATAGCGCCAACCGTTCGCGATATCTGCGAAGGTCTCGGGCTTTCATCGCCTTCTACAGTTCACGTCCACCTGAAAACACTCGAAGAAAAAGGCTACATACATCGCGACCCCCTGAAATCGCGATGCATCACGATTGTTGGGCGCGAAACGAAAAAAGCGCCGAAGGAACCCGAAGTTGAACCCGTTGGCGCCGGAGCATTTTCGAATGTCGTAGAGCTTCCCGTCGTCGGAAACGTCGCGGCAGGTCTGCCTATTCTCGCAGAGCAAAACGTAACGGAAACGATCCCTTTGCCCGTCGAAATCGTTGGCGATTCGAGTTCGTTCCTGTTGAAAGTGCGCGGCGATTCCATGATTGAGATAGGAATCAATGACGGCGATTTCGTCGCCGTGAAAGAGCAGAGCACCTGCAACAATGGCGACATCGTCGTCGCAATCGTCGAAGATGGGGCAACGGTCAAGCGTTTCTACAAGGAAAAAAACCATGTGCGCTTGCAGCCCGAGAATTCCTCAATGGAGCCCATCATCGTTACGGAAAACGTTTCAATCGCGGGCAAGGTGGTCGCCGTATTCCGTCGACTTTAGCCAAAGCGCCTACGGGCTATTCGCCTTTTTCGATGATATGCATAACTTCCTGTTGGCTGTGGACGTCAAGCTTTCGATAGATGTGGCGAATATGGGTTTTTGCCGTGCCCTCGCTTATGTAGAGCTTCTCCTGAATGGACGAGGAATTGTAGCCCTTCGCCAGCAGAAATAAGACCTCGGTCTCTCTTTGCGAAAGCAAGTATCTGCTCGCCACGGCCTCGCAGTTCTCCTTGAACCAACGCCTGCGCGGCTGTTGTTTTTCCTGAGATTCGGACGCTTCCCGCTTGGCATTCTCCAACGACTGCTCTTGTTTTTCAGCGAATTCGACCGATGAAAAAGAAACGTCGTCGACGAATTGACCCGAATGAACCGCCGTAAGCAGCGGGCACTTGAGCACCGTTTTTGCTATCTCGCGCTCATTGGGCATTAGGCAATACGCGAACATAA
Source organism: Bacteroidaceae bacterium (assembly GCA_963631715.1). Classification (GTDB taxonomy): domain Bacteria; phylum Actinomycetota; class Coriobacteriia; order Coriobacteriales; family Eggerthellaceae; genus Slackia. The sequence continues at coordinate 27,086 of CAVGRL010000005.1, forward strand.
CAACAACAAGCACAGCCATCACGGTCATTGTGCTGTCGAAATCGTACTGCGCTTCCATGTATCCGGAAAAGATAGGTATTGCTGAACCTATGAGCGAGGCAATTGCGGCAAGACCGCGACCGACGCCGAAAACGAATACGGGTGAAAGGTTGAAACGCTGCGACGTTGTGCCAAAGTAAGCCCAAAGAAGCATCTCAAAGCACATATAACCAACAAGCAGCATGAATGCGGAGAACTGGTCGACACCGGCCAGTGCGCTCGGAAGAAAGAAGATGCCGACGACAATCACAGGAACGACAACGCGAAAGTGATTGCTGCGCTCCCCGCAACCATCGCCGGAAACAATCGCCACAAAAGCAGTGATAAGCGCCGCCGAACCCGCAGCGAGAAGGGTCGTGAACTGCATTTCAATCGTGACCGAAGGAACGACCGATTGGATGGCGGTTTGACGCAAGACCCCAACAGCCAGCCCGAATAGAAATACCGGAAGGCCAAACATGAGAAAAAAACGTGGCCGCTGAACAGAAAGCGTCTTGAATATAGGCAATTCCCCACGCTCGTAATACGGACGCGGCAAGTTCTTCAAGAGCAAATACATTTCGAAAATCGGAATAAGCGAGACGATGGCGATCGCAAGACAACGAGGCACATGATGAAGAAGGAACGAGTAGATGAACATAGCGATCACGATCATGATGCTCGTATTGAGCAAGATCGACAGCTCGTCGCGCCGAGCATACGCAATGCCCCATGAAATCGTCAAAGCGCCCGACCCGATGCCGGTAAGAATTCCCGCAATCACGTCAATTGGGGCATTCGATATTCCAACGGCGCCCAAAAAGCACCACAAAAACGTCCCGAGGGCCATGAACGCCGCACCGAGCTTCACGAAGCCGCGCGTGACAACTTTTGACAGAAACGTCTTGTCATTAAGCCCAAGCGTCAAAAGAAAAATCGAGAATGCAACGATGGAAACGACGAACATGAGGGTAAGCGAGCCCTGAGATCCAGGGACGTCGATTCTGACTCCCGTATTCGGAAAAATAGATGCGCCGAACATGCATGCATATATCCACGCTTGGTGGCATCCATACCCCAGCGAAACGTATCCGATATCGCCCGCCGAGACGTCTTCCCCATAATCGGCATGAATCGTGACTTTAGGAATCCTGATTTCCACCAGTCGCCCCCTCATAAATCCCCTACTGCACCAAAATCGTAGCACCCGAACGGCTGCAGCCCCTCCCCAAGGGCAAAATTTCGGTGAAAGATGCTCCTCTCTGCCTTTTCAAGAAAAGAGGATGAGAGGGGGCTTGCCCCCTCTCAATTTGGTAGAACAGCGATGCTACTCCACCGTGATCACGACGTTATCGTAGCGTTCGAGCGTCGTGTTGTCGCCCGTTGTGCCGCTAACATCGTGCGTGGTGTGCGTTCCCGGCTTTTGGTCTTCGGCATGGTACACAGAAATCGTGTAGCTCTTGCCGTCCAAATAGTCGGAAAGCGAGGTGTAGCTGTAGTCATGAATGGCATCGAGACCATTCTGACTTTCGCTCGACACGACCATCTCGTCGAGGCAGTCGGCAGCGGTGCTGCCTTCTGGCACGAAGATAACGTCGGTCGTTACGCCCTCGCCCAAGGCGGACGCGTCGAAAGTGCAAGCCACTTCATACACGCCCTTGCCGCCGGCGTCGGCGACATGGTCGTCGCCATGCACATACCAAAATGCATAGGCGGCGGGAGCCGCAACCACGAGCGCGCACACACACCCGATGGCAGCAAGCGCCAAGGGGCGCTTTTTGCTCACAACGTTTGCCATAAGAGCATCCTTTCCAGGATTTCCCCGCTCATCGCAACGCATCTTTATAGTAAAGGCGAATAAAGATTCCGTCAACGTTGAAGAGGCGCATCATACGCTGCGTGACCTGCGATGATGATATATAACCCTGAGAGGATGATAGGCAAAGCGCGGGCATCTATATAATCAAGAGAGCGTTTGGCAAGGGGCGATTCCGCACAATCGGATTCGATGGGCCAAAACGCTCACCAAAGAACAACGCACGACAGGAGGAGGGACGATGAACAACCTCGAAGAATCCGAAAACTTCGATGACGACTTCGACCCGCTTTTCGCCGATGACGAAATCATCGCGCAAGAAGAAATGGACGACGACAACCCTTACGACACCGTCGACTACCCGACGCTTCGCAATATGCCGCAGGATTTCGGACACGAAGCCGTATACACCCCCGAACGACAAGGGTCTACCACCCAGGCGCTCATGGAACTGATTGACCACAATCCGGCGCGCCGCGGCGTGCTCCTTGGAATTATCGAAGCCTGCGAGGGCGGTATTGCCTCAAGCGAGCTTGAGCTCAAGGTTGCCGACATGCAGTTGAACAACCGGTCCGTCTACTCTCCTACCACGCTGTGCCGCATGCTCGAGCGCGCAGGCGCGCTCGAATTATTCGTTCCGGAACCCGCCGAAGAGGTCGAAGATGTCGAAGATGGGGTCGAATTCCTCACTATCGCCGAGACGGTCGACCCTATTTGGACGGCAACCGACGAAGCCATCGCGTTCTCGCGACAATTCAGCGAAGGAGCGGCTTTCCGCGACATCGTCTGCGATCGCGATAAGAAATATATCGACGTATACACCGCCATTATGGACGCCGCCAAAGAACGCCCCCGCACCAAAACCGAAATCGAGCAGATCACCGACCAATTCGAAATCGTGATGCATCCGCGCCGTTTCGGCGGGCATTTCATCGACATGCTCGAGAAGACCGACGCCCTTGCATGGAACGGATCGGCATGGCAATTGACGGAACTCGGCGAAAAGATGCTTGAGTTCGTAGAGCAAGAGGAGATGAACTAGCATGGCACAAGCCGTCGAAACCATAAACGCGCCGAAAGCCACGCAGGAAGAAGAGCAAGGAACCGAGCAAATTTCCGAACTGCTCGATGCTCGCGCGCGAACCTACGGCATGCTCGCGCGACTCTTCCGCGAAGAGGTTGATGAGGCGGAGATAAAGCAGATGCAAGCCATGCGCTTTCCCGTGGCCACGGGAAACTCGAACGTCGATGCGGGCTATCGCATGCTTTTCGATTACCTCAAAGGAGCATGGGCCGATTCGGTAACCGAGCTTGCCATCGACTACGTGCGCACATTCATAGGACACGGAGTAAACGGCTATTCGGCCGCATATCCGTTCGAAAGCGTTTACACCAGCGAGCGACGCCTCTTAATGCAAGAAGCTCGCGCAGAAGTTCTCGCAACGCTTAGGGAAAACGGACTCAAGAGCGGCCGCTGGAATGAAGGCGAAGACCATATCGGCCTTGAGTTGGAATTCATGCAGCGCCTGAGCATCCGCGCAAAAGAAGCCCTCGACAAAGGCGATGAGGATACCGCCGTCGAGCAATTGCGCCGCAGCCGGGAATTCATGGAAGACCACCTTCTGAACTGGATGCCTATGCTTTGCGCGGACATGCACAAGTTCTCGCGTACGAAGTTCTATCAGGGATTGGCAACGCTCTCGCTTGCCTATGTCGAAGAAGACGCAACCTTGCTTGACGAAATGCTCGACAACTAAAAGCGACTTCATTCCACCCATACATCGAAAAAGCCCTCGTTCGAGGGCTTTTTTCATAAAGGAAAAAAGGGGGAAATTCACTCAAAAGGAAGCATCAGCGCTCATACAGATTTCCGGGGATGAGCGTGCGCATGGTGTTGAGGATTTGCTGAGGGTTGTCGATTTCGACGGGGCGTTTTTTCATAACATAGCGATGCGTTTCGCCGCCCATGAGATAGCGCGGCTTCACCTCGTCGAGCAAGATGATTGCGCCTTCCGGGCAAACGTCGCGACAGCTTGCGCATTTCACGCAATCGCCAGGAAAATGAAGAACGCCAAACGTTCCATCTTTCTCGTCGAATTTCGAGATTGCGCCCGTTGGACAAAATGTCGCGCACATGCGGCACGATGTGCACTTCATTCCGTCTATAACGACGCACCCCCATAGCCTATTGGACAAAGGGCGACTCGGCTCGCCTGAACCCATGGTGGAAAGGGCATCCAAAAGACGCTCTCGGCGATCAGGCAAGAAATGCGGGAGCGTTCCGTCTTTCATCACGCGAGGCAACACCGGCGCTGCATTGCTCTTCCCTTCGACACCCAGACCACCCTCGAGGGAATCACCGGCAAGGGGCTCGCACGCGCAATCGCCTTCAAGATCCATCTTCGCGATGGCGAGATTGGCCGTTTTCCCAAACGAGTCCAACAAATCGCGCGTCGTGTCGAGCACGAGCTCAGCAGTTTCTGCCCCCAAACGTTGTTTGCATCGGTCACAAGGGCCGCACGCAAGACGGATAGAATCTACCCCCTTCGACACAAGCGAACATAGCAGCGATTCATCGACTCGCCCAAGGCATTTCACCTGCGCATAATCAAGGCCTTCCAATTTCCCGCTTTTCACAAGCGGCTCGCATGCCACAACGCATTCGCCCGAGGCTGCCGCTGCCATACATTCCAAAAGCAGCTCGGCATCGCTGGGATGGCGGCTTTCAAGGGCGCATGTCGGACAAACCGTCGCGCAAGTTCCGCAGCCGACGCATTTCGAGGAATCTATCACCAACTCGTCGTCGACAAGTGAAATACAGCCCGATGTGCAAGCCTGGGCGCATTTCAAACACTCGACATTCCTATTGCGCACTTTTGCACAGCGCTCTTGGCGAACGCAAATCGCCGCGGCGTTCATCGCGTCAAATTTTCCCGCTATGCTGCGCTTCGAAGCAGACATTTAGGCACCAGCTTTGTCGATAGGCTCGGAAATCTCTGCGTACACCTCGCCTGAAGAATTCTTCTTGTAAACGAGAGGCATGGAAATCGCCTTCGCGGGGCATGCATCGATGCATGCCCTGCAACGGGTGCAATCGGCCAGCGTGCGTTCCCCGAAATCTGGATGCCTCAAATTAATGTCAGCTTCGCAGGCAACGGCGCAACGCGAGCATGGCGTCCCCTTGATGGTTTCGATGCATTTTGTCTCGTCGATAGTCGGCAACGTCGTCTTGCTGAAGCGCGATACGAGATTCATAAGGGCGGCAAGCGGGCAGAAGCGCGTGCACCATTTACGCAGGGCGAAAATTTCGATAGCGAGCATGAGAGGGACAAGGACCACGGCAATCGTCATATCGCCAACCGCGAACAAGCGCCACACGAGCAAGACCGTGGCGAACGTAAGCCCAACAGGGCAAACAAGGCAAAATACCGGAAAACCGAAGATGGCCGTCGAGAGCAGAGCGCCGCCCAAAACCCAGTGTCGAGAATCGAGCTTCGCTCGCTTGCTTGAGCAACCTGCGGAGCAGCTTTCGCAAGAACCTTTACACGAAAGCTCGAAGCGAGCGACATCCAAAATGTCATCGGATTTCTTTTTCGCCTTGGCTTTGCGCGATTTCGCGGACGAGAAGAATTCTTTGATTCTCTGGAGCAGTGGAACAGGGCAAATCCAAGCGCAAAACGCGCGTCCGACGACAAAGACCAGCAATCCCATAACGACAATGGAAACAAGGGCCCTTGGGATGAACGTCTTGGTCGCAATCATCGTGGTGAACGCCCCCAGCGGGCAAAGCGCGGAGATTTGCCCTATTCCAAAACCCGAAAGCGTGCCGAAATCGAAATAGGCGATAAGGCCGCAAGAGAGCACGAGGAAGATAACCGCAATAACGATGAGTCGGATGTTTTTCGTTTTCATTGTCCTGCCCTACCCTTCAAGCGGCTTCACGACAACGGCGCGCTCAGTAGCTCCCGAAGCGATTGACCCGGCTTTAAGCGAAACGCAAACGCTTTCGCATGCACCGCAGCCGTTGCATTTGTCCGAGATGACATACGGCCTGCCGTCTTTCAATTCGATGGCCTCATAAGGGCACGCCTCATAACAGTATTTGCACCCTGTCTCGCGAAACGCCAGGCATTGGAATTCATCGATGACCGCCAAGCCCATGATGACGTTTTGAGGCGTCGCACCTTCAGGCAAAACAAGCGCCTGAGTTGGGCAATTCTGCACGCATAAAGGCACCCCGCCATTTTCGTCAGCGCAAAAATCGCAATAATTCGCCTCGAAATTGAATGTGGGCGAACGCATTCCTAAAAGGCCGTCCTCGATATGCGCGGGCACGATGACATGGCGAGGACACGCCTCATAGCATCGCTCGCAGCGAATGCATGCCGAAACAAGATGCGCCTCGTCTTGGCCTCCCGGAGGCCTCGGCAATGGATTGTGCCCAATATAGCGAAGCGAGCCCATAGCAACGAGAGCCGCAATGCTCGCCCCGCCCACGCACAACGCGCGCCTCGAAATACCATCGGAGCGCACCGGTTCCGGCGCCGCCGCGGCATTCGAATTGCCTTCGAGAGAAGCCGGAGCTTCACTGCTCGCAGGCCCTTGTTCAGGCGCGCCTTTCTCTATGAGAGTCGTTTCTTCTGGTTCCGTCATCGTGAATCCTCCTTGCCCACCAAAACGCGGGCATCGTCCCCCTTATGCGCAAAAGGCCGCTTGCGCGGCAGCATTGGCGAAAAGAAACGGATCGAACGGGCTGGAAGAAGCCGGCGTCTTGGGGATAGAGGGGGAAGACTGGCTGATCCGCTTCTTTTCAACAATGCTTCTTTACCTGCAATCGAAAAGCCTGGTCGGTTCGCGTGCGACGAGCGGGGATTGACGGGCATGCGCCCGACCAGGCTATTAGTTTTTAGAACGTGGCGAATGCGTGCAACGCCGTAAGGTAGGTGATGCAGCGCCACATTATGCTTCCGGCGAACAGGCAAACCAAAGCGACGATATAGATCGCAAGCTTCTTGTCGGCCAGCTTCGCAGCGGAAAGATACACGAGCGCAGCGGGAACGATGACGCCAAGCGCGATAGCGCCGAGCCAGAACATAGGCGCCCACTGCCCGGTGAAGACGTTGATGCTAGCAGCAACATCGATCATGTGCTTATCGGGAAGCGTCGGATCGAAATACATGCCAAGCTCAGCGTAGCTTGCCTCGCCCATGGTAATGACGGCAGCGTACCCAATCAGGACCAAAAGCGATGCGCCAAGGCCGATGTAGGCAATCTTGGAGCACACCGACTCTCCGTCGGCCGTTTTCAAGGCAGCCTCGATAATGAGCATGGAGATTGCACCCATAGCAAGCATATTGCACAGGTAGAACACAATCAGAAGAGGCGTGTCCCACGTAGGCAAAGCAGGCATGAGATAGGAATCTCCCGTCACGGCGGTCATGCCGACGCCTACGATCATCGCGAAGACGCCGCACCATTTCGGCGCCGTGCCATCTTCTGCGCGACGGCCCATGAGGAAGAATACCGCCAGGCAGATCATGAAAACGATAACGCCGATGAATTCCAACGTAATGCCCGACGTGATGTGCCCGAAGCCGTTAAAGATACGCTCCCAATGCTGCAGGTGCATGAATACCGACAAGCCACCAAGGCACATCGTGACGAATGCGGAAATGATGCCCACGAGCTGAGTCGCTTTGCCCTTGCCGAGGGCGGTGAGCAAACCTTGCACGAACAAGATGCCCGATGCCAGGCACACGAAGAACGTGAAGAGGATGAGGGGCCAATGCAGTTCCATGGGTTACTCCCTCCACTCTCGGCCTTCGCGCAGCAGATACATAAGCTTGGGACCGTTGCCCTTGTCGATGACATGATGGATATCGCTATCCTTGTACGCCTCGACATAGTCTTTCAGCTTAACGCGCGTCTTGGTCATTTCATCATATTGGCAGCCCGGATTATCGGGATGCGCCGGGGCTTCGAAATTTTCGACCCCGTCGTCAAGGTCGCCGAAGAAGCGGGCGCGGGCGCCGCATTGGGCGACGCACTGCGGCAGCTCTCCTTGGCTGATGCGCTGCTCGCACATCGTGCATTTCTCAACAACGCGCTCTTCCTCATTGAGGTAGCGAACGCCATAGGGGCATGCCAGGGCGCAGAAGCGGCACCCGATGCATTTCGATTTGTCGATCTGCACCGTTCCATCTTCTCGAATGTGCGAAGCCTCCGTCGGGCACACTTTCACGCACTCGGGATTCTCGCAATGCTGGCATTGCATAGGAAGGAAGTACATCTCGACATCGGGATACTGGCCCGACCCGCCCTCGATGGGATTGGGGCCCACGCGCAGGGTCTTGATCCAGAAGTTGCCCACGTCGACGCCATTGATAGCTTTGCACGCAACCGTGCAAGCAAGGCATCCCGTGCAACGGTTCAGATCGGTGATGATTGCGTAATTCGCCATATTTCGCTTCCTCCTTCCTAATTGACCTTCTTGGCATACTGGCCAAGCTCATCATTTCCAACGCTGCCGCGGGCAAGCTTGCCACCAGCATAGATTTCAGAATCCTGCACGCTGGGCTGGCAACCCTTTGCCGACATATCGGCATAGGTAAGCTCGACTTTGGAATCGCTCAAACGAGGATCGTTCGACAGCCATTCCTTCAAGCGCGGGTCGCTCGCATTGGTAATGGCCGGGTTTCCATCGGGATCGCACGGCACGGGGTTTCCGAACGGCGAATTGTCGGCCGTCGCCTTGTAAATCAAGACCGGAATACCGCGCAGCTGCGAGGCGCCGCACACCCAGCACTGCGCATATTTGTCCATGACGCAGTTGATGCCGACGAGTTCGAAACCATGGCTTGCCGTATCCATCTCGGGATACCACCAAGCATGGTTCGCGTTGACCGTGCCTTCCTTGATTCCGTAATACAAGTCGGCGACTTCGCGAACGGCTCCCCAAGGAGAGCGGATCCAGACCCAATCGCCCTGCTCGATACCCATGCGTGCGGCATCGGCGGGATTGATTTCGACACGCGGAGACGGCCACAGCTCACGACACCACGGAAGCTGGCGATGTTCAGAGTGGAAGTAGACCGGCTGGCGCGAGCCCGTGGTCATGATGAACGCATGGTCATCGCCGTAGGTCTGAAGGTTCTCCTTGTACTCCTCCATCAGATGATCTCCCTTGTAGTTGTCATTGATGTAAGAGTCGGTGGTCTTAATCTTGTCCGCCTGATCTTTATGGTAGTACTGCGGCGCCTGAACCTTGGAGTTCTTGGGCTCGAACCAGTGCGGGAACTTGTCGATGTCGGGAATCTTGCCGTCGTATGCCGCGCGCGAAGGCGAGCAGGTCTCGGCAAACGTCGCTACGCTGTCGGGAATGTAGGTCTCGGCGATCGTCGACCAAACTTCGACCTTGGCGGTAGGAGTCATGAAGCCGCACTTCTCGTCGATCGCCGCATACAGGTTGTAGCCGCCCTGCTGGCGACGATAGCCCATTTCCCAGCGACGATAGGTGCCCCAACGCTCGGGATGCCATTTGCGGCAGTCGAACCAGCCCTCTTCTTGGAACTTCGCGGCGAACTGCGGAAAATCGGGGCCATCGGGATATTCTTCGATCTTCCACCAGTCGGTCGCGTCTTTGAGCACGCGGTATTCCTGCTCCTCGTAGGTGACATTGCCACCCATTTGGACGAAGTTGTTGTAGTCGAGGTTGTTCCACTCGTCGTATTCGGGGTCGCGATTGTTCCAAACAACACCCATGGCCTTGTACAGGCAGATGACGGCAACCGGGTCGTAGATGCAATCGCCCATCGGCTGAACCGCACGCTGACCGGCGCCGAACAGACCGCCTGCGCCCTGGGACACGCGTCCGGTGTTGACCTCGAGCCAGTGCAGCACGGGGATGACGATATCGGCGCAGCCGTTGTTGGGGCACGACCACAAGTTGAAATCGAGCCAGAAGTCGAGGCGCGTGAGCGCTTCCCAAGCTTCAAGCAAATTCGACTCGTTCATGAAGTCACCCGACATGCACACACCGCCGTGAATCTGATACGGAGTGTCGATGCCGTTGATGGAGTCCCAAATGGTCGCAGAGTCGGCCCAGCGGTTCCAGTAGCGCAGCAGCGGGAAGCGCTCGGCAGAAATCTGCTTCTCGTTGCTTTGGAACGAGGTCTTAAGACCCGGCCAGGAGCGAGACGACTTGTAGGCTCCGCCCTTGCGCTCGGCAATCCAGCGAGCCTCGTTATCGGAGGGCACATGGTTGCCATAGCGCTCGGCCAAAGGAGACTTCTCGTCAATGAGGTACTGAACGAAGTTCTGGATCAGCGGAATCTGTTGCTCGATGGAAAGGTCGCGCGGCGTGTTGCCGAGCTCCATCGTGCCAATGCCTTCGCGAATGCCCCAATCGCGCGGCTCGTGATCGGTCACAAGCATGTTCGCACGCCCGCAGCAACCGTCGACCTGAGCCTTGGAGGAACCACGGTTACCGGCAGGCTCGTCGGAATTGCCGGTAATGCAGGCGATGAGCTGCAGCGCACGGCTGTTCTGCACCGCATGGCCAGTCTGGTCGGGAGCAAGCTGATAATGGATGCCGCCGTTGCCGTGAAGCGGGTTCAGTCGCGTGGTGTAAATACGCACCGCCTCAACGATCTTCTCGGCGGGAACTTCGGTCACGCTCTCGCAGTATTCGGGCGTGTATTCTTCCAGGCTGTCGCTGAAAGCCTCCCACACAGTGCCGGCCTTGATGGTAGAGCCGTCCTTGAGCTTGATTTCAACGCCACCAGGAAACAATGCCGGGTTTTTCGGCAGGCCGAGGGGGTTGGACTTCTTGCCACCCTCGTTGCCCTCGTTCCAATACGCATCGTAGGTCGAGTCGGCGGGATCGGCGAAATGCGACGGGTCGGGCAGCCACGCATCAGCAACCAACGGCTTATAGGGATGCTCAATCCAAGTGCCGGTGGTCGGAATCTTATGCTTCTCGCCTTCCCACTGGCAGGCCTCGGCGTCCCAATAGGTCGGTTTGTTATTGTTTTCATCCCAGCAGATGAAGCGACGATACGAATACGCTTCGTCGGCGGGCTCCCACCATTGGCTGATCCATTCGCGATCGACATCGGCCTCGGTGATGATGCGGCTCTCCATGTCGATGCCGCCGTTCATTTCCTGGAACCAGCCCTTCTTGGTGCGGCCGCCTTCTTCGGGGTTCCACAAAAACGGGGCGTTCGTCCAACGACGCACGAACAGATCGTCGTAAGCCTCGTTGTCCAAGATCCACTTCAGCCAGGTAAGAGACAAGCACAAGTCGGTGCCAACGCGCAGGGGAAGCCACAAATCGGCCTCTTTTCCCAACGGCGTCATGCGAGGGTCGACCAAGATGTGCTTGTAAGCGCGCTGCGAGCAGTCGACGACCGTACGGTTGGTCGAGTCGTAATTCGAATACTCCGCCGCAGTGCCCCACTGCACATATACCAACGGACCCTGCTCAACTTCCATCCAAGGCGAACCGATTTCGTCGGTCAAGATGCCGGCGAAGTGGCGCGGGCCTTTGCAGATCTCATAGGCAAGATGGGCGTTAGGCGTTGGAAAGATGCTCTTGAGCGTTCCGTAGGGAGGCTGCGCCCACACGCGGGACGTTCCGCCCATAGCGAAGTTCGCCTCGCCGCCATACTTGCTGACGATTTCGTTGAACTTGGCGCCGGCTTCATCGAAGGCCTCGGCGAGCGTGATTCGAACCCAACCGGGGTCGTTTTCACCTTTCGGATTCGTGCGCTTCATGCAATAGCGCAAACGATCGGGATGGTACAGGGCCAGCATCGACGACTGAGACTTCGCGCAACAATGACCGCGGCTATGGGCCGACGTTTCGTCGCCCTCTACCTTGATTACCTTATTGTCCTGAACGGTAACCCACGTGCCGCATTCAACCTTGCCGCACGCACGGCAGCAGGAACGGATGCGCTTCACTTCGCCAGCGGTCGTATCGACCCCCTCGGCCAACGCATCGGAAGGCTTCGAAGCAAATGCAAGCCCGCATGCGGCGGCAACCATGGCAGACGCTTTCATAAACGTGCGTCGAGTCAAAGACAGTTTCGCCATGTGCCCCTCCTTTCTCATTTTCTTATTCCCCCGACGCGCCCATGCATATCAGTATGCATTCGACGCGCCCTTATGGCATTCACCCTAGTTCCGGCGGAAAAGCCCAAATCATAAGGTGGGGATGCATGGGAGACGACATATCATCCGCTCGGGATTATTTCGATGAATTACCGCTGTCTATACTTCGATTCATAGAAAAGGGGTCGCGCTTATGGATGCGCGAAGAAGCAGAAGTACTAAGGGGGAACCATGGCCTCTCCAAGACCATCTTGCGTGCTCATTTTGGATATCGACGAAGCACTTGCCACAGAAGAAACGCGGCTCGAAGTCAATCGTTGCTACGCCTACGTGGGATCGGCGCTCGTGCGTCCCCATGCCGCCGAGAGCCCAACGCACTGCTACATGAAACTCATGCCGAAACTTGGATGCCGGAAATACCTGCACGCAAGCGACAAGGGTGCCGATGAATTGTGGGATAGCGTCATGGAGCAGTGGTTCTACAACCAGTTCCATACCATTTCGAACAACATGCGCATTTACAATCGCCGCCAGCGCGAAGAGGGAAATCCTGAGCTTTTGTTCGAGCGACTCGATGTTGAGCTTGAGGGAGGCGACCTCACCGTGCGCCTCGCGCTCGATTCCACCTGCCGCATTCCGCCCGAGCGCGCCGATGTGCTCACGAGCGCCCGAACGGCTTTGAATTCGGGGGTTTTAGGCGAAGGAGCCATCGCTATCAATGCGCCATCGAAAGCATCGCTTTCCAACCAAGTCGAAGCCGCGCGTGCCGAAGCTGAGCAAAAAGCGCAGCAAGAGGCCGAAGAGCGTGCGGCAGCCGAGAAGGAGAATACGGAAGCGGCGGATACCCCCGAACTCGATTCCGCAGACGAATTCCTCGAATCTCCCGAGGTTGCCGATGCGCAACGCATCGAAGCGCTTAAGGCAGAAGAGGCAATGCGCGAGAAGCTCGAAGAGCAATATGGCGAAGAAGAGCCCGATTTCGTCGTCGATTTCTCTTTGTGGGATGTCGAATACGCAGACGGGTCGCTTCGAACGTTCGATTCGCGCACGAATTCGTTTGTCGACGAGGAGGTCTAAATGAAAGCCCCCGAATTCGACAGTCGCATCGTCAAGATCGAAGGCCCCGCTCGAAGTGGCAAAACTGAAACCATGCTCTTGGCGATTACGCGACTCATCGAGCAAGGATCCGACCCTTCGAGCATAGCCTATATCGCAAACACCGCCTTCGCCTGCCAGGCAGCGCGCGAGCGCCTCGCGAAGATGCTTCCCGAAGATCTGGCCCACAAAGCCGCTGAAGTGGAGATGGGACGAGCTGCCGATTTCTGCATTCGCGTGCTGAAAACGCCCGAAGCCCACGCATTCAACGGCCGGGTTGCGCGCGTCTTGAGTGCCGATGAGCGCAACTTCTTCCTGGAAGACATGAAAACGATGGGGCAACCCGTACGCCGGCTCAAAAAAATGCTCGATTTCTTTTTCGCGAAATGGTCGAACCTGGAACCGGAAAGCGAATGGATTGAGCCGGGCGAAGAACTGAACTCGCGAAAACTCATGGCAAGGCTTCTGAAAAGCGAGCATGCGATGCTCCCCGAAGAGGTAGCACCCCTCGCCTACACCTTTCTTCGCAGCGATGCGGGCTCAGGCGAAAGGAAGGCTTTCGCCGAGGTCTTCGTCGACGATTTTCAAAACCTCACTCGAGCCGAGCAGGATTGCGCCTGCCTTTTGGCGGCAAACCGCCTCATTGTGGCTGGGAATATCGAGCAGGCATCTGGCAAAGCCAACGCCAATGCGTCGGGCTTTTCCCTTTTCGAGGCGGCCCGGCAGGGCGTTCAGGTTATAAAGCTGAATACGACATATGGCAACGCCGAAGCTCAAAGCTTCGTAGCCTCGGTGCTCAAGCAAGAATTCGCTCATCAAGACACCACGGAGCACCTAGGGAAAGGCATCCTTGATCTCGTAAAGTGGAATACGCCCGAAGAGGAATTGGCAGGCATTGCCGAGCTGGTGCGACACGATATCCAAGAAGGGCTCACCGAGCGCGATATTTGCCTGATGGCACCCAATAAGCTCTGGGCGCGAACCGCCGCCAAAGAGCTTGCCAAGCGCGGAGTGAAATCGACGCAAGCCGCCTTCATGACGCGCCTTGGCGGAGACCCGCGTGAAGCGTCTCGCTGCCGTGCGCTTATCGCCTATATCAAGCTCTCCCTGCTCGCCGATCCTGGCGACGTGGTGGCTTGGCGAGCGTGGTGCGGCATCGGAAACTACCTCACCAACAGCGATGCATGGCTTGGGCTCGTCGAGTTTTCCGAAAAAAACGAAATCGAGCTCATAGAAGGTCTCGTCAAAGCCGCCGAGATGCTCGATTGCGGACAAGAACCATTCTTGCGAGCAGCTGAAATCGTCAAACGCCATGAAGAAGGGCTTGCATTCATCGAAAAGGCGAAAGGGCGCAAAGGATTCGCCTTGCTGCGCGCCATCGGGGCATCTGAGCTCGGTGAATTTGAGACGCTTCAAGAGCTCATGCAGGGCGACGAAAACCCTCGCGAGCTTCATGCCCTCGCCCTCGAAGCGCTTAACGCCCCTCAGTTCAATGAAGATCCGCATCTCGTGCGCATTATGGGGTATGGAGATGTGCCTGGCCTCGAATTCAAATCGATATACGCACTCGGCGCAATAGACGGCTTCATTCCGGGCCGCGACGCGTTCGAAACAGTAAGCACCGACGAAAACAGGTCGAACTCACTTTGCCGTTGGCGCAAGCTTTTCTGCGACGCCCTCTCGAAAAGCACGGATTCGCTTCTTATTTCGACGTTCAGCAAAGCCGACCTTGAAACTGCGGAGCGAACGAAGATGCTCGTACGACGCGTTCGGGCCGATGGCGGCAAGCGCGTCGCCCTTCTGAGCCCCTCAAGCTTCATCGCCGAAGCGCAAGCGGCATGCCCCGGAGCAATTGGCGGACAAACAAAGCTTTCGCAGATCGGCAAAGCATAAATCGAGGCGCCAGAGCTTATGGAGAAATTCGCGAACATATCGTTTCCCTCGAAAGCAGTGCACGCGCTCGCGTTGCTCGGTGCGTTGGCAATAAGCTTCCTTCTTCCTGCTTGCGCTCACGAAAACAAGCAGGAAGAAGCGCCGGCGCAAAACACTCTCACCGTCGCATATGTGGGCGATTTCTTTCCCTACGCAAGCAAGAACGCCTACGAACCCCAAGGCTTTGCAATCGACCTCATCGAATCGATCGCAAATGCCCAGGGCAAAACCTGTTCTTTCGTGAAAGCCCAAGACGAAGAAAGCGCTGCAAGCCTAATTTCGCAGAAAAAAGCCGACGTTGCCATCGGGTCGTTTGACGTTTCCCAAGAAGCGCCAGCCGATTGCCTGTATTCATCGCCATACATAGACGTCGATGTCGCACTTGTCGCCCTCAAAAACAGCGGCATCACGTCGGTTGACGACTTGCATACGGCGACAATCGCCGTCTTGAAAGGGTCGCTCGCATGCGAATGGGCTCTGCGCAATCTGCCCAATGCCCAGATTTTGGAATTCGACACGATGGACGAGGCGTTTACGGCGCTCGAGGCGAAAAATGCGGACGCCGTGGCATGCGGCGCTCCCAACGCCATGAGGCGCGTGAAGGTCGCCTATGCCGATGCAGGGATCATCGATATCATAGATACCGATTGCGCCTATGTTTTCGCATGTCGCAACGACGAAACGAAAGATTCAATCAATCAAGGCATCGAAAATGCGGAATCAGACGGAACCTACGATTCCCTCTTCGAATCGTGGTTCGGCGCCGCAACACAGCGCGGAGAAGTTGAAGCTCGCACGAACGAGCAGGGAGCGCCCACATTCGCTAAGCGATGAAACACGCGGGCTACCTAAAATGCCCCGATGCAGAAATCGCCTACGAGATCTTGAATGGCTCGAACATCCTGGCCAAATCGCGCGGAACACGCACGGTAAGATTCGTTCCGTTTTCATCGAACGTTTCGGCAATCAACGTGCATTTCGAATGAGCCAGAGAAACTAAATCGCCACGAGAGAACGGCACCGCCACATTCATGGTCTCCTCGGTTGCGGTTGCTGCGCGCGCTATGGCCTCGATCAGCTCGTCTGTGCCCTGCCCCGTTGCGGCTGAAACCAGCACCGCACCCGGATACAAGCGAGCAAGCGCTAACGCCTCGGCCTCCTCGACCAGATCAACCTTATTGAAAACCGTAATGCGCGGGATGTTTTGAGCTTCAATCTGCTGCAGCGTTTCCTCGACGGCCTGCATCTGCATCTCACGTTCGGGCGATGAAGCGTCGATTACATGAAGGATCAAATCGGCCCCACGTATCTCGTCAAGGGTGCTTCTAAATGCCTCGACCAAGGTCGTTGGCAGCTTCTGGATAAACCCGACCGTATCGGTAAGCGTGACCTCGCGGCCTTCGGGCAGCGTAAGCTTGCGCGTTGTTGAGTCGAGCGTTGCGAACAGTTTGTCATAAGAAAGCACATCGGCGCCGGCAAGACGATTGATGAGGCTCGATTTTCCCGCATTGGTATAGCCTGCCTCGGCCACCTTGAACACGCCCGAAGCATACCGAGCCGAACGCTGAGTTTCACGCATGCGAGACACCTGCTCAAGCTCACGGCGAATCGAGGTGATGCGCTTTCGAACCATGCGGCGATCGACTTCCAGCTGGCTTTCGCCCTCGCCGAAGCGCGACCCCACGCCGCCGCCCATACGATTGCTGGCCAAGTGTGCCCACATGCCGCGCAAACGCGGCAGCAAGTACTGATTCTGGGCAAGGTGCACCTGCAAACGGCCTTCTTTCGTAGTGGCATGCAATGCAAAGATATCCAAGATCAACGCCGTGCGGTCAATCACCTTCACGTCTTTGGCGACCGCTTTTTCAAGATTGCTTTGCTGCGATGGAGTAAGTTCGTCATCGAAAATCACCACGTCGGCCGCGTACGCGCGACACATCTCGGCAATCTCTTCCGCCTTGCCCGAACCCACGAATGTTCTCGGGTTCGGCGCATCGAGCTTCTGAAACGTGGTGGCAACCACTTCGGCACCCGCCGTATCGGCCAGACGAGCCAACTCGGCAAGCGACGACTCGAGTTTTGCGGAATCGTCGCCTTTGAATTGGATGCCCACGAGAATCGCTCGCTCGCATCCCTCGTCCATCATTGAAAGAGAATCGGCAAAAGACACAATACCAGCTCCTACAGCATCGATTCGATTTCATCGGCCATGCGCGCCACGTCGCCATCGTCTGCCGAAACCCACCGTACACGCTCGTCATGACGCCACCACGAACGTTGGCGCTTCGCATATCGCCTGGTTGCAAGCTTAATGGCGTCGCTTGCCTCCTTCATGGAGCATTGCCCCTCCAGCGCGGCGACGACTTCTTTATAGCCGATAGCCTCTCGCGCCGTCAGGGCCTCGGTAAACCCACGCTCGCACAAACCACGAACCTCTTCAACCAAGCCGGCTTCAAACATGCGCTCAACACGCGCATCAATGCGCCGTTTCAGCAGCTCGGGGTCGACAGCGAGCCCGAAAAACAGTGCCGGCACCGCTTGTTCCAGCCGGGCAAGCCCTTCATGCTGTGCGGCATATGACACGCCATCAAGTTCGAGCATCTCAAGGGCGCGCACCACACGCTTCGAATTGTTCGGATGAATAATGGCAGCGCTTGCGGCGTCACGCTCGTTCAACGCATCCCAAAGCCCCTGCGCACCATGCTCAGCCAAATAGGCCGCCCACTTTTCGCGCACAGGATTGTTCACCTGCTCGCCCGATGCGAAATCGTAGTCATCGATGGCTGCGCGCACATAAAACCCCGTACCGCCCGCCAACACGCAACGCTTCCCTCGCGCATCGATATCAAGGAAGCGCTCACGCGCGTACTGTTGGAACAGCGATGCCGAATACGCTTCGCCAGGCTTGCGAATATCGAAGCCCCAATGCGGCACCATACGTTCGGCTACGGGAAGCTTCCCCGTGCCAATATCCATGCCCTCGTAGATCTGCATGGAATCGGCCGAAATCACTTCCCCATCGAGCCTACGTGCGATTTCCTGTGCCACATCGGTTTTGCCCGACGCTGTAGGCCCTACAATAACAAGAACGGGCTTCGAAAGCTCGAAGCCCGGTTTTGCGTCCGCGTTAGGCATCGACAACCTCGCCCGACAAATACCAGGTAAGCGATTCGTCGATGCGAACCTTCACGATCGTTCCCTCAAGCTCCTCGATCGTTTTGCCTTTCGGCAAAGGAGCGTGAACCGTCACGTTATGAGGGCTTCTACCAGCGAGTATCTCATCGTCGCGCTTGGACACCCCTTCAACCAAAACCTCAAGGACGCGTCCCGTAAAGCGCTGATTCTGCTCATGGGCGCCGTTTTGCACGATATCAACGAGCTCGTCGAAACGACGCTGGATTTCTTCGCGAGAAGTCGAATCGTGCATTTTGGCCGCCGGCGTTCCCTCACGCTTCGAATAAATGAACGTGAAAACCTGGCCATAGCCAACTTCTTTAACAAGCTCAGCAGTAGCCTGGAAATCTTCTTCAGTCTCGCCGGGAAAACCGACGATGATATCGGTCGAAAGAGCTATATCGGGGTTCGCTTCGCGAAGCTTTCGCACGAGCTCCCGATAGCGCGCGGAGTCGTAGCGTCGATTCATGGCCTTCAATACCCGATCGCTTCCCGCCTGCACAGGAAGATGAATCGCAGGCATCAAATTAGGAAGCTCGCCAAAAAGCGAGATGACTTCGTCGGTAAGGTCTTTGGGGTGAGACGTCGCAAAGCGAATGCGCTCAACACCTGTCGCCGAGATAGCACGCAGCATATCGGCGAAGCGCGGCTCGCCATACAAATCGCGACCGTATGAATTCACGTTTTGGCCCAAAAGCGTGATTTCCTTCACGCCGTCGGCGACAAGGGCCTGAGCTTCACGCGCCACGTCTTCAATGGTGCGCGACTTTTCGCGTCCGCGCACATACGGGACAATGCAATACGTGCAGAAATTATTGCAACCCGACGTAATAGGAAGCCAAGCAGCCCACTTATGCACGCGCTTGCTCGGCAAATCGGTGGCGAACTTCTCGCTTGCCTCATACACTTCGGCCTGATGCCCCTGGCCAACCAAGACGTTTTCGATAAGCCGAGGCAACCGATCAATGTTCTGGGTGCCGAATACCACATCGACATGCGCAAGCTTCTCCATAAGCTTCGCACCATCGCGCTGGCCGATGCAACCACCGATGCACACGATGCGCTTATCAAGCTTGCTCTCTTTGGGCAAAGGAATGTTTTTCATGGAAGCGACCTGGCCCATAAGGCGCGTATCCGCCGCCTCGCGAACGCAGCACGTCACGAACACGACGATTTCAGATTCCTCAAGTTCGGGCACCTGAACGGCCCCCAGCGATTCAAGCATGCCTGCAATGCGTTCGGAATCGTGCTCGTTCATCTGGCAGCCGAAAACCTGCAGGAAAAACGTCTTCTCTGAAATGGGTGAAAGCATAAATCGATCTGCGACTTTCTTTGTCTACGATTGGTGGTCAAGCATGGAGCGCGGTTCCACATTGAACCTTATGGCGGTACGATATTCCCCATCGATGACGATGTCGGCAAACGATGGAACACATACGATTTCAATGCCGATTGGCGAAAGGAAGCCGCGAGAGATAGCGATCGCCTTCACCGCTTGATTCACGGCGCCGGCCCCTACCGATTGGATTTCTACGCAAGAGCCATCTTTAATCATGCCGGCGATAGCTCCAGCCACCGATGCCGGTGACGATTTCGATGACACCTTCAGGCAGCCAACCTGGCGGCCGTTTGCTGAATGCTCTGGCATGTGAATCCTTCTACTATGTTTAAAGTGCGTTGCTATTTTGTGTCTATGCCATATAGAACATGCATTGTTACCTGGATGAAAATTGTACCTTATGAATACCCCTGAACAGCAGCAAAGCGAGTACTCTGCCATATTACGCACATGCAAAAGCGCCGAGGAAAACGCCTGGCCTTCTGCTCCGCGTCGTCCATAACCGCAAAGGCCGAAAAGCAAAGGGCACATGCGGCCGAAAATAGCACAAACACGCCCGAAGAGGCGAGTGCCCACGACGCCAGTTGTTACGCGCCAAGATGCCGTCTGCGCCGAAGATGCGTGCGTTGGCAAGAAAGAGAACTATAGCTTCTCTACCGGGAAAACGACATGAATCCCATCAGAAGACACCCGGATATTCGGTTCAACATCCCCCTCAAGGTAGTAATCGCGCGCAAGGTTCGCATACGCCGATTTCAGAGCCGACGAGAATTCTTCAAGATCGCTCGCATCGATTTTGAGGCCTCGATGGTCGCAGGCGGCACTTTTCGGTTTGCTGGCGCGCTTAGCCACGCCGACAGCTTCGCCTTCGCGCATTTTTTCAAGCGATTCAAGAAGCGGGGGCAGAGGAGCTATTTGCCCGGCAGCAATACGATGAGCGCTTCGTATCGACATATCGATTCCCAAAGCCTGGGCATATTCCCTCAGCTGCGCCGCATCGCAAGCCAGGCCCAAGCGTTTTATGGGCGCAATTTCCGACTCTTCATCCACGCTCAAATTCGACTGACGCCCGAAAGCATGCATGGTAGCGGCGCAATCGACCAGACTGCCCAGATACAGCGTGCAGACCGATCGATTCGACAGAGCGAATTCTGAAGCCGTTTTGAGAATATTATGGGGCCCCGGCCCAACCCTCCACGTGCCGTCCGACGCCTTCAGAAGCGGAGAAGACGTGCTCTGATCGCTTTTTTCAGGAATCTTCGAGCAATCGAAATCGACGAGGAAAACACTGCCCTTCCCCTCTACGGAAGACAGGCATTCGGCGCGAACGGAGTTTTCCTTAATGGAATACAAGGCCATGCCCCTGCCGTGAACGCCCCATTCATCCATCGTCATAGAATTCAGTTTGGAGGTTACGCGCGGTTCGAAAATCCTATCGATCAAGCGCTCAGGAACTCCGTCGCCATCATCCGCCATGACAATGCGCCGCATCGATCCCGATCGGGACGTTCCCATGATGATTGTGCGCGCATGAGCATCGCGAGCATTCCTCAGCATTTCAATAACGGCGTCTTCCACGCAGCGAATATCCTGCTTCGCCTGGCGGCGCTCCGCTTCGGAAACGCGCAGCCGAACGAAGCCATCACCCAAATCGTCCTCGATACGCAAACGCGTGCCAACGGGCATCGAATCAAGAAACGCGGTTAGTTTTTCGGAATCGGACATCGTTGTCTCTTTCGATTTCATCCCACCGTTTCGGATACGGCCTGCGGGTCCGTCAAGGTCACGGCTCGCTACCGTTCGCTTCGCGAACTATGCGCTCGCCTGGCGGCGTTTCTTATTGAAATGAAAAACAAGCTTGAACGCCGACGGCCTTGACGGACCCGCAGGCCGTATCCGAAATTATGCTAATTAAAGCATCGACTCGAGCGTTTCGCCCTGCCGGGGTCGTCTGAGTTCAAACTTGTACTTCATTCTAAAGTTAAACGAAGCCAGATGAGCGCATAGTGAGCGAAGCGAACGATAGCGAATCGTGGCCCCGGCAGGGCGAAGGGATACGAAAAGAGGCGCCACGATGGGCGCCTCTCCAACATTGCGAACGGGTTTATTTCGCGTAGTCGACGGCGCGGCTTTCGCGAATCACCACGACCTTTACCTGGCCGGGATATTGCATCTCATCTTCAATCTGCTTGGCAATGTCGTGCGCCAAAACAACAGCGGCAGCCTCATCGACCATTTCAGGAACCACCATTACGCGAATCTCGCGACCCGCCTGCATGGCATAAGTGCGCTCGACGCCCTTATGGGCATTGGCAATCTCTTCGAATTTCTCGAGGCGCTTCACATAGCTTTCGAGGCTCTCTTTGCGAGCGCCCGGACGAGCAGCGGAAACAGCGTCGGCCGCTTGCACCAGCACGTCAAGCACGCTGTTGGGCTCTACATCGGCATGATGAGCTTCAATCGCATGCACGATTTCAGGCTTTTCACCAAAACGGCGGGCCAAATCGGCGCCGATTACGGCATGGGGACCCTCGACCTCATGATCGACCGCCTTGCCCAAGTCGTGCAAGAGTCCGGCACGCTTGGCGGGAACCGGATCAAGACCAAGCTCGGCAGCCATAACGCCGCAAAGGTATGCGACTTCGAGTGAATGGTTCAAAACATTCTGGCCAAACGAAGTGCGAAAGCGCAGGCGACCAAGCGTACGCACAAGCTCGGGGTGCAAATCATGGATCCCCACATCAAAGGTGGCCTGCTCGCCGGCATCTTGCACCTGCTGGTTCACAAGCTTTTCCGCCTTGGCATACATCTCTTCGATACGGGCGGGATGAATGCGACCGTCTGCGATGAGGTTTTCCATGGTAACGCGACCGATTTCGCGACGAACGGGATCGAAACACGAAATCGTCACGCATTCGGGCGTGTCATCAATAAGCAAATTAACGCCGGTGAGCTGCTCGAAGCTGCGAATATTGCGGCCCTCACGACCAATAATACGGCCCTTCAAGTCATCCGAAGGGATATGGATCGTCTTCACCGTGGTCTCGGCGGCATGATCAGCAGCGACTCGCTGAATTGCAATGCTCAGAAGCTCGCGCGATTTTTTGTCGACCTCCGCCTTGGTGCGCTGCTCCGCCTCACGAATGATGGTAGCGCTTTCGTGGGTCACTTCGTCTCGGAGGTTATCGAGCAATTCTTTTTTCGCCTCATCGGGCGTCATGCCGGCAACCTTTTCGAGACGCACATTGACCTCTTGCATGGCCTCGTCCAAATCTCGTTCGCGGCGCTCGACTTGGCCCTGCATCGAAGAGAGCTGATGCTCGCGAGCATCAAGGCTCTCCACGCGACGATCGAGCGACTCTTCACGCTGCGCAACGCGAGATTCCGCCGCGCGCACCTCTTTCAGGCGCTCCTTCTGCTCGGCTTGCGCATCTTGCTTCATCTTGAAAACTTCATCTTTTGCCTCGACCACGGCTTCGCGACGCATGGTTTCGGCCTGGCGCTTCGCCTCAGAGACCACCTGCTCAGCTTCTTCTTGAGCCTTTTTGGTGGACGAGTTTGCGACGTAGCGGGTGATGAAATAGCCGCCAGCAACGCCGACAGCCAAGCCGAGGATAAGCAAAACGATTTCCATCGGCCTCCCCTTTCTTCCAAATTCAGATACAAAGGCAGGCGTACCGGCAAAGAAAATGCCGGGTGAAACACCTGGCATGAGCGAATACACAACGATAGATTCAAACGCCGAAGAATTTCGGCCTATGCAATTGTTATATATCGAGAAGGCGCGCCAGCGCGCCATTACACTCAAGCGTTCATATGATACACCGAGCTTCAGAAAATTTCGCGCATCGGAAACAAATTAATATCCATCGCTCTTAATTCTCCTCGACAAAACGGCGTACGGCAGCCGAGCAGACCGATGAGGAATAGCCCTTTGAAATGAGTTTTCTATACGCGGCCGCCTGAATGTTTTTCGCCTTCGGCGGCTTATTCCGCAACAAAGTCAACGCCCGAGCAATCTCAAGCTCCTGAAAATTCGACCCATCGACTTCGCCTACAGGCTCACCGTCGGACGCCCCGAAGCCGTTATCCACAAGACGCTCGCAAAAGCCCGTCGAGAAAAACTCTTCAGGCCAACCAGGAATGTCGCTTGCGGAAATTCCCGCTCTCTCCAATTCGGCCTCGATTCCGCTTCTTCCGCGCCCCTGGGAAACGCGAGTCCTTACAAGGACGGCCCCATAACGCAAATCATCAATAAGGCCGCAATCGATCCCCCTCTGCACGGCCGATTGGGCGTCTTCGCGCGAAAACCCGTCGCGAACAAGCCGGTCGGTAAGCTCTCGCGAGCCCCGTTCTCGAACGCATGCGAGACGTTTCACTTTTTCAAATGCCGCCTGTTCCCCTTCGGTTCTCTCTTCCCAGATGGGCTCAAGCCCGAAAGATGCGCACGAAGATAATTTCTTGCTCTGCGATTCTTCAAGAAGTGCGGCTGCATAGCGAGCATCGATATAGGGCACGGGTCATCTCTCCTTGACACAAGAAGAATCGCCCGCCGTATTGGTCGGGCGGGCGATTCTCTTTACTCTTCGGCATTGAAAGGTTTGACGGTAGGGATGTCGAAATGGTCACGGATCTTTTGCTCGATTTCATCACGCACATCGGGATTCGTACGAAGCATTTCCTTGGCCGCCTCGCGTCCCTGCCCGAGGCGATCTTCACCATAGGTGTACCAAGCACCGCTTTTCTTCACGACGCCCGCCTCGACACCCATATCGACGATGCAGCCTTCACGGGAAATGCCAAGACCATACATGATGTCGAATTCAGCCTGTCGAAACGGCGGCGCCACTTTGTTCTTAACGACTTTAGCCCGGACCCTGTTTCCGGCGGCTTCATTGTTTTTATTCTTAAGGGTCTCGATACGGCGGATATCAATGCGCACGCTTGAGAAGAACTTCAGGGCACGGCCGCCAGTCGTCGTTTCGGGACTGCCAAACATGACGCCGATTTTCTCACGTAGCTGATTGATGAAAATGCAGGTAGTATTCGACTTCGAAAGAGAGCCAGCCAACTTGCGCAGCGCTTGCGACATAAGTCGAGCCTGCAAGCCAACACTCGAATCGCCGATCTCTCCTTCAATTTCCGCCTTGGGAACGAGAGCGGCAACGGAGTCGATGACGATGCAGTCGATTGCATTGCTGCGAACGAGCATATCGCAAATTTCAAGCCCCTGCTCGCCCGTATCGGGCTGGGAAATCAAAACCTCGTCGATATCGACGCCCAAACGCGCGGCATACGTAGGATCGAGAGCATGTTCCGCATCGATGAACGCAACAACACCGCCTAGAGCTTGAGCTTCAGCGAGAATCTGCAGCGCCAGCGTCGTTTTGCCACTCGATTCGGGGCCGTAAATCTCGACGATACGCCCCCGCGGCACACCGCCAATGCCAAGCGCAGCGTCGAGCGGCAACGCTCCGGTCGGAATAGCGGCGACCTCGAGATGATCGGCGTTGCTTCCGAGCTTCATGATGGCGCCCTTGCCGAACTTTTTTTCGATTTGCTCGGTCGTGAGCTCGAGCATCTTATCTTTTTCAAGAGTTTGAGCCATTATTTCTCCTTGCTGCCGGCAGCGCGCCGGTATCTTTGACGCGCATATTATTGCGAACAGATGTTCTTATGTCAACCATCGATCGCCCAGTCCTCACAAATATGCGGGATGAGAGCTATGTAATCACGCAAACCTTGCCGAACACTTGCCCGAAAGTCGGAAAAATATCGGAGCAATCAGCATAAAATCTTGCAAGAATTCGACGCTTTTAGATTTTTTCGCACAGCATTTCAAGCGCAGTCTGCACCGCTTGGGCGCGCACGCTTTCGCGATCCCCGTCAAAATGGCATTCGCGAGCCGTAGCTCCCTGCGCATTTGCCGCCGCGATCCACACCGTTCCAACCGGCTTTCCCGGCTCCGCCCCGCCAGGACCGGCGATTCCCGTAACAGAGCAGGAAGCATCGACGCCAAGTTTCTCGAGCGCGCCGCGCGCCATAGACAGCGCGACCTCTTCGCAAACAGCGCTTCCGTCTATGAACGCCTCACGAGGAACGCCAAGGCTTTGCATTTTGACGTCGTTGACATAGCTCACAATCGCGCCGCGCACGACAGAAGACGAGCCCTCTATCTCGGTCAAAGAGGCCGCCACAAGCCCGCCCGTGCAGCTCTCGGCACACCCAACGGTCTTGTTTTCGGCCTTCGCTTTCTTAATCACCTCACGCGCCGCGCAAACTCGAATTTCGCCCTTATCGCAGCATGAAGAATCGCGCGCTAGATCTTCGTTGCTCACAACCCGCGCGCGCGATCCTTTGGGCTTAAAGCCAATCAAATGCCGGGCTTTCCAAATATAATCCATCATCGACACGATGGTCAGCATGAGGGCGGCAAGCATCACGAGCCAGCTCAAAACATACAAGCCGAAAGCGAATTGCGGCGAAAGCAAGGCAGCAATGGCCGGGCTTTCCTTCACCACGAAGAGCACGATTGCCACCATCTGGAAAACCGTTTTGAATTTTCCATACCATGAAGCGGCAATGACCTCGCCCTTGCTCGCAGCAACCATGCGAACGCCGCTCACAATGAACTCGCGCGCAATAATGATGATGACAGGCCAGCTTGGAAGCGAACCGAGTTCAACTAAAACGAGCAACGCAGCAACAACGAGGACTTTGTCGGCAAGCGGATCCATGAATTTGCCGAAATCGGTCACCTCATTGCGCGAACGCGCCAAATATCCATCGAGCCAATCGGTGCACGATATGGCAACGAAAATAAGGGCCGCAATCCATGCCTTCCAGGGATTGAGGGCCTCAAACCCTATCCAATCGGGCCAAGGGCTTATAAGCGCCACCACGAAGACGGGAACAAGGCAAATGCGCACCAAGGTCACGACATTGGCAGGAGTAAGTATCTTCTCATTGGAATGAGATTCAGCCGGCATGGGCTCTCCGCTGGCGTATGACGTTTTTGCCTCGTTACGCATGAAGCACATCGCCTTCCATCTCGTACACGAGTGTGTCGCTTATCCGAACGCGCACGATTTCGCCGATTTCGCCCTCGTCCAAATACACGACGCCGTCAACCTCGGGGGCTTGGCATGCCGCGCGGCCATAAAGCTGGCCGTCTTCTTCACGACCAAGCACGAGCACATCCATCTCTTTGCCGATTCTCTCGCAAACATGAGCCTCGCCAATAGCGTCGGCCGTATCGCGCAGGATTTGCGCGCGCTCAATCTTTACCTCTTCGTCAATCTGCCCGTCCATGGAAGCGGCTTTAGTCCCCTCTTCGCGCGAATAGGGAAATACGCCCACATAGTCAAATTCGACATCTTCCAAAAACTCCCTCAAAAGCTCCAGGTCGTCTTCGGTCTCGCCGGGAAATCCGGCGATGAGCGTCGTGCGCAGCGTAATTCCCGGAACGCGATCGCGAATGCGGCCCACGAGTTCTTTATGCGATTGGGCATCGCCGCGGCGATTCATCGAGCGGAGCACGGGCTTGCTGGCGTGTTGCAAAGGAACATCGAGATACGAGCAGACGTTTGGCCTGCTCGCAATCACATCGAGGAGTTCATCGGTTACGCCTTGCGGCTCGATGTACATGAGACGAAACCATGTATCGGAGAATTCATCGGCAAGCGCGGCGAGCAACGCCGCCGTGCTCGAAGGCTCCTCGAAATCCTCGCCCCATCGGCCCGTGTCTTGCGCGATAAGCGTTATCTCGCGAACGCCGGCGGCAACGCGTTCTGCAACCGATTCGCGCACATGGGCGAAGGGGAAGCTGTGATAGCGCCCGCGAATATACGGGATGGCGCAAAATGAGCAGAACCTATCGCAACCATCGGAGATTTTGACATATGCGGCGGGTGATGCGGCCCATGGCGAAACGCCCTGCTCAAAAGACCCGTTGGGAGCCGCATCGCCGAGCAAATCGGCGAGCACGACGACGATGTCGTCTTCCTTGCTGCACGGCACAAATGCCTGGGCCTCGCCCAGCTCCGACGCCAAATCTTCCCCATAGCGAGCAGGCATGCACCCGGCGACAACAAGCTTTGCCTCGCCTTGAACGAAATTCGGCAACCCGCAAACCTCGAAAATCGCTTCAAGGCTCTCTTCCGTTGCCGCTTGTATAAACGAGCAGGTATTCACGATCACAACATCAGCAGCAGCAGCATCGTCGCACACCGCATATCCCGCAGCAGAAAGCCGTTTCGTCATTTCGGCCGTATCGACCTCATTTTTCGCGCATCCAAGCGTCACGAAGCATACGCGCGGCACAGCCAGCGGCTCAAGCTCGCTAACGTCGATGTTGGACATACCTACACTCCCGCCTCGCCTTATCGATAGTTCACATACTGAAGGGGCTGACCGTAGTCTTGGCCCTTCAAAAACGAAATCACCTCTTGCAGCGTATCGCGAGAAGCCGAGCTCACGCGCAATTTGTCGCCCTCAATAGCGACCTTGCACTTAAGCTTGGTACCGCGAATGTCTTTGGAGATTTTGCTTGCGGTCTCTTTATCGATGCCCTCGACGATTTCAGCGACCTGACGAACGCTTTGCCCTGTAGCAGGAATAGGGTCGCCCCATTTCACAGCCGTCAAATCGATGCCACGCTTAATGAGCTTGCTTCCTATGACGTCGATAACCTGGCGCGCCACGAATTCAGCCGGCGCCGAAACGGTAATCTTGCGCGCCGATTTGTCGAGAGCGATTTCGGCTCCCGAATCTTTCAAATCGTAGCGTTGGGCAAGCTCGCGCTTTGCCTGACCGTATGCGTTGTCAACTTCCTGCATGTCAACGGTGGAGACCACGTCGAAACTCGATTCTTTTGCCATGGTTGGCCTTTCTCTTCGTTCGGTTAATCGTTCATTCGAAATTATGGATGCGCCCCTTTAAGGAGGATCCGATCAAATTCATCACGCCTTTCTTTGAAGCCAATCGGCATATCCTTAGGAAGATGCCGATTCTGAATGCGCTTCATTCCAAGCGGTAAGCACATCGTCGAAATTCACTTCGAAGCGCAAAACTCCATTGGTCACATAGTCGTCTAGATTCACGGCAGTACCGTCTTGCGTGATGGTCAGGCCCTCATAGGGGCTCGCCACAATCGTAAACGACCCGGTCACATCGTAGCTTTTGCTCGACGGGCCCGAAATGCTGCTGGCCACAAGGCATGAATCGTCTTCGTAGATCTCGATATACGGCGTCTTGCCGCTTTCAATCGAATAAGCGACGACCGTCTTCGTGGGCGCCGCCTCGACCTTCTTTTCGCTTTCGGCCGTCTTCGTTTGCGACGAGTCTTGCGAGCTCGTTGAATCCGTCGAGCTCGTTGAGGTCGATGAACTTGTCGAAGAGCTCGATTCGGGAAGGCCAGTGATATTCATCGGAGCGCTCTGCTGGGCATTCGAAGTAACCTGCGATCCAATGCCGTTCACTAAAAACCCGATGATGACAACGAGCAGCAAGATAATGACTCCGGCGATGAGGAACGGGAGCTTGTCTCGAAGCCCACCTTGGCCTGTGCCCAAATTGCTCGGAGCGGCATACACGCTGATTGAATGGCGTTCTGGCTGGGCCGAGCGACGAGACTGACGATGCATGTACACGTCTTCTTGCTCGTCTTGGGCTCGGTTGAGGCGGCGAGTCGATCCGGGTGATGCAGCGCCAGAGCGCCGCGAGGAAGGCCTCTGACCGGCGTCATCCAAACGGCGCGTGCGATCGGAGTCTTCGGAAGCCGCGCGCTGCTGGCGCGAATAATTATAAAGCCCCTGCCCGTAGCCGTTATATGATCCTACGTGAACAGCTCCGACGCGCCTAGTTCGGGCAGCATCGGAGGGACGCGAGGCAAGGGCGCGCTCCGCCGAAGAAAGCTCGCGTGGAGCCGCAGCGGAATCGATATCGTCAAAAAGCCCCTCGTCGAATGAAGACCCGCCATGCGAACGGGACTGCGTGGGCCGAGGCGCGGCGCTTGAGGAATAACGCGAGCTTCGCGTGGATTCGCCCAGCCGAAACCCCTGCCGCGAAGAAGCGTCTGCCGTAGAAGAATTCGAACGGATGGAGCCCGTCTGCTCGTCGTGCTCGCGTTGCGCCGCCAAACTGCGCTCACGGGAACGCTCGTCAACGTGGACTTCTTCGCGAAGCCCGTGATGGCGCTTCGCCCCCGACATATCGAAACCCGTGGGCCGGATGTTTTTGCGCGCGTTTTCGACCTGGGCGCGGTATTGCGAATCGAGGTAGTTTTTCACCACGTCGGTCGGATTCAACCCCAGATAGCGCGCATATGCATTGATCATATTGCGCGAATATCCGCGCGGAGGCATGCCGGCAAGGTCGCTCGCCTCGATACGCTCGAGAATATCGGGGCGAATGCGCAGCTTGCGGGCAACTGAAACGAGGTCTTCGCCCGTGCGCTGCCGAGCGTCCCGCAAAATATCTCCGAAATTGTAATCTTCCACTGCTGCTCCTAGAATCCACCCTCGGCGGCGTCACGCGCCTCGAAAGCCTTCAGAGATTCGAGTTCCATATCGTCAACGAGCACTTCGCGCGGCTTGCTGCCGTTAGGCGGGCCGACGACGCCTTTCTCTTCAAGCATATCCATGATGCGCCCCGCACGGGAATACCCCACGCTCAATTTGCGCTGAATGTTCGAAGTTGACCCGAGGCCGCTTGCAACGACGATATCGGCAGCGTCCCACAAAAGGGGGTCGTCGGCCGACGACGTGCCACCCGAGCCGTCGGGCATGCTCGAGCCAATGCCGATAACGTTCGTCTGGAGGATTTCGCTGTGGTATTCGGGCTCGCCCTGTTCTTTGAGGTGGGCAACAACCGCCTCGATTTCTTCTTCCGAAACAAAGCAGCCCTGCAAGCGCTGGGGCTTGGGCCATTCAGGCTTGCTGAAGAGCATATCTCCCAAGCCGATGAGGTTTTCGGCGCCTGGAGTATCGAGGATGACTCGCGAGTCGATGCCGGAGGCCACATTGAATGCAATGCGGTTGGTGATATTCGCCTTGATGAGGCCCGTAACGACGTTCGTGGAAGGCCTCTGCGTGGCGACGATCATATGGATGCCCGCCGCGCGCGCAAGCTGCGCTATGCGGCTGATGGACAGCTCCACCTCTTTGCCCACGTTCATCATGAGGTCGGCGAGCTCGTCGATGATGATGACTATGTAGGGCATCTTTTTGGGCCACTCGTCTTCGGGCTTGTCCTCGTCGTTGAGAAGACCATCCTCGACCTTTTTATTGTATTGGGAGATGTTGCGCACTCCGGCCTTCGACATGACCTTCAAACGCCGCTCCATCTCGGCAACGCCCCACGAAAGGGCGCTTGCGGCCTCTTTGTTTTCGGTCACAACGGGCACGTAAAGATGAGGGATGCCATTATACGGCGTAAACTCGACGCGCTTCGGGTCGATCATGATGAAACGAACCTCATCGGGGGTGGCGCGCATGAGAATCGACATAATCATGGCGTTGATGGCGACCGACTTGCCAGAACCCGTCGTGCCGCCTATGAGCAAGTGAGGCATTTTTGCGAGATCGACAACAATAGAATGGCCCTCGACGTCTTTTCCGATAGCCATTTCAAGCGGCGCGCCGCACGCATCTTTAAGGACATCGCCAAGCAGCACGTTTTGACGCGTTCGATTGGGAACTTCTATACCCACGTGATTCGTTCCGGGTATGGGGGCGAAAATGCGAACGCCAGGCGCCGCGAGGGCAAGAGCGATATCATCGGTCAGGCTCATGATACGGCTCACACGCACGCCCGAAGGCAGATCGACCTTGAAAAGCGTGACCGTAGGTCCGGCAACCCAGCCAACGACCGTGGCCATGACGCTGAAGTCTTCGAGCGTTCCCTGAAGCTCTTGGGCAAGATCGGCAAGTTCTGTCTCATCGGCCTCGGCCGCGATCTCGGTATGGCGAATAAGCCCGAACGCAGGCAGCGTGAAACCGCCGCGGCTCTCCCCTTCCTGAGAGAATCGCGCGGCATCCGCGACCTTCGATTTCGGCTTGCTTAGAACTTGCGTCTTTGCGGCTTTTGCAGGCGAGCTTCCCAAACGACGCGTCATGGGCTTTCCGCAAGCCAATGCCGCCTGAAGATTTGACCCCTCGTCGGAAGCGGCATCTTCCCAGGGAAGATCGAAATCGGTTTTATCGGGCGCATCGGATTTGCTCGCAGGCTTGCTCCGAGAAACGCCGCGCTCGGCAGAACTAGCAGATTCGACTTTCGCGACTCCGCCTAAAACTCTTGTCGTCTCTCCAGCGCCCTGCTCGATCGGGGAAGCGCCCTGTTCTTCGGAAGAGGCGCCATCTGGCGCGGCAGCGCCAAAAGCGTATTCAGAAGGCCAATACGCATCGACCGAAGCAGCTCCACTTACCTGACCGGGGCGCCTCCCCTCGAGCAATTGCGTGGAAAGCGACTCCGATGCCCTGCGCGGACGCGACAAATCGCGAGGAACGCGCGCTTGATCGGCTCGACGGATCCGCGCCGTGGGTTCTTGCTCGCCAGCAGGCGATTCAGAATAATCTTTTTCTTTGGCGAGGGCCTCGCGCTGCTTTTTCGTCAGGCCAAAACCAGCGAGAAGCCCACGCTCGTCTCGCTTGCGTGCGGGAATCGACGGCTCATTCTGCTCGCGGTTCGCTTGTCCGTCTTCAAAGCCGAAACCTTCATTTTCGAAGGCGGCGACGCTCTTTTCGTCATGCGCCCGGCGCCGAGACTGGCGAAAATCCGAGCTCTTCTCTCGAACCGATTCGAGCGCGCCGGTAAGCGAGAAGCCAATGATTACCGCCCCGGCCAAAGCAAGGCCCATAAGCAGCACGATGCTTATGGCTTCACCAAAAAGCTTCAGTAAAGCCCATGCGACGCCCGCCCCCACATAGCCGCCGCGCACGACGAGCGCCGCCGAATCGAACACGACATCGGGGTTTTCAGCCGCACCGGGAACGAAAAGCGCGAGTATCGCCTCGAAAGCAAGAAAAAGCAGGGCAAGACCAACACCCAAGCGCAAAGGCACATCGTCGCGATCAAGTCGCACGAGCAAGCTTGCGCCCACGACAACGAGAATAAACGGCAGCACGTAAGCGCCAAGACCCAATAAAGCGCGCAAGCCGCCAGACAGGGCGCTCGTAATGAAGCCAGAAGGAGTCAGAGCGACGGTCAAAAACAGCACAATGGCAACGACGGCCGTTACGACCCCAGCGATATCGCGCTTGGTCCTGTCATCGAAAATGCGCGGCGAACGAATTGGCTCCTCAAAGGAATCGCCCGAATGAGCCTTCGCCCTTCCGCGAGCGGAAGCCTCTTTGAGCGCAATGCGACCATCCGCATCGTTTCGCCCTTTGGTTCCCTTTTGGCCCTTGGGATTATTCGATTGTGCGGCGTTCGATTTTGAACCGCGAGCCAATTGCGTGCTCCTTCAAGTACTGCGTTTGCTGTGCGTTTTATTCGACAGAGGCCGGACGGCTCGAAAGCCGCCCGGCCACATGAGACACCATACGTCCCGCTTCGCGCGAGCTTTGAATTATAGCGTAGGAGAATGCAGTTTCCGCGAATCGCTATACCTCGATGATTGAAGCGATGACCATCGGGCGCTGCTTCGTGCGATCCCACAACACAGACTTAAGGGAATCGCGGCAAGCTTTCTCCAGATCGCGGCCATTCACTCCGCGCTCCAAAGAACGGCGCAGCGTGCATTTCACGCCATCGGTCGCCTCGCGGCGAAGCTCGGCGACATCGCCACCCGTGATGCCGTGCATTTCCACACGAACATTGCCCAAAATCTGACGCTTCTTCGGGTCAATCGCAGCGCAAATGCATGCAAAGCCGCAATTGGAAAGCGTCGTGCGCTCATCGAGGACGTCTTTCGACGTGTCGCCCACCGACAAGCCATCGACGAACACGATACCGCTTTCGACGGGTTCCCCAAAAGCGACGACGCCATTGCGCATCTCGATCGTGTCACCGTTTTCGCACAGGAAAATATGCTTGGGGTCGACCCCCGTCGCCTGCGCGAGATTGGCATGGGCGCGAAGATGCATCGATTCGCCATGGACCGGCATGAAGTTGCGCGGCTGCACGATCGAGAGCACCAATTTGAGCTCTTCGGCGCTCGCATGGCCGGAAACGTGCACACGCGCACGGCTCTTATCCCACACGTCGCAGCCAATCTTCGCAAGCTGGTTCACGATGCGAGTAACGGCTTTCTCGTTGCCGGGAACGGGCGTGGCAGAAATTATGACCGTATCGCCCTCGTCAATTTGGATAGTCTTGTGCTCGCCGTTGGCAATACGAGCCAAGGCGGAAAGCGGCTCACCCTGGCTACCGGTGCACATAATCACGACCTTCTCGGGCGGAATGCCTTTCAGGTCGTACGCGTCGATCAAATCGACGTCCTGGATGTTCAGATACCCCAAGCGGCGCGCTATATCGGTATTCTGAATCATGGAACGACCCGTGACCACAACCTTGCGGCCGTTGGCAACTGCGGCGTCTGCTATTTGCTGCAATCGGTGAATATGGCTCGCAAAGCTCGCGATGATCACGCGGCCTTTCGCGTTTTCGATAATCGGACCCAACGCCTTTCCCACTTCAGCCTCGGAAGGCGTAAAGCTCGGACTGGTAGCGTTGGTCGAATCGCTCATCATGAGGTCGACGCCGATTTTCGAGAAACGGGAAAGCGCGCCGAAATCGGTATGCACGCCATCGATAGGGCTTTGATCGAGCTTGAAGTCGCCCGTATGCAAAACGTTTCCAGCGGGAGACTGGAAAAACACACCCAAAGCGCCGGGGATGGAGTGGTTCACGGCAAAAAAGTCAACCACGAAGTTGCCGATTTTCATTTCGTCGCCCGGATTGACCTCGCACAGCTTCGCTTTGATGCGATGCTCTTTGAACTTGCCCTCGATAAGGCCAAGGGTCATTTTCGTTCCGTAAATCGGGACCTTTTTGGAGAGGTCTTTCATGAGGTACGGCAAACTTCCCGTATGGTCCTCATGGCCGTGCGTGATGATAATCGCCCGCAACTTGTGCTCGTTTTCAAGCACGTAGGTGTAATCGGGCAAAATCAGATCGATGCCCGGATGATCGTCATCGGGAAACATGAGGCCCGCGTCGTCGAGAATCATATCGTCGCCGCATTCAATCACGGTCATATTTTTCCCGATGCCGTCAAGGCCGCCAAGCGGAATAATCTTCAAAGTGGCGTCGGGGTTTTTCTTCACAGCGCGACGAATATCGTCGATATGCTTTTGCTTGCGAGTACGGGGCTTGTTAAACGATTCGGGCGCCGCGTCGCCATCGCGGCTTATTTGAGGGCGCTTCCGATCGAGCGAAACATGCTTGGTGCGCGTCGTGCGACGACGATCATCCGAAGCGCCCGAAGCTTTACCTTCGCTTTTCTTCACCTGCTGAGAGGCATCATTTGCCCCAGACGCCGATGCGCTGCGACGAGATTTACCTCCCCGCGAACCGCGAGCGCGGCTGCGACGGGAAGACGTTTCTTTCGCTTCGCCTTTTTCTGCTGAGTTTTGATTGGAGGAAACCACGGATTCGTTCCTCGTGCCGGAATCGCGCTCCGGCGAATTTTGCTGTTCGGTCAAATTTCTTTCGCTCCTCACGGCACGACGAAGCAAACGCCGAGAGTCGACGTCGCCATGCCTGTTGCGCACAAGCCTTCCAGCTGCACCAAAGTGCGCGAAGCTTGCGCATCGTTTCGAATTTCATGAACGATTCCCGTTCGAAGACCACGCGCCTGCCGCGTAATGCGGACCGCATATCTCAAGCGCTTAGGCCGGGCACCCGTCCAGGCGGATGCAATACAACAAGGCAGTATTCTACGACAAAGGCGCGAAAGCTCCAAAGTGCCGCACAATCTTGCGTAGAATCGATGGAGGAATCGTCAACGGCATTTCGCGCATAAGCAAGGCAAGCTCGCCGTCGCAAGTCGAAAGCAACGAAACCCAGTCTCGTTAAGCCCGCAAAAAAGCCGAACGCGTTTCGCAGGGAAACTCGTTCGGCTTCGATTCTCGCTTACCGCAAATGAAGAGGCGTCGAAATAATTGGCGCCTCCCTAAGAGAACAGGCTCGTATACCCCATGATAAAAATGACGACTATGAGCGCGGGAATACCGTATTTCACCCAGTTCTTCGACCAGGCAGGGAATTTCAGCCCGCGACCGCGATCGGCCTCGGCGAGAAACGCTTCCCATCCCCATCCGAATTTCTGAGTGCAAAAAAGAACAAAGATAAGCGAGCCCAACGGCAACATATTGTTCGACACGATGAAGTCTTCAATGCTTTGGATATCGCCAATTGCAGGGATGGTCACGCCCGAAAGCACGTTGAACCCAAGAGCGCATGGAAGGCTCAAAACGAACAACAAGATCCCGTTTACCACAACGGCGCGGCGACGAGAGATGTCGAATTTATCGATGGTCCAGCTGCAAAGGTTTTCGAATACGGCGATGACCGTCGAGAGCGCGGCAAAGCTCATGAACACAAAGAAAAGCGCTCCCCAGATATTCCCAAGAGGCATTTCGGCGAACACGGCCGGCAGCGTCACGAAGACAAGCGACGGGCCCGAATCGGGCGTTACGCCATAGGCGAAGCACGCCGGGAAGATGATAAGGCCGGCAAGGATCGCGACGACGGTATTCAGAACCGTGACCGAAACCGCCTCGCCCGTAAGGCTGCGCTCGCCGCCGATATAGCTTCCGAAAATCTCCATGGCGGCGATGCCAAGCGACAGCGAGAAAAACGCCTGCCCCATAGCCGCATAGACAGCCTGCCCGAACGTGGACCATTGCTCAGCCGGGGTCGAACCGGCGAAAAGCTTCCCAAAATCGGGGACGAGATAAAAGGCAATGCCATCCCCCGCGCCGGGCAGGGTGACGGTTCGTATGCACAAGGCAATCATGATTACGAAAAGGGCCGCCATCATGACTTTAGTGATTCGCTCAACGCCTTTCTGAAGGCCCAGGCTACATACGACAAACCCAACAGCAATAGCAACGAACATCCAGAAGATCAATTGCGCCGGGTCGCCGAGCATTCCAGAAAACACATCGGCCATAACGCCCGTATCGGTCGTCGAAAGCTCCCCCGATGCCATCTTGGGGATATATGCAATCATCCAACCGGCTACGGTCGTGTAGAACATGAGAAGAATGAGGCATCCGATATATCCCCACCAAGAAAACCAGTGGAAACGACCCCCCCGCGGCTCCAAAACATCGAAGGCGTGCGCCGCGCTTTTCTGGCTCGCACGCCCAACGGCGAACTCCATGACCATGACGGGCAATCCCAAAATGACAAGAAAGACAAGATAGAGCAGCACGAAAGCAGCCCCACCGTACTCCCCAACGATATAGGGAAACCGCCACACATTGCCCAGGCCAATCGCGCATCCGGCGGCGATAAGAAGAAAGCCAAGGCGCGAAGCGAAGTGTTCGCGCGGCTTGCCGGATGCTGCCGTATCTTCAATAGACATGAAACTCCCATCATCAAGATGCGACGGCAAACGTCGCAAAAATCAAACCTGAAGATGGTACTCCACAATTGCTCCGAGAACGATCACGATTTCCGAAAGCATGCAGAAGCGCCGATTGGCGATATCACGGCGCGTATAAATAGCCTCCCGAAAGAGCCTGCCCGAGAAATCTCCGCCTCGGCCGCGAAAGAAAGCAAAGCTGGCCTGCATTCACCAAAAGCAAATGCAGGCCAGCTTCCATAAATCGCCTCACCAAACGAAGATAGAGAGGCTCTCGAACGCCCTTTACGAAAGCGTCGCGTCTGCGCGAGGCGCTTCGCCTTCAATAACCTTTCCCTCGTCGTCAACGAGAGGAGCGCCCGCGGCAATTCGAGCGGCCACAAGCTTGCGCGCCAAAAGAACGGCCGAAATCATGCAAACTCCCATAAGAATGGAAATCACGATGCCGATGATCCAGGC
This sequence comes from Bacteroidaceae bacterium, assembly GCA_963631715.1. Taxonomy (GTDB): domain Bacteria; phylum Actinomycetota; class Coriobacteriia; order Coriobacteriales; family Eggerthellaceae; genus Slackia. Next base: position 64,565 of record CAVGRL010000005.1, read on the forward strand.
GGGAGTAAACGAGCCGCAGGCATCGAAGGCCTGGCCCGACACAATGGCTCCGATGATAGCGCCCACGCTTTGAATGGCAACCATGATGCCCGTAGTCTTGCCCAAATCGAGCCTTCCAAACATCTTCGTCATCATGATGGAGGGGCCAACCGTGCAGATGCATGTGCCGTATGCGAAAAAGACCACGGACAAAATCGGGCCCCAATCGGTCGCCGGAAAGCACATGAAGAAATTCGCCGCGGCGCACGAAATCATGCCCAAAACGGTAGCGAAGGTAAGACCGAAACGGTCATAAATGGCACCCAGGGCAACCTTGGCGAAAACAACCAAGATGAGCTGGGCAGACATGATATATCCAGCCCATGTGATATCGTGGCCACCGGTCACGATCGTCACGCCGTTGCTCGTAACCGAAGTCATATTGGTGACCATATTCACCACGATCATCGCATTGATGGCCCCGACGAAAGCAAAGCCAACGGCAAGCAGCCAAAACGCCGCGCTTTTGCGCATGACTTTCCAACCAATCGCCACCGTCACCTCGGGATCGGCCTTGAATTTTGAAGTGGCCTTCTTTTTCTCAATGGCCGCGATTTGCTCGTCAGAAAGCTCGGAACCGTAAGGGGCAAGGCCGATATCGGAAGGGTGCGTGCGAAAGAAGATAAGTGCGAGGGGAAGGGAGCCCACCAAGCACACGGCGGCGAGCACCGTCATAGCCACGCGCCAGCCGGAAGTCGCAATAATCCCGCTAACGATGGGCGAAAGAATAGCCCCGCCAAAAGCAGACCCGCACAATGCGATGGAAACCGCCAAGCCGCGCTTGAGGTTGAACCAATTCGTGATGATAACCGAAACGAACAGACGCGCTCCGCAAGTGATGAGCGTTCCCGAAAGGGCCGCGAGCACATACACCTGCCACGGCGCGGAAACGTTGGCATAGCCGAAAAGCATGGCGCTCGACATCACCGTAATGGCGACGGCGATCGCGCGAGCATTAATCTTGTCAAGCATCACGCCCACAATAAGCGTACCGACAATGGAAATAAGCGATGCGAGCGACGTTCCGGTATTGTATTCGCCAATCGTCATGCCCAAATCTCCCACTATTTGAGCCTGGAACAGCGAAATGCAGTTCACGAAGGCCGTATAGCATGTGGCCATGATCATGAACCCGCCGGCAACTATCCACCAGCCGTAGAAAAAGCCCTTCTTTTTCGAAGAACCCTGCGCGTCGCCATGCGCGCGCGTCGTTTCTTCCTTCGCCATATCTTCCTTCTTTCCCCGGGGCCGCATCGAGTGCAGCCTGCAGATATAGCGCGCAACCTTACGACTTCGTGAAGATTTAGTCCAGAGAAATTTACAAAAGGGAAACAGAGCGCGAAAAAAACGACGAATGGCAAACTAGAGGTTTTTGGCAATTTCTTCAAGGCGGCGCACCCGATGGTACACGGCACTCTTGCTAAGCGGGGGGTTTGCCCGCTGTCCGAGTTCCTTTAGGCTCATATCGGGATTTTGCAGGCGCAAGCGAACGAACTCTTGCAAACCGGGAGACAGCTCGGAAACCTTTCCGCTTTCGGCAAGCTTGCGAATGCTCACGATTTGGTCGATAGCCGCCTCCGAGCTTTTCTGCTGGTTCGCGATTTCCGCATTCACTTTGCGATTTATATCGTTGCGAACGCTTTTGCGCACCCGTTCGGTCTCCATGGAAAGGGCGCATTGATGCGCTCCAACGAATGCGAGGAACTCAGAGATCGCTTCTCCGCTTTTCAGATACACGATATAGGAATTGCGCCTATGCAGCACGCGTGCGTTGATGTTGCGATCGGCCATCAGCGATACGAGCCCATCTGCGAGCTCCGCGCTTTCAACGGTTATCTCGAAGTGGAAATCGCCTCGCGGCTCAGCGATAAAGCCGCTGCCCAGAAACGCACCTCGCAAATACGACGCCGAACAGCACGTCTTTTCAACAAGGTGAGGAAGAATCCCCATTTCAAGACCAGTTTGCGCCAAGATTCCCAAATCATGCAAAGCCGCTTCGAGACCTGTCTGCGAAGGCAAAGTAATCAAGTAATTCGGCGTTTTATGCAACACGCTTCGACGTACCGTGAGTTCAGTTTTCAAATTGTAGATCGTATGCAAAGAGCGAATAACCAGGCGCGCAACCGAGCTTATTTCCGTAGCGATCTCGAGCTTGTAGCGACCCGGCCCAGAAAACATGAGCGTGCCCTCTATGCGCACAATTGCGGCGAGCGTCGCCTTATCGCAATGGCTGCATACGGGCGCAACGCGCGTAAGTTCATCTTTGACATCGGAGGTAAACGACATGGAATCGGGTCCGCCTTCTTGAGGGTGCCTACGAAAACCTGAGTATAGCGCACGGCTTAACAGGGACAAGTTCGCACTTTCACAGCGTCGGCCGCATGCAGGCTCACCTCCCTGTCCCTCGTCCTTGCAGGCTGAACGCGCGACAGGCGCAGCACCGTGCGAAAGGCGTTGCGCAACGCCATTGGGTCATGCCAGGTCGGCCGCTCTGGGTCCACAAGATCGCGAACCATAACCACGCATCCCCGCGATTGAATCTCCTCGGCGTCGTCGCAAGAAATTCGAACGGGAAGAATCTGCTCGCCATGGATACCGAGTCGAGCCCCACGTGCGTCCAAATCGGCATCCTCGCACGCGCCATCGCCAGGATGCAGTGAATCGACACTATGGACAAGCATGTAGTCTATCAGGCCTTCCATGCCATGGCGGCAAAGCGCCTCGTAGTGCTCAAGCGCCGTCATTCCACGCGTCTCACCTTGCTGATCGGCGAGCGAGCACACGAACAGCGTAGAGGCGCTCGATTCGCGAATCGCTTCGATGACGCCCGGCACCAATATATTGGGAAGGATGGAAGTGAACAGCGATCCAGGCCCTAAAACAATGAGGTCGGCCTCGCGAATGGCGTCGAGCGCCGGCTCATATGCGCGCACGGGCGATGGAGATTCGAGCCAAACGCGAAAGAGGGTCGAGTCGGAATGACTCGCCTTCGCCTGGCCATCGAGCTTGCTGCCATTCCAAGTGGCCGCACACAAATGAACAGGGTCGAGCGTCGAAGGGTACACGTTTCCCCTCGCATTGAGCAAACGCGAGCAAATCTCGATGGCTTCGGGAAACGAACCCGTCGATTCTTCGAGGGCCGACAGCATGAGATTGCCAAGCGTATGGTTTCGGGCGAACGAGAACCTATATCGAAACGCCTTCGTCAATGGGTCGTTTTCGTCAGCCGCCATGGCTACGAGGCATTTTCTGATATCGCCCGGAGGAAGCACGCCCGCTTCTTCGCGCAATATGCCCGTAGAGCCGCCATCGTCGGCCATTGCCACAACGGCGGACGTCTTCGCCTCAAGGGAAAGCAGCGTGCGAATAGAAACAGGAGCACCTGTTCCGCCACCGATGACGACGGCCTTCACGGGCGCCGCAGTATCGCGCAGCGTTCGCTCGTCCACGCATGCCTTGAGCTTCGCGAAACCCGCCGTTGAAGACGGGTCGATGACAAAAGGAGCGCCGCCCATTAGGATTGCTCCTTTTGGTCGCCGGCAAGCTCGCTTCGCACCGATTCGGCAAGCGGCAAATCGCGGTGGGTCACACTTACCCGATACCCTCTTGTTCGCAGATAATCGCCCGTTGCCTCAGCGATGGCCACGCTTCGATGCTGGCCTCCCGTACACCCCACGGCAATGGCAAGCTGCTGTTTTCCCTCTTTGACGTAGCCAGGCATTACGCAATCGAGCAGACTGCGCCAGCTCTTCATGAATTCCGCCGTTTCGTCGCGGTACATAACGAAATCGCGAACGGGAGCATCGAGGCCCGTAAGGGGCTTAAGGGCATCGTCGTAATAGGGGTTCGGCAGGAAGCGAACGTCAATCACGATATCGGCATCAAGGGCCGCACCGTGCTTGAAGCCGAACGAATACACGGTCACAGCCAAGCCTTCGCGCTCATCGCCATCGCCAAAAAGATCGCGGATCTTGGCGCGCAGCTGCATGGGCATCATGTCGGTCGTATTCACGACATCCTGAGCTTTCGCGCGCAATTGGAACAGCAAGGCGCGCTCGGACGCGATACCTTGGGCGATGGTCATCCCCTCTTCGCAAAGCGGGTGGCGCCTGCGGCTCGCTTTGTAGCGAGCAACGAGCTTGTCGTCATCGGCGTCGAGAAAAACCACGCGGAAGAAAACCCCGCGAGAGCGAAGTTTCGCCAGCTCCCCTTCGAGATTCGCGAAGAAATCTTTGTTGCGGGCATCGCAAACAACGGCAAGCTTGCGCTGGGCGGTTTTCTCGGAAGCGTCGTTTATCGCGATAAGATCGCCCAGAAGGCTTGCCGGCAAATTGTCGATGCAAAAATAGCCCAGGTCCTCGAACGCATGCATGGCTTCAGTGCGGCCAGCTCCGCTCATGCCTGTGATAATGACTAGGTCATTCGGGCTTGCCTCGATAGCATTGTGCGCCATGGCATCCATCCTCTCATCCGACGGCCTTTTCCGCAAAACCCATCTTACACGTTAGCCTGCGGCGTTAATCACGCGCCCAATCAGGAACGCCATCATCGTCTTCGTTAGGCAATGCGCCCTCTTCGGTTTGGGACGTGCGCCTTGCCATCCTTTCGGCTTTTTCGCGACCGACATTATACTGCGCGAGCACACTCGCCGCCTCACGCGCAACCTCTTCGGGCACGGCCCCCAAATCGACGATGGCCTGCTCATCCATTTCTCGCAACCGACGAAAGCCGCCGGCGGCCGAAAGAAGCGCCTTTTTTCGAACGGGCCCAAGCCCCACCACATCATCGAGAATCGACTTCGTCATGCCCTTGCCGCGCAGCTCGCGATGAAAACTGATGGCGAAACGATGGGCCTCATCTCGAACCTGCTTCACCAAATACAACGAAGATGACCCGCTCGGAAGCACGACGGGTCCCGTTTCTTGCCACGGCACGAAAAGCTCCTCGTCCCGCTTGGCCAAGCCGGCAAGGGCTATGTCATGAACCCCCATCTCGTCGAACATGGCAAGAACGGCGTTAAGCTGAGGAATCCCGCCATCGAGGATGATGAGATCCGGCTTGGATCCGAAACGCTCATCGGCCATGCGCTCGCTGCAATAACGCCGGCGCATGACTTCTTGCATAGATAGAAAGTCGTTCGCCTCATCAAGAGGGGTCTTTATCTTAAATCGCCGATATTGATTCTTATCGGGCCTTCCAGCCGTGAAAACAACCATGGACGCAACCGTGTAGGAGCCATGAATGGTCGAGATATCGAAGCACTCGATCCGCATGGGCGCGACATCCATGGCAAGGGCACTTTCGAGTTGGAGCAAGGCGTCATTGATCCGCTTGTCCTCGTAATTGGTGCGCACCTTGTAGCGCATGAGGGTATGCTGGGCGTTTTTGCGGGCCATATCGAGCAAGTCCCGCTTTTCTCCGCGCTGGGGCACCGTGAAGCGAACCCTCGCTCCGTGCGGCGATGCGAGCTTCTCGGTAAGCCACGATTCCATAGCGGAAGCATCTTCGAGTTCTCTTTCAACAACGACCTCGTGGGGAATCGACGTCGTGGAGTCGTAATAGCGCAGAAGAAACGCGTGCAGCAGGTCTTCGTCGGGCACATCTCGCCCGCGGTTGAGCACGAATTCGTTTCCATTGATGATGCGGCCCTCGCGAACCATGAACACGTGGACCCCGGCGATGGTTTCCTCGCGAGATATGCCCACCACGTCGGCATTGAGGTCCCGTGCAGAAACGGCATGCTGCTTGTCTGAAAGCGAATTGATGGTATCGATGCGAGCCTTAACGCGCCCCGCCCGCTCGAAGTCGAGCTCTGCAGCCGCATCCCGCATCTCGTCATTAAGCTCATCAATGAATTCTCGGCGATTGCCCGCCAAAAAACGCTCGATTCTATCAACCGATTGTTTGTATTGTTCGGGAGTAATCCGTCCGCAGCATGCACCTGGCCCCAAGCCAACGTTCGCATCGAAGCACGGACGCATCGAGGGACTCTTCTCTGCGCTACCAGACGAGCCCGCATCAAGCTTGCGCTTCAGCCGGCGCCATTCTGCGCAGCGGCATGAGCAGATCGGAACGACTTTTCGCGCGATGTCGACGAGCTGGCGCGCTGCGCGACTATCGGTGTACGGGCCAAAATATCGAGTTTTTTCGACATGCTTTTCGCGCGTGTACTTAATCGCGGGAAACACGTCGCCTTTCGTGATGGCAATAAACGGGTAGCTTTTGTCATCTTTGAAATCGGCGTTGAAAAACGGCGAGTATTGCTTGATGAGGTTTTTCTCAAGAACCAGCGACTCGTGCTCGTTTGCGACGACCACGTATTCGAACGTGGCCACCTGTTCAAGCATCATGGGGATCTTCGCCCGCTCGTCTTGCCCTGCGACATACTGGCGCATGCGGGCGCGCAGTTGCTTGGCCTTCCCCACGTAAATCACATGGCCAGATGCATCTTTCCACAAATAAACGCCCGGTTGCGTGGGAACGCTTTTCAATTCCTCTTTCAGCCGAGCAATCTTCTCGTCGAAAGATTCGTTCGGCAACCCCTCGAAAGCAGGCGAGCTTTCCCGAAGCGACGAAGCGTTTTCGACATCATGTGCGCTCGGCGCATCGCCCATTACTGTTCCCCATTAGACGAAAGGGAGAGGGCCGGCATGGGCTTCCAGGCCTTATCTTTGAGAATCTTCCGCGAATCGCGCCACCCGGCAACAAGGCGTTTCGTGCCCGATGAGAAATGCGACCGATCGACGATAAGGATACGCACGAACTCTTTCGCGAACGTCAGAAACGTCCCCAAGCCAAATGCAAAGCGGCGATAGTCGCCATACAACTGAAAATAGCGAGCCATGTATCCCCTGTTGCGCATGATGTAATAGCGCGTATTGTCGCTCGTCGAATTCAGTTGGCGCACGCCGGCGATATCCCAATTCTTCATTTCCCTTGTGCGGCGCATGATGAAGTCGGGCACCACCACGGGCTGACACACTTTGCTCGCGCGATACCCATATATGGCATCGTCCCAATACAAAAAGAAACGGTCGTCGGGAAAACCAATCTGCTCGACGACGCTGCGGGAAAACAAGCCGCCCTCGAAGCACGCGACATTCATGGGACGCTCGTCTTCGAAGTTAAAGGCGGCCGGAGCGAAGGGGTCGTAAATGCCGAGGGAAACGCTGAAATGGTACTGCCAATAAAACGGGCCGCCATCGTAATCGTAGCGAGACCCTTGCACCACCTGGTAGCGGCCGGCCCATTTGGAAAGGCGCTCAAGGCCGGCGGGCTCGATAGCGACGTCGTCGTCCATAAGCCAAAACCATTCGGCACCCAGGCCATAGGCCGATTTGACCCCCGCCGAAAAACCGCCCGATCCTCCTAGATTTTCAGGTTGCGGGCAATAAAGCACACGGCTGGCGCGGCCGCCTTCATCAATGCCGCCCGCGCCCCAAAGCTCATTGGCCTGCGTTTCGAATTCATCCACGACAACCTTGGTGGCATCGGAGTTCTCGTTGTCGACGACGACGATGCGCCATGGCGCCTCACTCGATTCGAGAATCGAATCGAACAGCGTGCGCAGAAGCCCCTGTCGTTTATAGGTGACGACGACAATGGCAACTTTTTCCATGGAACCAACCTCTCGAAATGCCGTGTTCAAGGCCCATCAACGAGCCAGGCACGTAATCTTCGCCATAATTACACCAAGCAAGGCGAGCGACTATTATAGAATATCCGTTTAGTGCGCAGGCGGGCGGCAAAGCCCCCTTTGCATTACTCCACATTAGAACCGATTCGCGAGGAGCGAGTATGACCTGGTTGCAATACGCCGCGGTTGCCGCGGTTGCCTGCATCGCCACCATGGCGCTCGTCCCCGCCGTTAAGCGCCTCGCGTTCAAGCTCGACGCCGTCGATTACCCAAGCGAACGCCGGGTCAACAAAAAACCGACCGCACGCTTTGGAGGCGTCGCCATGTTCGGGGGGCTCATCGCCGGGCTTGCCGTCATCCTGATCGGCGTCGCATTTTTCGGTTGGAATTTTCCTTTGCATTCGTTCGTCGATCACGACATTTTCTACCCCGGAATCTTCCTCGGCGTCACGTTGGCGTTTCTCGTTGGCGCCGCCGACGACGTCTTCGACCTTAAACCTCTGCACAAATTCATAGGCCAGATCGTCGCCGCGGGCATCATCGCGGCATCGGGGCTTCTGCTCACCGATATGTCGAACCCCTTTGGCCACAACCAAATCGTCTTCGGATGGGTTTCCTACCCCATAACCATCTTCTATCTGGTCGCTTTCTGCAACGTCATCAATCTCATCGATGGCCTCGACGGACTCGCCTCGGGCATCACTGCCATATCGGCAGCAACCATGGTGATTTTCGCCGCACTCACCATCCGACCCGAAGCGACGTTTTTCGGACTCGCCCTCGTAGGAATCTGCCTCGGTTTCCTGCGATACAACTTCCATCCTGCAAGCATTTTCATGGGCGACTCCGGCTCCATCCTGCTTGGCATGTCGCTTGGTGTTGTATCGCTTTTCGCCACCACCAAATCGACCCTTTTCGTATCGCTGCTCATGCCAATCATCGTGGCCGGCGTCCCCGTCATCGACACCGCCGCCGCCATTATTCGACGTACGCGGCAGCATCAATCGGTAACCCAGGCCGATCGCGGACATATCCACCATCGCCTGCTTGGCGAAGGCTATTCCCAGCGCACATGCGTGCTTATCATGTGGGGGTGGACCGCAATTCTTTCCGTATCGGCGCTCTTCATCACAGAGATGCACGGCCTTGCCCGCCTGCCCTTCGTCTGCATAGCCATAGGCGTATCGGCCTTTTTCGTCATCAAATTGAATTTGCTCGGACCTGTTTTGCAGCACCATTACAATCCGCGTCCGGCAAATGGCAAGAAACGTGCAAATGAACAGTTCAACGCTGCTTCGGGAGACGTATCAAATCACCAGGAAAGCGACGACTAGCAAAACGACCACGGCTCGCATGGACCGTGGAGGATGCCGTAGCCAGAGAAAGGACTGGGCATGCCCGAACGAAGAAACATTCCTCCGAGCCCGCACGGTTATGACCGAAGCGTCCCAAGAAACGCCCGGCAAACCGATTATCGAGGCCGCCAAACGATGAACGGCTCCGCAAACCCGATGTATTCCGCGCACGCGAACCCCTACGACAGGCGCTCGTACGCACACGCCCGCGAGGTCATGGCGGCCAAACGGCGCAGGAAAAGAAACTTCGCAATCGTTGGAGGAGTTGCTGCCCTTGCCATCGTGCTTGTTGCGGGCTTTGGCATTTCGCAGCTTATGGGGCAGCACAGCGCAAGCCAGACTGAGACAACCACGACCGAGGAAGCACCCGCCATTGCCTCCGATAACCAGGCATCGCAAGCAACCGTCGCCGATCCTGGTGACATCGTCATAGGCATCAACGGCGATGAAGACACCTATGTATTGAAGGGCGAAAGCTATATTGAGGGCGGCGCCCATGCGGCGGCCGTAGATTCCGGCGTGCTCACGCAAGATATTCAAATTAGCAGCAACGTGGATGCGAACACCGTTGGCGATTACCTTGTGACGTACACGGTAAAAGACAGCGCCGGACACGAAGCAACGGCCCAGCGAAACGTCCACGTCGTCGAAAGCATGGAAACCATGCAGACAGGGGTTCCCGTTTGCATGTACCACTACATATACAGCGCCGACGATCCACCGGACGAGATTAACGGCAATTGGGTTTTGGACACAATGCTCGAAGAGCATATGCAATACCTCAACGAGAACGGCTTTTACTACCCTTCATTTCCCGAAGTGAAAGCTTTCATAGAGGGAACCCATAGCCTTCCGGCGAAAAGCATCGTGCTGACATTCGACGATGGCATGGAGAGCATGCTTCTCCTAGGCGGGCAATTGGCATCGAAGTACAAAATCCCCATTACCTCATTCATGATTTGCGATAACGAAGATGAGGCGCGGCGCAAGGTCATAGAGTGCGCGAACCCTTACATTGAATTCGAATCACATTCCGTCTCTATGCACCAGGCAGGCGGCACCGTTGGCCACGGCGGACGAATCTCAGCCATGACCAAAAGCGAAATCGTGGAAGATTTGCAATCCGCGGCGTCTATAGTCGGCAGCAATCAGGCATTCGCATACCCGTTCGGCGACACGACCGAAGACGGCCAGCAAGCCATGAACGATGCGGGCGTGCTATGCGCATTCACGACAAAAAACGACTGGTGCTACATAGGCGACGACACCACAGCCCTCAACCGCGTGCGCATATCGGGCGAATACTCGTTTGAAAGCTTCGTCTACCTCGTCAACGAATCTTAAATCAGCGTCAGCGAGATCGTCCACGCTCGAATGGCGATTGAAAGCAAAACGAATGCCGTGCGGGTATCTGACGATTATCTGCACGGCATTCGGCATGTACTGCCCGCGAAAACCAAGCGGTATAATTGTCAGCTATATAAAAGCTTGCAATGCTGCAAAAGAAATGTACGGAGGATGCAATGCGCGACAGCGTGGCCGTTCTTATTCCTTGCTACAACGAAGCGGTAACCATCGCCAAGGTTGTCGACGACTTCAAGAAGGCCCTCCCCGAAGCCAAAATTTACGTCTACGATAACAACTCCAAAGACGACACCGCGAAAATCGCCGCCGAGCATGGCGCGATTGTGCGCCGCGAGCCCCGGCAAGGAAAGGGCAATGTCGTGCGATCGATGTTCCGCGATATCGAGGCCGATTATTACATCCTCGTCGATGGTGACGACACCTACCCCGCCGAGGCCGCAAAAGATTTGCTTGCGCCCCTCAAGGCGAACGAGGCCGATATGACCGTGGGCGATCGCCTGTCGAATGGCAGCTACGGGGAAGAAAACGACCGCGCCTTCCACGGATTCGGCAACAATCTGGTCCGTTGGCTCATCAAGGCGATCTACGGGTTCGCATTCGATGACGTAATGACAGGCTACCGCGCTTTCAATCGCGCCTTCGTCAAAACGATGCCCGTGCTCTCCGAGGGGTTCCAGATCGAAACGGAACTCTCGATTCATGCCGTCGACAAACGCTGGCGCATCGTGGACGTGCCCATCGAGTATCGCGACCGCCCCGAGGGTAGCTATTCGAAACTCTCCACGTTCGGCGACGGCGCAAAGGTTCTTAGGGCCATCGCAAGCCTTTTCAAGGAATACAAGCCGCTGGCCTTTTTCGGATGGATATCATTAATCCTCATCGCGCTGGGGCTCATCGTGGGGGTACCCGTCATCACGGCATTCCTCGCCACGGGCGTCGTGCTACGCATCCCCTCAACCGTGCTCGCCGTGGGATTTGTCTTCTGCGGCTGTCTCGCTTTTACTGCCGGCCTCATCTTGGATTCGGTCGCGAAAGCCAGCAGGAAGCAATGGGAACTCGAGGTCTATAAATTCATGGCGAACGAAGATTAATCGTTGGCTTCGCAGCTTTCCTAAATCGAAAAATAAAACCTCTGCAATACGCCCCTGTCTGCACAAAACAGGGGCGTACTAATTTCCAGACGCAAGGCTTGATCGCCAATCTGCTAAACGCTCCAAGCATTTAGCGGGTTAAACGCCGGATTGGACCGATAAGAGGGAGATACGGCGCCCGTCTTGCAGCAAGCGGGTGTGCGCATGGGGCAGTTTCCTCAGAGGCAACTGCCCCCAGAATAGCCCAGCATCGAACACGTGTTTTGACCTATACGCGTACTTCGTAGGCAAGCGTTCGGCTAAGACTGAAATACGCCACGAGAACTTGCATAGCGTCAAACAAAAACGCCGGCTGATAAGCCGGCGTTATTACCTGTGGAGCCAGCGACAGGAATCGAACCTGCAACCGACTGATTACAAATCAGTTGCGCTACCGTTGCGCCACGCTGGCAAATGCAAAAGCTTGGCAATTATATCACAGCAAAACCCAGCAACAAGGCCATTGGGCATTCGCCAAAGAGCATCACAAAATGCCCGCTTTGCGTAGTTACGGCCAACTTCCATCTCCGGTGAATCCGCTCACTGTCCCTTGCCGATCAAGCGTTATGAACTGTCCCATCCACAAAAAGAAAGAGCCGGGCAAGCGCGACCCTTATTCGAATCAAAAGAGGCTGTCGCTTTAATCCAACTATTTCACGAGGAGTTGCGCGATCTGCACAGCGTTGGTTGCGGCCCCTTTCCGGATTTGGTCGCCGCAGCACCAGAACGTGATACCGCGAGCCGCCTCTGGGTTCGAGATATCGCGACGCACGCGACCAACCCAAATAAGGTCTTGGTCGCTTGTATCGATGGGCATCGGGAAACGATCGTGAGCATTTTCAGCCTCGCGATCGTCAACGAGCTTCACGCCCGGAGCAGCAGCGAGCACCTCGCGAGCTTGTTCGAGCGTAATATCGCGCTCGAATTCGAGCGTAATGCTTTCCGAATGAGAACGCAGCACCGGTACGCGCACACACGTACAATTCACGCGCAGATCAGGCAAGTGCATAATCTTGCGACCCTCATTTTGCAGCTTCATTTCCTCGGACGTATAGCCCTCGTGCTTGAAGCCCCCGATCTGCGGAATGAGATTGCTCGCCAGTTGCGCGGCAAACGCGCTCGGCTCGGGAATGGCTTCGCCCTTCCCCATTGCGGCAATCTGAGCCTCAAGCTCGCGCATGCCGGGCACACCGGCACCGCTTGCCGCCTGATAGGTGCTTACAATCATGCGTTGCACACCGGCAACCTGGTGAAGTGGCCACGTGGGCACAAGGCCGATAATCGTTGCGCAATTCGGATTGGCGATGAGCCCTTTGTTCCACTTCACGTCGTCGCCGTTGATTTCCGGCACGACCAGCGGCACATCTTCATCCATGCGGAATGCGTGCGAGTTGTCGATGACCGTCGCACCGGCTTTCACAGCATGCGGCAGCAGCTCTTTGGCGATATCGTCGCCCGCAGCGCCCAACACGATGTCGCACCCCTTGAAGCTCTGCGGCGTGGCTTCCTCAATCGCCACCTGCTCGCCTTGAAATTCAACCATTTTGCCCGCGCTGCGCGCACTCGCGAACAGCTTCAGTTCTCCAACGGGAAATTCGCGTTCTTTCAAGCACTCCAGCATTTGCTGGCCTACGGCGCCCGTCGCACCAAGGATGCCAACCGTATAGCTACTCATCGCTGCCGCCTTCCCCGTCGTCGCCCACGGTAATAATGTTGTTGTCGCTGTCGACGAATGCTCCGTATATCACGCGAATCGCCCGCTCGAAATCGTCGCTGTCAACACCCACGACGATATCGAGTTCTTCGGAGCCCTGCGCGATCATGCGAATATTGATGCCGGCCTGGCCAAGCTCGCCGAACAGCCGCCCCGACGTGCCCGGACGGCTCGGCATATTGCGACCGACGGTAGAAATAAGCGCAAGCTTATCGACAATCTTGATCTCGTCCGGCTCAAGCTCGCTTTTAATATCGGCGACGATCGAGTACAAAGAGTTCTTCACATCGCCAGCCTGCACGACAACGGCGAAGGAATCGATGCCCGTGGGAAGATGTTCGATGCTCACTCGATAGCGCTCGAAAATCGAAAGGGTTTTGCGAATGTATCCCACCTTGCTCGACATGTGGTTCGTCTTCACGTGAATCGCAACGAAATCCTTCTTGCCGGCGATGCCCGTGATAAGCGGCTCAGCAACACCGGGCTCGGTCTCTTCGGAAATCACCGTACCGGGGTCTTCAGGCGCGTTCGTGTTCTTGATGACCAGAGGAATACCGGCATCTTTCACCGGGAAAATAGCCTCTTCATGCAGCACGCTGGCGCCCATATACGACAGTTCGCGAAGCTCGGCATAGGTGATACGCGAAATAGATTTCGGATTGTCGACAATACGGGGGTCGGCCGTAAGAAAGCCCGACACGTCGGTCCAGTTCTCATACAAATCGGCATTCAAACACTGTGCCACAATGGCGCCCGTAATGTCCCCGCCGCCACGATCGAGCAGCTTGACTTTGCCGTCTTCAGTCGCGCCGTAAAAACCTGGAAGCACGAAGCACTTGTCTTCGCCGATAGCGGCAATAAGCTTGTTTTTAGTGGCCTCTATATCAATGGAGCTATCGGGGCGGAAGGTAATCACGTCGGCGGCATCGACGAACGGAAAGCCCAAATATTCGGCCATCAGGCAGCCCGTGAAATACTCGCCACGACTCACGATGTACTCCGGGGTATATTCGCCGCGCTTGGCAAGCTCGCGAAACACGCCGAACTCCTGCGAGATGGGATATGACAAATTGAGTTCCTTGGCGATCTCGCAGAAGCGCTGGCCAATAGTACCGAGCAAATCGTCGCAGGTCACGTGATATTGCAGATGGGCATTCACCAAATACAGCAAGTCGGTAATTTTGCTGTCGAATTTGTCGCGCTTGCCCGCAGCGCTCACCACAACGAAGCGACGGGCAGGATCGGATTCAACAATGGCCTTCACCTTTTTGAACTGGCCGGCCGAGCTGACGCTCGAACCGCCGAATTTCGTGATTTTAATCATGGACATACTTTCAAGTCGCGAACACGTACATGCGATAATGACACTTTAGCGCGCAAAAGCGCAAGCGAATTCGGCAAGTTACCATATGGGCTGGGCAGATGGACACGTGTCTTTCGTAGCCCTGCCGCTACGTTAGCTGAATACGCACGCCCTGGGTGTCGCATTCCAATACATGCACCTGGAACTCTGGATGTTGGCTTTGCAGGCGGGCGCGCAAGCTCTCCGCAACCAAACCATCGTCGGTTACAGCCATAAGCGTCGAACCCGAGCCGGAAATCCACAGCGTGGCAGCCCCGCCTCCCAAGCATACGCGACGCACTTCGTCATAATCGGAGATGAGCTTTCGACGATACGGTTCCTGGATTTTGTCGTCGCAGGCAGCGGCAATCAAACGCACGTCGCCCGTTTCCAGGCCGCGCGTGAGACCCGAAATGCGTCCCATTTGCCACACGGCAGTTGACAAGGGCACCTCTTGCGGCACGATTTTGCGCGCCTCTTCGGTTTTCACTTCGTACGGCGGAATGATGGTGATAAACCGCAGGTTGGGGTTCACGTTGTAGCGAATGCAACTGGGCAGTTCGCCTTCGGGCGTAAACGAGCACACGAGCGAGCCCATAATGGCCGGCGCCACGTTGTCGGGATGGCCTTCCATCTCGGTGGCAATGCTCACTGCTTCGGTGCGACCCACAATGCGGCCGGTAAGCGCCGCAGCGCCCATGATGCCCGCGACGGTGCAGGTAGACGACGAGCCCAAACCGCGCGAGACGGGAATGGCGGCATCTATATGCAGCTTGATGGGAAACGGCTCTTCGCCCCAATGCGCCAGCGCCAATTCGAAGCTACGATAGACGAGGTTGTTCGCATTGCGATATTTCTCCGGGCAGCCGGTAATCTCAAGCTCATCGGCTCGCTCGAACGTAAATTCTGAATAGAGTGATACGGCCATGCCCAAACAGTCATAGCCAATGCCAAGGTTCGCCGACGTGGCAGGTACGGTGATTTTCACACTCACAGCAGACCACCGCACTTCGACTCAACATAAGCGGGCATATCGGCGACGGCGATAACATCGCCGAATCGCTCTGTCGCGCCCTCAAGCGCGGCCAATGCCGCCGGAGCCTTCGTGCCGCTGGCCACTTCGAGCTCGCGCATACATGCGAAATCGTCGGCGGGTGCGGCAAGTTCGAGCGCATCGCACACGTCGTGGCAGAACTTATAGGGGCTTGCCGTGGAAAGCACCACGCGAGGCACGCCTCCCGTATGCATATGGGCCCTCGAGACGTGCCATGCGCATGCGGTATGGGGATCGAGCACATAGCCCGTGGCCTCGCGGCATTCTTTCATCGCCGCCTCGGCCTGCTCGTCGCTCGCCCAGCCGCACGCAAACGTTTCTTGAATGCGAGCCAAAATGTCGGCCGGCACCTGATAGCGACCGGTTTCAGCGAGGTTGGACATGAGCTCCGCAACGAGTTCAGAGTTGCCGTCGCTCGCGTAATACAGCAGGCGCTCAAGATTCGACGATATCAGGATGTCCATCGACGGTGAAATCGTCTTGAAGAACTCGCGGTTGCGGTCATAGACACCCTCGGTCAAGAAATCAGCGAGCACGTTGTTGCGATTGCTCGCCACGATGAGCTTGGCGACAGGCAGGCCCATGCGTTTCGCGAAGTAACCCGCAAGCACGTCTCCGAAGTTGCCCGTGGGAACGCAAAATTCAACCGCATCTCCAAGGGCGATTTCACCAGAACGAACAAGCTGGGCATATGCGTCGAAGTAGTAGACGACCTGCGGCGCAAGGCGGCCGATATTAATGGAATTCGCGCTCGAAAGCACCGTTTTGTTCGCAGCAAGACGCTCACGCAGCGCACTGTCGCCGAAAATGCGCTTCACGGCGCTCTGCGTGTCGTCAAAGTTGCCCTCAACCGCAGCAACCGCAACGTTGTTGCCCGCCTGCGTGACCATTTGCAAGCGTTGGATTTCGCTCGTTCCGTCATGAGGGTAAAACACCGTGATGCCAAGCCCCGGCGTGTCGGCGAAGCCGGCAAGCGCCGCCTTGCCCGTATCGCCACTAGTAGCAGCAAGAATCATGATTTTTTCGCCAGCGCCATGCGCCGCACGGCTCATAAGTTGCGGCAGCATTTGCAGCGCAACATCTTTGAACGCGCTCGTTGGACCGCGGAACAACTCGAGCACGAAGGCATCGCCGACCTTAACGACAGGAGTCACGCTATCGGTCTCGAAAGTGCCGTTGTAGGCTGCATCAACGCATTCCGAAATCTCTTCTGCCGAATAATCGTCGAGCAATGTTCCCAAAATATAGGCAGCATTCTCGCGATAGGTATTCGCCACCACGCGCTCGAGGTCAATTTGCACCTCACCGAGCGCATCGGTCACATACAGGCCCCCATCGGGTGCCAAGCCGTCAAGCACCGCGCGCTTCGCGGGCACGGCGCCCGACGCGCTGCGCGTGCTGTGGTACATCGAAGTCATGAGCCGCCCTTTCATTCGGTATAAGTCTTTTAAGCATACCAAGAGCCGTGGAGTCAATATTTCAGCAATGTTAAATACGCCGCTCGCCCGCGGCGAACGGTTGACAAGGCTTGGATTTTTTCGACAAAAGACTCGCCGAAGCCGGAAAACGCGTAGAAACTTCGCCAGAAAATAGCATCGGGACTTACAACTCTGGCCCCTTCACGCCTTCAAGGGAATCGAAATCGGGAATGAAACTTTCTTCGGCCGCAGCTCCTTCTTGCCAGAAATAGTCGTCGCACCCGATGGAATCGGCATACTCGAGCAATTCTTCGAATTCTTCGAAAGACACCACGCGCTCAAGCTCGGGATATAAAGGAAATTTCCCCATGGGGGTATACTGGCTCATAAGCGACAGTTTCAGCTGGCCCGACGCCTCGGCCTCGGCATAAGACTCATGCACATAGCGAACGATTTCTTTCGCCTCTTCCCCATGCCCCGGCAAAAGCAGCACGCGAACAATAATGTTTGCACCTTGCGACACCATGGCATCAAGCGCCGCCTTGGCGCATTCAGGGTACGTGGGCGCTTTCGAATAGGCGCGCGCAGTTTCGCTGTTCATATAGCGAAAATCGACGAGATACGTACTCACGAGGCCATCGAGCAATGCAACGGTTTCGGGCAGTTCGTAACCAGAAGTGTTGTAGACGAAGGGAATCGATAGGCCGGCCGCTCGCGCGAGGCGTGCCGCCTCTAAAATATGGGGGACATAATGCGTCGGCGTAACAAGGTTCACGTTCAGCGCGCCTTGCGTCTGCAGTTCCAGGAAGATGTTAGCCAAGCGGCGAATTGAGACATCGGCTCCACATGCACCGTTAGCGATGGGCTCATTTTGGCAATAGATGCAATGCAGCGGGCAATTCGAGAAAAATACCGCGCCGCTACCTGCCTCGCCCGAAATGGGCGGCTCCTCCCAAAAGTGCAACGCCGCTCGCGCGAGCCGCAACTCGCCCGCCGCGCCGCACATGCCGCGCTCGCCTGCCGCACGGTTCGCACCGCAACGCCGAGGGCAAAGCTCGCAATGATTCAGTAGCGAATCGACCGCAACAGAAAAAGGGGGCTGCGAGGCATCCCCCTCCGAGTGCTGTATTTTGTTTGGGCCGCACTCCACGGCGCTTACGCATTGCCCTTAATTTTACGGGCGATACGGTCGGCAACCGAAAGGTCTTCCCGTCGGTCTTTCCCCCAAAACACAAGGGCGATCATTCCAGGGCCCACATGGCTACCAATAACCGGCCCGATATGGGAGTCTAAAAACATGGCGTCTTCTTTTTCCTTGGAAATAAGATCGTGAAGACGCTCGACATCTTTCGAGCAATCGGAATTGCCTGTAACGATGATGCCAGACGAGCCTTCTTCGGAAACCTTATCGAAATAGTATTGGGCGAGCTGGCGAATGCCTTTTTTGCGGCCACGAGCAACGCCCTTCAGGGAAAGCTTGCCTTCCAAATCGATGGTGAGCATGGGTTTAACATCGAGTTTTGAACCCGCCGCGGCAACACCGTCAGGTATGCGCCCGCCACGACGCAGTGCCTCCAGGTCGTCGACCATGAACAGCATATTCAAAAAGTAGCGAGCCTCGCACGCCCACTCGACCAATTCTTCGGCCGAAAGACCGGCTTCTCGTTGACGAAACGCCTCATAGACCAAAGCGCCTTGCGCCACCGAGGCAAGCTTCGTGTCAACAATATGGATCTGGGCGTCTGGATATTTCTCTTTCACCTGGTCGCGCACAAGAACGGCAACATCGTGGCTACCGGAAAGGCCCGAAGTGAAACACAGGTAAACCGCAGGAATGCCCGCCTGGGCCGCTTTCTCGAAGACTTCGGCATACGCAGGGATGGAGACTTGCGATGTTGTCGGCGATTCCCCCTTGCGCATGCGATCGTAGAATTCTTTGGGCGGCATGCTATGCCCAAAATCGTCGAGATGCTGCTCCGAATCGAAGAGGAACGGAAACTCAACGAGAAACACCCCGTCGCGACGAACAAGGTCGAGAGGCAAATCGCAACAAGAATCGATGATGAGATTGCATTTCGCGGTCATTGGTGGCCTTTCTGAAAGCCGTGTCATAATACTTAGTTTATCTAACTATATTAATTTACCAGGCAACTTCGCTCTTGGTGAAAAAATGTTGCCCAATTGGAAGAATTCCAGAAACGCCAGGGCTACACCTCGGTAATAAGCTCCTCCGGGTCGATGTCGAGCTTGCCATCAAGCGGACCGTTGCAGATATAGGCAAGGCCGACTGCCGGACCAACATGCAGGCCGACGACGGGACTCACGGGAACCACCGGCACCTCGTGGCCGACGAACGGGCGCACGACTTCCCTCTCCCACTTCCGTGCGACCTCAGGCGTACCGATGTAATGCACCACCATATCGCGCAGACCGCCGCACGTATTCACCTCTTCGACGAACTTGTCGAACATCCACGGCATAGCCTTTTTCTGTGTGCGCATTTTCGCGATATCCTTCGGCATGCCGTCGAATACCGTAAGTACGGGAACTATTTTCACCAAATTGCCGAGCAATGCCGCCGCCTTGCCAATGCGCCCACCTTTCTTCAAGAACGTGAGCGACTCTGGAGCGAACAGGAAGCGCGTGCGCTCAACGGCATACGCTGCAGCCTTTGCGGCCTCCTCGAGCGTGGCGCCTTCCTCTATGGCGTCGGCAGCAGCGAGCACGGGAAACATCTCATCGCCGCCAGTCGAAAAGGTATCGACCATGGTGGCCTCAAAATCAAGATGCCGAGCTTTCACGGCACGAGCCGCACGCACAGCTCCGCTCAACGTCCCCGACATTCCCGAGGAAATGAACACGCCGAGAACTTGGTCACCCGCACACGCAGCTTCTTCAAAAATATCTTCGAACGTCTTTTGGGAAGGCTGGGAGGAGGTCGGTATATCGCCCGCCGCCATCGATGCCAAACGACCATAGAACGCATCGAGGTCCATCGTCGCGTCCACATGCTCGATGTCGCCCTCGTGGATGAAAAGCGAGACAACCTCGATGTTGCGTCGCGCCGCAACATCGGCCGGCAATGAAGCGACGGAATCTGTAATGAGCCTAATCATGGGCAACCTTCCCTAACAAAACACACTGGCCAGCAGTGTAGCGCCTTAGACCGCGAATGCTGCGCGACCGCGCAATCGAATCCATTTCGTCAACGCGCGCAAACGCACGGGGCTTCGTTACCAGCCGATCTTTTGGCCGCGAAGCGAAGCAACGAGATCGGCTCGCCTATGCCACAAGCCCTCTTCAAGACCAACTGGATACGTATGCGGATTAAGCAGTCGTTTCTGTGATTCGTCGAGCTTCGAGAGCGCTTCACGCGCGCGTTTTTGCGCCTGCATAGCGCTGCGGTCTTCATCACACAGAACCGATTTCCCGCCGCGCGCCAAAGGACGCAAAAGCGTTTCGCTCGCAAGTCCTGCAAGCGTCTTCTGACGAAGAACATCGGCGGGGTCGACAATCTTACCCTCGGGATTCACCGGTTCGTTCACGTCGAAAACCATATCGCCCGCAATGCGACCGTCTTCGAAGAAGAATCGCCTCACATCCAAAACACCTGGAAGCGTGAGCTTGCTTGACATCTCCGTCACCTTCAAGCGAGGCTTCCACGTACCATCGCCACTGACGGCCTTCGTCGCCGAAAGCTTATAGACGCCGCCAAGCGCCGGCTGGTCGTAGGCCGTTGCGAGTTTGGTGCCAACCCCCCAGCTCATCACATCGGCGCCTTGTTCGCGAATCGATTCAATAGTGTATTCGTCGAGGTCGTTGGAAAGCACGATGCCGCAATCGGAAAGCCCCGCCGCATCGAGCCGCTCACGCGCGTAACGCGACAGCCATGCCAAGTCGCCCGAATCGATTCGTATGCCCGTAAGCTTCTGCCCTCGCTCGCGCATCTCGAGGCCAACGGTGATGGCGTTCTCGATTCCCTTTTTAACATCGTAGGTATCGACGAGAAGAACGCAGTTCGTCGGGAAAATCTTCGCATATGCCCGAAACGCATCGAGCTCGCTATCGAACGACATGACCCAAGAATGCGAATGGGTTCCCGATACGGGAATGCCATACATCTTGCCAGCAAGCACATTCGAGGTCGAGGCGCACCCGCCCACAATCGCAGCACGGCTCGCCCACAACGACCCGCCAGCACCCTGAGCGCGCCGCAAGCCGAATTCAGCTACCGGAGTTTTTGCCGCAAGACACACGCGGGCAGCCTTTGTGGCGATAAGCGTTTGAAAATTCACGCAATTCAAAAGCGCCGTCTCGAGAAGCTGGCAGTGCAAAATGGGACCCATGACGCGAACTATCGGCTCCATGGGAAATATCACATCCCCCTCGCGAACAGCCTCGATATCGACATCGAGCTTCAAGGCGCCCAGGTATTCGAGAAATTCGGGATCGAAAAGCAAGCCGCCGCCTGGAGCCTTGAGGCTCGCAAGATAAGCGATATCGGATTCATCGAAAGCAAATCCATCAATCATCTCGGCAAGCTGCGCAAACCCACAGGCAATCGCGAACCCACCTTTGAAGGGGGCATCGCGGAAAAACACCGTGAAGCATGCCTGCTCGTCAAGCTTTCCACTTGCCCAATAACCTTGTGCCATAGTGAGCTGGTAAAGATCGGTGAGCAAGGCATACGCAAGGCGCGATGCGTCATTTTCCGTTGTGGGTTCATCGAGATTCTGCATGATATGCGACCTTTCGATAAGGCGATGCTTCGAAGGGAAAGACTTCTCGAAGCAGTTAGTCGAGTTCGAAATTCACTAGGCCGAACCCGAAGAGAGCCATTCTCTTCGGGCTTCATCGGACCCATTGGGATTCATTCCGCGAATTTAAGTGTCCTCTGGCCTCGTTCAATCACGGCGAAAGATTCTATCCGACGCTTATTCGGCCTCTTTTGCAAGCCGGCTTCGCAAAAGAGGCCGACATGAGGAGATCTACTTGGAATTTTGCCCATCTGAACCTTGAGCCTTATGGGTCCGCCTGCGAGAGCGGCGGTGCGTCGACCCCTCGCCTGAAGCCTGGTTCGCTTCGGGTTTCATCTTCGATTGGGAAAGACCCGACGAATTGCGACCAGGGCGACGGGCATCGCGCTTCGCCTTTCCCCGATTGGCATTGGCGTCGGGTGCCTTCGCTTGTGACGAACGCGCTTTTTGCTGCGAACCCTTGCGCTTGGACGATTCATCGCGTTGTTTCATACCCTGTGCGCTGTGCGAGCCTCGGCGCTTCGTGCGCTCTTGTGCACCATCGCGAGAAGCGGCGCTCGAACGTTGGGCATTCGCCTGATCATCTTGCTTTGACGAGTTCCTCGACCTGCGACGGCGGCGCGTCGAAGATTTCGCTTCAGCCTCATCGCTCGAACCGCGATTTCCTCGAGAGCTCTCGACGTGGCGCGCAACGGGCGTGCCTGCCAATTTATCGGTCCCCGTGAAAATAGACCGGTCGATTACGTCGCCAATTCGGGAGCCTGACCCCGAATCGTTCATGCATTTCTCCAAAACCTCGCCCGAAACGGAATTCGGCTTCCCCGTTTTCTTGTCGACGCCCATCTCGGCAACAGGAACGCGCACGCGCTTGTCCTCTATCTGAAGCGTAACCGCTTCGCGCGGAACGTTAATCTCGACGACTTTCGCCTCGCCCTTCGGGGTTTTTACCGAAGAGCCCTGCTTGGGGCAGTGGCATTTAAATTCTTTATAGGCATCGGCTTCATAACGAAGGCAGCACATGAGGCGCCCGCACAAACCAGAAATCTTCTGCGGGTTCAACGAAAGATCTTGGTCTTTCGCCATTCGGATGGAAACCGGGTTGAAGTGCCCGCCCATACGCGCACAGCACAGCTCTTGGCCGCAATGCCCATAGCCGCCAACGATTCGAGCCTCGTCGCGCACACCAATCTGGCGCATGTCTATGCGCATATGGAAGCGCGAAGCGAGCGATCGCACGAGCTCTCGAAAATCGACGCGCTCATCGGCCTCGAAATAAAAAATCGCCTTATCGCCGTCGAAAAGGAATTCGACGGTAACGGGACGCATGTCGAGCTGATATTCCTCGACCATCTCCTTGAAAATGGGCAACGCCTCGGCGGCCTGCTCTTGAAGGCTCGACCATTGATCGCTGTCTTGCTGGCTCGCTCGGCGGATCACCGGCTTCAGCGAGCTTCGCAACTTCGATATAGCTTCGTCGGAAACCTCCTTCAAGTCTTCATCGGCCACCCCGTATTCCAAGCCGCGCTCCGTTTTCACGATAAGCGCGTCGCCCGATGAAAACTCGACCCCATTGGGGTCGAACCATAAAACCTTGGGATTATAAGCAAGCCTGACGGCAGCGACGCTAGGCATAGAGAACCTCTCTTATCTCGAAAAGCATCGTCTCGATGCTTACTTGTGGAGAAACATTATACGAAATGGCATCCTCGCATGCCGCAACGCGATCTTGCGCAGCAATCACCCTTTCGAGGGTCGTGCATGAAGCCGCATCGTGAATGGCATCGAGAACATCGACGTTTACGACAAGGTCGGCCTTCGCGCCGCAGCAAACTCCCACATCGCGCAACCAGGCGCGGCATATGGAGCACATCTGGCGCAGAAGCTCCATGGAAGCCGCCGACATAGCGCGCTTTTGGCGAGCTTCCAGCTGCTTGATTGCGGAAGCATGCAGAAATTCCGAGCGTTCTTCCAATTCGCGCTCTTGTTCGCGGCGAACCTCATCGAGGGGAGCCTTGGAGGCAAGCACCAAATCGGAAGCGTACTCGAGTATGTCAAGATCATCCGCGCGAGCAAGAGATGCCAGAGCAGACAGCGTCTTCGAGCGAAAAACGCCGCGCTCGTTCGATCGCAGAAATTGAGCAGCTTTCGTGATTGAGCCGCCGACGGCCTGTATGGCAATCGTCGCCTCGGGCTCGGTGCATCCCGTGTTCTGCACCAAAATGCCTGCCGCCTCGCGTGCCGGAATGTGGCGAAACGGCACGACTTGGCACCGTGAAACGATGGTCGGCAGCACAGCCTCTCGCGTACGGCCCAACAAAATAATGGTCACGTCACTCGGCGGCTCTTCGAGCGTTTTCAGAAACGCATTGGCGGCGGAAACCCCCAGCGAATCGACGCGATCGAGGATATAGACCTTATGCGTCCCAGAAAGCGGAGCAAGCTGTGTGTCGGCCGCGAGCTCGCGAATCTGCTCCACAACATAGCCTTGCGCGCCTTCCGGGGAAAAATAGCGCACATCGGGGTGCGAACGACGATCGATGCGCCGACACGTTTCAGCCGCGCATCCATCGCAGCCAGCGCACGGGTCGCTCTGGCACATGATGGCCTTCGCTAGCGCGAAGGCAGCTGATGTTTTGTTCGATCCTGCCGGCCCTGTAAAAAGATACGCATGGCTCACGCGATTGCCGCGTACGCAGGAACGCAAGAACTCACGGACCTTTGGTTGCCCGAAAATGCCATCGAATACATCAGTCATCAGCAATCCCGCGCTTCTTGTTGCGAAGGCGCCGCGAATGTCGCTTTGCCCGCATGGTGCTTTTTGACGTCGAGGGGCTTGAAATGCTCCATAGTTTCGTCGGTGACGAGAGCCTCCATAAATGGAAAGATGTCGATGAGCTCGGCAAATACCGCGCGCGAGGTTTCCGATTTCGCGCTGGCCGAATGCACCGTACGAATGCGGCCCGGATTGGATGCAGCGATTTCTTCAAACGCACGGCGCACACGCTCATGGAAATCCACGCCGGCGGCCTCCAAACGGTCGGCTCCCTCATTTTTCGTGGCACGAATAAGGCCATCTTTCGTCGAGGGCGGCACGAGCAAAATGGTGCGATCGGGCCGAATCCCTTGGCATGCGAATTCGTTTGCCCGCCGCACGAAATCGGCATCGAGCCCGCGCCCAAAAGCCTGATAAGCCGTAGTCGAATCGAAGAAACGGTCGCAAAGCACCACCGCGCCACGCCGCAAGGCCGGCTTAATCACCTGATTGACGATCTGCGCACGCGCCGCTTCGTACACGAGCAGCTCGCACGCATCGCACATGGCCGCATTGCCGGGGTCAAGCACAATGCCGCGCAGCTTTTCTCCGATGTCGGTACCGCCGGGTTCTCTCAGACGCACAACCTCGCGCCCGCGGGCCTCTAATGTTTCGGCAAGAAAGCGAATGTGCGTAGTCTTGCCGGCACCCTCGCCGCCTTCGAACGTGATAAAAGCGCCCTTTTGACGAGCGTCGTTAGACGAGGTCATAAATGCACGCCCCTTTCGCATCGACGCCCACGAAGACGGGAAAATCGCGCACGACGATGCGGCGCAGGGCCTCGGTTCCCAGGTCGTCGTAGGCAACGACCTCGCCCGATTCTACGCGTTGCGCCAAAAGCGCCGCCGCGCCGCCCGTTGCAATGAAGTACACTGACCCCGTCTCGACGCATGCGTCGATGACGGCCTGGCTGCGCACGCCCTTGCCAACCGTCGCCGCGATACCCGCGCGATGCAGCTCGGGAGCCGCAAAATCCATGCGCGAAGCCGTTGTTGGCCCGACCGCGCCGAAGGGGCGCCCCGCTGCAGGCGGCGTTGGGCCGGCATAAAAAATAGTTGCCCCGTCAAGATCGTAGGGAAGTTTTCCCTGCTCATAAAGCTCTTCGAGCAAACGCATGTGGCCCGCATCGCGCAGCGTGTACATCGCGCCCGTCAAGGTGCAGGCATCGCCCGCGTGAAGGTTCGCAAGCGATTCGCGAGCCAAAGGAAGCGTAAGTTCGATGGGGGCATTCGTCGCATTCGCCATGGCTATTCCCCCATTTCCGCACCGATGCGCTCGAACGCGCCCGTCTCGGCATTGAATTCGAACGTTGCGCGACGCATGGCCGAGCATCCCATATTAATGGCGAGCGGCAGCGCGGCAATATGACAGGGCGCAGTGTCCACGTGTACGGCAAGCGCGAGCGTTTTGCCGCCGAGCGCACCGGGGCCCATGCCCGTCGCATTCACCATATCGAGCAGCTCCCGTTCGAGCTCGTCCGTACGTTCGTCTTTCGCAGGCGAATCAATGGGGCGCAACAACGCAGATTTCGCCATGCCTGCGACCTTGTCGAACGTGCCGCCAATGCCCACGCCGATTACGAGCGGCGGACAGGCGTTGGCTGCCTTATGACGCACGCAGTCCATAATCTCATCGAGAATGCCCTGCTTGCCGGCGCCGGGCGCGAGCATCACAACACGCGACGCATTGTCGGAGCCGCCGCCTTTCAACAGCACATGCAGCCTGCAGCCAGGCGTTTCGCTGAAATGGATATCGGTGAAGGCGGGCGTATTGTCGCCTGTGTTCGCCCGGTCGAAAAACGCATCGCGCACAACGCTTTTGCGCAACAGCGCCTCGGTGTACGCGCGCGCCACGGCATCATCGGCATCGGCGAACACATCGCCCGGAATGAGCACGTCGGGGCCCGCTTCCAGGCATACCCAACACGTACCGGTGTCTTGGCAAATGGGAACATGGTCGCTCGCGGCGATTTCCGCGTTTTCGAGCAGTTGGTCAAGAACAAGGGCGCCGCGCGTATCCCCTTCAGCCTCGCGCGCAAGAGCAAGTGAACGCTTCACGTCACACGGCAACACGCATGCAATATCGGGAATGGCCTGATATACGGCTTGTGCTACAGCTTGTTTGGTAATGAGTTTCGTAGTATCCATAAGGGATTAGTGTAATTAACAAGGCCCCGCATGTCTCACACGTTTCTGAACTGCACAAATAGTTGCCACAAGTCGCACAAGTGCCGCGATTCGCGCGCACTTGGGATATGCTTGGGATATTTTCGCGGGCCGCCCGCGCCGCATCCGCCCCCGTGCGAATAAGGGCACAAA